>CAVECL010000006.1:0-64503 GCA_963614595.1 Parasutterella excrementihominis | reverse complement strand
GAGGAGATAAGCGATCCGTATAGGCGGTTATTGAATTTTTTGGTGATGTAGTTTCCTAAAGGAATCGTCAAGAGGTACATGAGCACCAAATTCTGCATCTGGCCGATGAAGCCTGAGTAGGAGCCAATCGCGAGATAGAAAAAGACAAATAAGAACAAGGCGACGTATTGGATGAGATTATAAAGAAGGGTGACCAACCATTTCGCGTTCGCCTTCTTTAACATGTCTCCTTCTACGCTGGAGATGTAGTAGCCAATGGCCATCAAAGGGGTCGCGAAGAAGAGCCAGAAGAGACGGATATTATAAGGCAAGAGGTTATACATCGTCATCTTGAGGACGAACCAGACGAAGGCAATCAGCCCTATGGAGACCAAAATGCACTCAAGAACGTCTTTCGCGGAGGAATGAATCTTGAAAGAAGGCTTTGGCAATTTGCCAAGCGTCCCTTTGAACCTGCCTTTCCGATAAAAGAAGAGCATCACCAGACCATATCCTGCGATGCAGCACATATAAGGGATGTTCATGACCGGCGAGCCAAAGGGCAAGGCGATGCAAAGACAGCAGATAAGGAAACCCGTGAGAAGACCAGGCAGCCAAAGAAGAAGCTTCCTTAGCAAGAAGGACCTCATGTTTCTGATTTCAGGGACTTTTTCCTCCACGAGGATCTCCCCTTCTTTGATTGGCTTTGGCCTAGCGACCAAAGAGAGAAGCGTAAGGAAGGTCCCGACAAGGCCAAATCCCCAGCCCATATAGACGAAGCTCATCAAAAAGGAGGGATAGGTAGATGCTTTCCCGGTGATTTTCTCAATGGAATTGCTGACGTATCCCGCAAAGGTAGGAGAGTACATTTGATATGAATGGAGGACGAGGCCGGTGACTCCGACGGTTACTTTAGAACCATAGACATTTGTTTCCTCAAAGTATGTTGTCCCGCTTTCCTGAGCGGTTTTGCCCGTGAGATGCTCTGAGATTCTTAAAATGTCGTAATCAGAGACTACGTCATCCGCGGTGGAGCCATAGAGGTAAACATTCACGCCTTCGATTGCTTTGGGAGAATAGTCTTTCCATGGATACTCGTTCTCGTCATCCGTCGAGGCGAATAAGGAGGCTTGGGCGTTATGCTTGTAGTTCACTTCCGGGGAGAAAAGAATGATGTTCTTGATGGCTTTATGGCTTACTTTGGTGTCCGCGCCTTCGATGTGATAGTCGTACATCAAACGGAGGATGGCCCTGCCTCCCATCGAATGGCCCATGAGGATGATGTTCTCGTAATCGATTGAAGAAATCTCGTGAAGATAAGTGACCGCGTCGTCGATTTCCTTGGGGATCTCATCGGTCTTCGCGTTGTCGAAGCCGATTCTTCCAAAAGAATTGCCTTGCCCTGAGTAATCGAAAGTCATCACGGACATGTTATTCTTCAAGAAAACGCCCGCCATCGGGCGCCACTTGGCTCTATCGCAGGAGTAGCCAGGGCAGATGAGCACCGCATATTCGGCGTCTTTCTTTTCAAAATAAGTCCCGTTAAGGGTGACATTATCTTCTTTATAAGTAGAGCTGAAATAGACTTCCTTCCCTCCAAAGGTATCGAAGGAACAGGCGAATATCAAAGCCGCCGATAAAAACATCGAGCAAAGCCCTAGGACGAGCAAAATGAGGTTCTTTTTGATCTTCATAAGTGCCTTATTTTAGCATTTGTGGCCTTTTTCGAGGGAACAAGCCTGTCTTGTAGATATAAATCAGAGAGCGGTTGGGAGTAGTCCAAAGGGCTTTTCGAACAGTTGCAAAAAGGAAGATTTGGTTTACTATAAGTTAAGATAAATTAACTCTTAAAGGAAATCTCTGATGAACGCTATAACGATATCCGCAATCTCTCTGGGAATCATCTTCCTAGCTACGACATTAGGAAGTTCTTTCGTTTTCTTCTTTCGCGGCAAATTCGGGGCGAAAGCCAATAACCTTATCCTGGGCTTTGCGGGCGGCATCATGATCGCCGCTTCTTTCTTCGGGCTGCTTTTGCCTTCGATTGAGCAGAGCAAAACCGCGTTCCCTGGTTGTTCTTACTTGCCTCCCATTCTCGGCTTTTTGCTAGGCGGGGTTTTGCTCTATCTTCTAGACAAGGTTGTTCCGCATTTCCATTTGAACAATGGTTGCGAAGAAGGGCCTAGAAGCGGGATGAGCAGGAACGCGAAGTTCTTTTTGGCGGTCACGATTCATAATATCCCGGAGGGCTTAGCGGTGGGCTTTGCCTGCGGTCTGGCTTTGCAAGGGGGAGGAAGCGAAGCGATATATGCCGCGCTTTCTTTGGCGATTGGGATCGCCATTCAAAATATTCCGGAAGGGGCGGCGGTCTCGATCCCTCTTTATGGCGAAGGAACAAGCAAGGGAAAATCTTTCCTTATGGGCGTGATGTCAGGGATCGTGGAGCCCTTATTCGGCGTTGCCGGATTGTTTCTTGCTCAACTATCTATTATCACTCCTTGGCTTCTTAGTTTTGCTGCGGGAGCTATGTTCTATGTCACTCTTGACGAGATTCTTCCAGAATCAAGGAAAGGCGGATTCGAGCATTATGGCCTATGGGCTTTTCTAATCGGCTTTGTTTTGATGATGGCTTTGGAAATGCTTCTTTGATGAATAACGCCGCAAAACCCTCATAAGTTCCGAGCGATTGATGGTTTTTTCGGAATTTTCTCGCTGTCATATCCGAGAGAAGATAATCTATTTTCAATGTTTCTTTCCATATTCGTTAGGAGAGCGATCCGCGTATTTCTCGAGCGCATTCGCGAAGTGGGGCTGCGAAGAAAAGCCTAAGTAATAGAAATTCGATCCGATGGGCTTATCGCTATATCTTAAGAGTCTTTTTTGCTTCCGTCACCTTTTCTTTGAGGGTGGCGAGAAATTCATCGGATTAGAGAAAAACGACAATGTCAGCCTTGACGTCTTTGATAAGAACCCATCTTGGGCGGGCTCAAAAGCGCTCAAGTAAAAATCGTTGAGGAAAATGTAGACTGAGTATGTTGTGCACGCCGAATGCAAGAAAATCCCTGTCGCGTCGCTTCAAAACTTATCGAGCACGGGCGTTCCACGCATCTTCTTTGCGTTGAGTCTTTGAAGAGGGGCGTACTGTTTCCGGGCTTAAAAAAGCAGGGATACGACATTCGCCAGGTTTTGGATTTCCCGGCGCGTCAAAAAACGATTGGTGCATATTTGGAAACGCGATGTTTCGTCATTCTCATCGATGGTATTCACTTTCTTTGAGATGCTCGAAATGAGCCGTTTCTCATAAAATACCAATCAAAATTTTCCTTTTCACTCCTTGGACTTGCGAAACCTCTATTTTGCCAACGCGTTGACAAAATCGCCTTTCGCAAAATTGTCCTTTTTTCTTTCGTGGGCCTGTGGGGGCTTTGATGAAGAAAATGCCGATAAGAAGATTGCCCAAACAAAGTTTGAAAAACTTTTGCCGACAAAAATTAAACTGCGTCGGATCTCATGCTTCGTATTGTTGTGTCTATTCCGTTTGGACATGTCTTCCTCCTAAAGGTTGAGGACTTCTTTTTCAGATGCTACAAACGAAGCACATATGCGGTCTATTACTGACGTGTTCTCCGCTGGATTTCAGCGGAGCCATACAGATAGATTTTTTCCTCCGGTCGTGAACGCGGGCCTGGCAATCAATGGTTGAGTAATTCTTCAATTGCCATAAAGCGTAGAAGACATGCTGTTTTTTTATCCAAGATAAAATTTCTTTATTCTGACTGAATTGCTCCCAAAAGCACGCATAGTGGCATTCTCAATTATTTTCAAGTATGCGTATAATGGTATATTTGCACATATCCAGACTTGCGCATAGTGGATTTTCTGTGAATAATAAAGGCTAGATTGGAGGTGTCCTAATGCAGTTCAAAAGAAAAATTTATGAGAAATTGCTACGTTGGAAGAACGAAACGCAAGGGACGAAAGCGCTTTTGATAGAAGGGGCGAGACGAATCGGGAAATCCACGATTGTGGAGGCCTTTGGCAAAAACGAGTACGAATCTTATCTGCTCATCGACTTCTCGGTGGCTTCGAAAGAAGTGAAAGAGTACTTCGAGAAATATGTCACCGATCTTGACGTTTTGTTCATGCTTCTTTTCGCCGCCTATAAGTTGGAACTTACGCCGAGGAAATCGCTTGTTATCTTTGATGAAATCGAATACTGCCCGAAGGCGAGGGAAGCCATAAAACACCTAGTAAAAGACGGCAGATACGACTACATAGAGACGGGCTCCCTCATTTCCATTCACGAAAACTCGGAGGGCATTCTCATTCCCTCGGAAGAACGCTCCATAAAAATGCACCCCATGGATTTTGAAGAATTCCTGTGGGCTTTCGGGGAAAAGCCGCTCGCGGAGCTCATCAGGACGCGGTATGCGCAGAAAGAAGCTTTGCCTAGGGAGCTGCACGAGAAAGCGATGCTGCTTTGGAGACAATATGTGCTCGTTGGGGGGATGCCCATGAGTGTTTCCGCTTTCTTGGAAAGTGGTAGATCGTTTTCGAAAGCGGACGCGGAGAAAAGGGACATCCTCTCGCTTTACCGGGCCGATATCATGAAGATCAAATCGGCTAACCGCGCTAAAGTACTTTCCCTTTTCGACCAACTTCCAGGCTTTCTCTCCCGACACGATAGACGAGTCGTTTTGAGCGAGATAAGGAAAGGGGGCAAATACGAGAATTATGAAGAGGCTTTCTTTTGGCTCGATGACTCCGCGATGGCGAACGAATGTTTCCTTTGCAAAGACCCGAACGTCGGCTTATCCCTTAATGAGGATCGTTCCTCGCTCAAATGCTATTTTTGCGACACGGGCCTTTTGGTGAGCCATACTTTCGATGAGAACGACGACGATGCCAAGCGTGTTTACAGCGAGATAATCCTGGGCGATTTGAACATCAACGAAGGCATGTTCTATGAGAACGCGATTGCTCAAACTCTCGCCAGTAAAGGATATAAACTCTATTTTTATTCGCATTATTCTCTCGAAAAGCATCATAATGACATTGAGATTGATTTCATTGTCTCAAGCGGAAACAAAGCGAAAAGCCGCATCATCCCAATCGAGGTTAAATCAGGGGAAAGATACACGACGATATCTTTGAACAGATTTGTCGAAAAATTCAAAGACAGGGTTGATGAGGCCATTGTTATCCATCCGCGCAATCTCTCGAAAAAGGGAAACGGCATCCTGTGCATCCCTTCATACATGGCATTTTGCATATAGTTTTCCCCTCTCGCCAAATGTTGGGAAGCAAAACGCTCGGGTAGCCGTTGTCCTTGCCTCATGGTGTCAAAAGTGCGCATAGTGGCATTTTTGACTATCTTGAAGCATGCGCATAGTGGCTTTTGCCCGTTATCTAAACATGCGTATTGAGAGCTTAAAGGCGGCATCTATTAAAAATGTTGATGGAGAGGCTGGGCCTGAGGAGGGAATCCCACCCGACCTCGGAAAGGAAGGGCCTGCCGAATTCGAAAAACCCGCTCAAGAAGGTCAACGGGCTTCAGCCCTATGCGCTCGCACGGAGGCTATTCCAGGGAGGGCGCCCAAAGCTGGTGTGATCTGTTCGCCTTCGCCTGCAATCACCACATCGACAGGCGGAGCTTCGTCAAAGACCTGATTTTGTTCGCGATTTCGACCCGCAAGGTGACGAGATGCCGCCAAATCATAAAGAAAAAGCCCATGAATGGCTGGAATTTTCCTGCGCGTCAAAAATTGGACTTACTGTGTTATTCGCATGGAGGGACAGGGCTATATGTGACTTCTTGTTTTTTGCAAGCAGTCTACGGCAACGAACTTTAGCGTTCGCGTGGTTTCAAGGTGGCGGAGGAATGGGGATTCGAACCCCAGCTGGAGCAAGGCCCCACTATCAGTTTTCGAAACTGACCCCTTCGACCGCTTGGGTATTCCTCCGGAGCGCGGTTATCATACACCTACCTCGCTTTCCTAGGCAACGTTTCTTTGTTCTAGTTACCACTAAGTGGTACACTTTCCCCCATGAACGAAAGAATCTCGGAACTCCTTTCCAAACATTGGCCGCTTCTGGTGACCGGCATTGTTATTTTTCTCGGTCTTTTGTTCGTGATCATCAGTTTTTGCCTCGACGCCAAGCGCAGAAAAGCCTACGAGAAAGAGCTTTTCGATAAGATCAACAGCGTGCGCGTCTACGTGATCAACTTACCGCAGAATACGGTTTCTTACTTCAACGCAATCAACGTGGGCCACGTCAAAAAAGAGAGTTTAAACGAGTTCTACCGACACTTTCCTCTCTCTGAGCAACAGAGGGTCATGAATTGGATCAATGCGATCGCCGACGGGGTGGCGGATGAAAGCGACTTCCTCGAAGTCGACGTAAACGACACCTTCGACAAGAAGCAGTATTTCTCAATGCTTCAGGCCGATGCGGTGGATACAAGAAGGAAGATCCTCCATCTGCAGTCCTATCTTTTCAAATACATGGCCTCGAGCAAAGCAGGCTCAAGCGGGGTGAACCACCATGGCTTATCCACGTCGAAAGACTTCGCGAAGGCGATGAATTCGAAAGGGAAGAAGAAAGGCGTCTCGATCGTTTATCGCTTCCTGTACAAAAAGACTCAGAAAAAAGACAGGGAGATCGATCCCTTGGTTTTCAATCAGCTTAAGAACGCCTTGTCTTATCTGCTGCCTCCTAAAGGATTTCTGATCGCCTGCTCTGGCAATGAGCTCATGCTCAGCGATACCCAGATAACCGAAAGGCCGAAAGCCCTTTTCCTTGCTCGGAGCGGGCTTGTGCTTGCGAACCGCTTCCTTTCGTTGAACGCGCTTTCTAGTCAAATCGAGGTAAGGTGCGGAGCGGTGGAACACTATGCTTATCCCGACACTGCCGAAACCATCATCGCCGAAGCCCAGAAGATGGCGGAGCTTGCCTACGAAGAAGAACAAACAATAGTTTGGTATGAGAAGGGGAAGGAAAATCAAGGCTTCCTCAAGGATTCGACTTACCGCACCGAGGTCGAGCGCATCATCAATGAGAAGAAACTCGCCTACTCTTTCCGCCCCATCTATTCGATCAAAGAAGGCAAACCCGTTGGCTATTTCGCTAAGGCCGAGCCGAAAGACACCTATTTCGATTCCATGGAGGAATTGAAGGATTATGCGGCGAGGACGCAGGATGATAAGGAGCTCTTCACCACGGTCGCAAGGAACGTCATCCCCCTTTTCGTGAGCGAGCGGCTTTCTCCCGAGGAGAAGCTCTTCTTGGACATCCGCACGGAAGAAAGATCCTATCTTCTTTCGGTCTTTCCTCGCATCGCCAAAGCCAAAGAGGCGAACCTTGTCTTCCTTTTCGGCGAGAATGACCTCTTGAGCCACATGGATCCCGGCTTCCCAAACGGCATCAACAACGACGTCATGGGCATCAAGGCCAAGGGGTTTGAGGTGGCTTTGCTGCTAGACAAGACCGAGTTATCCCTCCCTTCCACCGTTTACTCTTGCTTCGATTATTTCGTCTGCTCCTTCGCCAATTCCGGCAACGCCTCGGAGATGGACGCGCGCATCAGAGCCAAGCTCCACGCGCTCGTCGAGAAGCTGCTCAAGTACAATAAGCCCATCATCGCCACGGACATCCAGGGCTGGGGCCCGATCGAGATTTTGGTCCGCTCAGGCCTGAACTATATCTCAAGCCAAGACTTCGCGCCCTATGATGCGATGATACTGCCCATCTCCCCCAAGGCAATCCGCAAAGTCAACGACATGAAAAAGTAGTAAACTACCCCCGGTTTTCAGAAAGGCAACTCAACATGGGAAACAACAATAGCAGCAAGAAGAACGACGCGATCACCGCGCGTGACGTCGATTTCGCCCAATGGTACACGGATGTCTGCCGCAAGGCGGAGCTCATGGACTATGCTTCCGTCAAAGGCTTCATCGACTACCTCCCTTATAGCTACGCGATTTGGGAGGAGATCCAGAATTACCTCAATAAGCGTTTCAAAGAGGACTTAGGCTCCAGCAACGTCTACCTCCCGATGGTCATCCCCACTTCATTGTTCAATAAAGAAAAAGAGCACGTCGAGGGCTTCGCTCCCGAGACGCTTGTGGCGACGATGGGGGGAGGCAAGAAACTTGATGACCCCCTTGTCATCCGCCCGACCTCCGAGATTCTTTTCACGGATTTGTATAAGAGGCTCGTCTCTTCCTATAGGGATCTCCCCAAGTGCTACAACCAGTGGTGCTCAGTGGTCCGCTGGGAAAAAACGACCCGTCCTTTCCTCAGGGGATCTGAGTTCCTTTGGCAAGAAGGCCACTGCATCTTCGAGACCGAGCAAGAAGCGGTGGACAACGCCTTGAAAGCAAGAGAGGTCTACGAAGACCTTGGCAGAGATCTCTTGGCGATACCTTTCCTTACCGGCGAGAAGACCAAGCATGAGCGCTTCGCCGGCGCCGTCCATACCTATACCGTCGAAGCTTTGATGCACGATGGCAAAACCCTGCAATCCGGCACTTCCCATTATCTCGGGACCGGCTTCACCAAAGCCTTCGGGGTTAATTTCCTCGGCAGACAGAATAAGCTGGAAGCCCCCCATCAAACCTCTTGGGGCGCCTCCACCCGCCTTATCGGCGCGGTCATCATGGTGCACGGCGATGACAACGGACTCGTTTTGCCTCCGCGCGTCGCCCCGATTCAGGTCGTCATCGTCCCCATCCGCATGCAGACTCCTGGGGTATTGGAAGCCTGCCGCAAGATGAGAGATGTCATTAAAGCCGAAGGCGTGCGCGTCTACTTAGATGAAGATGATTCAAGAACCCCTGGCTGGAAGTTCGCCCAATATGAGATGAAGGGCGTCCCTCTTCGCATCGAGGTGGGGCCCCGCGACTTGGAACAAGGCGAGGCTGTGCTGACTAGACGCGTGGATGGGCTTAAGCAAACCCTTAAGATCGAAGACATCGAGAAGCAAATCCCTTCTGTCCTCGATGAGATTCACGAGGCGATGTACCAGAAAGCCAAAGAAAACCTTGACGGTCATATCTGCGAAGTCTCTTCGATCGAGGAGATGAAAGAGGTCCTCGATACGAAAGGCGGCTTCGCGAAGATGGATTTTTGTGGGGAACCCGACTGCGAAGACCGCATCAAAGAGATCACCGGCGGCGCGAGCACGCGCTGCATCGCGACGACTGAGGTGGATGAAGGCGCGACTTGCCCTTGTTGCGGCAAGAAAGCCAAGATGAAGGTCTATTTCGGCAAAGCCTATTGAATCAGCATCAAAATAACGCCTTCGGGCGTTTTTTTGACCGCTGAGTCCGCCTGTCTGAAGGCTTTCGCGTAAAATTTGCATAGACAAGAGATGCCAAAGGATTCATGAGGCTTAGTTCCTTTGTTTCCTCTTTGCTTATATTCATCCGTCCCTTCCGTCTTTTCAAACCGCCGATTTCATAACGACCGCAAGATTTTACGAAATGAAAGATAGGGTCTTTTCGAATTCGAAACCAATTTTACATATCGTCGTGACTCAAATGAATTTATCTTAGGGTTTTAACCGAGAAGAAAATGGTTTTTTCTTAGGCTTATTTTTGCCATGGATTTTTTGTTATGAATATTGCCGAAACTTCGCAGGGAAGCTCAAAAAAAGAAGAGGCTTAATCTTTGGAATCCAAACTGAACGATACCATTAAACCCAATCGCAAATGCTTCGTTGACAAAAGTATGAACAAGTATGAAAGGAAAAAGAAAGTATGAATGAGTATGAAAGCAATAAAAAGTCGAACCCATACACTTTGTCATTTGGCAACAGGCCATTTGAATATGTTAGCAGAGAAACCGACAAGAGGGATTTGATTGAAAAACTGAACAGCGAGATCCCCATGTCGCATTGTTTTATCATCACCGGGGTTAGAGGCTCTGGAAAAACGGTGATGCTCAACACGATTTCAAAACAGCTCAAGGAGGACGAGGGCTGGATCGTGATTGGGCTTAACCCGGAGGATGACATGCGCGAGGCATTCGCCGCGAAGCTTTATAGCTCTGCAAGAATCAAACATCTCTTTTTGGAAAAAGATTTCAGTTTCTCTTTCCAGGGACTTACTTTCTCCCTTTCGGGGAAGAACCCTGTGCTCAACGTCGAGGATTTGCTTTCTAAAATGATGAATGCCATCTCAAAAAAAGGAAAGAAAGTCCTTCTTTGCATCGATGAGGCCTCGAACAACGCCTATATGAGGAAGTTCGCCCTGACATTCCAAATGCTCATAGGGGAGGATTATCCTCTGTTCGTTTTGGCGACCGGTCTATTTGAGAATATCTCCTCGCTGGAAAACGAGAAGAACATGACTTTCTTAATCCGCGCCCCCAAGACTTACTTGACCCCGCTGAACTTTCCCTCTATCGCCGCTTCTTATGAGGCTAAGCTCGGGCTAGAAAAAGAAATCGCCATCGCCGCCGCGAAGCTCACGAAAGGCTATGCCTTCGCTTTCCAATTACTTGGCTATCTCATGTTCGAGCAAAGAAAGAAGGAGGTGGATGAGGAACTTCTCTCTTGCTTCGACGAAAGCCTGGACGAATATGCTTATTCGAAGATCTGGTCCGCGCTTTCGGAAGTCGAAAGAAAGGTCGTCGCTTCCTTTGATTCCAACTCCCCTGTGGCGGTTTCTTTGATTTTGGAGAGAATGAAATTGAGCAAGGGATATTTTTGCCGTTATAGGGACAGGCTCATCAAAAAAGGCGTCTTGATGAGCCCTGAGAGGGGAAAGCTCTCTTTCGCGCTCCCTCGTTTTAAGGAATTCATCCAAAACAAGCTCGCTTATCTGGATTAGGGCCAAAAATGCTGCCAGACGATTTTGAGCGATAATTTTCGGCTGACGCGGGCGTTTTCCTTCGCGGAATGCTTCTCTTTATCTTTGAAGGCTTATGAATACCGCCTTGGTATCTAAAAGAAAAAAGCGCTTTTTGCGGCGCTTTCGAGGCTTTTAATCGATCAAGGATGCAAGGTGAGATTGTCTTCCTTGCCTTTGGGGAGATAGGCGGAGCAGCTTCTTTCGGCGATGAAGTTCAGGTGATCGCCGCATCTTTCTAGATTGGATACCAGGTTCAGGAATGTGTTGGAGTTCTGTGGCTTGCAAGTGCCTTTCTCAAGTCTTTCGAGATGCCCGTGGACCATGGTGGTGCGGAGGTTATCGATCTCGTTTTCATAAGAGGAGACCTTGTTTAGATTTTCTAAACTCGGGCTATCGAAGGCCTCTTTGGTCGCCTGGAACATCCCGCCGAGCTTTGCCTTCATGTCTTTGATCTCTGAAATAACGATGTCGGAGAAAGTGAGTTCGTCCTCGACTTCGTGGCGGGTGTAGCCGGCGATGTTATCGGCGATCTCGCTTAAACGGACAAGGTCAGCGATGTCTAACTGCATCTTGGAGATCTTCGCGCTGGATTCGGGGGATACGCCCGCGCTGGAGATGGCGACTAAGAAGGAACTTAGCTCTTTCGACATTTTGAGCACCTTGGTCTCTTCTTCTTCGATCTCGCCTTTTTTGCTTATGTCTCTGCTCAAGAAGGCATCTAAGGAATCGTTGAGGTTATGAAGGGCCTCTCCTCCTAAAAGATGGTAAAAGGAAACCGCTTGGGACAAAGCGAGTTCAGGAGTGGAGAGGAAGCGCTCGTCGAGAAGGTCGCTCTTCTTCTTGTTCTTCTTGTCTCTGACGATTTTGTTGGAAAGGAAGACAAAGAACTTGGTGAAGGGGAGGAAGAGAGCGCTGCAGACCACGTTGAAGAAGGTATGAAACATGGCGATCTGAACGGCGGGATTGTCGGGGAAGAGCTTCGCGAATGTCATCTCCATCGCGCTAGGCCAGCAGATCAGGACGATGAAGAAGATGATTGAGCCGAAGACGTTGAAGAGAAGATGGATGACTGAGGCTCTTTTGCCGTTTGCGGTGGAGCCGATCGCGGAGAGCAAGGCGGTGGAGCAGGAACCGATGTTCGAACCTAAGATCAGATAGAGAACGCCGTTGCCGCTTCCCCCGACAATCGCCCCAGCCATGGCCATCGCCAGAACGATTGAGGTGACCGCGCTAGAGGATTGGGCAAGAACGGTGAGAAGGATGCCGATGACAAGAAGCAAGAAGGGATTCGTCATCGTCGTGAGGAAATCCTTCAGATTCTGATTATCGAGGAAAAGACCCTTCATGTTGCTCGTCATGGTCTCCAAGCCAAGGAAGAGAAGACCAAGCCCAGCGATGAGGTCGCCCGCTAATGCGATTTTCGGATGTTTCTTCGCGAAAATCATGCGGAGGACCACGCCGATAAGGGTTAAGGCGATTAGGATTTCCGTCAAAGGGAAGGAATCGGAGCTAAGTCCGCCTAAAGCGACGAGCTGGGCGGTGATGGTGGTGCCGATGTTGGCGCCCATAATATAGGTGGTCGCCTGCGCGAGGGTCATCGCCCCTGCGTTAACGAAGCCCACGACCATGACGGTCGTAGCGCCGCTAGACTGCATGATCATCGTGGCCAAGGTGCCGATGCCTAAGCCCGCGAGCTTGGAATTCGCCGTTTTGGCGAAAAGCTTCCTTAGGCCTTTGGTTGCGATCTTTTCCGTGGAAGCCTGCAGCATGTTCATGCCAATGAACAAGGCTCCCAATCCGCCGCACATCAAAAGGATATAAATCCAAATCGGCGACGCGCTTGCTGAATCAAGCATCAGGGGAATGAATGTTTGCATATTTTTGGCGTTCTTTTTTACGTCACGTTATCATATCGCAAACGGATTGGCTATTGTCAGGAAAGCGTTATCAATAGCCTGCGATGGGACTTTTTCACTCTAAAGGTTGTTGAATTTGCCCCTACCTTTCTCTTTTCCTTTGTTGTATAGTTTCTCCACGCGGAGGCGTACCCAAGAGGCCGAAGGGGGCAGGTTGCTAACCTGTTAGATCGGTGTATGCCGGTGCTCGGGTTCGAATCCCGACGCCTCCGCCACTTTGAAATAATGGCTTGATGCAATTGCGTCAGGCTTTTTTCTTTAGGGGGCCCAAACGCAAAAAGACATTGGATTTGAGCTTTTCTGTTTTTGCGCTTTAATACTTATGAAAAACCGCAATTCAATTGCGGAAAATCAGCAATTCAATTGCAATTTTAATAAGTTGTTTCTTTTGCTCTATTGAATCGTCTCATCGACTGAATGGAATTTTAAGGACGGGCCTCGTCGTCGAAAGCGCCCCGCAGGAGCAAATTTTCGCTGAAGCGCTTTCTCGGACCTGTTAGCGCTGGAGCCTCTAGGAGAAAGGGCACATATCCGCTTTCTCTTATCGGGGCATTCAAGAGACATTCTCACGGTAAAAGGAGGATTTACCGAATTCTTTCTTCAGCGCTGAGACCTCGCTCGCTTCTTTTCTTTTTTAGGTGTTTCCTTTTTAGCGCCTTTTCGGTGTTTTTGGCCGTGATTGCCTAGAAAGAAAATAGGACTTTTTCGATAGAAAAAGGCAAGTTCACAAAAAGCCTTTTGGGTAGCATTTGACTTAACGATATCCCGTAGGAAGAATCATTATGAGAATTGTCCAAACCCTGAAGAACTGGAATTTGACTTTAAAAGGCCAAAAAATCAAAGCGGAAGTGCCTGGGGACGTCACGATCGACGCCTTCAAAGCCGGCATGATTGAGGATCCCTACATCAGGGAGAACTACAAAGACGCCGAATGGATTGGCAGAGAGGATTTCGTTTACGAGGCGATTTTCGATGTAACCGATGAAGCTTTCGCCAAAGATAGTCAAACCCTTGTCTTTAAGGGCATCGACCTCTTCGCGGACATCTATCTCAACGGCGTTTTATTAGGCTCAACCAAGAACGCTTTCCTCGAATATCGCTTTGACGCGAAAGCCGCTTTGAAGGAAAAGAACAACGTTTTGCGGGTTTTTATGCATAGCACGCTTAATGCCGCGGACAAAATCGACACAACTGGCTATAGCGCAACTTTCAACCTTCCGCGCATTTTCCTAAGGAAGCCCCAATGCCATTTCGGCTGGGATTGGGCCCCGAAGATCTGCGCTTATGGGATTATCGACGACGTCACCCTTGAAAGCGCGGAACCTTATCAGATCAATGATGTGCACATCAAAGCCGACGACCAGGGACATGTGAATTTCTTCGTCGAGACCAACTATTCGAATAACGATCTTCTTGCCCCGGATGGCTCCATAATCAAGAAAGGCGCGGCGAAAGACGATGACCGCTTGGTTTTCGAAATCTCCAAAACCCCATTCGAAGAAGACTATTTCAAAGCGGAAGTCGTCCTTAACGGGAAGAAAAACTTCTATGGGACGAAATTGGATTCCTTCAAAAAGTGGTGGCCCGTCGGTTATGGCGAGCAGCCTCTTTATCCCTATCGCGTCTCGCTTTATCGCGGAGGCAAGAAACTCGATGAGAAGAAAGGCTATTTCGCTTTCCGCAAAGTCGAGATCCTCGAAGAGGGGAAAGGGGATGGGCTTCTTGGGATGGATATGCTCATCAACGGCAAGAAGATCTTCCTCAAAGGCTCGAACTGGGTGCCCCCCGAATGCTTCTCGGGCACGATGAAAGACGAGAAGTACGTCAAATACATCAATCTTGCGAAGAAGATGAACCTCAATATCCTCCGCGTTTGGGGCGGAGGCATCTATGAAAAGGATATTTTCTTCGAGCTCTGCGACAAAGAGGGCATCTTGGTGTGGCAGGACATTTGCTTCGCCTGCGCGGATATCCCGGACGATCATCCGGAGTTCGTCGCAAGCGTCGTTGAAGAAGTAACCTACCAAGTCAAAAGGCTTCGCAACCACCCTAGCCTTGTCTATTGGTGCGGGGGCAACGAGAAGACCGGATGCTATGGCAACCTCATCAGCCACGGCGATTTCCTCGTGAACTGCATCCTTTACGGAGTGGTCTATAACCTTGATGATACCCGTCCTTATCGCCGGCAATCGCCTCATTCTTACAATGACATCGGAAACGATTGGCATAGCGGCGATTCCCATCATAACTGCCTTGAACCGGCTCTGGAGAGGGGAATGAAAGACTACCGCGCGCAGGTCGCGGAGAAAGTCGTTCCGTTCGTCAGCGAATGCGCGACCTTAGGCCCTTCTAGCTACGAGACCCTTCACAAGATCTTCGGCGACGAGCATATGTGGCCGATGGATGAAATGTGGAATGACCGCTTCATGGAGAACCCTTATGCGGCCGTTTGCCTTGATTTCCCCCACCGCGAACTTTTCTATGCGACCGAGCTTTATGGAAAGCCGACCGACGTCAAAGACTTCATCAGGAAGGCGATGCTCGCGCATTCTGAGGCCTTGACCACGGAAGCTGAATACTCTCGCGCCCATCGCGATATCTGCGGGGCGTTCCTCAATTGGATGTTCAATGATATCTGGCCTAGTGGCACCTGGGCTGTCCTTGATTATTATCTTGAGCCAAAGGAAGTCTACTATGGCTTGGCCCATTCTTATGCCCCTCGTCTTGCCAGCTTCTATCAAGACAAAGACGGCAGGACCCATCTTTTCGTTGATAATTCGACGAGCGAGGATGATGATGTCACCATCGTTTACGGGGCCAAGAAGATTGATGGGACCCTTATTTTCGAGAAAGAAGAGAAGGTCGCTTTCTCCCCGTCGAAACTTTATGACGTCGTTCTCTCCGCTTCGGAATTTGACCACAATACCTATCTTTACGCTTATTCCAAAGACGGGAAATACAAGAAGACCCTTTATTCCCCTTTTAACTGGAGCGGGGCCGAATTCGAGAATAAGTTCGACTATCATTTGAATGTCGTCGATGAACGTCACGCGAAGCTTACGGTCAAAGCGAAGACCTTTGTGAAGTCCCTTTTCATCCAGTTCCCCGAGAACTGCGGGTACGTCTATAGCGACAACTATCTGAACCTCGAAGCAGGGGATGAGGCTGTTATCGACATCGAGTCCTATGAGCCTTCTTCCTTTGAGGGCTTGTCTCTTTCAGCCTTTTAATGTTCTTTAATTGAACTTTTGTTTCGTTGCGCTTTTCTTGCGCCCTTTTCACGGGCGCGCGCATATATAATCAAGAAGAAAAGGCTTATTGGCCTTCGAGGAAAAGTATGGACAAGATTGATTCCAAATACAGACCGATTCCATTTTGGAGTTGGAATGACGAGCTGGAGCCGGAAGATTGCGTGAAGCAGATCGATTGGATGCACGATAATGGCATCGGCGGGTTCTTCATGCATGCCCGCGGCGGGCTTATGACCCCTTATCTAGGTGAGAAATGGTTCAAATGCGTCGAAGCTTCGGTGAACGAAGCGATGAAATTGGGCATGAACGCTTACGCTTATGACGAGAACGGCTGGCCTAGCGGCTTCGCGGGAGGAAAACTCTTAGAGGACGAGGCCAATCGTGACCGTTATCTCGAGTATTCGATTGGGCCCGCCGATCCAAAAGCCTTTGCCTGCTATGACGTCTCGGGAGAGAAGCTCGTCAGGGTGAAGGAAGGGGACAACGTTCTTAACCTTTACAAGAGAATCTCCCCTTCGACGGTTGATATCTGCAATCATGAGGTGATCGAAAAGTTCATCAAGATCACTCATGAGGAATATAAAAAGAGAGATAATGGTGGTTTGCGGGGATTTTTCACTGACGAGCCTCAGTATTTCCGTTGGGGGCATCCTTATACGGAAATGCTTCCCGCTTACTTCAAATCCCATTATGGCGTAGACATCATGGACCAGCTGGGCCTTGTCTTTGTTGAAAAAGAGGGCTATCGCGAATTCCGTTACCGCTATTGGAAAGCCCTGCAAGACATGATGCTTCATTCTTTCTCTGAGCAGATTTATGAATGGTGCGACAAGAACAATTACCTCTTCACCGGGCATTACGTGGAAGAGACCACCTTGCCATACCAGATGAACTGCTGCGCTGGGATCATGCCGATGTATGAATACGAGCACATCCCCGGCGTGGATTGGCTTGGCAGGTTCTGTCCGGATATCCTTTCCCCGAAGCAAGTCGGATCCGTCGCCCAACAGCTTGGCAAAAAGCAGGTTATCACCGAGGCTTTCGCTTGCTCCGGCTGGGATGTGACTCCGATTGAGTTAAAGAGGAACGCTGAGGCTCTTTACTGGGGCGGAGTCAACCTTCTTTGCCAGCATCTTCTCCCTTATGCCGAATACGGCCAAAGGAAGAGAGACTATCCTGCTCACTACGTTCCTTTAAACGGCTGGATCAAAAAGGGATTCAAGGTTTTCAATGACTATGTTTCTTATTTAGGGGAATTCCTCGCAAACAGCAGCGAAGCCCCGAAGATTGCGGTTCTTCAGCCAATACGCAGCGTCTATTTCGACTATAAGCGCAACGGCGAATGGCCTTATCTTAGCACTGAGGCAATCGAGAAGCCTTTCCAAGAACTCATTGCCAAACTCACCGCGATGCATGTCTCTTGGCATCTTGTAGATGAGACTTTGCTTGCAAAACACGGCAGCGTTAAAGGGGCGTCCTTAGCCTGCGGCGAGCGTTCTTATGATATCCTTGTCCTTCCAAAGCTCTTTACCATGGATGCGTCTACGGAAAAGCTCATCGCAGAATTCGTAAGCAACGGAGGCAAACTTTGCTTGCCTTATGGACTCCCGGATTATTTGGAAGGGCAGCTGCATGTCTATTCTTGGAAAGAGAACATCGCCCTCCCATCCCTTTCTGGCATCGATGGATTCACTTCCAATGAGAGTGAGGGCTACCGCGTTTCTTGGAGAAAAGACAAAGACGGGAAGGAGTACATCTATCTCGTGAACGTCGGGGAGGAAGCGGAAGTCTCTTTCGCGAAAGAGGGGATGCATAGTTTCGATTCCTATGACGTTGAAGCGAAGACCATGAAGAAACTCCCGCTTTCCTTCAAACTCGAAAAAGGCGGTTCGAGAATCCTTTATTTTTCCAAAGACGAATACGAAGCCAAGAAGCCTTTGAAGGAAATCCATCTGCCTTCCTCTTATAAATTAGCGAAGAAAGTCGATAATTTCCTGACGCTTGACCGCGTTTCCTATTCTTTCAACGGCAAAGACTACACCGATGAATTTTACCACCTCGATGCGTTCGCCGATCTTTTGAAGAGCCGTTATAAAGGCACCCTCTATGTGAAATACTGCTTTGAGGTAAAAAATCTGCCCAGCAAATGCGAGCTTGAGGTTGAAAATCCCCACCTGCTCTCCATCTTCTTGAATGGCAAGGAACTAAAGGGCCCGAAGGCTTCCGAATATGAAAAGACGCTTTCCGTTTACGATGCTTGCTCTTCGTTGAAAATCGGTCAAAACGAGGTGATCTTGAAGATGGATTACTTCCAAAAGGAGGAGGTCTATTACGCGCTCTTTGGCGAGAACGTCACCGAGAGCCTCCGCAACTGCCTTGTTTATGATTCCAACATCGAGCCCATCTATCTGAAGGGCGACTTCGGGGTCTATGGCGACTTCACCGAAGGAAAAGATTCCACCGTCGTTTTCGGCAAAAACTTCTACATCGGCAAGCAAAAAACTGAGATTTGCAGGCTTATTGAAGACGGCTTCCCATTCTTCCACGGCGAGCTTCCCTTGCTTGGAACCCTTGAAGCAAGCTCAAAAGACTCTGAGCTTGTCGTCGAGAAGCGTTTCCAAATGCTTGATTTTGAAGTGAACGGCAAGAAAGTCGATGCCTCGATGTTCGATTATCGTTTCGACCTCTCCAAGTTCCTTCATGAGGGGAGCAACAGCCTGGCCTTGAACCTTATCGTGAGCCCGCGCAATTGCATGGGGCCTCATCATAACGGGGAAGAAGACTTCGGAGTCGGTCCTTATAGTTTCGAGGATAAGTATCGCAAGGACGGGAACGAAAATCCGGAAGAGATGAAGACTTATTGCTTCGTCAGAACCATCATCTGAAACCTGAAATCACGCAAAGGGGCATCCACGTGGCGCCCCTTTTTAATTCCCTCTTTAAGTAGACAAAACGGAGGACTACAATGCGAGCCATCATATGGAAAAATCAGTAAAAAGAAAACTAATTCTTCTGATTAGCTTAATTGTCTATTATGTTTTGTTCTCCTATCTTCCTTTTCAAGTTTGGTTCAGCGAAAAAGGTTTCCAAATCGCCCGCATCATCGCTTTTGTGCCGGCGATCGCTGTCCTGATTTCCCTTAAACACATTTGGCATATTGAAATCAATCGCCCTCACATCCAGCTTAAATACGTATTCTTGCTCCCTTTGATCCTTTTCTGTTTCATCAATTTCCTTTCCGTCCCTATTTTCAATTTCCCAGCGTCTCAAGAGTCGCAGGATGCTGGGCTTCTTGTTCTCGAGCTTGTTTCTGATGGCGCGGCGGCGATTTTCGAAGACCTTTTATTCGTCGATCTTTTCATTTGCTTTTTCTTGGATACGGTGCACGTCAAACACGCGAAGCCTCTTGGGATTTTCGCCAGCGCCGGTCTCTTTAGCTTGGCCCATTGCTATATTTTCCTTTATCAAACTTATCCAGGCAGTTTCAATTATCCGTCCTTGGTCAGCCTATTGCAGATTATTTACATCTTCTTGTTGGTTCTTGTCTGCGGGTATCTCGCGATCTACTTCGATTCAGCGATTATCCCGGTTTCGTTCCATTTCTTTTATAACGTCATCAACCATATTCTTTTCTACCATTTCTACGAGTTCGACATCTCCTGGTCGTATGTTCTTTTTGTGTCGATCTTCGCGGTCTTTGGCATTTTCTACTTCGTCGCGCTTTGGCATCTGAGCGAAGAAAGGCCTTATCGAAAGAATGAAAAACCCCGCAAAAGCGAGGTTAATGGAATGGAAAAGAAGTAATTTTATTCCGCTTCAGGAGTCTCTAAAGCCGCCTCGATTTTTTGAATCAGATTCTTCTCTGCAAGTTTGGCGGTTTCTAGGATTGTGCCTTCGAAAACGTCCGCGGTGCTTTTGCCGTGGGCTTTGACGACGAGTTTCTTTGTGCCAAGAAGCGGCGCGCATCCGCGCTTGACCATCGCAAAGGGTTTCGTCGCATCCTTGATTCCTTTTAGTTGGAACAAAGCGCCGATTTTGCGGATGAAGGTGCCACCCATCGCGACTTTCATCTTGTCCTTCATGAAATAAAAGGCGCCTTCGCTTCCTTTCAGGAAGATGTTGCCCGCGAAGCCATCGCAGGTGACGATGTCAGTGGTGCCGTCTAAGACGTGATCCGCTTCGATGTTGCCAACGAAATTGAGGGAGCTCTTTTTTAACATGGCGTAAGTTTCTTTGGAAAGATCGTCGCCTTTTCCTTCCTCTGCCCCGACGTTAAGCAAACTGACGCGCGGGTTTGCGATGCCGACGCATTTGAGATAAGTCGACGCCATGACGGCGAATTGATAGAGGTATTGGGGTTTGCAGTCCATATTGGCGCCAGAGTCGATAACACGAACGTAGGAATCGTTTTTCGTAGGCAAAGTGGTGATGAGCCCTGGCCTTTCGATGCCCGGGATTCTCCCTAAACGGAGGACGGCTCCGGTTAAAACAGCCCCGGTAGGACCGGCGGTTAGCATGCCGTCGATA
The DNA here is from genome assembly GCA_963614595.1 of Parasutterella excrementihominis. Taxonomy (GTDB): domain Bacteria; phylum Bacillota_I; class Bacilli_A; order RFN20; family CAG-826; genus Alloenteromonas. The sequence goes on along the minus strand of CAVECL010000006.1, from coordinate 43,974 downwards.
TCGTCTCTTTTTCTTAAGGCGTCATAAGCAATCGCCAAGGTGGATTCGGGCTTCTGCTTCAAGAACATCGCGGGGTGATCGGTGTTTAGAACGGCTTCTTTGGCGTTTAAAAATTCGACGCGGGTTAAATCTGCGTCAAGTTTGGCGAGCCTTGCTTTGCAATCTTCCGTCGGGCCAACGATCACTAAATTCAGATCTTTGCGAGATCTGATGGCTTTGGCGGCGCCTTCTAGCACCGCTTGCGGTGCGTTATCGCCGCCTAATGCATCTACTAAAATCTTCATGCAAAAATTTTGCCACTTTTCTTTGCTAGGTCAATCAAGAGAAAAAAGACTCTCTTCTTTGAACTGCTTCCTTTTAGGAAGAACAAGTGTGATAAGATAGCCGGGATGATAAAGAAAGAACGAAAAGCCATTCTAGAAGGCTATAAATCTCACAGTGTTAACAACGAAATCGAAATCCTCCGCTCCAAAAAGTGCGGATGCTTTTTTTGCGGGAAGACTTTCAACGCGAGGAAAGTCTCGCAGTGGGAGGACGGAACAAACGGGGGAGCTTCTGCTGTTTGCCCCGAATGTGGCATGGCCGCGGTGATTGGAGATGCCTCCGGCGTCCCGCTCACCAAAGCGGTTCTCAATGAAATGAGCGAGGCTTTTTACGGAGGCGATGTCGACGATAAAAGCCCCGAGGCTTTGAACAAATACATTGACCGCTATGTTACAGGCAAAATCCCCCAAACGAAGAAAAATGAAACCCTTTTTCTCCGTTACCTTTTCGACCTCGCGTCTGCGAACGACCCTAGAGCTTATCTTCTTCTTGGTGATTTCTATTCTGGCTCAGCCAAACACCAAAAGCCAGATTATCAATTAGCGATCGGCTTTTACTCGGCACCTCTGGTGGCGCAAGACCCTTACGGCCTTTGCAGGCTCGGCGTTCTCCTTTTCAATGGAAATGGTCCGAAAAAAAACAAGATGGCCTGCTTTGAATGCTTTTCAAAGGCTGCGGCTTTAGGGTCCCTTGAAGCCGTTTTCCGCATCGCCGATTGCTATCACTTCGGCCATCCGGTCAAACCTGACGATGATTTTGCTTACCGCGCGGTTTTGAATGGCTTCTCGCAAAGCTATTCAGACTTCTTAAACTGTCACTTGCATCAAAGCCTGCTGCCTGAATTCGCCTATCGCCTCGCTAAATGCGCCCAGAATGGATGGGGAATCAACAAGGAAGAGAATTTCGCCCTTAAATATTATTTGATCGCGCAGTTCGCCGCCGCTGCGAAATCCATCGCTTTAGGCATTGATGCGAGAGACTCTTTCGTGGATGACATCAATGCGCAAATTGCTCTTCTAGGCAAAAAAATTGGCGCGAAGCAAGGCGAGCCCCTATTCGATGTGGATACCTTTTTCGACACCTATGGCGACCCCAACACCCCAGATTACTCCAAAAAGAAGTTTACTTTCGTGTCCTATGAGGAAGAGACCGGGAATCTTGTTTTCGAACTTGAGAGCGACCGCCCCGGCTTGCTTGTAGACGCCGCCAATCTTTTCTGCGGACTCAACAAGCCGAAAATCAAATGGTCCTTCATCGACGTCGTCTCCTTTAATTGCAATGGCGAAAGCAATTTCGATGAGGTCGTCGTGACTGACGACGGCTATTCTTTCCTGCGTTATGGGGAAGAGGAAGAACTTGATACCGTCATCGCCGAGATCCGCTTGAGACAAGAAGATGTTTCCGAGTCCGTAGACGGCAATGACGTGCTCGTTTCAAAATAAAGGAACCCCTGTATGGAAGAAAACGAAGAAGCTTATGCGCACAAGGCTTTTGCCCCGCTTAAAAAATATCGGGTCAAAGTCATTTTGGCGCCGATTTTCAAATTATTCGAAGCTGTCACAGAATTGATTGTCCCGATTCTTGTGAGTCGCATCATCGACCAAGGCCTAGATGAAAGCGGCGCTCATTACCACGACTGGAACTACATCCTAACTCTTGCCTGCGTCATGTTTGGGCTGGCAATTGCCGGCTTTGCCGTGACGATGATCACGCAGTATTTGGCCGCGAGGGTGAGCAGCGATTATTCCTATGATTTAAAGAAAGTCATCTACGAGAGAATTCATTTGCTTTCCTCGAAGCAGCTTGATGATTATGGCCGCAACAAAGCGCTTAATCTGCTGAACAATGACTCGTTTTTGGTGCAAAACGGAGTCCAAATGCTGATGCGTCTCATTGTGAGGGCCCCTTTTTTGGTCCTTGGCTCCATTGTGGCCAGCTTCATCATCAATCCAATCGCCGGCTGCGTCGTGCTTGGCTCTTTGGTTTTGTCCGGCTTGGTGATTGGCTTGGTTGTTTGCTCTACGCCAAAGCAATACGCGAAGCTCCAAAAGCAGTTAGACATCATCTCTAGCCGCGGCGAAGACGAGATTGTCGGCGCGAGGGTCGTGCGTTCCTTCAACAAAGAGGCGGTGGAGACGAAAGAGTTCCGCGATGCCAGCGAATGCTATCGGAAGCAAGCTCTCGTCATTTCGAAAATCAACGCGCTCATCAACCCTCTTACCTTCGCCTTGATCAACGGAGCGGTTCTTTTGGTTTTCTATATCGGCGGATTTCATAACGCCAACGCTTCGCTTTCCGTTGGCGACATCGTCGCTCTGGTGAACTATCTAACGACTTCTTTGTCTGCGCTTATCATGTTCACCCGCCTGATTACCTCTCTTTCGAAGGCATTCACCTCGAAAAAGAGGATCGACGACTTCTTGGCGTTAGAGCCCGATATCGTTTCCGGCTCACTCGAGAAAGAGAAAGAACTGAAAGAAGGGGAGCCTGTCTTTGAATTCAAAAAGGCTTGCCTTAGTTTTGGTGGCGAAAGCCTCGCCCTTCAAGACATTGACATGACGATCGCCAAGGGCGAATCCGTTGGCATCATCGGCGGCACGGGTTCAGGCAAATCGACGTTGCTCAATTTGATGGAACGCTTCTACGATTTGACTAGTGGCGAACTTCTCTTCCATGGCCATCCGATTCAAGAAAGCAAACTCGAGAATCTTCGCTCCGAGATTGCTTTGGTTAGTCAAAAGAAACAGCTTTTCCGCGGGACTATCCGCTCCAACATGCTTCTAGGGAAGCCGGATGCCAGCGAAGAGGAAATCTGGAAGGCCTTGAAGGATTCTTTGGCGGAAGAATTCGTGGTTCGCTACAAAGACGGGCTCGATCACGAAGTGGAAGAAGGGGGGCAAAATTTCTCAGGCGGGCAAAAGCAGCGTCTTTTGATCGCGCGCGCCTTGCTCTCGAACCGCCCCGTCCTTTTCTTGGATGACGCCACGAGCGCACTTGATTACAAAAGCGACCTCATGGTTCGCAAAAACATCGCAAAAGTTAAGGATTTGACCTTGGTCATGGTCTCCCAAAGGGCGACTTCCATCAAGGATTGCAACCATATTTACGTCTTGGACAAAGGGAAAATCGTGGGCCACGGGACCCATGAAGAGCTCCTGACCTCTTGCCCGATTTATCAGGAAATCTATGAAACGCAGGTGAAGACAAAATGAAAAGGAAATCCTTGAATCTCTCTTCTCTCCTTCCCTATATGAAGGGGAACGTCCTATTGCTCATTCTCTCTTTTGTCTTGGCTCTTTGCTCCGTGACCGCCAAGATGGCGATTCCTTATGTGACGGGCCTTGCCATCGATTTGATGAGGAGCGACTCCTTTTCCTCAGATCAGTTGACGCCTTATCTTTTCTTGGTTTTCGGCCTCATCATCATTGGCGCTTTGTTCCGCTACGCCTTCGATTACGCTCTTTCTAAATGCGGCCAGCGCGTCGTGAAGAACATGAGGGATACCCTCTTCGACGCTCTAAATCAAGTGCCTCTGTCTTACCTGGATACTCATCCGCATGGGGACCTTCTCCTTCGTCTTACGAATGACATCGAAACCGTCCAGACCGGCCTCATCACAGGGGCAGGCGCTCTTTTTGAGGGCATCGTCCAAATTGCCATCACTCTCTTCTTCATGTTCTATCTGAATTGGGCGTTGGCTCTGACGGTTGTTTTGCTCACCCCAATCTCGGTGCTCGTCAGCCGTTTCGTCAGCAAATCCAACTCTGTTTACTTCAAACAGCAAAACGCCAAGATGGGCGAGCTTACCGCCCATTCTTTGGAATCCCTTTCTAACCTTGAGGCCATCCATTCTTACGGAATGGAAGAAGCGAGGGAAAAAGACTTCCTGAAAAAGGACGCGGAGGTCAAGAAAGCCAATTTCAAAGCCACTTTTGCAGCCGCTTGGATCAACCCTTCCACCCGTTTGGTGAACAACCTCATCTATGCCTCCATCATTTTGTTCGGCGCCTACCTTCTAATCGCTTCGCCTTCTTGGCTAGGGATTCATTTCACGGTAGGTGCGCTCTCCTCTTTCCTTTCTTACTCCTTGCAATACATGACCCCCTTCAATGAAATCGCCGATGTCGCTAGCGACGTCTTTTATGCGACTGCTTCGCTTGATAGGGTTCAGCAAACCGTTCTTTGCGAGAAGGACGTCGATAATGGCGATAAGCCTCTTGGGAAGACCATCGATACCTTAGAAGCGAAGGACATGAATTTCTCTTATGATGGCAAACGTCAGATCATCAAGAATTTCAACCTTGATATCTACAAAGGGCACAAGATCGCTCTTGTCGGTCCGACGGGGTGCGGCAAGACGACCATCATCAATCTTTTGATGAGATTCTACGATCCCCAGCAAGGCGGATTCGAGATGAACGGCGTTCCCACTAGCGAAGTGAAGAAGTCCGAGATGCGCAGTCACATCGGCATGGTCTTGCAGGAGACTTGGCTTGAGAAAGCCTCCATCCGCGAAAACATCGCTTTCGGAAAGCCCGATGCGAGCATGGACGAGGTCGTTGAGGCGGCGCAAAAGGCTCACGCGGATGAATTCATCCGCAGACTCCCGGACGGCTACGACACGATCGTCAGCAATTCCAGCGGTCTCTCGCAAGGGGAGAAGCAGCTTCTTTGCGTCGCGCGCATTCTGCTTGTGAAGCCTGAGATCGTTTTGTTAGACGAAGCGACGAGCAACATCGACCTTCGCACCGAGCTTGCTCTAGGGAAAGCCTTCGACGAGCTGATGAAAGGGAAAACATCCCTGGTCGTGGCCCATCGACTCTCCACGATTCGCAATTCCGATCTAATCCTCGTCTTAAAAGACGGGGAGATTATCGAACAAGGAAACTTCGATGAGCTCATGGGCCAAAACGGCTTCTTCGCCGAGCTCTATCAAAGCCAGCTTGCTTAACCGCTTTAGAAAGAAGGGTTCGCGCAAAGCCCTTCTTTTTCTTTTTTGCGGACCAAAATCAAAGATTGGTTTTGAGCGTAATCATAGGGCTTGAACCCGATGGCTTGGAAGAAAGGCAAAAGAGAAATGCGCGTTGGGGGCAGCAAAGCAAGCCAAGTCGCTTCTTTATGGGTGGAGATGAGAGAAAGAAATAAACCTTTCGCGTTCCCTTTCTTTTTATAAAAAGGGTCGGTGAAAATGGATTCTAAGAAAAGCAGGGGTTCGCCGTAATAGCCAATCTGGTCCAATAATTCGTTTTGCTTTGGGATATCATTCCCGTAGATTTCCTCTAGAGGGAAAAAGGAAAGCGAAGCGAGAGAAATAACCTTTAAACCGTCTTTCAGGACGTAGGCCCTTCTTTCATTCACGGCTTGAAGGAATCTATCCTTGTCAAAGTATGCGTCTTCGAAATCCATATCGGCTCGCCTTGCGGCTTTTTCGACGCTTGAGAGTTGGCTGGATAGGACTAGGGCGATTCGTTGCATGAGTTCATTTTAGCGAAAAAAAGGCCACATGTGCCTGTTTTTCGCGAATGGAAATGGGATACAATAAAGAAGATAGCCATTTTGGCGAGGAGGGTTTATGAAACAGGCGGTTTATTTATATCAGGCATCCCTTTCTCGGGGGGAGATGCTTCTTGCAAACGACTCCTCTTCTTTCACCCTTCCTTTTTTCGAGAAAGTTCAAGAAATCCTTGCAAAAGTCCATTGCTTTCCTCTTTCCGAGAACGCTTCTTTCTATCCGAATAATACGAGCGAAGATTCGGTGATGGAACTTTCTAGGACGGATTTCCATTTTTCCGAATGGTTCTTGCCTGCGCTTATTGTCGATAAAGACGATGAACTCAGCACCGCCTTGCTGATAAACCGGGCGCACCCGGAAAACGTCCTCGTCATCTCTTTGAAGAATAAGGAAGTTGTCGTGCGCTGTCTCAATAATGTGGAAATCTGCGAGGAGGAAGGGGAACCGATGAGCGGGAAGGAGTTCCTTTCAACCTTGTCTTTGCCGATGAATTCGACCTCGTTCTCCCCCAAAAAACAAAATAGACCGACCGATCTTGGCTACTACGTTCCTGATGACGAGAACGAAGAGAGCGATGACGATGACCCCGTTTATATTGATATTGCCCGTCCTGCCTTTGAGCCTTCCTGCAAAAAAGGAACTCTTGACTTAGGCTCTTCCTATAATTTCAGCGAACCTACGGAAGAAGAGGAAGACGACGGCCCCGTCCATATTGAGGTGGTCAAGGAATCCTTTTCGGCAGGCTCAAGCAAAAAGCCCCGTGATTTGGGCTCTTGCTCAAGAAATAGAAGAATCTTTTCCCCTAATTCCGAAGCGGGGAAAGAAGAACCTAGTCAAGAAGCGATTGCCAATTCGTTTGCCCGTCCAGCCTTTGAGCCCAACGTTCAGCCTAAAGCTCCGGCCTCACAAACTTCTTTTGCGGCCCCTAAGGTTCCTAATCAAAGGAAGTACGGGGAGAAAGAGAATGAGAAGTCTGCTAAACCCGTCTTAGAGAAGAAAGGGCAACCATTGTTTGCGAAACCTGATTTTGTTCCTAACACCAACAAAAAGCCCGGGAACGTTACTATCCAAAACAATGGAAGAGATCAACGCCCCTATCAGGCCGAAAGCTCTGAGCATCCAGAAACAAAAACGGTGGCGCAGCCCTCTCTTCCCCCGAAGACCGAGAAGGTTTACTCATTCTGCAGAAAAAAGGATATCCATGGCTCGAATACCATTTTCAATGATCCGTCTTTGAAGTTTGTATCTTCCAAGTTCGTGCGTGAAGGAGAACGCCGTTTTGGCTCAGCCCCCAAAAACATTAATTCCTCGGAAACCACGTTCGTCGCGATTGACGAAAAGGAGAGGCAATCTCTCTTGGAGAAAGCCCTTGCTCCGACCATCGATTCATGGGATCTGCTTGCCCTAAACGTTGAAAAGAACGGCATGCCCTATGCGTATTTGCTCGCGAACAAGGAGGACCAGCTCCTTTGCGCGATTTATGAAGTGAATGAGGAGGATGACCTTTCTCTTACCTACCTCACCCATAATGGAATTTCCGTCGAAGATCCTTCCTTGGACTACAAAGCGCTTCGCTCTCTCTGCTTCCCGGGCAAATAAGGAATCATGGCTAACCGCGACCCCAAAGTCATTTCCTACACGATGTCGCGCATCCGTGGCAAGGATACAGGCATAGAGCTTATTCTCCGCAAGGCGCTTTCTGGCTCTGGCGTGCATTACAGGCTATATTCCTCCAAAGTTTTTGGACACCCCGATATCTGCATTGAGAAATTGAAAATCGCCATTTTCTGCGATTCCGAGTTTTGGCATGGCTACCATTTCGAAGAGAACAAAACCAAAATCCATTCGAACCAGACCTATTGGATTCCGAAGATCGAGCGGAATATTGCTAGAGACAAGGAAGTGAATGAAACCCTAAAAAAGCAGGGTTACCTTGTCTTGCGTTACTGGGGAAAAGAGATTGAGAAGGAATTAGAAAGGGTTCTTGCGGAGATTTTGGAGAAAATCAAAGAAAGAGAAGCTCTTTTTGCCTGGCAGAAATCAATCAAGATGAAAACCACTTTGGCTTACATTGAAAGCGAAGGGAGGTATCTTCTTCTGCATCGCGTTAAAAAGAAGAATGACCTGAATGAAGGAAAATGGATTGGGGTCGGAGGCAAAATCGAAGAAGGCGAATCGATGGTTCATGCTTTCAAAAGGGAAATAAAAGAAGAGACCGGACTTGATGTGAAAGCCTATTCTTACTTAGGCAAAATAGATTTTTTGAATGACGCTTACGCTCCGGAGAGGATGTACCTCTTCAAGGTAACTTCTTTCTCAGGCGAATTGATTGACTGCGACGAGGGGAAACTCGCCTGGGTCAAGAAAGAGGAGATGCCATCTCTCCCCATGTGGGAAGGCGATAAGGCGTTTCTACCTCTTCTTGAAGAAAAAGAATCCCGCCCATTTTCATTGATTCTTGAATATCGCGGAGGCGAGCTATACGCTACCCACGGACCTTATTATCCCAAAGAGGCCAAGAAGAAAGGCGCCAAGAAAAAGAAGCGAAAAAGACTTGATGAAAATAAGAAGCGTGCTTGAATATGCATGCTTTCGGAAGGCGATTAACCCCAGCTTTTCCGGAAGCTTTTTTAGGAGATAGAACATGAAAATCGAACGTGAGAAAGTCGCAATTGACCAATTGGACATGCTTGACCAAGCCACGGGCTTCGGTCTCTTCTGCAAAGTGGCGGAGGATATGCTGCCGGAGAAGGCGACGGGCGAGGAAAAACAAATGATCCCGGCCCTGGTAGGCTCCCTCATGGGTCGCATGCATTTTGGGAACGACGGTTTCCGCGCTTTGCTGATTGCCCTTATTGATGCCGGGGTGAACCGAGGGGTTTTGCTTGGAACGAAAAACGCGGTCCGCTGGCCCGCTTGGGACCCTGATGATCACGATAACGAAGATTGCCATCCTCTCTGCGACGTCTTTTTCTCCTATTACTCCTATGTGCTTTATTCCCAGAAAAAAGTGGTGGTTCCTGATTTTGCTTTAGGGCCGATTTTCACCCTCTCCGGCATCGCCATGGAAGGCATCGCCAGGGGTTACCATGTTGCTGATGATAACATGAAAGAGCTTTACCCTAAGTTCAAACAGACCATAGAAAAAAGCTTTGCCGAGCATGGTGATCCTAGTTTGGATCTCCAATCAACCCTGCAAAGCTTGGTTCTTTTTGGCGATACGCGCCGAATTAAGCACGCCGCTTAATCTTTGAACTCATAGGTCGCGATTTCGCAATTATCGAGCCCGAAATTCACGAATTCCTCGTTTTCCATATCATAGAAATAGGAATTGAGCACTCTGGACATGCCGCCATGGCAAACAAGCAAAACGTTTTCGTTTCGTCTTGTGGCCTTGATTTCGTTTAGGAAGGGGTAAACCCTGGCGACGACGTCAAGATAGCCTTCCCCGTTGGGGTAGCGTTTGAAGAAACTTTTTCGTTGGGTTAGATAGGCCTCTCCGGAACGGGGCTTTCCTTCCATGTCACCATAGAATTCTTCGATGATGCGCTCGTCAATGATGATAGGCGCATGACGGTCCTCGTTTATTATTTCCGCGGTTTGCCTCGCTCTTCGCAAGGGAGAGACGTAAATTACGTCGATCTTAATCTTCGCTAGTTTCTCTTTCGTGAGTTTTGCCTGTTTGATCCCCTCTTCATTCAAAGGGATATCGATTCTGCCTTGAATCAGCCATTTCTTGTTCCAATCGGTTTGCCCGTGTCTTACTACATATAGACTCATCGCTGGCTTTCCTCCGATTTGTCTTTCCATTTTGAAGCGGTTTTGAACAGGGCCGGGAGCAAGAATGCGCAGGCGGCAATCCAAGCCAAGGCGTCCGCGAGGCAAACGGAGATGAAGGCGGCTTCGCTTGCGCTGCTTGTAATAGCCCCTCCGTTGACTAGGCTAGGCAAGAACAAGCAGATCAAAACGCGCGCGATGAGTTCGCCAACTCCGGCGAGAAAAGGGAACAGTGGCTTTTCTAGACCCTGCAATTCGTTGCGGCCTAAGAAAAGCAGGGCAAGGACGCCCATAAAAGGCATGACGGTGAACAAATAGGTATTTCCGTAACGGAGGCTCTCGTCGTTAATCTTGTCCGCGGAAAGGAAGATTCTTTGGTAGGCGCCCCCGATCATAAGCAACAAGCCGATCGCGCAGACGACGACCCAAATGATAAGAGCTAGGATAATCGAGACCTTGAACCCTTTCCTAAGCCTCTCTTTGTTGTTTGCTCCGAGGTTTTGTCCCATGTAAGAAAGCATTGCGGTGCCTAGCCCGCTCATCGGGGCCATCATGATGTTGAATACCTTGCTCGCCGCCCCATAGCCGAGCTGAGCGGGAGTGGAGGCAATCATCGCCCCCGTGGCATCCGTGTCGAAAGAGATGACTGCGGCTTGCATGACGATTATGCCGATTTCGAGAATGGAGAACTGAAAGGCCAAAGGCAGGCCATCTTTCAAATGACGAACGATGAAACCCATCGATAAATGCCAATCGCTTTTCTTGATGCGCATCTTGGGATAGCGAATCGCGGCATAAGCCATCGCGCCGAACGCGGATAAAGCTTGCGAAATGACGGTTGCCCAAGCGCTTCCGGCTACGCCCCAGTGGAAGACGACGATGAACAGAAGATCAAGGCCGACGTTTGCCGCGGCGGAGAAAACCAAAAACAAAAAAGGGGTGAAAGAGTCGCCGTAACTCCGCAAAACCCCAAAAATCATGTTGAAGAAGGCAGTTGCGAATGTTCCTATATATAAAATAAGGATATAGGTTTTGGCCGCTTCGTATTCGGTTTGCATCGAAGGGTCGCCCGTCCCGCCTTTGATGCCGATAAGCGACAAAAGAGGGTCTACCATGAGACAGCCAATTCCCGCCAAGGCCGCTGAGATGATTACCATTAGGATAATCTGGGCCAGATAGCTTTTCCTTGCCCCTTCCTCATCTCCTGCCCCAAAGCGTTCGGCGGTGATGACGGAGAATCCGCTTGCCGCGCCGATCGCGAACTGCATGATGATCCAAACCGCAGGGGCGCTGCTATTGACTCCAGCCACTTCGGCCGCACCGAGATTTTGCCCGACGATGATCGTGTCGGTTAAGGTGTAAATTTGCTGAAGGATGAGCGAGAGGACGATCGGAAAAAAGAACAGGAGTATCCCCTTCCAAATGTTCCCCTTGGTAAGGTCAATGGGATCGAATAGTTTTCTGAAGCGCTTAAGAAGTTTCATAAGCGTCGTTATTCTAGGCAGGCCGAACGAAAAGAAAACACCTTTTTCAAGGCGCTTTCCTGAAAACGCTTCCCTAATCTAAGCTTGTCCAAAGCCCGTTGAAGGGTTCGCATTCTTTGACGGGAGCTTCTTCATATTGCTTTACCAAATCCGCGGGGAGGTATTTCTTCCGCACGAGAATTTGATAGACGTAGGAATCAAACCAAGCGGCGTCGCAGATATAGAAGCCTCCATCGCCATTCTCTCTTCCCCAAGAGTTCTCGATTTTGTAACGGTTCGGCTTATTGGCGACGAGATTCACGCCAGTGAACGCCATCGCGTGGCTGCAGTAAGTGGATTGGTAGTCGAGCTGTTCCCCTTTGCTAAGCTTGTCTTTGATGCCGAAGAGCAAATCCTGGCGAATGAGGCTTGGGCTCATGAAGCCGGCTTTTCTGAGACATTTCGCGCCCACTTCGGCAGCAAACCACACGATTTCCCCGCCTTTCAAGGAAGACACGACGGCTTTTCTCATCTCGCTTACCGGCACATCGAAGAAAGTGACGGGATCGCCTCCGATGACGTTGCCAACGTAAGGGGAGATATAACGAACGCCCTTTTCCCAGCCGAGAGTCCCGGCGTCGCTCAAGGAGATCCAATCGTCTAAGTCGATTCCGATGTATTTTTCATAGAATTCGATTCCGCTCATCTCAGGAAGGCGTATGAATTTATCGTTTTTGTCTTTGTATTCGAAAATGAATTTTTTCGGAGGCACGCCTAACGAGATGGCTAGGATTCGATAGATTTCTTCCAACATTCCTTCCTTTTTCCTGCGCATGTCCTCTTTGCTTTTGCCTTTTGTCGCCATGTCATGAAAAACTTTGATGTCGTTTGCTATAACGTTTTGAAGGACGTTATTCAGCTCGCTGGTGGACCTGTTGGTGATGGTGTCTTTCATTATGGAACTTGGAAGGACGCCATATTTCTTGACCAAGGAGGTGAACATTGCCCAATGCCCGCCATCGGCGATGCCGTTTTTCAATAGATAGGCGTTAAGGCGGCTGTTGATAGGTTGATCGACGATGTCGATTGCTTTCTCAAGGGTGAAGTTTGCTTTCTCTAATTTGTCGTAGAACTGCAAATAAGCCTGCGAAAGCTCAATGCTCCTGACTCCGAGTTTCTCAAATAAGGTTTTTCTGAGGACGTTGAGACCGGCGAACATCCAGCAGCGCCCGGATTGGTTTTGATTGGTGATGTCTCCAGCATCGACCTCGATTGAAAAGGCATTTTGCAAAGACATCATCACGTTGCTGTCAATGCAGCTATCAACGATTCCGTTATATCTTACGGCCATCTGTTTGACCGGATCGATTCTCTCTTCCTGCGAGGAAGCGATTTTCTCGATGTCTTTGAGGGTTAGTTCTTTTTGCATAGGTGCTCCTTATAAAGTTAAGCAAAATTAAAGATATACCTCTTTTTCAATTTGTCGAGGTGGATTCGTGGGTTTGAATCCTGGCTTGACGGATTGCTTGCCGCATCGGCGCTACGGGAAAGAGCCTTGCGAATTACGCTTTTTCCTCGAATGGTAGACACTTCGCTTTCCCGGATGCAACGTTAGCTCAAAGCGATGCTTAAAAATACTTTTGCAGCGTCTAATGGGAGCATAGGGGACTCTACACTTGCCATGGCAAGATGAATGAATACCGGACCTTTGTTCCTGGCAACGCGAAAGGAAATGATTTCCATTATGGGGAAGTCGATATTGCGGCGACGAATGCTTATGTAAGTTCTGCCGACTTTAATCGTGGCGGGGACGTCTTGCCGTTTTTTCTGATGAAGCGAGCGCAGGCGCCTACGATTCCAACAAGGACCTTTTTTTGCAAAGACGATTGATCGTTATCGGCAAGTCAATGAATTCACGAACTCCTTTTAAGGGTTAGGCTGGATTTCGATGTGGAATGAGAAAATCAATTGAAGAAGTTATTCTTTCTTAACAACGAAGCTCTTGCTTTTTGATCTAAGTCTATAATTACGTCGGACCAAGGAGGACAAGGCAATGATTTCCTATTCTGATGCCCATGTTGATCTGCTTCGAAAGCGGATGAAAAAAGACGGCCTTAAGGCCTATATGATTGTTACGGGAGATCCCCATGATTCAGAGGAGCCTTCCCCATATTTCGCCGCAGAACGCCGGTATTTTTGTCCTTTTGATGGAGATAATGCCTATGTGATAATCACGCAGGAAGAAGCTCTTCTTTTCACGGATGGCCGTTTTTTCGTATCCGCGGAGAAGGAGTTGGAGGGTTCTTATTTCAAGTTAATGAAACTCTATACTCCGGGTTATCCTAGTCCCGAGGAATACATTCTTCAGAACGCCTTATATCCCTTAGGAACAAATTTCCTTCTCATATCGCCGGAGGAAGAGAAAGAACTTAAGAAAGGCGGGGAGGTCAGAGACGTTGACTATTCCTCTTTCGTGGAGGGCCGCCCTTCTCTGCCTAAAGAAAAGCTTTGGAGATTCGACGAGCTGGATTTCAATGACTTATCCAGGGAAGAGAAGCTTGAAAAGGTTAAAAAGGATATTTCGAAATTCGGAGCGGAAGCCCATCTTCTCACCACGCTTGACGATATTGCTTATTTGCTCAATATCCGCGGGAATGATATCCCATATACTCCTGTTTTCTATTCTTATCTCTATCTTTCTCTAAAAGAAGGGGTGCATTTGTTTATTGAAGACGGGCGTTTGGACTTTCCTCTTCATGGGATTGAGATCCATCCTTATGACTCGCTGCCCGATTTCCTAAAAGAAAGGGAAAGCGTTTTAACGTTAATTGATCCAAGCCAGGCAAACGCGAGAGTTTGTTCCATTCTCAAAAAACAAATACACGGGCCTTCCCCTTCGCGCTTAATGAAAGCCATCAAAGGACCGAAGGAAATCGAGAATATCAAGGATGCCCAAGCTGAGGATGGCGTTGCTCTTCTTAAGTTCATTGATTATGTTGACGAGCACAAAAACGACGGCTTATCTGAATGGGATTTCGCCTTAAAACTAGGCGAGTTCAGAAAGGAAGGGAAGCACTATATCGAAGATTCCTTCCAAACGATCGCCGCCACCGGCCCCAATGCCGCCATGATGCATTATGCCCCGAGCGAAACGACGCACGATGTGGTGAAAAAAGGGCCGGAACTCCTTGTGGATTCCGGCGGACAGTATTTCTGCGGGACGACGGATACGACGCGCACCTTCCCTTTGGGCGAAGTGACTCCCGAATTCGTTCACGATTACACCCTTACTTTGAAATCCGTTATAGCGCTGTCAAATTGCTTGTTCCTTGAAGGCTCTTCAGGAAGACCTATCGATATGATGGCGAGACAAATCATGTGGAAAGAAGGGATGGACTATAAGTGTGGCACCGGGCACGGCATAGGTTATGTGAATGTGGTGCATGAATCGCCGAATGGCTTCCGCTACAAGGCTTCAAAAGGGAAGGACGATGGCTGCGAGATCAAGCCTGGCATGATCACGTCCATTGAGCCCGGCGTTTATAAAGCGGGAAAATATGGAATCCGCATAGAAAACAACATTCTCGCGGTCAAAGCTTTCTCTACTTCTGATGGAGATTTCTTCCGTTTTGAGAATATTACATATGTTCCGATTGATACCTCGGCTTTGGACTTGTCGATCATGAGCGACGAAGAAATCTCTTACCTCAACGAATATCACGCCCTTGTAAGAGAAAAACTCTCGCCTTTGGTGAGCGGCCATCTAAAAGATGTCCTAATTGAAAAGACCAAACCCGTGCATCGGTAAACGACGCTTATTCTCCTTTGATTTCCGTGATTTCAAATTCGAAGCCATTCTCCAGCTCCTTTTCTTCGGAGCCGCAGCAGGGGCATTTTGGGCTATTAGCGGTCAGGTAATCTTTGCCGCAGTTTTTGCAATGAGCTTTCGCGGGGATGAAATCTATTTTGAGGCTAGCCCCTTCTAATAATGTGCCTTCGCTTGCCGGCCCCCAACATTCCTTCATATAGCGCGGCAGCACGCCGGTGATTTCCCCAATTTCCACGGTTATTTCCCTGATGGATTTGAGGCCCTCTTTCTTCATGAGGTCCTCAAGGGTATGAACCATCTCATTGCATAATCCTAATTCGTGCATAAACCTTTTCCTGCTCGGAAATCCTAATACCATCCCCCTTTCTTGGGAAGCGCATTCATTGGGAAGCGAAGGCAAATTCGCCTACAATGCCTTTATGAAATTAGCTTGCTTCGATGTTGATGGAACCTTGCTCCCGAACTATAAGGACCCCATCCCCCAAGACAACATCGATGCCGTTCAACGCTTCGCGGACTTAGGAAACGCGATTGCCATTGCTTCCGGCAGGCCTTTTGGCTCCTGCAAGAAATTTTTGGATTGCTTCAAATCGGACAAGCGCTTCGTCATTGCGGCCGGGGGTTCGGTTGCTTACGACTACGATGGCAATTTGCTTTGGAAAAAGACCCTCTCAAAAGAAGACTTCCTTCATTTTAGAGAAGAGCTTTCAAGCCAGAAAGACGTAGGGGTCTATTGTTATATTGGAGATGATTCTATGGGCTCTTATTTTCCGGAGCCTTGGGCGAAATTCGAATATGGCATCAATACTTTTTCTCAACATAGGGATTTAAACAAAGGATTGGAGGCGATTGATGAGTTTGGAGTGACCAAAATCATGATCACGTCTTCGGCGGAGG
Organism: Parasutterella excrementihominis; assembly: GCA_963614595.1. Taxonomy (GTDB): domain Bacteria; phylum Bacillota_I; class Bacilli_A; order RFN20; family CAG-826; genus Alloenteromonas. The sequence goes on along the minus strand of CAVECL010000006.1, from coordinate 28,172 downwards.
TTTCAAAAGGCATTGCCTTTGAGCCAGGGGATTACAAGAAATACACGATCGTCAGAAGCAGCCCCAACTTTTTGGAAGTCATGCCTAAAGGCGTGAGCAAAGCCTCGGGCGCTTACGCGATTTGCAAGAAGCTAGGCATTAAGAAAGAAGACGTCTATGCTTTTGGAGACTCCGGGAACGATATCGGGATGATTCGGGAATTTGAAGGCGTGGCGATGGGAAACGCGATGGAAGAAGTGAAAGCGGTGGCCAAATACGTCACCAAAAATTGCGTCGACTGCGGCGTTGCCTACGCCTTAAAAGACATTCTCCATCTGATATAAAAAAGAAGGCTCGCGGCCTTCTTTTTTCGCTTTGGCTCACGCCACGTTTCTTCTTCGGAGCAAAACGAAGAGAACGTTTACAACGGTCAATCCGTCCGCGATGCCCGCGACTAGTTTCACGGTCAGCCAGTCAAGGCGGAAATTCAGCGCTTGCGATACGGCTGTCTCGCCGTTTTGCACGGTTTCAACATTGAGGATGTAACGAAGGCCTTCGTTTAAGTTGCCGTCTACGAAGACGCAAACGGAACCGCCGATGAGGATGATCGCGCCTAAGACAGTCGCGACTTTCGAACCATACCCAACCTCGGAAAGGAAGAAGCCAACCCCGAAAACGACTATGCCGATGATGGAAAGAAGCTGCAAGACGATTTTCACATCATTGCCGAGCGACAAAGGGTCTCCTGAAGTAACGTCTTTCAAAGTCAAGGAGAGCTCGGTGATGGAGAACGTGTATTGAAACGTTTTCGCGAGATTAGCTTGAAAGTTTTCGACCGTGAAGACAATCCCGTTCAAATTGATGAGGCAGTTCGCGTCGACCCCGACATTGCTCCCGTCAACGGTGGCGCTTGAGCTCATGATCATCGTTCCCTCGAATGACAAGCAGATTGCCAGCAAAGCGATGAACAAAACCGGCATGATTAGAAGATAAAAGATTCGGAAAACTTTTCTCATAAAATACCTCCGGCGCATAGTTTAGAATAAACCCCGATGAAAAGAAAACAACTTGAAACAATTTCCTATCTCCCCGAAAATGACCTCCCTTTTTGGTGGGGAAAAGCAGTTCGGTCAAGTGAACTGCTTCGTCTTAAGGAGATTGGGATGAATTGTGGTTTGGAGTACACCTCATTTCCTCTTTTCAAAGGCATTGATTCCTATTCGAGATATATTCATTCTCTAGGAGTTGGGGAGATTGTGTGGCGTTTTACCAATGATCCCAAGCAGGCGCTCGCGGGTCTATATCACGATATCGCTAGCTCTTGCTTCGCCCATGTAATTGACTTCCTTCACGGTGACTACGAATCTCAGGAATCAACGGAAATCGGAACTTCAGAAATCATTGCAAAAAGCAAAGATATCCAGGAATTGCTGGGTTTTCTGGATCTTAAATCTGAGGATGTAAATGATTATCATAAATACCCAATCGCGGATAACGATTCGCCGAGGCTATCCGCGGATCGTTTGGAATATACTTTGTCTAACGCCTTGAACCTTCTTCGCTTAGGCCGTGACGAAGTACAAGAGATTTACGATTCTGTGGTCGCTTTGCCTAACGGGGAACTTGGTTTCACCTCGCTTGATCCAGCGAAACGCTTTGGACGTATTGCCTTGTCCTTGGGGCGCATCTATTGCTGCGACGAAGATCGTTACTCTATGGAAATTTTGGCTAGCCTCATTAAGAAAAGTATTCAGCTTGGCATTTTGGATGAGGGCGACTTATACCAGGAGGAGTCCGCGGTCATCGCCAAACTGATTTCCTCTCCCTTGAAAGGGGAATGGTTTTCTTATACCGAAATGAAAGAGCTTGATAAGAGCGTCTTTGCCAAAGAAGGATATCTTAGAATCTCCGCGAAGAAACGTTATATTGACCCCTTTGTTGGAGATAAACGGCTTTCTGAAATCGATGAGGACTTCGCCTCGGATGTAAAAAACTACCTTTCTCAAGCCTTCGATATTTATCTTAGGAACAAAAACTAGTCGCCAAGCAAAGACTTTATCTCATCGATTGAGTATTCGTATTTTTTTAAGCAAGAGCCGCAGATGACTTTAACAGACTTGTTTTCTTTGACCATCGCTTCGAGCTCGTTTTTCCCGGCTTTCTTTAAGCTGGCTAGGGCTTTCCTTTTTGAGCAGCCGCAATGGAAACGCACCTCTTTTTCTTCGGTTTTCGTTCGGCTTAATCCTTCTAGAAGATGCGAGGCAATCTCTTCGGGGGACAATCTGCGGGCGAGGATCTCCTTTTTTGAAGGCCCTTTCCCTATGTTGTCCGCTATTTTCTCCGTGATTTCTTTTTTGACAAAGGGCAAAGCTTGGACCATATAACCATAGCTATAGGCGACTTCTTTCTTCTTGTTCAATGCAACTCCCAAGGAAAAGAAAGTGGGGAGCTGCTCGGAACCGGCGTAGTAGTACATAAGATTATTCTCGACGTCGTCTATGACAAGAGGCATCGTTGTGCGATAAGGAGTCTTGAGCCCTTGATCTTTCGTAACTCCTAAAAAGCCATTGCCTATTCCGCCGGTTGAGGTCGGTTTTGCGGCGAAACCTTTAACGTTTCCTTTGCTGTCAGCAATTGCGACTACCTTATTTAAAGGACCGTCCCCTTCCAAGTCTAAGGTCAACTTCTCCTTGCTGTCTTTTACGGAATCTTCCATCAGCAAAGCTCCCGTTAAAAGATTTCCTAAATAGACGATGGCATTTTCGCCATAGTTCCCGATCTTCTGCGCGTGAGCGACAAGACGCGTCGTAACAGCAACCTTGACGATGTATTCCTCTTCCGCTCCAAGGTAGCGGATTAGCTTGTCTTTCATCTCAATCTTTTTCCCTGAACTGCAGACGCGCCAAGAAACGTTCTTCTCCATTCACTTTCCCGACGATGGTGTAGGGGTTTTCCTCTTGAGAGGACAGGCAAATTGAAACCTCTTCGCCTTCTTGAATTTCCTTCTCGAAATTCAAAACGATGGAGACAGGTGTGTGTTTTTCGTAGAAGGCTCGCCTTTTCACATCGACAATCAACTCTAGATAACGGGTGTTGTTCAAATGGCCGTTTAGATCGCACATCGAATAGGCGATCTTTCTCTTTTCAATCTCAACCATGCTCGCGGGTGCTAGGAGCTTCTCGGGACGGCCAAGTTCTTCAATGTCTTTTTCAGGGGTTAAGGGATGGGGAAAAGGGGAGCGCATCACGACCTTGCGGCTAGATGCCTGAAGCAAAGCCCAGGTTGAGGAAACGCGGAATAGGATCTTCCCGTTTTTGTCCTTTGCAAAGAAGTGGCGGAAGTAGAAACAGCCGATCTGCTCTCCCGGATAAGTGGTCAATTCAATCTCGTCCATATAACGGGGCATTTTGCTTATTTCTACGTCCATGCGGGTCAAAACCCACATCAAACCCTTGTCCGTTGTCTCTGCTTTGCCTGCCCCGATTGCCTCCACGCCCGCTCCCGCGACCGCTTGAAGCAACCGGAATAGGCTTGGAATAGACAAATCGAGGAAGGGGTCAACCTCATTGGAATCGATTATGATTTTTTCGGAATACATGTCGAGAATTTTACTTCTCTCTCCCAGAAAATGAAACGCCTCGAGAAAGTATGTTGTTTAATACAAATAATACAGTATAATGCGGCTATGGCTAACTATGACCATAAGAATCCGGCCTTTCTGGAATTGGCGCTATGGTATGAGCACCTAATCGATGCTGGGGCTTATAAAGAAGGCGACCGTTTGCCTTCGGTTAGGGAAGTCGCCGTTTCTGAGCGGTTGAACCCGAATACCGTCGCGCGGGCTTTTCAGAAAATCGCCGCGGATGGCTATTGCACCGCGATCGAAAAGCGCGGTTATTTCGTTAGCAAGAAGACGCCGAAAAACCTTTTGGTTGATCTCTTTATATCCTTGTTGAAAGAGGGGAAGACCGAGCAAGAGATTCAAGAGGCTCTTAAAGCCGCACTAAAGGAGGTCAATTCATGATCGAGATCCAATACGTCAGCAAAAGCTTCGGATCCACGAAAGCGCTTGATAGGCTCCAATTAACCATTGGAGACGGTATCACAGGGCTTGTGGGCGAGAATGGCGCCGGCAAGTCTACGCTTCTTCGCTGCATTGCCGGGGTCCTTAATCCCGAGGAAGGTTCCATCCATATTGACGGGAAAGAAAGAAGGGATGTCGAGGCGAAGAAGGAAGTCTATTTCCTCTCCGACTTCCCTTATTCTCCAGCGAATTCAACGATCGACAAAGTCTATGAGTTCTATTCTTGCTTCTATGATTTTGATTTGGACCGTTTTCATGGAATCTTGACGAATTTCTCTCTGCCTCCGACCGGGAAAATCAATAACTTCTCCAAAGGCATGAGAAGGCAGCTCTTCGTCGCTTTGGCCTTGTCCGCGAAAACGAAATACCTGCTGATGGATGAAGCTTTCGACGGCCTTGACCCGATTGCTCTAGATGCAATTAAGGGAGAGATCATCAAAGAGAAAGAAAATGGCAGGAACATCATCATCTCCAGCCACAATATCTCGACCTTGGAAAAGCTCGCGGACCGCTTCGTGATGCTCTCGAAAGGGCATCTCGCGGAAAATCAGGAAACCCAGTCCTTGGGCGAGAACTTTGTGAAGTTCCAAGCCTTCTTTGAGGTCAATCCCACGGAAGAAGAGCTCTCCTCCATGTGCTCGCTTATTTCCTATCGGAAGGTGGGCTCCGTGCTCAACTTCGTCATGGAGGAAGACGAGGCGGCTTTAACGAGAATCAAAGAGGCTTTCAAACCCAAATTCATTGAGAATGTGAACATCGACGGGGATGAGCTCATCACCCTGGCGATGATCAAAGCCAGAAAGGAGGGCAAGTAAGATGAAAGTTAAACAGTTTGTCCTTTTCCAACTCAAAGCATGGCTGCCGATGATCATCGCGATCGGCGCGCTTGTGGCTACTACGACCCTTATCGTGGGACTCAACGCGGAGCCTTATATTCGCGTCGAAATTTCCGACAGCTCTTCTTACCTTTCTTTCCGCATGCTGTATCAGCTTAACCGCAACCCGTTCTCCTGCGTCGCTTTGATGATGATTCCTTCGATGCTCGCTGCCTGCGTCATGCCTTTCTTCGCCTACTCTCACCGCTATGGCAAAACGCGCGCAGACTGCTTTTTGTCTTTGCCGGTGAAAGATGGGAAAATCTCACAAACACGCATCCTTTTGATGGGAGCGATTCTCCTTGCTTTTTATCTGACGGCCTACCTTTTCGGCTCGCTTGGCGCGATTCTCAAGCAAATCGTCTCCGTCAACTCCGCTAGAGCAGTGGCGGAGGCCAACGCTGAATATTTGACGGATTTCTTTGCCTCCACCGGCTCTTTTGGCTGGTATTTCTTGGCTTGGCCCTTAGGTGCGGTGGTTGTGATGACCTTGTATTTTATCAACTGCTTTTTAATCGGGCAGGGAAGCAATGTTCTGCAGGGCATCGTCGCGATGATTGCAGGGCATTTCGTGCTTTGCTTGCTTATCCCCGTGACAATTTATGTGGCGGGAGGCAGAAACTGCGACTCCGTTTGGATGGAAAAAATCTTTGGCTATGGCTATTCTTTCTTTGATATGCCGGCTTTCTATGTGCCGATGGTTTTGATTGAAGGAACGATCGGGACGTTAGAAAGAAACATGTCTGATTGCTGGGAAGCATGCGTCGCCTTCCTCTCCGACTCCCATTGGAGCCTTTGGGTGGGATCGATTTCCTTCCTGCTTTTAGGCGGAGGCGCTTTGACTTTGGTCTTGCTAGGCAAAGAGCCGGGCGGAGAGTTCGCTGGGGAGAAGCGCCCCCGCAATTTCTTCGCGACTTTGCTCCCTCACCTCGCCTTCCTAACTTGCCTTCTTGGCGAAGGGGCTCTCACGTCTTCCCTCTTAAGCTATTCCAGCGGAGCGTTCTTCGTCCTGGAGTTCACGAATTTCATTTGGACGGGTGGTTTCTATTATGTTGTGCTTTCCCTGTACAACCATTCCTTCAAGCTGGATTTGAAGAATTGGCTGATGTACGCTGGGGTGAACGCGACTTCCTTGCTCGCCTTAATCATTTCTGCTTCCGTCGCGGGAATCTGACCCTGAGAAATGGGCAACTATCGCGCTTTTTCTTTTCTTGCTTGCACTGCTTGGCTTTACAATAGGGTCATGAAAAAACGGTGGTTTCTTTCCTTTTCCTGCTTGCCTTTGCTTCTTTCGATATCCGGGTGCAGCTTCTTTAGCGCTTCCTCTTCGAACTACGAAGACGATATCGCGGTTAAGAGCGCCTATCACAGGCTTTACAACTATAATGAAGAGTATTCCATTCAAGCCAAGGGGCTTACGACCTATTACGTGAACAATGGCTCCTTGCCTTATGTCGATATTTCCACCTTCATCTCGTCCTTGGAAGGCCTTTACCAAACGAAGTATATTTCTTATTCGACTCCTTCAGAGAGAAAGCTCGTTGTCGCTTGGCGTAGTCAAACGACGAAATATACCCTTACGGTGGATGATGAGAAGAACACCATCACGGCCAGTTCCATGACCTTCTTCGATCTGGTATACAGCACCTCGGGCACTAATTACAGCTTCGCCTTGAAAACCATAGGCGCAAAAACGACGCAAGAATCCCCTAAAACATTCGATTTAGGGGCTTATGGAATTGAAATTTACCGCAAAAAGGGCTTGGTTTTGATTCCATTCTGCGTGGCGAATTCCCTCTTTTGTTCCAGCAATTATTACAATTTTTACTTTAACGGGAACGCCTATTACGGCACTTACTTTGGCTTTGCCATGGACTCTAGCGACGCTTTGGAAGACTCCTTCAAAAACTCCAGTTGGTATGGGGGAAGCATCCCCAACGATATTGCCTCGATGAACGCGAAGCACTTCCTTTTCGTTATGGATAACTATTATGGCTTGAAGGATTACTATAAGATTGATTCTTTTGCATCGTACTTGGGTGATGAAGTGGTGAATAGGCTTTCGTCCACGAACGAGGAAAACGCAAGAAGCGGGTTCTACACCTCATTGTTTGAGAAGCTCGATGAGCTTCATACGAGCTTCGATTATTATTCTTTTTTCTGCAGCTCCGCTTCGCTGAAGCCTGCTTACGGCCCGGTTAGAACATCATATCTTGAGGAAAACTCCAAACTGAAAACCGCTTATGCCTCTGCTTATCCCGATGATGAGCCTGTTCGTTTTTATGAGGATACGGCGATCATCGTCGCCCAAAGCCCTATCCAAACGGGGGCTTCTTCTGAGTTGCATGACGACAACGGGAATTTAAAGGAAGACGCCTATAAGAAGGACTCTTTCTATTACATGAAAGAGATGCTTTCTCGCATTGAAAAGCATGGTGGCATTAAAAACGTCCTTCTTGATATGAGCAGGAACGGCGGAGGAAATATGGGTGCGACGTTCCGAATGCTCGGGATAATGAACGATAAGGACATCGTGTATGGGAGCACCAATAGGCTTTCGGGTTCCGGTTATGCTATTACGATGAAGGTCGATGCGAATGAAGACGGAAGCTATGACGATGAGGATGCCTATGGTTTCTATAACTGGGGTATTTTGACCTCCGCGGTAACTTTCTCCGCGGCTAATTATTTAGCCTGCAACGCCTCTTACTCAGGGGCCGCAAAAATATATGGCGAAAGAAGTGGCGGCGGAGCTTGCCCAATCGTCGGCTTCGTGAACGCGGATGGCTCTTCCTTTCATATGTCCGGGCCCTCCATGCTTCAATGCGCCGAGGTGAAGGATGACTCGATAAACTTTAAGGAAGTTCAATCCGGGGCTGCCCTGGACAAGGAGCTAAGCTCGGATTACTTCTATGGGCACGACGATATTCTTGATGCGCTATTTGACTGATTGAACCGCGTTTTGCGGGCTTTTCCGTACAAAACTCTATTGCTTTCGTCTGCATTATTATTCATGTGCGCGCGAGAGTTTCTGAAAAGCAATTAAATTTTCAAGAAATTAGCACTCTACCCTTGCGAGTGCTAAAAAATGGATTATAGTTTCCCTGTCCGATTTAGTTCGGAGAAAGGAGAACTCTATGGATAACATGGAACAACCGATTGATTATTCTCGCGATCCCGATGTCTTAAAGAAATTTGGCAGGGATCTCAATGAAGCCGTTTCCAGCGGCAAGGTCGACCCCGTGATCGGCAGGGACGAAGAAATAAGAAAAGTCATACAAGTCTTGGCTAGAAAAACCAAGAACAACGTCGTTTTATTAGGCGAGCCTGGCGTGGGCAAAACCGCGATTGTCGAAGGACTTGCAGAGCGCATCGTGAAGAAAGACGTCCCCGTCTCGCTTCAAGGCAAGACGATTTACGAACTTGATATGGGCGCGCTAGTTGCCGGAGCGAAATACCGTGGCGAATTCGAGGAGCGTCTGAAAGCCGTCCTTAACAAGATAAAGGAAAGCAATCACAAAACGATTCTCTTTATTGATGAGATTCATTTGATCGTTGGAGCGGGCAAAACCGAAGGCGCTATGGATGCGGCGAATCTTTTGAAGCCTCTTTTGGCTAGGGGCGATATCGATTGCATTGGCGCGACCACCCTTAATGAGTACCGCGAATATATCGAGAAAGATCGCGCTTTGGAAAGGCGTTTCCAAACCGTCATGGTTGGAGAGCCGACCGTCGAAGACACCATAACAATCTTGCGTGGCTTAAAGGAACGTTTCGAGTCTTACCACGGCGTTCAGATAACCGATGGGGCGCTTATTTCCGCGGCCACCTTGTCAAACCGCTACATCACAAACCGCTTCCTGCCAGATAAGGCAATCGACCTTTTGGATGAGGCCTGCGCCTCCATTAAGGTCGAAATCGAATCGATGCCTACCGAGCTGGATGAGGTTTCTCGCAAAATCAGAAGTCTTGAAATCGAAAAGGTCGCGCTTGTTAAGGAAAAAGACGAGTCCTCTTTGCGCCGCATGGAGGCTCTTGAAAAAGAGCTTGCTGAGGACAAGGAGAAATTCGATTCCTTGAATAAAGAATGGCAGAAAGAGAAAGAAGAGGTAAGCGAGGCGAAAAACCTCAAGAAAGAAATTGAAGACGCGAAGCGCAACCTCTCCAATTATTTTGCCCAAGGCGATTATAAGAAAGCTTCTGAACTACAATACAAAACCATTCCTGAACTTCAGCAAAGACTCCATGACGTCTCGGTGGCAAGCAAAGACAAAGAGAGGCTCGTCAATGAGGTTGTGGACGAGGAGGAAATTGCCAAGATCGTTGGCAGAATGACCGGCATCCCCGTATCCCGCATCAAGAAGGGCGACAGAGAGAAAGTCTTGGATCTCAAAAAGACCCTTGAGCAAAGAGTCATTGGCCAAGACGAGGCAATCAATCTTGTCTCCAACGCGATCATTCGCCAAAGGGCGGGTATCAAGAACCCTAATCGTCCGATTGGCTCCTTCTTGTTCCTTGGTCCGACGGGCGTTGGCAAAACCGAGGTCTCTAAAGCCCTTGCGGAAGCCTTGTTCGACAATGAGAACTCCATCATCCGAATCGATATGTCGGAGTATATGGAAAAATTCTCCGTCTCGCGTCTAGTGGGCGCGCCTCCGGGATACGTGGGATATGAAGAGGGCGGCCAGCTTACTGAAAAAGTCCGCAGATCCCCCTATTCGATTGTCCTCTTCGATGAAATCGAGAAGGCGAATCCGGAAGTCTTCAACCTCCTGCTGCAGGTTTTGGACGAAGGTCGTTTGACTGATAGCCAGGGGCGTCTCATTGATTTCCGCAACACAGTCATCATTATGACGAGCAATCTCGGCAGCGAATACCTGCTCTCCGGGCAAAAAGACAAGGTCGATGATTTGCTCCACAAGACCTTCAAGCCCGAGTTCCTAAACCGCATCGATGAGATTATCTACTTCAATCCTTTGGGCGAGGGCGTTCAAAAGAAGATCGTCAGAAAGATGCTCGTCGAGCTTGAGAATCGCTTGAAAGAGCAATACGTCTCGGTGGAATTCACTCCGAAGGTTGAGGATTACGTTCTTCACAACGCTTACAGCGCGGAGTTCGGCGCCCGTCCGTTGAAGAGGTTCATTCAGGATAAGATCGAGACCTTCCTCGCGAACAAGATTGTCGAAGGGAGCCTTGATACGGAGTCCAAATATCTCCTTGACATGGATGGCGAAGAGCTGCTTCTAAAGAAGGCAAATGCCGCCTAAAACAAAAAAGAGGGAGGACGCGAACGCGTTTTCCCTCTTTCTTTTATTCGCCCAACAGCCTCTCAAGCTGATCGACGAGCTCTTCCATGCGGTGGATAACCGAGAGGAAGGGCTCTTTTGTGGTGAGGTCAACCCCGCCAATCTTCACCTCTTCAATCGGCCAATCGCTGCCTCCCGCGGAGAGCATTTTGATGTAGTTTTCGAAGGCGTTTTTCTCGCCTTTCTTCACTTTCTCGTAGATGAGCATGGAAGAAGTGAAGCTCGTCGCATATTGGTAGACATAGAAGGGGGTATAGAAGAGGTGGGGGATGTAAGCCCAGACCATCGGCTTCACTTTTTCTTCGGTGATGTCGATGCCATAGTAGGTCTTGTAGAGCTTCACCATTTCTTCATTTAAGACGGAATAGTTGATTGGCTTGCCTTCTTCGGCGAGCTTCGCGATGTCGTATTCGTAATGGCCGAATAAGGTTTGGCGGTAGAAAGTCGAGACGATCTGATCAATGGCTTTTTGAAGCAAGACAATCTTGTCGTCTTTGTTGAGCTCGCCGGAGGAAAGCAAATAATCGAGGAGGTTATGCTCGTTGAAAGTTGAAGCGATCTCGGCGACGAAGATGGCGTAGCCTTGCTTTAATTTCGGCTGATTCTCCTCGCTATAAAGCGTATGAATGGAGTGGCCTGATTCATGAGCGAGCGTGAAGACGTCTTCAAGATTGCCGACGAAGTTCAGAAGAATGTAGGGGTGTACGCCGCTTCCGCCATTGCTATAGGCTCCGCTGCGTTTTCCTGATGATGGATAGACGTCGACGTAGCCTGGTTTCAGGACTTCGTGGGCTTTGTCTTGGAAGTCTTGGGGGAAGGAGGAGATGGAAGCAAAGAAAAGGTTCTTCGCTTCTTCGTAGGTATAATGCTTGTCCGATTTTGCCAAAGGCATGAAACGGTCGTAGCTACGATGCTTCTCCAAGCCAAGGGCTTTGGCCCTGATCTTATAGTAACGATGAAGGGGCTCGGCGTGAGTGGAGGCTACTTCCACTAGGTTCATGAAGACGCTTTCGGGGATTGCGTTTCCGGAAAGGTGCTCGGACAAAATAGAGGAATAGCCCCTAGCCTTCATCTCGGCGAGCTCATTTTGAACGGTGAGATTATAGATTTCGCCGTAGACGTTCTTGTGGTTTTCGAATTGGGAGTATAGGGCTTCGAATATCGCCGCGCGGTCTTCTTGCTTTGGCTCTTTGCTGATGAGGTCGGTCCAATTCGACGTGCTGACCTCGATTTCTCTGCCATCGCTTAGCTTAGCCTTCGCGGGAACATAGTCTCCAACGGAGAGTTTGCTATAAAGTTCGCCGCCTTCACCTGCGATCGGAGAAAAGGACGCCATAAGCTTTTCCTTCTCCGGGGAAAGAACGTATTTCTGGCTATTGAAGAGTTTCTCAAAGATGAAGGAATAGTCTTTGAATTCCGGATTCCTCCGCAAAAAGCCATCTAATTTCTCTTTTCCTAAGGCGATGAGCTCCGGCGATTCGAAACTCGTCTTCGCGTTGATGTCCTGCAAAACCAAGAAGACCTTGCTTTCGGTCTCGGTGTAAGAGACGTTCTTCTTGTCCTTGTCGCTTTGCATCGCGGCGAACATATAAAGGTGTTCGAGAAGGTCGTTCATCTCCCTTTCCAGAGTGAGATATTCCTTTAGCTTTTCTTCGTCGCTTAGCTTGCCGGCATATCCGCCCATTTGATCGGCGATGCCTTTTAGCTTTTCTAAATCCGCGTCGAATTTCTCTTGATTAGGGTAGATTCGACTTAGATCCCAAACTTTTTCATCCATGATTTTGCCTCCATGAAAAAATCACCTAGAAGCCTAATGGAGGAAGACTTGCCTTGCAAGGATTAGACGCGCTTATATTTGGCAAGAAGAACCAAAATGATCTGTATAGGAATTCCGACGACCAAGATGAACCAAACGTTCTCGCTCGGCACCCTAAAAAATTGAAAGTAGAAGCAGAACGCTAAAAGGAGAGACCATAGGAAAGAACTTGCAAGAACCCAGAAAGCGACGCGGTTATGATAGAACCAGCGCACCTCCCAAGCAGAAAGGAAACACATGATCGGAATCATCCAAACATAGACTGACCAGATGCCGATGGGGAGGTCTTTTCCTTCGTGAATAAAATAAGAGGAGAAAAAGATCGACATCGCGACCAGCAAAACAAAAGTTAGAGTCATCGCGAGGATAACGGCTTTGTTAGAAGCGTTCACGTCTTGCTTCTTATCTTCTGCGATTTGTTGCTCAATGGCTTCCGGAAGGTGCTCCTGCGTCAAATAATCAATGGTGACCCCATAGAAATGAGCGATGTCTAGCATAACGTCGACAGAGGGCAAGGCATAGCCGAGCTCCCATTTGGAAAGGGATTTATCGCTGTAATTGATTTGCTGAGCGAGCTCTTGCTGCGTAAGGCCTTTGGCTTTGCGCAGGGCCGAGAGATTCTTTCCAACCGTTAGGGCAAGGTTTTCCATGCCTCTATTTTAGGCGCGGGAAAACCTTTGGGCAAATTCTTCCTTAACTGATGGGGTAGGTCACGTAAGTGGTGGCGGAAGCGAAATTGCCGCTCGTCACGTACCCGTTATCATAATAGTTGGTCGCATAGGCGTCGGCCGCTTGCAGATTGGTTGTGTTGATTTTTTTCTTATTGGGCGAGCGCAGCGTGATTTGGCCTTCGGACGGTCCGGATCCCCTATTCCAAACGGAAACATAGGTCCCGGTAGAGACGTTGGCTAGAGTTGCGCTGAAGGAAATTGTGATTACGGAAACCAAGCCGACATTGCCGCTAATAGCCGTCAAAGTCTTTTGCTTTTCATTGCCAACATTAACCTCTTTTCCCTCAATCTTGACCTCCAAAGGCGAAGTCAAAGAGCTGGACAAGGAACTCAGGTCCATTTTCGCGTCCCAAGTGTGCGTTCCGCCGCTCTCGGAGTGAGAGTAGGAGGAAATCAACTCCTCGCCATGCAAAGAAGACCCTTGGGACGAATCGGTCGTGGTAATCTGATCCATGATGGTTGAGCCCATGCCCATCACGTAACCCAGCATCCAGTTCATGATGTTTGCATTGAAATCGCTGACCTTGACCTTGGCCCAGTCTTCTGAAATGTTATCAATCGTGATTCCGGCGGTTTGCTTTTGGTTTACGCGATGGAAAAAGATGGTGCCGTCTGAATCGTCTCCAGAGGTGTGGAAGTAGAATTCGACGTAACGAGTCCCGCCGCCAAAGGCCCCGCCTCCTCCGTTCACTCCGACTATCATTGGAACTTCAATCGTTCCTATCATTTTCACTTCGGCCCCGTTTAGTGAAACCCAAACCGAGAACGGGACGTCTTTGTTAAACACTTTAAGAATAGTCAATTTTGCCGTCCCGCTTAAGTGATAAGTTGATACGTTATTCTCATCTTCCCCTAAAGTCGCAGATCCGAGGACGTAGTCTAGCAACGTTGAAAGCGAAGAGAAATCCGTCATCGTATCCCGCTTCGATTGGAGATCAGAAACTTGCAAATCCGTTTTGGAAAGAGTCGTTTGAGGGACTTCTGCATCGATTTTGAAATAAATTTCTTTAGAATCGGTAATCAAATTGAAGTCGATGGAGGAGATCCCATCCTCATTGAATTCTATATTTAAAGGAACGTCTTCCTCGCTGCCTAAAACATCCTTTGAGATAACCGCGGAAATCTTGTCGCCTGTGCGAGCGACGCTCACGAGTATTTTCTCGCTGAGGAGCGGAGCGAATTGGCCTTGGGAGATTTTAGCGACGAGAGTTGTGGCCAAAGTGTTGGCGGCGGAGGTGAATTTGGTGAAGCGAGGATCGTCGGAGCTGAGCAAAGTCGTCGCGAGCTCTAAGATGTCATTCAAAGAGGAGACGCTGAACTTGCCATAAAGCGTTTCCGCATCGGGCTCACTGATGTTTCCGTAATTCAAATCTTTGTAGCCTTCGGCGCCGCCGCTTTTCAAAGTGTTGCTTGAATCATAAGAGAAGAGCATGTCGCCTGTTTCGGCGCTTGAGCCAATTTCCCCGTCTAACTGCAACGCGATGGCGTGCTCATTTAGATAATCCGCTTTGCGGTCGAGAACCACGGCGTTCGCGCGCGCCGCTTTTTCTTGCAGGTTAAAAGCAAAGCTTCCTTCAAGGCTGAATCCTTGCTCGGTAATGACTTTGCCGTTTATGGAAGCGAAACGGGAATCGCTGCTGACTGCGGTTGTGCCGCGGTCAAGGACATAGCCTTGAACGTTCGCCTTCATGGAATGATGCTGATATAGATTTTGGATTTGGTCGGTCAAAGTCGGCAAATGATCCATTTCTTCGTATTCGTCTTCGGCAAAGGAGGCAGAGCCTGTGTAATCGCTTATTTTCAAAGTCCCTTCTACTCCGAACCCCCCGATGGAGAAGCCATCGAAAGTAAGGGAAGCCAAAGCGAAATCGCTGCTGCTCAAACGGAAAATCAGTTTGCCTTCTCCCCCTGCTTTGCTGAAATCGAAAGTCGCCTCGATTTGATTGTCTTTGCTTTCTAGGGAAATCAAAGCCTCTAAGAAATGCTCGTAATGCTTTTCGGAGATGTCTTTGCCGATGAGGCTGTTCTTCACGCTTTCGAAGGCGTCGCTGATGGAGCCAATGGAAGAAAACAGGGAAGAGAGGTATTCGTTTTTGATGGATTCGTCGCCTAATAGATCTGCGAAAGCGCTGAAGAAAGCATCGGCGGTTGTTTTGCTGGTCTTTACTTTTAGGATGTTGTTTACGTTGACATAGGCTTCTTTGTCGGCTTTCCCCTGAACGTAATGCCCGGCGAGCTTTTTTGTTTGCTTCTCCCCTTTGAAAACGGCATTGATTGAAAGATCGTTGATTTTTTGGTTTTGGAAATTGGCTCCGCCGCTCAGCGAGAAGGTGAGCTTCTCGTCGAAACCTTGGTGACCGATTGTGGTCGCGGTGCTTTCGACGGTATCTTCATGGTGCGTGAGCAACAGCCCCTCTTCTTCGTTTCCGCTTTCCGTGTGGGTTGTGGAGACGTCAAAAGAAAGCTTGCCGGCATAAGTGGCGATCCTCTCCCAAAGGTCAATTGAGTTATCTAAGGAAAGATAAGAAGAAGCGTTCTCCGGGGCAGCTATTTGAGCTCCGCTATAATCAAAACAAGCCGAGAGGCTTAGCTCCATGCCGTTGCTTAGCTTGTTCGATGCTCCCGTGCCTTTGGCAGGAAAATCAATCTTGGAGAGATAGTAGTCCTCATCGCCTTGCAGACCGACGGAATAAATGTTCTCCCCAATTGGCAAATTCCAAACGAAATAATGGCTTTCTGCGTCGATTTCGTTCAGATCATCCAAAGAAGAGGAGATTTTTCCAAAGTCAATCGTGGAAGTGTCTTTGAAGTTGGGCTTTACCTCATAGCCGAAGGAAGAAAGGATTTGGAGAATATCTTCCAACACCCAATCAAGCCTGCCGAACTCGTACTGAGTGATGCCTCCGGTCACGGAGTCGCGGCCGTTTTCTTCGCCGTAGCGATAGGAAGCGGTGGAAACTTTATAGGCTACATTATAGGTGACGTCGTCAGATCCTGGGGCTTCCAAAGCGAAATAAAGCTCGTCATCAACGAGTCTGGCGTCGATGGACCTTCCTCCGCTGGCGTTATAGTCAACCTCAGCCTGCAAGCCCATGTTCAAGCCATGAAGCGACAGCTCCTTTAAGTCAAAGGACAAAGAGCCGTTGCTGAATTCGAAGACGTTATTCTCGTCCGCCTTCAAAGTCATTTGGTCAAGCTTGAGCGACAAGCCGGAGGTAAGGGAATTCGTGAGGCTTTCCGCGAGGCGTTTCGCCCCAACGCTTTCGCTTGTGTGGCTTTCCTCAACCGTCTCGCTTTCTTGGCGATTCGCTTTTGCGACGCTAGAAGAGGCGCAGGAAGACAAAGAAAAAGCCAAAGCGACTAGAGCCAAGTGCTTCAAAGGAGCGAAGGGTTTTCTCCGCTCCCAAAAAGAGTTGTTTGCTTTTTCTTTTCCGCGCATCTTAGCAGGTCACGCCAACGTAATAGTTGCCTGGCAAGAAGGAAGAATCGCCATCCTTCTTATAATGCTTCGTGTAATCGTCGCCATAGGCAAAGCTCACATCGCCCTTATCGTCATAAGAGACGACGGAGGTGAAGTCATTCACGGAGACGTTTTCCCAAGTGTTTTGGTAGACGCCTGTAGAGACATTATCGAGAGCCAGCTCGATTTCCGCGGAAGCCGGGACAATCTGATGGGAGCCATCGGGGTTGCCGAGGACTAAGCCGAAACTAATGTTGAGGTTGCTTAAAGTCTTCCAGGAGGTCGAGGCATCGCTGGAAGCAACATTCTTGCCGGAAATAGAGATCATCGCGTCGCCAAGCAAGGCTCTTTCATCGAGCAAGGAGCCCACGTCGACGCCGAGCGACCAAGAGATGTTCGCCTCGTCATATTGGTATTGTTTCAAGAAGTCTTCCGGATGGGGGAAAGCGTTGTCAAAGAGATTGCTGCCTTCTTCTTGGCTTGCTTCGGCGACGGTTCCCTCTTCTGCTGCGGGGGCGTTATCCTTCCTAAGGTAGCTTTCGTTGATGCCGAGAACGTATTCAAGAAGCCAACCGAGGCCGTTGTAAGAATAGGTTCCCCCTTCGTCTCCCGTCTTCTCGATGAGATCTTTGCCGGTCAGCTGAACCGTGTCTTTGACTTCGGTGACTTTGCCATAGCTGGAGTTGCGGGTGATATAGAGATCGCCGTAGCTCGCATCGCCTTTTTTATAGGAATAATAGAGGTCGACGGCGCGCCTTCCTTCGTATTCGTGGTCACGGAAATAAACGGAGCTATCAGGCGCGTTCACTCCTTTGATTAGCGGCATATAAGGAATGGAAAGATGGGCTTTGACGTAGTCTTTTTCGCTCGCGAGGTTAAGGCTCACTCCGATGAGGTTAATCTTCGTTTTGCCAATATTAAGGGCGACGTTGAGCGAGATGTCATAAGTGGAGGAATCGCCTGAAGCGACCTTGCCCAGCTTCGTGGATCCCGTCGCGTATTCGACGAGGGTCTTCACGGTGTTGAAATCCGTATAGGAAGAGGTGTCTTCGCCCTTCAAAGGGTTGAGGATGGTTTCATTGACGTCCTTCGTGGCTTCGACGCCAAGCCCGATGCTCATTTTGCTCATCGCGAAGTTGAGGCTCTTGAATCCGCCGTTGGCGTCTTCGCTGTTCGCCTCGTAAGAAATGGTAACGACGGGGTTCTCGTCTAAGCCGAACAGATCGCCGTTGAGAACGAACTTGTTCTCATCTCCGCCAAGGCTTGCTTTCTCGGCGAGGATCTTCTTTTCAAAGAGGCCGGAATATTTCTTGTTGATGAGGTCGCCAGCCAAATCGCCTCCAACGAGGCCGCCAATGGAACTGGCGATCTTCTGGAAGGAGGAGGCTTCGCCCTCTTCTTCTTCGGGGATGACGCTCTTGACGGTGGAGATGATGTCTTTCATCGAAGAAATGGACATTTTCCCGGTGACGGGGCTTGAGGAACGAGGGTTGGTTCTGGCTTTGCCCTCGCTGTCTAAGCCGGATTCGCTATCGATGGAAGCGTCATTCACCGAGTCGTATTTGAACGCGGTCTCGGTGAAATCGGTGCCGTCACCAGAAAGAGCGAACTTGAAGTGGTGGTCTTGCGAATAGTTTTTGGAGACCTGATTCGCGGTTAGGGAAACGCCGGCGGATTTCTTATCGTAGGAGAAACCGAGATTGCCAGAGAAGGAGACCCCGGTCTCTTTGCCGAGAGCGTCCATCTTCCCTGTTTTGACGTTGCCCGTTAAGGAGAGCGCCGCTTCTTTTGAGGAGGTCACTTCTTCGATTTGGTTTTTGATGCCAGGAAGATGGATCAATTCGTCATAGCTGCTTGTTTCGACGCTAGGCAGGGAATAAGCATCCAAGGATAAAGTCCCATCTAACTGGAAAGCGCTCAGCTTAACGCTGTTGAAGGTAATGCCGCTGAGATAGGTGTCGACGCCATTATCTTCGTCCGCGTAGGTGCCGTCGATGCTGACGGTGACTTCCCCATCGATCTTCACTGGGCTTAGATCGAATGTGATGCTGAGGTTATTGTCGGTCCCGTCGATGGACTTGATAAAGTCAAAAGCTTTCTCGTAATGTCCTTCGGCGAAGCTTTTGATGGTGGGGAAATTGTCGAGGACGGTGGAAATCAAGTCGGTGATGGCGCTTGCTTCCTCAACGCTTTCTTCAACTTCGCCATCTTCAGAAAGCGAAGTGACGGTCTTGGCGAACAAGGCATCGAGATTCGTTTTGCTGACTTTGGCCATCAAAAGGTCATCGATGTTGAGGTAAGCGTTATCCTCGAGGTAAGCCGCGGAGATATAGGCCGAAGCGTTGTCCGCGGTGAAAGAGATATCCGCGAGGAAGTTCTGGAGGCCGCCTGAGAAATCAGCGCAGGCGGAGAGGTCGAGCGAAGCGGTTTCGATGACATCGGAAGTCACGCTGTCGCCATCTTTTTTATAATGGGTGAGAGCAAGGCCGTTCCCGGAATTGATGTTTAAAGAGTTCGTGGTCTTGAGGCCGAATTGGGGGTTGGCGATGTAACGCGCGACTTTGCGGAAAAGCGAGGCGCTGTCCTTGATGTCATGATATTCGGCGATCTCTCCGGGGATGAAGGAGGTCCAGGAGATTGCTTCGGCGCCGGTTTCGACAGTCGCGCTTGCGCGAATCGTTCCGACCAAGGCATCGCCGTTTTTGATGGAATAGCTTCCCTGCTCGGAGCCATCGAAAGTCTTCGCGGGAAAGTCGATGCCGCTTAGGTAATAATCGCTATCGTAGGTGAAACCGATGGAGAGGGTCTCTTCGCCTAGAGGAAGATTCCAAGTCATGTAAGAATGGGCGGTGTCTTCCTCCATATCGTTTAGCGAACTCAAGATGCCCGACATGGCATTAGAGCCATCTTCATCGGAGCTGCCTGAAGAAGAATCGGAAGAGGAGCCCAAGCTGTTTAAGTCAATTTTGGGGAAATCGACTTTGATGCCCCCATTCGAGAGGATCTCCAAAACATCGGAGATGATCCAGTCGACGTCGCCGTATTCGTATTGGAGGATGCCTCCGGTCGTCTCGTCGCGTTCGCCGGTGACTTTGGGCTCGATTGAGGCTTTGTATTTGAAGTTGTAGGTCTCGTTGTCCAAATCATTGATTGCGAAATAGATATCATCAAGGCACTTGGCGAGGCTGAGCTGCCTTTTGTAGCCATTATAATCTAGCTTGGCTTTCAGCCCGAGGCTGATGCCATGGAAAGATATCTCGTCCATCGCGAATGCGACTTGGGTGCCCTTGCCATTGATGAGGTTTCCTTTGGAGGTGTCATCTTTGTCTTTGCCTGGGAAGTAGGCGTCCAAAACGTCGAACTTGAGGTTCAAGCCCGAGGTGGCGCTATTGGTGAGGTTCGAAATGAAACGTTGCTTGCCTGTTAAAGTGATGTCGCCGTTATCGCCGTCATCGACATTGCTGATGTCCTCATCTTCCGCCATTCCTTTCTTTGGAATCATCAAATAAGTGGTTCCTGCGGTAATGCCGAAGAGGGCTAGGAACAGTCCGGAGTTGAAGAGGAGGGCCTTTTTCTTAGAACTTAGATGTTTTTGGCTTTTGTTTGTTTTCATAATCGTTTCCTTTCAGATTCAATTGGCGCTTAAGTTTTGATATTCGGATTGGGTTTCGGTTTCTAGGGTTGGTATTTCGTAAGTTTCCCCGTGATAGAAGTAAGTGGTCAGATTCCCTTCGATCGTGGTGGATATTCCAACTTCTTTCTTTGTCGCTTGGTATTTCTCGTAGGAGGTGTAATCGAGCGGCATTAGGCTTTCGTCTAGGTGGAAGGTCAAATGGCAATATTCGAAGGTTGGGTATCCGGTGAGACCGGAGATGTTTTTCATCTGCTTCACATAGTTCACGACGGACTTCGTCCTTTGAAGCTCGAGGTCAACCGTGTAGCCGTTCTTCTCTTTGACAATCCTTGAGGCGCCTCTCCCTGATTTAACTTTGCTTTCGTCTGTGATCGAGGTTTTCGTTGAGATTATGTAGATCATAGGGTCGCTCACCTTGCGTCCCATGAGCTCAGCGTATTCCTCGTTCGTGTAGGTTTTTTCTTCGTGTGAAGAGTAGTCGATGCTTTTGCCCCAATAGGTTTTTGTGGTTTCCTCTTCTTGGTACATCCTGTCATAGAGTTTCACGAAGGCCGATGTGGAATTCGATTCCTCGAAGTACTTATCGCCACACTTGATTTGGATAGACTGGATGATCTGGTTGACGCCCATTGAGTAAGCCGAGCCAAGCCCGACTGTTTTTGTTGATTCCAAGGAGGAGAAGAGGTCAAGCGATATGTTTACCATCTCGCATGGTTTCAGGGCTTCTTCTAGGGGGGTTCCTGCTTTTTTGGCTTGCTCGTATTTCTTTCGCGTCTTTGCGATGTCGTCTGTTAGAGCGTTCGCGTCGACGTTTGAGTAATCGCCTCCGGCGGTGTTGAAGAAACTGTGAGCCAGGAATCCGGCGACTACCCCTAGGGCGACCGCCAGGACTCCAATGATTGAGGATGTGACGATGAGCCCCTTGCTTATCGGAGCCTTTTCCTTTTTTGCGTCAGGGCTGGTTTTTGCCTCTTCTGTTTGGGCACTTTGCTCCCCGGAGTTCACGCATGCCTCTCCCTTTACGCTTCTTTCTTGCGCTTCCGCATTTTGCGTATCAGGAGAATCCCCTTTTTTCTCGTTTTTCTTTTTTCTGAACTTTTCGAATAACATGGCCGCAAATCTCGACGATGGGATTTTATGCAAACCTTTGTCAAACGCACTCTAGTGTGCGTATCGCGTGCGTAGAAAAGCGATTCTACGATTTGGAGAATCGGAAAAGTTTCGCCGTTGTCTGAATTAAAATGAAATGAACTATGGCATAAGAGAATTTTGACATCGTCAATTTATCCAAAATGATTATGAAATCAAGTTTTAAAAATACATACACCTCCCTCTTCTTTTTTTAATTGGCTTTTGACTTGTCTTGAACTTAAAATGAATTTCTTGGTTCGTCTTTTGTTATTTCCTTTAATATATACGGGCATTAAGAGAGGGAATATCCATGTCAGAAATACGCGTTATCAAAGTAAAGCAGTCCGTTCTTGCCAACAACGATAGCAGGGCTGAACTGCTTAGAGCTGAACTTAAGGAAAAGAAAGTCTTCTTGATCAACGTCATGTCTTCTCCCGGCTCTGGCAAAACCACATTGCTCGTTAACCTTATTAATAAATTGAAGGATAAAGGCTATCGAATTGGCGTGATGGAGGCGGACATGGATGCGGTGGTGGACGCTGAGACCGTTGGCAAACTTACTGGCGTTAGGACAATTCAGCTTCATACTTCGGGCGAATGCCACCTCGATGCAAAAATGGTTTCAGAGGGCGTTCAAGCAATCGGCGAAGATGGGCTGGATATTATTTTCCTTGAGAACATCGGGAATCTTGTTTGCCCTGCGGAATTCGATACCGGAGCAGCCTTGAAACTCATCCTGCTTTCAATTCCTGAAGGAGACGACAAGCCTCTTAAGTATCCCTTGATGTTTAAAGTGGGTGATTTTTTCGCTTTTACGAAGATGGACGCGAAGGCTGTATTCGATTTTGATGTGGATCTTGCTGAAAGCCATATTCTTAAGCTTAATCCCAACGCGAAATTCTTTCCTGTTTCGGCAAAAAAAGACACTGGTGTAGACGTCTTAGCGGACGCGATTGAAGAGAAGGTAAAAAACTTTATTTCCTAAGGAAATCATATTTTCAAAGCCGGTTTCTACAAAAATGTCCTTTATTTTCGTAAATTCAGCGCAAATTTA
Organism: Parasutterella excrementihominis; assembly: GCA_963614595.1. Taxonomy (GTDB): domain Bacteria; phylum Bacillota_I; class Bacilli_A; order RFN20; family CAG-826; genus Alloenteromonas. The sequence goes on along the minus strand of CAVECL010000006.1, from coordinate 6,101 downwards.
CGGGAATTTTTGCTTTTTTGGTTCGTTTTCGATATAATTTGCTTGGCTTGGGGCAAAAACAACTTTCGTTAATTTGTGATTGGCCTCCGCTAGAAGGAGAATGCTATGACGTTTCAAGTTAGCGAGTACGTTTTTCATCGGCATTGTGGCGTTTGTCTGATTCAGGCGATCGCTCCGCTTCCGGGCGACGAATCCGGTTCTTTATATTATGTTTTGTCTCCTCTTTTTGGAGACGACAAAGGCAATATCGTTCGCGTTCCTGTGAATTTTTCCTCCTCTTTGCAGAAGCCCATCACCAAAGAAGACGCCATCGAGATGGTGAGCCACTGGCCATCCCCGAATAAAGATTGGTATATCACCGATTCCAAAAAGCGCAAAATGACTTATGAAGAAGTCCTTAAGAACGGAACTATCGCCGATCTTGCGCCTCTATTAGAAGGGGCGATGCAGAGGAAGAAGAAGGATGGGCATCTCAATTCTATGGATTCCCAGTTCGTTGGGCGCGCCCAGCCTTTAATTTACGGGGCTCTCTCCTTGGCCTTGGACATCAATTACGATGACGTTCCTAAGTTCATCCTGGATCATCTCGCCTAAACCTCAAACGTAAATCTTCGCCCGGCTTCGGCCGGGCTTTTCAAATGAAAAGGCCCTCTTGGGAGGGCCAAAGTTTCAATGCGTTCGATTAGGCTTTCCAATTGCTATAGGCTCCGTAGAGGCTAAGCAAGGCGCCAACGAAGGCGAATACCACGGTGCAAATCGAACCGCTGCCAAGGGAAATCGTGTCCATTCCGTGATAGGCGTTGACCCCGTTGTAAAGGTTAACCCCGTTCAAGAAGAGGATGCCGGCAGCGAGCAAGAAAGCAAAGGTGATGCCGAAAAGCAAAGCGCTGAGCTTGCCTTTGAAGATTCCGGCGGTGATGCCCAAGACGAAGGCGACAAGTTCGAAGGAGAAAGCTGCAATCAAGCCTGGAACAGCGCCCAAATTGCGATTTTTGTTCCCGAACATAGCGGTGAAAACGCTGGCCCCGTTGTATCCTAAGTCCTGCGTGTCGTTAAAAGCGTATGAGAAGAGGACGAATACGGCGACGGCCGCCATAAGGGCAACGCCTAAGCCAAGCAATACATTAACTTTACGGTTCATAAAAAATACCTACCGCGGAGTAATATACGCTACATATAAAAAAGGAACAAGGCGCATTTCTCTTCCTTAGAAGAGAGTTTGATAGGATAATTGCCTTATGAACCGCAAAATCCGCGCAACACTTGGACTCCTTGTTCTCTCTTCTGCCTTGGTATCTTGCAAAACGATGGCTGACGCGGACGTTTATACGATTGAGTTTTACACGGATTACGACGGCATTGAATACGCTCCCGGGAAACTTGATAAGAGCAAAGCCTCTAAAATTGGCGAGGGATATGTAGTAAAAGGAAGAGCAAACCAAACCGCGCGGTTAACTAGCTTTGTGAAAAAAGACGGGAAAGCGATCGATTACGAGAATAGCCGCCAAACAAAGGAAGGCCATACTTACACTTGGGATTCTTGGGTGGGGTATTACGATGAAGAAAGCCTTAAGATGGCGGACTCGGAAGGGGGCGCCTCTTTTGAAAAGAATGCGGAAGATTTAATAGAAACGCCTGTCGATTTGAAGGATATAAAGGGGAATTGCGCTGTTTTTGCTCATTTTTCCGACACAATCAATACCTATAGCGTCGCCATACAAAACGGCGATAACGAAATTTACAAAGCGAGTGAACCGCTTGAGCACGGAACCAAATTGGGGGATGCCTTGGTCGAGAAATACGGCTCTGCAGAAAGCGCCAAAGAAGCCCTTGCTTTAGATTCGTCGGATTACACTCTCCCAAAGTACTATTATCAGGTTTACGCCTTTGCTGGCTACAAAGACGGGGATGGGAAGACTTATAGCATCGATGAACTCTTCGATATCGAGATCAAGAACGATTTGAAACTTTCCGCGGTCTTTGATGGCCCGAGCGTTGAAACTTACACGGTTTCTTTCTATAAGAGCCCTAAAGACGCAGGTAGCAATGAACTGCTTGCCGCAAGCGAAAACGAGAAAGTCGCTTATGGGTCGATTGTAAAGAAGACGCTTCCTGACTATACCTCCGATCACAAAGTCTATTCTTTTATAGGCTGGGAAGGCGCATATGCAGAAGACGCTCCAAGTGAAATCAGAGGAAAATCCGTTGACTATAAACATGTCCTTTATGACTGTGCCCTATACCCGGTTTTCGAGTCTTCCCCGGAAGAAATCACCATTGCTTTCCGAAACAACGACGGGTCTTTGATTGATGAGAAAACGGTCTCCTACGGGTCTTCTTTGGAAAACGTCCTTCCGTCGGAAATCGATGATGCATCCTTGTCTAGCGGCGAGGTTTTCACCGGATTTTGGAGCGAAAAGCAAAACGATTTGAACAAAGAGAAGATAGTCGATCCTTCCAAGGAAGTGAGGGAGGGGCTTACTTTGTATCCTGTCGTTGTCCAAAAATCCATTGATGCAACTGGGGCAAAAGGCGATCTGTTTACTTACGAGTATTCTCTTGATTGGGGCGGGTACCTTTTGACAAAGTTTTCCTCCCCTTCTTCGCGAAGCGATACGGAACTCGGCGAAGACGATATGAGCCTTGCCTCTCTTCCCGGCGCTTTCGAGCTCGTGGGCATTAAGAAATTCAGCGACGGCGCAGATGACTATTCCTCTTCTCTTTCTAAAGCAATCTTCCCTGACTCCGTAAAATACGTCACCTCTAACGCCTTCCGAGGAAACAGGGCCTTGGAGACATTGAGGCTTCCCGGCCTTCAGAAAGCCGACTCCTTTGCTTTCTCTCAGCTTTACTCCTTGTCTGGTTTCATCATCCCTTCAACTCTCACTTCGATCGGCTCGCGCGCCTTCTATGGCTGCACCAAACTAGGCCAGGCCGGAAACAAGATCTCCGTGAATATGACCGAAGACTATTTTAAAAACAACGTTGAACACTCCTCTGAATGGAACAAAATCGGAGAAGGATACGCGATTGTCGAATATCAATCCTGACTTGGCTTTTCTTTGGCTTTCTTGTTCGCAAGGATAAGCCAAATGGACGGGGCGATCGTCAGCAAGCAAGAAATGCAGGTCACCAGGAACATCCAACGATCTGGCGTTTTCGTTTCCTGCCCGTAAGCGTCTAAACCGGGTTGCTGAAAGGCCGCCAAAGAGATGTTGCTCCCGATGATCATGGGGAGCATAACCGCGAAGACCATGCGCACGCCTTGCAAGGACCCCGCTTTTTCCTCCGGGGTTTGGTCGCGGATCTCCGCGCCTAGAACCGCGGTGCCTATGAGATACCCGAGCATCAAAAGGCAGCCACCGAGAATCAGCCCCCAAGGAGCTTGGTTTAGGAAGAGCAAAAGAGCGCCGCCGGCCATGATCAGAATCGCGGGGATCAGGACTTTCAAATGCCCAATCTTATCAAGGGAAGCCCCGACGGCGATGGAGCCTATTACCGCCACGGCTACGATGATTCCCATCGCAAGATAGAAATTCACCTCTTCAAAGCTTTGGAAGTAAACCATGTAGTAAGGCATGAAGGAATCGACGGCGATATTGAAGAAAAGGAAGGCGAGGAGCGCGATGTAGAAACGTCCGTGCTTTTTGATGGAACTTGGCAAAAAACCATATGCAAGGTTTTTGAAATAACCGCTTCTTTGATCTTTGATGGCCTTGTCTTTCGGGAGAATGAAGAAGCTAGCCATTCCGACTAAAGTGGTGATGATGCCGCAGATAAGGAAAAAGTAGAGCCATGGGACGGAGACGCGAGACGCATATTCGGCCATTGTTTCGGCGTCTAGTTTGGCGCCGGGTACCCCGAAGATCATTCCGATCCCCATCATCATGATCAAAGCGACGAGAGGCAAAACGGAGAGAACGGTCTCGACGAACGGGCGGTTCTTCTCATTGGTTTGCTCGGTGATCATCGCGTTGAAGCAGGCATCATTCCCCGTGGATCCTAAGAAGGTCATCACGCAGTCGATGGTTACGTTCATGATGCCGACCCAAAGGAGAGCATTCGCCCCTTCTCCGCATATGCTCATTCCGTTTTGAAGAGAAGCAAGGGCGAAAGCGAAGACGAAGAAACCCCAAACGGTGTAGCCCCCTGCGATGAAGATCCTTCTTTTGCCAAGACGGTCGGACAAAGCGCCCATTAAGAACGTCGTCACGGTGGCGACGATTGCGCTAGCCACGGTCATCCAATTGATGAAATCCGCGCGACCCGATTGAGAATAGACCCAGAGATTGATGTAATTGTTCTCGATTGCCCAGGCTAATTGCCCTGCAAGCCCCACCAAAATGAAAGCAAGCCATTTTTTTGCGCCGAGTTTCTTGTTGACATCCATGCTTATCTGCCTCGTTTTAATGATTATACGAAGCGCGGTGGAAGATAGAAGCGAAAATCGCTATCATTAGCATGCTTATGGGTAACTCGATTTTCTCCACCACCCCGGTGACTGCTTGCGTTTTCTTTGGCTTATCGATCCTTGCGACGGCGATAGAACTCTATTTTGCCTTCGTCGAAAATGAGCTCGGCAGAAAAATCACGAAATGCTTCTGCGTGGGTTTTTTGGTGGCAATGGCCGCCTGCTGGAAAAGCGATGCTTGGCCGATTTACGTTGGCGCCGCTTTTGGGGTGCTTGGCGACTTTCTCTTGCTCAAGAAACACAAGGTCTATCCGATGGTCTTCGGAACGTTGTCTTTTTTCGTTGGGCACATCTTCTATATAGCGGGATATTGCTTGATTTGCTCTTTTCCATGGGAGGTTTACGTGGGTTTTGCGGTGTTTTATATCCTTTTCTGCTTTTTGGGATTTCACCTCATCCACAAAGCCGTCAAAGAACCCCATATGGCTTTCGGGGCCACCATATATTTTGGAGTGCTCGTTTTGGACTTTCTTTTCGCGGTGGTCGGATGCTTCTTCGGAAAGCTTGAGTTCCTCTTCCTTTGCGCTTTAGGCGGGGTGAGTTTCATCATATCGGATTGTTTCTTGCTCAAAACGTCCTTCGTTAAAGACGTCAAAAGAAGAGACTTCTTTATCATGGGCACCTACGTTTTGGCGCAGGCGCTTATCGTCATCGGCCTTTGCCTCACTTGGTAAGCAGATATTTTTTGAGCTTTTGCGACGCTTTCCCGCGATGGGAATATTTGTTTTTTATTTCTTCGCTTGCCGTGCCGAAATCCTCATTTGCCTCATCGCTGTGGAATATCGGGTCATAGCCGAACCCGCTTGTCCCTTTGGCTTCGAAAAGGATTTCTCCGGGACAGACGCCTTCAAAAAACAATGGCTCTTCGCCCTTTCCCGGGATCAGGCATAAGCAGCAATGGAATGAGGCCTTCCGATTTTCTTGGCCTTTTAGATTGGCAAAGACGACATCGAAAACGGCGGGGAAGCCGCCATGTTCCTTCGCGTATCTTGCCGTATGGATGCCGGGCTTGTTGCCCATTGCTTCGATTTCAATGCCCGAATCATCCGCGAGAACGGGCAGCTCCGTCTGCAATGAGGCATCATGCGCCTTGATGTAACTGTTCTCTTTGTAGGTTTTCCCGTTCTCAATGGGGTTGGAGATTATGCCTGCCTCTTTTAAAGAAATCACTTTGTATCCGATGGGACCGAGAAGATCTACGAACTCATTCACTTTGCCTTGATTGCTGGTTGCTAGAATAATGGTTTTTTGCATGCTTATAAGGATATATCGTTTAACAAGGTTTTGCAGGGTTTTTAACGCCTCTCTTGCAAAAAGAAGACCCAACAACATAGGCTTGCATCGTTGCAGTTGAAAGAGAGCGAACGTGAGAATGCCAAAGCATTCGGATCGTTCGCGGGCGAACAAGCCAAGCGGCCCGAGTTGAAGGCAGAGGCGCAATTTAGCAAATCGCGGCTTGAACCTGTTGGGATTTTTCTCCGGCGTTTATCTTTCGCTCAGCGAAGGGGCAATAGCCTATCTTTGAAACGCGATCGTCTATTATCGTGAGAGCCCCGAGGTGGCATTCTATTCCGAAGCCGCGAGCGCCGCCTCCCTTATCATTTTGTCCAGCGAGCTGGACCCTTGTGCT
>CAVECL010000005.1:61896-65409 GCA_963614595.1 Parasutterella excrementihominis | reverse complement strand
GAAGCCGCATGGAAATTCGGAGAAAATACGGCGTTAAGGAGTCTGACTTCTTGATTGTCTTTGGCGGGAAGATCGATGCATCAAAGCGACAAGTCATTTATTTGATGCGTGCCATTCAAAAACTTGCTTCCAAACATGTCCAGCTTATTGTTTTTGGCTCTGTGGATAAGGAATTTGAAGAAGATTTTAAAAAAGCTTCCTCTTCTCCAAACATCCATTACATTGGATGGCTGCAATCTAAGGACACTTATCCTGTTTTTGCGGCATCAGATTTGGCTTGCTTTCCTGGAAGGCATTCTGTTTTTTGGGAACAGCTGGTCGCGCAAGGAGTTCCTTTACTTGTGAAAAAATGGGACGGAATCGACCATATCGATTTCAATGGGAATGTCGCTTACCTTTATGAATCGAGCGAAAGCGAAATTCTCGATAAAATTACTGCGATAATAGAAAAAGATTATCCACAGATGCTAGCCGTTGCTAAATCGGACCGGAGAAAACAGTTTCTATATTCTTATTTAGCGAAAAAGAGCATTGAGGAATAGCATGAAAAGAATCCATATTTTAACGGAAGAGCATTACACCTCTGACGGCAAACTTAGGATTGGCGGCTTGCATAATTATGTCCATTCCCTAGCCGCCGTATTAGGCTTAAATGGCTATGAGGTCTATATCCATGAGACAAGCATTGACGGGATACCGTTTTCGTTTTTTCACGATTTCGTTTCTATCAAGGGATACCACATCGTGGGCGGTTTTCGACATAGGTGCTTGAAATTGCAAAGGATTCTTGTCTCTTCTGATAACTATCAAAAGGGTGATTTGGTCATTTGGGCGACGGACTATATGGCTTATTACAACAAGCTTCCTAACGCGATTGCTTTGCAACATGGTATTGCCTGGGACGTGCCGAGGGACATGAAGGCCTGCGAGAAATGGCTTCGTTTGTTTTTTATGATGCGGCAAAAAATGTCTATCTTAAAAAAAGTTAGTGGCTTGATTTCCGTTGATTATAATTACTGGAATTGGCTTAGAGCGAATTATCCTGCCGAAAATCTTTATAAAAAGATTCGTGTTATCCCTAATTTTGTCACTCTTTCAAATGAGGAAAAACCTTGGGAAAAGAACGTCTCATCTATTAAAATTTGTTTTGCTAGACGTTTTGAAGACTACAGAGGCGTCAATGTGATGATTGAAGCGATTCGCCTTTTGTCGAGCGAAGTTTTTTTCCCTTCAGTTTCGTTTGTTTTTGCCGGGGATGGCCCCCTTAAAGAGACCATTCTAAAAAAACTTTCGTACTCTAATGTTTTGGTGACGAGCTACGATGCGGATCAAGCTGTTAACTTCCATAGGCAAATGTCTATCGCTGTCGTGCCTACGGTCGGTTCTGAAGGCACTTCGCTTTCTGCTCTGGAAGCAATGGCGGCAGGGTGCGCGATTATCTCTACTCCAGTTGGTGGACTGTCAAACATTGTGATTGACGGTTTTACGGGGCTTATTGTGAAACCGGATCCAAAGGAATTGGCGAGCGCGATTAAAAAACTTTGTCTTGATCCAGGCATGCGCGCCAAACTAGCCAAGAATGCTTTTGAGGAGGCTAAAGAGGCATTTTCCAAGCATAAGTGGAGCGATGCTTGGTTGGATTTCATCCACAAAAGCATGGGATATTAGAGTTCTCTTTTGACTTTTTGCTACCTTTGCTACTCGGCAGCCAAAATGTTCGCTATTCTCTCGGAAGCGTGCCCGTCGCCGTATGGATTGTGTGATTCACTCATCCTTGCGTATTCACCGGTATCCGACAAGAGGTTGGTGAACTCTTTGTATACGCTTTGTTTTGATGTCCCAATTAATTTTAATGTTCCTGCCTCAACGCCTTCTGGGCGCTCGGTCGTCGTGCGCATGACGAGAACTGGTATACCTAAACTCGGGGCTTCCTCTTGAATTCCGCCACTGTCAGTCAAGATGAGGTAGGATCTGGCCATAAAATTATGAAAATCTATTACGTCGAGTGGTTCGATGAGTTTTATGTTGTCTAAGTCTTCAAGGTAGGATGAAACTATTTCTCTAACGGATGGATTTTTGTGTACTGGATATACAATTTTAATTTCGGGATGTTCCATAGCGACCTGTCGAATCGCTGAAAACATATTACGCATCGACCCGCCGACATTTTCACGGCGATGTGCGGTAAGGAGCACTAATTTCGAATCTTTCGCCCACTCCAAAACGGGATGGCTATAATTCTGCTTTATTGTTGTGCTCAAAGCATCAATTGCGGTATTTCCTGTTACGTAGATTATGCCGGTTTTGTTTTCGGCAAGCAGGTTTTTCTTTGCACCTTCCGTGGGAGCAAAAGAGTATTTTGAGACGGCGTCTATGTATTGGCGATTCATTTCCTCGGGGAAAGGGGATTCTAAATTGTAGGTGCGGAGACCCGCTTCGACGTGCCCGACTGGTATGTGAAGATAAAAAGCCGCCATTGCCGTTGTAAAAGCGGTAGTTGTGTCTCCGTGAACCAAAACAATGTCCGGTTTTGTATCTAACAAAACTTTTTTCATGTTTTCCAGAATGGCAGTTGTTAAATCGAATAAATCTTGTTTTGGCTTCATTAACCCTAAGTTGATGTCCGGCGTGACATCAAAAACATCTAAGACTTGGTCGAGCATTTCTTTATGCTGCCCCGTGACACAAACAAGGGTTTTAAAATCATGTTTCCTTTTTTTCAGTTCGATGACTAAAGGACACATTTTGATTGCCTCGGGTCGTGTTCCAAATACCGCCAATATAGTTTTCATCCCAAAATTATTGCATGTTTTGCAGGCTCACTGCTAGCCTGGTTAATGCCCCTTGTCTTTCGGCCTCAGCCCAAACAAAATCCCAACAGCGACAAAGAATATGTAAATATCCATTTTTAATGAAACCTTACGGATATATTCACTGTCGTAATTCGCTTTTTCGATCGGACTATGGCTGCGGTGCATCTTGATAATTGCTAAGGAGCACAAGCCTGGTTTTATTTCAAAAGCGGTGGGGTTGGTGGCTTTTCTCGCGTTATAGCACTTTGGTTCTTTGTCCCCCTCGATCATCGGCCTAGGTCCGATGAAAGACATGTCTCCTTTGAAGACATTGAATAACTGAGGAAGCTCATCAAGCGAGGATTTGCGGAGAAAACGGCCCCATTTCGTTGTTGCCGCTTCGTATTCTTCATCGCTGAGTTCATTTGCTCCGACTTCGCGCATATCCCATCTCATGGATCGGAACTTATACATTGTGAAAAGCTTTTCGTTTTTCCCTATTCTCTTTTGCTTATATATAGCGGGCCCTTTGGACGTGCATTTGGTGATGATGGCCAAAATAAGCATCAGCCAGCTTAAAAGAATAATGCCTAGGAGCGAGCCAAAGATGTCCATGATCCTCTTGAAAAAGAGATAGACCTTCTGATGCTTTTTAAAGGTAAACGTGTCGGCCATAAGAAGCGTTGGGAAAATTGTATGCCTTTTCAGGGGGAGGCAAAAC
>CAVECL010000005.1:0-61886 GCA_963614595.1 Parasutterella excrementihominis | reverse complement strand
AAAAAAAAAAAAAAAAAAACGAACGGTTTCCGATGACGCCGAGAGAAAATATTTCTTGATTATCAAAGGACGATAACGTGTTGTTTTTTGGTTTTGAGCCTTTTCTGCTTGCCCGTTTTCCCGGTTTGGACAATGTCTCTTATTTTGTCCAAAAATAAGCGCAATCCGAAGGAAAGTCGTTAACTTTTTGTCGCTTAGGTTTCTCGTTCGATGTTACACTACCCCGGAAGGAGGAACCCCAATGAATAAAACCACCGCATCTCAAGTATTCCATGGCATCATGCCAAAGTTCAAAGAGGCTCTTTTCGCGATACTTCCTGTTGTGGCGGTGATGGTCATCGTCGCCCTTTGCGTCCCTGACATGAGCTTGGAATTCGATCACACATCCAAATTCGGGCCCGTCACCGCGTCCCTATTGATTTCGATAATCCCCCTTGTCTTAGGGACTACCTTATTTAACGTCGGCGTCGAGAAGAGCCTAGTCAAAATCGGCGATATCGTCGGAACGAGGCTCACCAAGAAGAAAACCATTGGCTGGCTTTTGTTCATTGGCTTGCTGATGGGCGTGCTCGCCACTCTGGCAGAGCCCGATCTTTCCGTTCTTGCTAGCCGTATCTCTCCTAGCGGCCCTGATTGGTCTTTGATCGTCATTTGCGCGATCGGCGTCGGCGTCTTTATGCTTGTCGCCTTGGTCAGAGTCATCTTCAATAAGCCGCTTAAGTATTGGCTTACCATTGGGTATTTATTCGTGTTCACCCTCGCCTTGTTCGCGGATAAATCATTCTTCTCGATCATCTTTGACGCCGGCGGGGTCACTACGGGCGTTGTGACCGTCCCCTTCATCATCGCGATCGGCGTCTCCGTCGCTAGAAGCCTAGGCGATAGCTCTGGAGGCGACTCCTTCGGCTACTCCGGCCTTTGCTCTTTGGGCACCGTCCTTGCCGTTTTGGTCTTCTCCATCATCCTTAAGAACACGGATGGGATTGCTAGAATCCAGGAGATCCTCTCCACGAAGAACTTCTTCGAGGGGCTTGATGCCTTTGCTAGTGATGGCTACGCGGCGATTGGCTCCTTCTATCTAAGCAATTTCCTAAGCGCTTTGAAGGACGTCGCGATCTCCATCGCCCCGATCACCGTCTTCTTCTTCGTCTTCAATATCTTCCTTAAGCTCCCCAAGAAAGAAGTCATCTCCGTTGTCGTCGGCCTTGTTTACACCTTTTTCGGCCTCATCTTCTTCCTTATGGGCGCGGAGAGCGGGTTCATCCCCGCGGGCACTAGTTATGGGGAATACTTCGCCACAAACAACAATCTGCCTTTGTTCTTGCTGATTGGCTTCCTCCTCGGCGCGGTGGCGATGCTTGCGGAGCCTTCCGTCAAGGTTTTGGCGGACAACGTCGCCGAAGTCAGCCATGGCGTCATCTCGGAAGTGATGATCTACGTTTTCCTTTGCGTCGCGATCGGGCTTGCCATCATGCTCAACATCTTCCGCGTGAACTACCAGATCGACTATCTCTATTTCGCCGTTCCGATGTTCCTCGCGGCCTTGGTGCTGAGTTACTTCGTGCCTACCATATACGTAGGCATCGCGATTGACGCGGCGGGGGTGGCGACGGGAGCCATGGCTTCTTGCTTCTTCCTTCCGATGTTCCTCTCTTACGTCAAGGAAGCCTCAGGGAGCAATGGAGCCTCCATCATGTCTTATGGCTTCGGGGTCGTGGGCATCATGTCGATGATGCCGATCCTCGCGATTGAGTTCCTGGGCCTCTTCTCTCAGATTAAGATCGAGGTCCAGAACCGCAAGGCGCTCCGTCGCGTCCTTGAAGAGGATGACAACCAGCTTATCCACTTGCCCTTAGAACAGGAGGAAAACGCATGAGCTTCGCGCACCGCAAAAAGAACGAGAAGAGCAAAGCAGCAATCCCTCAGGCTCCTTTCGAGAGCAGAGAGAAGGTATACGGCTTATCGCTCTTCTTCACCATCGTCTCGCGCAACCAATCCCATTATTACGAGACCGCCTATCAAAACGCCGGGGCTTCGATGTCGCTTACCTTCTACGCCCATTCGATGCCCCCTCAGGAGATTCTCGCCGTTCTTGGCGAGATGGAGACGAAGAAAGACATCGTCGTCACCATCTGCCGGAGCGAGCTCGTCCCGACTTTAAAAGAGATTGCGGAGAAGCGCTTCGAAATCTCTAGGGCCGCGAAGGGCGTTGCCTTCGCTTGCCCAATCGATGCCGTGCAAGGCATCGCGGCCTATCGCTTCTTAGCAGATCAAAACAAAGAAATCCGTCAGGAGGAAAGCAAACATGGAAGAAAAACAAAATAAGAGCAACGTAGTCTCGACGAAGAAGAACCTCATCCTCGCCATCGTGAACCATGGCTATTCCGACCTCGTCATGAACGCGGCGAGAAAAGCCGGGGCAAGAGGAGGCACCGTCAGCAGCGCTAGAGGCACAGCGGACCCCGAGATGGCTTCTTTCTACGGCATCACCTTAACCCCTGAGAAAGACATGGTCTACATGGTGGTGGACGCCTCCGACCGCGACCGCATCATGCAGGTGATTTACGAAGATGCCGGCCTTAAATCAAAAGGCAATGGCATCCTCTTCTCTTTGCCCATCACCGAAACAGTGGGGCTAGAGCCTACGCCTTCTAGCGACAAATGAGTTCCTCAAGAGCCCTTCCGAAATGGTTGAGGCTCTTTTTTTGGCTGGGCGAATAACTGAAATATGGGTTAGTGCCAAATCTTAGTGCCATTTATAGTGTCGTGGCACTAAGGGTGCCGCTTTAAACGTTGTTGCAAGCAAACCTCGGCTCGGAACTCCTTGTCCTAAGAAAGGAACGACAATCGAAGATGAATGGCTAAGGAAATGGTTTTTTGGACTGCGCGATAAAGCATGGGGCCGCCATGCTTTATCGCGCGTCTGCCGCTGATGGTAGAGATGGTGCGTTAATTTTGGCGGAGTGAGACCGCTCCTCGTTCATTATTGGGTGAGTTGATTTTGTTGAGGAAGGCGGCACTGTTTATTTAGGGATGGAAGAAGGCAATCCCAATTCTCTTCGTGGCCTCTCCAAAGAAACGTGCCGAAAATACCAAAAAGAGCTTTTGGACACCGTTCAAAACTCTACGAAGATTTCCATCGTTATCTTCAATGATGAAGACATTGAGGAAATACCGATTGGGGATAACAAGTTCGTATTGGCGATTCACGTCAAGGAAGCTGATCGCTTTCATAAACCCGTCTATCTCAACGGAAGCCTGTCTCAATCTTATGTCAGAAACGGAGAAGGCGATTTCTTGCTCCGCCAAAACCAAATCACGAGTTACCTATGCGATTCCAGCATGGATGGATTTGATTCTTTGCCCAACTCCGCCGACTACACAGCCGATGATATAACTCTCTCAACCTTCAAAGAGTACCGAAAACTTCTGGATGAATTTGTATCCCCAAATTTTTTCCATGACTTAAGCGACGAAGAGGTTTTGCGCAAAACCAGCATGATCATAAAAAACAAAGACGGGAAAGAGGTCCTCACTAACGCCGGGGTCATTTTGTTTACTTCCGCCCCTTTGATCGAACGGCTGTTCCCGCATTATTTGCTTGATTATCAAAGAAAGGACTCTCCCGGCTTGAAATGGGACGATCGTATCGTCACGGGCCATCCTAATTGGAGCGGAAATGCCTTTGATTTTTATCTTATGACCCTTAAGGCCCTTTCGCCCTATATACCCTCCGCCTATGTCGGCGAAGAAAACCGCAACAATGGCCCCCATTTGATGTATGACGCGGTCAAAGAAATGATTGTTAACGCGCTATGCAATCACGCTTTCTTGCTAGACGGCAGCTTGAGCATTCTTCGCTTGCCCACGTCTTTAGTTGTTACAAACAACGGAAAAATGCTTGTCTCGGCGGAGCAAGCGCTAATTGGAGGTCGCTCAAATCCGAGGAATCTTTCCATGATGTCGGCCTTTCGCCGAATCGGGGCTTCGGATAGGGCCGGCACCGGAGTGCCGAAAATAGAGCTGGCCTTAGAAAAGAATGGTTTCCCTTCGCTTTCCTTTGAAGAAAGCTCCTATCCCTTTGAAAGCACAACCGCAACGGTGTCTTTCATTTCGTTGGCCAACTCGAGGGTCAGCTCCAAGCTGAACAATCTCGTTGCCTTGCTTGCTTCTTGCCAAGCCCCACTCTCCTCTGGAGGATTAATGGAACTTACCGGCTGGTCAAGGACGACTGTTGTGAATCTTCTAAAAGAGGGCATTCAAAGGGGGATAATCAAGGATAACGGAAAAGAGAAAAAGGCGAAGAAATATTTCCTCGCCCAATAATTTTCGGCTTTCGTTTTACGCGGTTTTCGTTGAGTCCGTTTTGATTTCTCCTGCTTTCGTAAGGGCGATTTTGGTAATAAACGGACCCGTGAGCTCGTAGATTAAGGTGCTGGTAAGGACGACCGCGACGATCATTGCCCCAATGGATTGGATCTCAGGATTGGAGGATTCCCCGAATAAAGTAGAGGCGGTGGTGGCCAGGCCGATGGCTACGCCGGCCTGAGGGACAAGCGTGAACCCTAGGTATTTCTTAACGGTGGGCTCCGCATGGGTGATGGTGGCGCCAGAAAAAGCGCCGAGCCATTTGCCGATGACGCGGCAGACCAGATAAACGATGGCCACGATAAGAACCATGTAGCCCTTAGAGAAGACCGTGAGGTCAAGCGAAGCTCCGGAGATCATGAAGAAGAGCATGTAAATCGGCGAGGTGAACCGGTCCATGAAGTCAAAGACTTTTCCTGCTTCTTGCCCCATATTGCAATAGATGGCCCCCGCCATCATGCACATGAGCAAGGAGGAAAGCTCGAAGCTCCCGCATTGAGGAAGACGGAAGAGGCTGTACAAGCCAACGCTGGCGAAAATAGAGAAGATCGCCCAGGTGACGCGGTTTGCCCTGGATTTGAAGTAGCGGGTCGCAAAGCTCATGAGGAATCCTAAGGCTGCGCCGATGCCAAGCGACACGACAATCTCGATTAAGGGTTTGCCTAACATTTCGTAGAGATCGAAATCTCCGCCGGTCGCCAAAGTCCTTGCGATTTGGAAGAGGATGGCGAAGAAGATGAGCGCGGTGGCATCATCCAAAGCGACGACAGGAAGCAAGGTGCTTACAACAGGCCCTTTGGCTTTGTATTGCTTAACGACCATGAGGGTCGCCGCAGGCGCAGTGGCCGCGGCAATCGCGCCAAGCGTGAGGACAAGAGGCATATCGACTTGCTCAGGGGCGATGAAATGAACGATGAGCAAGCCTAGGATGACGACGATCGAAGCTAAGCCGGATTCCAAGACGGTGATCCAAAGAACGCGTTTCCCAACGGACTTGATCGCGCTGAGCTTAAAAGAAGAACCAATAGAGAAAGCAATGAAGCCGAGCGCGATCGAAGAGACCCAACTAAGGTAATCAGGCCCATCGGCTTTGCCGTGAATATAGGTGTAGATGGGGTTGACGGAGGGGTTTGCGACATCGGCGAAAGAATGGATCTGACTCCAGTCAACGAAGGCGAGGCCAAAGACGAAAGGCCCCATCAAGATGCCCGCGATGATGTAGCCTGTAACGTTAGGGAGATGGAAAACCTTCATCAAACGGGTGGAAAGAAGCCCCATTAAAAGGAGGCAGGCCACATAAAGAGTGACCGAAAAGAAATCGATGGCCATAGGAATTAGAACGACCCTTCGTAATCTTCGATATCGCGGGAGAACATGCCCCCGCGGATATCTTCAAAGTTGTTCGTGTGATCGCGGATGAGCTTTTTGAGTTCGTCTAGTTTTTCAGCGTCTACAACGAAGAGAGCAAGCATCGCCTCGCCATGGCTATGCAATCTTTCGTAAGCCGCGAGAGAGAAGAAATGAGTATCTTCTGGCTGATTCTCATCCATGGCGTGACGGAGAGAGGTGGTGTGCATTAACGTGCCATTGAACCCTTCTTTGCGAATGGAGTCGAACACGTCGAGCGCGGCGGTGCCGTTTTCGAGGATTAGATAGAGCACTTTTTTCATTTTTCTATCCTTCTTTCGCCCCCATTGTAGGCGCATACGCGCGAGATGGTTAACAAAACCAAAAGAAAGCCCTCCCAAAATGCGCTAAGATAACGCGCATGGGAAAACTGATCTTGCTTCGGCATGGACAATCGCAGTTCAACCTCGAGAACCGCTTCACGGGGTGGACGGAAGTGCCTTTGACGGAAGTGGGGATAGAAGAAGCGAGAGCGGCTGGAAGGCTTGCGAAACAAAGCGGACTCCAAGTAGATGTTTGCTATTGCTCCTTGCTTTCTAGGACAATAGTCAGCGCGGATCTCTTTTTGGAGGAACTTGGCTCCGAGGCAAGGCCCATCGCGGATTGGCGGCTGAATGAACGTCATTATGGAGCCCTGCAGGGAAGAAGCAGGGCAGAGTGCGCCTTGGCCTACGGCGAAGCTCAGGTGGAGCGGTGGCGGAGAGGCTATGCCGATGTTCCTCCCCTTTTGAGCGAGGACGATCCTAGATGCCCCTATAACGATTTGTATTTCCAAAATTTCATTGAGCAAGGGATTCTTAGAAAAGAGGATTGCCCTCTTGGCGAATCCCTAGAAATGACCGTCTCAAGAATCAAGCCGTTTTTGCGGGAAAAAATTGTTCCTGAACTTCAAAAAGACCGCAATGTCCTAATTTCCGCTCACGGAAATTCGATTCGTGCGATTCGTAAAATCCTTGCAAAATTACCAAATGAAGCCATTTTTGCGCTCGAAATACCTTTTGGTGTCCCGTACGTATTTGAATTTTCTAGGGATATTGCGGTCATAAAAGAAGGTCCACTTGATGATTCCCTTCCTTCCTAAGAAGGAAAAGGAGGTCTATACTACTGAGGCTATGCAAGATTCATATCCCGTTGAAGAACCAAAAGAGAAAAAGAAAAAAGGCATAGTTCGTTATGTCGTCTATCTTTCGATCGTTTTAATCGCGACCGGGCTTTCGCTGACCTTCTCTCTTTGGGATCAATTCGACCAGGTCGTTGAGTGCTTCAAAAACTCCTTCAGCACGGTGAATGGCTGGATCTATATGCTAATCATTGCTGGCTGCGTCACCCTTTCCTACATGGTGGATGCTTTGATCATTTTGGTATTCTGCCGTCTTTACACGAGGAACTACAAATACCATCAGGCTTTCGCGACGTCCTTGATTGGCCAGTTTTACAGCGACGTGACCCCAGGCTCTAGCGGAGGCCAAGTCATGCAGACCTACACCATGAAAAGCCAAGGGATTCCTGTTTCTAGCGCCGCCTCCATCATGGTCATGTCCTTCATTCTTTATCAAACGGCTTTGATCCTTTTCGATCTTGTCGCCTTCGGTTTCGAATTCAATAACATCATGGCGATCCCCGGAATCGAGTTTGATGTTTACCAGTGGCACGTGAATATTCCCATGGTGCCGATCATCGTTTTCGGATTCATTTTGAACATCTCCATCATCTTGCTTCTCTTCCTGATGAGCTACAGCCATAAGTTCCATAACTTCATTCTCCATTATGTGATTGGCTTCCTTGGGAAGATTCATCTTCTTAAGAAACCCGACAAGACGAGAGAGAGCCTTCGCGTGCAGGTCGAGAACTTTAAAATCGAGCTCCGTCGTCTGCAATCCAATATCCCTGTCGTTATTTTGCAAATAGCCCTCTTCCTCGTTATGCTTTTCCTCCGTTTCTGCATCCCTTATCTTTCGGGCTTGGCGATGGGTTATAACGAAACCTTCTCTGTGCCGCGTCTATTTGACGCGTCCTTCCTTAGCGCTTTCCATCAAATGGTAACGGGCATCATTCCTTTGCCTGGTTCGGCCGGTGTTTCCGAGCTTTTCTATGGCTATCTATTCAGGAATTTCTTCAACAGCGATTCGGCGATCATCTCTTCTTCGCTCATCTTATGGAGGACCTCGACCTTCCATATCGTCTTGCTGATCTCTGGGCTCGTCGCGGCTTTCTACAAGTCCCGTCCAAAGGAATCCTTCAATTATGCGAATCGCGAGACCTTTGTTACTTTGCAGCTAGAGACTTACGACGAGCGTAAAAAGAGCGCGGATACGATGTATGAGACCGCTCAATTGTCCCGCAAAGCCATTCAGGATAAGCTCCGCGCAACCACGAAGAATATTTTCGGCGGCAAAAAGAAGAATGCGATCACGCCCGACAAACTAGAGGAATTCGATTCGGCTTTCATCGAAGATCAGAATAAGGCTATGGAAACTAGAGAGGCTTCGGCTGAGACGAAGAAGCAAACCAAAAAGAAAGTGAAACCGAAGAAAGTCAAAAAGGCCATTAGCAAAAAGAACAAGGAGGAGGATTCCTGGGAATCCCTTGATATCTGATGAACGTGCTCTTGTGCTCAGATACTTATCCTCCGGAGATTAACGGAGTCGCCACATCGACTTTCAATCTCCGCAAAACCTTAATCGCCCATGGCGAGAATGTTTTGGTGGTGACCACCAACCCTTTTTCCAATAAGGTCACGCTTGAGAATGGGGTGCTTAGAATCCCCGGGATTTATCTAAAGAAACTCTATGGGTACCGTCTTTCGAATTTCTATTCGAAGGACGCGATGAAAATCATCGAAAGGTTCAAGCCGGACGTCGTGCACTGCCAAACCGATGTCGGGGTCGGGATCTTTGGGACGATCGCGGCGAGCCGTTTCCATTGCGGGATGGTTTACACGTTCCATACGATGCTCGAAGATTACGCTTACTACATCACTCATGGCTATTTTGACCGCGCGGCAAGGCACATCATCCGCTTCTATTTCAAAGGGCAAGCCATTCGTTTTAACGAGTTCATCGCCCCAAGCGACAAGATCAAAGACTACCTTCGTTCCATCCAAATCGATTCCTCCATCTCGGTGATTCCTACCGGGATTGAACTCGACCGCTTTGCGATAAAAAACAAAAACGATGAGGACGTGGCTAGGCTAAAGGCGAAATTTGGGATTGATCCTAGCGACTATGTCATCCTCTCTTTAGGGCGTATCGCCAAAGAAAAAAGCATCGATGTGCTATTAAGGGGATACGCCAAGTTCCTGCAGTCCCCGCAAAAGAGAAGAACCAAGTTCCTGATTATTGGCTGGGGCCCTGCGGAGAATGAGCTCAAGGAGCTGGCGGGGCGGCTTGGGATTGAGGATAACGTCGTCTTTGGCGGCGCTTGCAAGCCCGATGAGACCCAACGTTATTATCATCTTGGAGATTGCTTCGCTAGCGCCTCCATCACAGAGACCCAAGGCCTGACCTTCATGGAAGCGATGGCTGCCGAGCTTCCTGTTTTGGCTCGCTACGACGACAACTTAATCGGCACGATCAAAGAAGGCGAAACGGGGTTCTTCTTCAACGGCGAAGACGATTTTGCGGGAAAATTGGGCTTCTTAATTGATTTGCCCGAAGAAAAGCGGAAGAAGATCGTTGACGCAGCCTTAGAAGCAATCGACCCGTATTCCATGGAAAAGTTCTATCAAAACGCAATGGGGGTGTACCGCCGTGTCTGGAAAGCAAATTGGTAATGTGATCAATGAGATCAAAAAGAAATCCTCGACAGTCGTCGTGATTCTTTCGAACGGGGAAAAGCTGAAACTCTCCCATTCTTCCTATACAGAGTTTCGCCTTTACGAAGGAAAAGAATTGAGCGAAGAAGAACTCGCGAGTCTTCTTTCCTATGAAAAGGAAGGCGACTTCTATGACTATGCCTTGCGTCTTTTGGACAAAGACAACTACACGGTCTCCGCGATTTCCAATAAACTGCTCAGCAAAGGCGCGGATGCAAAGCAAGTATCTTCCATCGTTGAACGGCTCAAAAAGGAAGACCTCTTGGACGATGAGCGTTACGCCAAAGTTTTCGTCGAGGACGTCGCTGAGCTTCGTTGCCTTGGCAAAAATAAGATTCTTGCTGAGCTCAAACATAAAGGGATCAGCGAAAGCGTCCTCTCGAAATTGGAGTTTCCGGAAGAGAAAGAATTCGAAAGGGCCTGCATGGCAGCTTCTCTGCTGGATAAAAAGTACGCCAAGGCCGCTAACGGGGCAAAAAAAGACAAGGCCATCCGCGCTTTGATCACCCGTGGATTCGCCTTTGATATCGCATCAAGGGCCATTGAAGAAAAACTCACCCCAAATGATGCGGAGGAAGAAAAGAATCGTCTTTTGCGGGATTTTGAACTTGTTTACGCCCGTTATTCCCGCAAATATGAAGGGAAAAAGATTTACGAAGCCGTTATTAAAAGCCTGCTTCGCAAAGGCTATGATTATGACGATATCTCATCTTTGATCATTAAAAAGAAGGAGGAACATTTATGATTTCCGATTTTCGTTCCGGTCTCCGCCTAGAAGGGGCCGATTTCGTCGTCACCGACTGCAAATCCGGAGTCGGCAACACCGGCAAACGCTATTTGTCTATTTCTTTGCAAGACGCCTCAGGAACAATCGACGGTAAAATCTGGGACGTGGGCCCAGACGATGAAGCTATCTTCGCCAAGGGGAACTTGGTTCGCATTAACGCGGACGTCCTCTCTTATCGCGACGCTTTGCAGCTCAAGATCTATAGCGGCGAGGTCCTTCCTAGAGATGGCGTCGATTGGTCTAGGTTCATCGCCAACGCGCCGATGCCGAAGGACGTTTTGATGGCGAAGCTCAGGGACTATCTCAATTCCTTGGAAGACCCAGATGTGAAGAATCTTGTATGCGAATCCTTAAAAGGCTACAAGGAACAATTCCTTACTTGGCCTGCCGCGGCGAAAAACCATCATAACTATGTCTCCGGCCTTCTTTACCATTCGCTTACGATGGCGGACGCCGCTATATCCTTATATAAGATATATCCCTCGTTGAACCGCGATGTTCTGCTCGGCGGGGTCATCCTCCATGATCTTGGCAAAGTGATTGAGCTCTCAGGCCCTGAAGCCACTTCCTACACCTTAGAAGGCAAACTGCTTGGCCATCTTACGATTGGCGCCTCCCTTGTCCGTGAGGCTGCCTTGCGCCTAGGCTATTTCGCCTATAAAGATATGGACGAAGATGCTTCGGAAGAAGAGAGGAACGAAGCCTTCCATAAATACGAGATCGCCGTTACGTTCGAGCACATCCTTTTGTCCCATCATGGCAAGCCCGAATTTGGCTGCGCCGTCATCCCGCTTACCCGCGAAGCCCTCGCTGTATCGATGATCGATGACTTCGACGCGAAGATGATGATTCTCGATAAGGCGTATGCTTCCACCAAAAAAGGCGATTACACCTCTAAGCTTTTCACTTTGGATGATCGCTGCTTCTACTATCCTTTCTATTCGCCTGAGCATAAAGACCCAGGCTTAGGGATTGTGGAAACGGATGATCTTCTAAAGAAATAAGGCAAACGAAAAGGCTTCTAGGCGTTAACCCAGAAGCCTTGCTTTATTTGATGCCTTCTTTGATGCTCAAGGCGAGACGAGGCAAATCCATCGAAGAGGTGTCTTGGGCTTTCATGCTGATTTGGAAGCCGCCTTCCCCTCCTGTGTAGCGAGGGATGACGTGCACATGGAAATGGGGCACGCTTTGCCCAGCCGCTTCGCCGGCGTTGGTGAGGATGTTGACTCCCTTTGCTCCAAGCACGCCTACCATAGCCTGGCCAAGCCTTTGGGCCACGTCATAGACTTTGTGGCTGATTTCCGTTGGGGTGCTTAGGAAATCTTGATAATGCTTTTTCGGCATGACCAAGGTATGCCCTTTCGTGGTTTGCGAGACATCGAGAATCGCAAGCACATCATCATCCTCGTAGACTTTCGTGCTTGGGATCTCCCCGTCGATGATTTTGCAGAAGATATCTTTCATATTGTTTCCCCTTCTTTGCTTAGATTATAGGTCAATTCTCTCAAGAGGCATCAAAAAAGCGGTCCATTTTGCGGACCGCTTAAGCACTCAGTCAAACAGGTCGGGGAAGGTCTTTTTGAAGTATTCGTAGACGGTGTCGTCGTGGTAAGAGATGGCGGCTTCTTCAACATAGTGTTGATTGGCGGCTTTCTTATAGGTGTCGGAATCTCCAAGAAGCCCAGCGATTTCCCAGACGATTTGGTTTGCGGTTTGGCTACCGGAACGGTTCGCCTTCGCGATCGTATCGTAGTAGTTGTCACCGTTCTTGACGAGTTTGTTCGCTTTCACCGCCTCATCGATGCGGATGATGTACCAAGTGGTGGAAGAAGAATCGTAGAGAACGTAAGGAGTGGCGTCTGCGCTCGCGTCGTCGTAGGTTTCTGGCATAAGGTAGTATTTGCCATCAGCCTGCAAACGAGTGGTGTAGGTGCCGTCATCACGTTTGGTGCTCTCGTCGTAATTCGCCTTGGTGTCGAGTTCGTTCGCGACGTTCATCTTGAATAGACGCGTCTTGAAGTCGCTGGCGAGGTCGCTCAATCCAGAGGAGGTGTACCATCCCTGCGTGACGTTGTTCGTGGTGAGGATGGAGTCGGTCTCGATTTTGAGGCCGGTTTCTTTGGTATAGGCGTTGGAGTTAGTGAAGTCCGTGGAGGATTCGCTGGTGTGCCAACGGTCGGTGGCTTGCTTGCGATAGTCGATGATGAGCTTGCCGTATTTGGTTTCTCTGTAGAAAGGAACGGAGAGCTTTTCGCCGGCATCGTTCGTCACGACGCCCGTATCGGAGGTGAAGCCAGCTTTGCCATAGATGTACTTGGCGATTTTGTACTCATCTTCACCCTGCTCAGTTTCGCTGAAGTAGCCGATATAGAGGCTATCGAGGAAGCGGAGGTCGCGGAAGGAGGCGAGTTCACTCGACTCTAGCGATGTCCCGGCGGCCGCGTTGATTTCATCGTCTGTGGCTTCAAGGATGTATTTCGCGTAAGCGTGGAAGAGGCGATAGAGGGAACCGAGATGGTCGCCGCTATTCTCGTCTTTGATCGCTACATATTGGACTTTGCGCGCGTAGGAACGGCCGAGAACGCCATAGTTGTTGGAGATGAGGTAGCTCTCGACGAGGGCCTTGCGGTAAGCGCTCTGCAAGATTGATCTTTCGATGTAATCCTGATAGGTGTGGATCCAGTCGTGGGAGAAGTAATCATCGACGTCTTCGTAGGTGCTATGCCCGTTGACGAGAAGGCGGATATCCTGAATCTCATCGAGCTTCGCATCGGTCACGGAAGAGAAGTCGTAGAGCTCGGCTTTCTCCGCTTTGTAGAAGAGATACTCAATGAAGTAATTCCTTTCTTGATAGCTGCTGTTTTTGACAGTGCTCCAGAAGGACTTCTTGATGGTTACGACCAAAGTATTCACGAAGTCTTTGACGTTGGCGACGGTGAGGGTTTTTGTCTCGGCCTCGTTTGCGCCTTCGATTTTGTAAATCGGATGGCTCGTGGCGAACTGATAGATATCATCGTCAGACTTTGAGACGAGGTTATAAAGCCCGTCATCGCCGTAGAAGGAACCGTACTTGGACTGCGCCAAGACGAGAAGGATGTTGTTGAGGATCTTCTCGGAGTTGGTATCGCCCGCGGTGATGAGAGCGTCATAGATCTGCTCCATGTCGTTGTTGTAGATGTTCGGGTTCGTCTTGTTCTCATCGTCGACAACAAGGATAGGGGCTTCTTTCTCGCTATTCGTCAGCTCGGCGTCGATGTCGCATGAAGCGAGAGCCATCGTCGCGCTGGCCGCGAGGACGAAGAAGAATTTCTTGAGCTTACTTTTTGCCATCATAACCAATGCCTCCTGCATCGTACATTTCGGTGCCTTGCTGCGCGTTGCTGCCGCAATAGGTGATCGCGACCGCCTCGGAAATCAAACGTTGCTTGCCGTCGGCGATATCGCGGTCTTCGTTTTGGCGCTCAAGCGCTTCCGCGTAAGTGTCCCAGGTATCGTCGAGGGTCTTGATCTCGTCTTCGTAGTTCTTCTCTCTGGTGGCAGAGATGTAATCTTTGACGAGACCTTCAATCTTCTTGCCAAGCGGGGAATCCGAGAATACAAGGCCCTCTCTTTCCATCAATTGCTGGAATTCGAAGGTGTCTTGCGAAGAATTATAGTTCTTGATCGCGGTCGAGATCTTTTCCGCGTTCTCCTGATATTTGGTATCGGTGGTGGTGACGCGGTTCACGAAGGTCGACTTCTTTTCCTTAGAGTCGGCGTATTTCGGGAAATCCGTGGAATTCGGGGTTTCAACGGTGAAGTATTCCGAGAGCGAAGTGATGTCGCTTGTGGATTTGCCGTTTTCTGTGCTGTAGCCATCAAGTTCGGCTTCTTCGACGGTGTTATAAGCGGTGTAGCGCGATTTGCCAGCGGGGGCGGAAGCATCATACTTCACATATGCGTCGAGAGCGGAACGGTTGACGACGATGAAGTGGATTCCTTCGTAGGCGTTGCCCGAAGAGTTGCTGGCCTTGACTGCGAGGATGATTTGGCCGCGTTCATTGGTGAGGACGTTCTCGCTTTGAGCGCCGGTCGAATCTTTGATGTCGAGGATATCGGAAGTGTCGACGGAAAATCCGGGGAGGCTGGCGTAATTGGCGGAATAGGTCCCGCGATACCAGCCGCCATTGTCATCATAGTTGGCTTTTTCTTTGGCGACGAAGGTTTCGGCCTCGGATTCGCTCATGTTGACGCCGGCTTCGTAGCTGCCATCTTCATAAGATCCGTTGAATGGGATTTCTTCCGGAACGATGACGGCGATGGAGCGGTTGTTGAAGTATTTGTTGAACAAAACGTTGCGGGCGTAATAGGTGGCGTCGCCATCATTCACGCTGTAGCCGAGGTTCGGGTCGGAAGCCACGCTGCCATAACCAAGGGCGACGGCTGCGCCATAAGGGATGGTTCCGATGCCAAGCTTTTCGAAGTAGTCGCGGGTGTTCTTCGCGTCAGGCCCGAAGGTGTCGTCTTCGCTAGGAAGGACATATTCGCGGACGGTCGTGTCGTCTTTGTTGTTGGCGATGTCTTGTATGCTGCAGGCATAGGAGTCTGAAGCGGTGTGTTTCTGGTTGTAGAGAGCGTCATAGGCGTAAACGCCGAGACGGAATTCGGAAACGTATCCCGATTCCATGAGCCCGAGATTGCCATAATCGGTGGCGGAAGTGTCGTCGGAGGGCAAAGTGTAGCAGATTTGGCCAAAGGATTGGCGATTGTCGCTCTTGGTCGCCCCGTCTTCGCTGTTGGTCGCCCCGGCGAAAGCTTTAACGGCCTGAGAGATCTTCAAGGATTCGTCCTTGGTGATCGTGAATTGGCAGGCTTCGCTGTGGCTGGAAGAAGTGAACTTCACGAGGAAGTGGGAAACGTGATAAGGGGTTTTCTCGATGAGGTAGCCATTTGAGCCACGGCCGTACTCTTCGCTGCTCGGGAAATAGGCATTCCCTTCAGCGTCTTTGCCGGTTTTCATGGCTTCGATGGCTTCGGCATTCTTGAACTGACGCTCGAAATCTTTCTCTTCTTCTTCGTAAAGCTTGGCTTCGAAGAGCTCCGAAACGTTGCTCACATTGTTGCTGTTAAGAAGCGTCTCAAGCTCGGTCGCATAGCTCGTGCCGTTGCTGTCGGCGTTGCTTTGGGCCTGCTTCTTGATCGAGTCGACGCTGTTTTGCGCCGAGGTCTTAAGCTGCTCGAGAACGGTTGAATTAGTCTCGTAGTACTTGCGGATCAAAACTTCCTTGACCTTGTTAAAGTTGGTGCTCGCAGCGCTTGAACCTTGTTCGTAGTTGTCTAAGAGATCACTGGCTCTGTATTCAACTCTCCGGCCGCTGTTGTCTGTGAACGTGAGCACCACCCCGTCTTTTGCCGTAACATCATTGCAAGCGGACAAAGCCATGACCGCCGAGAAGCTAGCGACAAGAGCGAGAGTGAGTTTGCTTTTCTTCATAAAAAACTCGTTCCTCCTTCGTCTGAAACGTAGCGCGATAATCATAAACTTTAAGAGTTCCTCTTACAACAACAAATTTAAACCAGAAAAAATGTCGATGTGGTGCGTAAAAAATGATATTCAGCTCACAAAAGTCGGCCTTTTTGACAAAGAATAAATTCTTTGGGAGATTTTTTACCGCTTTTGTTGTCGCTAAGGGTCCACGTGTCTAAAATAGTCTAGCCTCGCTTGGAGGAAGCTATGTCAAAACTTATCATCGAAAATCTACATGTCGCCGTGAAGGGCAAAGAAATACTCAAGGGCGTGGATCTCGTCTTGGAAGAAGGCGAAACCCTGGCTTTGCTTGGTCCGAACGGACATGGCAAGTCCACCTTGCTCGCTGCCATCATGGGCAACCCGAATTACGCGGTTACCGAAGGCTCGGTTTATTTAGATGACGTCGATATTTTGAATTTGCCCGTTAATGAGCGTTCTAAAGCCGGTTTGTTCTTGGCGATGCAATATCCCCCGGAGATTCCTGGGGTTAACTCCGCGGATTTCTTGAAAGCCGCGCTTAATGCGAGGCGCGAGAAGCCGATGAAGCTTTTTGAGTTCTATTCCAAAATGCAAGGCGCCTACAAGGAAATGGGCATCCCCTTCGAAATGAGCACCCGCAATTTGAATGAGGGATTCTCCGGAGGCGAGAAAAAGAGAAACGAGATTCTCCAAATGAAGCTTCTGGACCCAAAATTCGCTTTGCTTGACGAGATTGATTCCGGATTGGATGTCGACGCTATGCAGATCGTCGCCTCGGCGATTAAAGAGGAGCAAGCTAAGGGCCGGGGGTTCTTGGTCGTCTCTCACTATGCAAGGCTGTATGACATGATCAACCCGACCAAAGTCGCCATCATGATCAATGGCCGCATCGCAGTTACCGGAGAACCTGAACTCATCCAGAAAATTGACACGAAAGGATACGAATGGATTAAGACCGAGCTTGGCATCGAGATCGAAAAAGAAAGCCAAGAAATGAGCAAGCAATCCATCGGCGTCTGCGCCACCCATGCAGCCGCGAAAGAAGGAAGCAAATGACTTTAACCTTTGTCGATGAACAAATAAAAAACGCGGCTTACGAGGTAAAAGAAGGCGAAACGCTTAATCTGAATTTCGCCTCTTTTAATGCTTTTTCCTCTTTTGAAATCAATGCAAAAATCCATGCAAACGCAACAATTAACGTGGCTTTTGCGGATTTATCGAGCGGGACAGGAGTCATCAAAGCAAACATTGAATTGCTCGGTGAAGGAGCTTCTTGCTCTTGGCATTTGGCTTCCATTTGCGGGAACGCCTCGGCGAAGACAGTCGATGTAAGTCTTTCTCATGAAGCCCCTCATACTTCCGGGATCGTCTCTAATTACGGCATTGTCCAAGGCGAATCCAAGCTCAATTTCCTTGGCGTGTCAGAAATCCAAAAGGGATCGTCTTCTTCTTTCACCAGGCAAGAAGCCAAAATCATCGTCTTCGATGAGAAGTGTCAGGGCAAGGCAATGCCGATTTTGAAGATTGGCGAGAATGATGTGCGCGCTTCTCACGCCGCGGTTGTTGGAAAGCTAAACGAACAGCATCTATTCTATTTGCTCTCGCGCGGCATCTCTCTGCCGGCTGCCAGGAAACTTTTGACCTTAGGGTATCTTAAGCCGATCGAAAAATACTTCGATGATGAGGCCCTGCGTGCAAAGATTGCTGAAACCATTGAAGGGGGTATCTGATGTTTGACCCCAATGTAATCCGCAAGGATTTTCCAATGTTCAAAGAACACCCCCTCATGCAGGGGCATCCTTTGGTGTGGCTGGATAACGCTTCGACGACCTTCAAGCCTGAAAGCGTGATCAGAGAAATCGAGAATTATTATCGCAACGAAACCAGCAATTCCCATCGTGGAGATTACGACCTTTGCTATCAAATGGACCAAAAGGTTTTGACGGTCAGAAGAAAGGTCGCCCAATTCCTAAATTGCGAACCTCGCGAGGTGATTTTCACTTCCGGAGCGACGGGTTCTCTTAATACGGTTGCCTATGGTTATGGACTTAAGTTCCTCAAAGAAGGCGACGAGATCCTGATCACTGAGGCGGAACACGCCTCGAATGTTTTGCCTTGGTTCCAAATCGCCAAATACACTGGCTGCAAAGTTTCGTTTATTCCCCTTTCTGAAAACGGAAGAATCACACCTGAAAATCTCAAAAAAGCATTAACCCCCTCAACGAAATTGATTTCTTTCGCCGCGGTTGGCAATGTGCTTGGATACGAAGAGCCCGTAAAGGAATTGACCAAAATCGCCCATGAGCATGGGGCTCTTGTTTGCCTTGATGGCGCGCAGTCCGTTCCTCATATGAAAACGGACGTCAAAGATCTTGACGTCGATTTCTTGGCTTTCTCCGGCCATAAGATGCTGGGCCCGACCGGCGTCGGCGTTCTTTACGGCAAATATGAGGTCTTGTCGCAAATGGATCCTTTTGTTTCGGGGGGCGGGAATAACGACAAATTTCATATGGACTGCTCCGTGACTTTTTTGCCTCCGCCAGAGCGATTTGAAGCGGGGACTTTGAATCTTGCTGGCATATTAGGGCTTAAACCCGCCATCGAATATCTTGAGAATTTGGGCTTCGAGGCTATTGAAGAGCATGAAAGAAAATTGAAGAATTACGCACTTTCTAAATTAAAAGAGACGGGAAATGCGGAGATTTTGAACGAAGATGCCGAAGATGGAATCATTACCTTCAACATCAAAGGCGTGTTCGCTCAAGACGCGGCCACTTACCTCAATAGCCAAGGCATTGCCTGCCGCAGCGGGCAGCACTGCGCGAAGCTATTAAACCAAACTTATCTGAAGACTCCGGCCACCGTGAGGGCGAGTTTCTACATCTACAATACGAAAGAAGATGTGGATGCCTTGGCCAAAGCCGTAAAAAATGGAGGGAATTATCTCGATGCCTACTTCCTTTGAACTAACTCCTGAAATGATGAGGGAAATCATCATGGATCATTATTCTTCCCCCGCCCACAAGGCTTCTCCCGAAGATGCTTCTGCCTATTTTTCCACCCATTCCTCTTCCGTGAACTGCATTGACGATATCGATGTCTATTTGAAGGAGAAGGACGGCGTCATCGTCGATGCCTTATGGAATGGCGTCGCCTGCGCGATTTCCACGGCCTCCACGGACATTCTTTGCGATCTTTTGATCGGCAAGAAAAAAGAGGAAGCCCTTTATATCATTGAGCAATACAAGAGCATGATCATGGATAAGCCTTACGACAAGGACGTTTTGGAAGAGGCTCTCGCATTTATGAACACGGGCAAGCAGGCCGCGCGCATCCATTGCGCTACCATAGGCTGGGACGCTTTTGAGAAAATCATCCATGAAGAAGGGGGCTGCTGCCATGGCAAATGAAAAAATAGACCCCTCTGCATTGAACGATGAATATAAGTACGGATTCAAAGACGAAGACGTTTCTATTTTCACCACGGGCAAAGGCTTAAACGAAGACGTTGTCCGCGCGATATCAAAGGCAAAAGACGAGCCTCAATGGATGCTTGAGTTCCGCCTGAAAGCCTTCCGCGCCTTTGAGAGGATGCCCATGCCTTCCTATGGCCCCTCTTTGGACTTCATGGATTTCAATTCCTACACCTATTTCACCCGCGTTGCGAAAAATGAGGAGAACAATTGGGATGAAGTCCCCGAAACCGTGAAGAAGACGTTCCAGAAGTTGGGCATTCCTGAAGCGGAGCAGAAATTCCTTTCCGGCGTATCCACCCAATATGAATCCGAGGTCGTTTATCACAACATGCTTGAGGAAGTTCGCGAGAAAGGCGTAATTTTCTTGTCCTCTGACATGGGTTTGAAGCTTTTCCCGGATATTTTTAAAAAATACTTTGGCACGGTTATTCCTATCGCCGATAGCAAATTCAGCGCGCTCAACGGAGCTTGCTGGAGCGGCGGAACCTTCATTTATGTTCCTAAAGGCGTGCATCTAGATAAGCCTTTGCAGTCTTATTTCCGCATCAACAATCAAAAAACCGGGCAGTTCGAAAGAACCTTAATTATCGCGGATGAAGGCAGCGACATCCATTACGTGGAAGGCTGCACCGCTCCGGTTTACAACAAGGAGTCCCTGCATGTCGGCGTGGTTGAAATCGTCGTCTGCAAAGGGGCCCATGTCCGTTACACAACCATCCAAAACTGGTCAAACAACATTTTGAACCTCGTTACCCAAAGGGCGAATGTCTTTGAAAACGGCTTCATGGAATGGGTCGATGGGAATATAGGTTCCATGATGACCATGAAGTATCCAGCTTGCATTCTAAAGGGCGATAACTCTAGGGGCGCGACCATCACAATCGCCGTCGGAGGGAAAGGGCAATACCAAGATTCTGGGGCGAGAATGATTCATGAAGGCAGGAATACCTCTTCCACGATCGTCTCTAAATCAGTTTGCCATGATGGGGGAACCGCGAATTTTCGCGGGACCGTCCGCGTGCTCCCTTCTGCTGCGGGCGCGAAATCCCATGTTGAATGCGATACTTTGATTTTGGACAAGAAATCAAAATCCGATACTTATCCGAAGAATGAGATCCGCAACGCGGATTCTTTCATCGAGCACGAAGCCACCGTTTCAAAAATTTCCGAGGAGCAGCTTTTCTATTTGATGTCCCGCGGCCTTACCGAGGCGCAAGCGACTCAGATGATCGTCATGGGCTTCATTGAGCCGTTCGCGAAAGAGCTTCCAATGGAATACGCGGTCGAATTGAACCAGCTCATTAAGATGGACATGTCCGACTCGATTGGCTAATTATGAAGGATTGCGATTTCGATCTTATTGTCGTGGGAGGAGGGCATGCCGGCGTTGAGGCCGGTGCCGCAATCAGCAAGCTAGGCTTGTCCGTTTTGCTATTGACTCTAAACAAGAAGATGATCGCGAACATGCCTTGCAATCCCCATATTGGGGGATCCGCCAAAGGAGTGGTGGTGCGCGAAATCGATGCGCTCGGTGGAATTATGGGCAAAGCGGCGGACCATCATCCCTTGCAAAGCAAAATGCTCAATACCTCCAAAGGCCCTTCGGTGCAATGCCTGAGGACTCAGCAAGACAAACGCGGATATCCCGCATACGTGCAGTCCCTTTTGGACGAGATGGAGAATTTGACCATCAAAGAGGGGGAGGCCGTTGACCTTCTTGTGGATGGAAATCGCATCCATGGGGTCGTTCTTTCCAGCGGAGAAACCATTACTTCCAAAGGCGTTGTTCTCACGACCGGCACCTACATGGAAAGCCAAATTATTTCAGGCAAAGACGTTCGTCCCGGCGGTCCGGATGGCGAACGGTCTTCGCATGGTTTATCCGCTTCCTTGGGCAGGCTTGGCATCGCGATGAAACGCTTCAAAACCGGGACGCCCCCTCGCCTCGATCGAAGGACCATTGACTTTTCTAAGGGCGAAATCCAACTGGGGAGCGATTTGCATTTTGGTTTTTCTTATGAGACGAAGGAATTCATGCCTTTAGAAAAACAGCTCCCTTGCTATTTGATTTATACGAATGAGCGCACGCATCAGATCATAAAAGACCATTTTGCCGATAGCGCCGTTCTAAATGGGACCATCCAAGGCATCGGGCCAAGATACTGCCCTTCAATCGAATCCAAGATCGTTCGCTTCGCAGACAAAGAGCGTCATCAGCTTTTCTTAGAACCTGAATTCGAAAATGGAGACTCCGTTTATCTTCAGGGTTTTTCTACGGGCATGCCACATGAGGTGCAGGAAGAGATGGTGCACTCTCTCCCTGGCTTGGAAAACGCGAAGCTATTGAAGTACGCCTATCAAATTGAATACGATGCAGTTGCGACCCCCCAATTTGACGCCTCCTTGAAGATCAAAAAATACGAGGGGCTTTATATTGCAGGCCAGATTTGCGGGACTTCCGGATACGAAGAGGCCGCTGGGCTTGGCTTAATCGCCGGGATAAACGCGGCTAGGTATGTCCGCGGACAATCGCCTTTCATTCTCAAACGGAACGAAGCTTATATCGGCGTTATGATTGATGATTTGGTCACCAAAGGGACCGATGAGCCTTATCGGCTTCTTTCTTCACGCGCCGAATATCGTTTATTGCTCCGCCATGACAACGCGGATTCGCGCTTGACCCCCTATGGCCATGAATTGGGGCTCATAAGCGAGGGGCGTTATCGAAATTTTTTAGATAAGTATAAGAAAATCGATGGGGCCATCATGGCTCTTGGCCAAAATAACATCACCGATAAGACTGGCTTAAACGACTACCTCATAGAGATGGGCGATGAAACCACGAACGAAGGCCATAAGGGTCTGGAAATTCTGAAACGCCCCCGTTACTCCTATAGGCGCATCGCTTCTTTGATGGATTCTATGAACGAGTTCGATTTCGATGATGAGAGCGTCTTGGCTTTGGAAACAAAAGTCCGTTATTCTGGCTACATCAAAAAGGAAGAAAAGGAAGTCGAGGACTTCATGAAAGTCGAAGCAATGCCAGTCCCCGCTGATTTTGACTTCCTTCATTGCGACGGCTTGCGTTTGGAGGCGAGACAGAAACTCAACGAGGTGCGGCCGGTTAATATCGGCCAAGCTTCGCGCATCCCCGGGGTGAATCCTGCGGATGTGAGCTTGCTGCTGCTAGTTCTAAAGAAGGAGAGAAGGTTATGACTTATGAAGAAATGAAAAGCGCCTTGGAGGGTAGCAATGTTATTTTGACGGAAGATCAAATCAAGGCTTTTCACATCTATGCCGAACTTCTTAAGGAGTGGAACGAGAAGATTAACCTCACGGCGATAACGGATGAGCCTCTCGTTGTCGAAAAACATTTTTACGACTCCCTTCTAATCGCAAAAAACATGGATTTTGCAGGGAAATCGATTGCGGATATTGGATCAGGAGCCGGATTTCCAGGTATGGCGCTCGCAATCGCTTTCCCTAATTGCCGTGTCACTTTGATCGATTCGACGAAGAAAAAGTTTGCTTTTTTAGATGAGGTGAAAAAGACCCTCAAGCTCAAGAACGTCAACTTCCATATCGGCAGGGTGGAAGACATGAGATCGGAAAGAAACCATTTCGACATCGTGACCGCGCGTGGTTTCGCCGCGATGAATGTTTTCTTGGAGGTCGCGGCCCCTTTGGCGAAAGTCGGGGGAACCTTGATCGCAATGAAATCCTTAAAGGGCGAAGAGGAACTCATGAAATCAAAATTCGCGATTCACCGTTTGGGGTTAGAAAAAGTTTCAACGCAAAAAGACTCTCTGCCCGATGGCGAGATTCGTCTGAACTATTTCTTTAAGAAAAAAGAGAACACTTCCTCTAACTATCCTCGTCCTTGGGGAGAGATTTTGAAAAAGCCTCTTTGAACCGGCTTTTTCTAGATATTTGGGCCGGGCCTGCTTGGCTATCTTCGGGGAATTGGCCCATTTCTTTGGCGGGCAATTGAAAAAGAACCAGCCCGCCTCTATTATTCTCGGTATGTCAAAAGTCATTGCGATCGCAAATCAAAAAGGGGGCGTTGGAAAGACGACGACCTCTATTAATTTGTCTTCTGCATTGTCCCATTTGCAAAAGAAAGTCTTGCTCATTGACCTTGATCCTCAAGGCAATTCAGGCCGAGGGGTTGGAATTGATATTACAACCGTCAAGAAGACGATTTACGAAGTTTTAGATGGCCATTTAAGCATTAAAGACTGTGTGACTAAAACCGCCTTCGACGGCCTTTGCCTCGTTCCCGGGAATCTCCGCCTGGCTGGATTAGAAGCTTCCCTTTATACAAACGTCGTTAAAGAGCCCTTTGCTTTGCTGAAGAATGCGTTGGCTTCGATTCGCGATGACTACGATTACATCATTTTGGATTGCCCTCCCTCATTGGGGCTTTTGTCTATCAACGCGATGGTCGCTTCCGATTCGGTGCTCGTCCCCGTTCAATGCGAATACTTCGCAATGGAAGGAGTGGCCTCGGTCCTTAGCTCTATCTCCAATGTCCAAAATGGCTTGAACCCGAATCTGAAAATCGAGGGGTTCTTACTTACGATGTACGATTCAAAAACGGTCCTTGGTACCGAAATCGCCGCGGAGGTTCGTCGTTTATTCCGCGAATCGACTTTCTTGACCTCGATTCCTCGCAATCAGTCAATTCAGGAATCGCAGGCCCGCCAGATGCCCGTCACAGCGTTCCGGCCAACCTCTTCAGGCTCTGCCGCTTACTTTGCCTTAGCTAGGGAGATCATCGACCATGAGGGGCGATGAGAGGAGGCATCTTTCCTCAAACTTGAGCGAACTCATTGAGAAGTTTTCTCAAAATGATGTCATCGCCGAGATGGAAAAGGAGTATCAAAACGCTCCAGCCAAACTTGTTCCTGTTGCTTCGATTGACGACAATCACTTTATTTCCAAAGTAAAAATCGCGAAACCAATCGTGGATTATTTCGCTTCGACCCTACGAGAAAAAGGCATTTTTAATCCACTTGTGGTGACCCCGAACGGAGAAAGATTTGAAATCGTGCTTGGCCGCAAGAGATTTTTGGGAGCGAAGAAAGCCGGTCTCGTCTCTTTGCCATGCGTTATAAAAGAGATGGGGGAAGAAGAGGAGCTTCTGACGCTTCTCGCAGACAATCGCGACCAAAGGGAAAGCAATGTTCTCGAGATGGCGCTGATCTGCTCCGCTCTGCAAAAGAAATTCGGTTACACGCAGCAAATGCTCGCTTCCCTTTCCCATCAGTCGCGTTGCCAGATTACTAACACGATGCGTTTGCTTCGCCTTAGCCCTGAGCTGCAGGAAGAAGTAAGTTTGGGGAAATTAAGCTATGGGCATGCGAAAGCCATCGCTTCTTTAAGCCGAGAAGAGATGATTGAAGCGGCTAAAATTATCCATGAGTCCAAGCTTTCCGTCCGCGAGACTGAGCGTTATGTTACGGGCAAAAAGAAAGGCCTCGAAGGCCAGGCATCCTTGAATGATTACGATATCCCTGATTTAAAATCCCTTGAAATTGCGGGAAATTCAATAATGCTTAAATTCTCATCAAAAGATGCGAAAGACGAGTTTTTGCGGAGATTTTGCAAAAATAAAAACCGGCAGGATTAACTGGCCGGTTTTTAAGTTTTGCCTTATTCTTCGCTGATCGCTTGGACAGGGCAGTTGGCGATGGCATCGTCAACTTCAGCCTCGTCGCCGTCAGCAACAACAGCGGCTTTGCCGTCGTCATTGAACTCGAAGATCGAGCTGTGGCAGCCGACGCAGAGACCGCAGCCAATGCAGGTGTCCTGGTCAACTTTCGCTTTCTTGTTAGCCATTTTGATTTTCCTCCAAAAATCGTTGCAATTATAAAAGCCGACCGCAAGAAAGGCAACTAGCGGAAAAAAGGGCTTCCTTACGGGTTCAAAAAGCGATTCTATTCTTTTAGAATAAACACCATGGAAACACGCATGGAGAAATATCAAAAGTACCGCGAAGAGATCCGTCATATGGCGGAAGAATCGTTTCCTCAGGCTAAGGCCAAACTTTCCGCTCCCCCCCAGATGGCGGGACTAGAGGATGATGGCCCCGTCGGCAAAAACAGCCCATATTATCTCTATGCGAAACGTTTGAGAAAAAGAACTTTAATCCTCCTTGGCGCGTTCGTCCTCTTCGTCGTTGGATTTATCGTCTGGTTTTTCTTGCTCCAAGGAAGGAAGGCATAATTCATGTTCATTTCCATTGCTATCGACGGACCTGCTGCGGCGGGGAAAAGCACCGTCGCCAAAATCGTCGCGAAGCGTCTCGGCTACGTTTACATTGATACCGGAGCGATGTATCGCGCTTTTACTTATGCCGTAATCAAGGCTGGGCTGGATCCTCAAAATGAGCAGGATTCTTGCTCATTGGTTGGGAAGGTGAAAATAGAATTGACTGGAGATGGCCGTGTCATTTGCAATGGCGAGGACGTTTCTAAGCCCATCCGCGAGAACGCGGTTTCTAGCAACGTCTCTTATATCGCTTCTTACAAGGCGATTCGCCTAGAACTCATCCATTTGCAAAGGGAACTCGCCTCGAAACAAGATGTGGTGATGGATGGACGCGACATCGGAAGCTACGTTTTGCCCAACGCTCAAGTGAAGATTTTCCAGATCGCCTCGGTCGAAACGCGCGCGAAACGTCGCTATGACGAGAATTTGTCCAAAGGAATTAAAACCTCATTAGAAGAGGTGGAAGCGAACGTTAGGCAAAGGGATTACATCGATTCCCATCGCGATTTCGATCCCCTCATGAAAGATAAAGACGCGGTGGAGCTCGATACTTCCGCGATGTCGATTGATGAAGTTGTCGATGCGATTCTAGGCATCGTCAAAGAGAAACTTGGAGCGTAAGCATGAGCCTTCCTTTAATTGCCTTGGTCGGGGCGCCGAATGTTGGCAAGTCGACTATCTTTAACCGCATTGTTGGCTCGCGCCTTTCGATTGTCGAAGATACTCCGGGCGTGACTCGTGACCGTCTTTATGGCACGGGCGAATGGCTGACGCGCAAATTTAAAATCGTGGATACCGGCGGCGTGGAAATTGCTAACCGCCCTTTTCAGGTTCAAATCAGAGCCCAAGCTGAGATTGCAATCGAAGAAGCCGACGTCATAGTTTTTGTGGTGGATGGCAAGCTTGGCGTAACTAGCGATGATAGAGTGGTTGCGAAAATGCTTTATAAGTCCGGCAAACCCGTGATCTTGGCCGTTAATAAAGTCGATAACGCGGATCGTCTTAGCGATGCTCAGGAGTTCTATTCGCTTGGTTTGGGAGATCCGATTCCCGTTTCGGGCGCCCACGGCATCGGCATTGGCGACGTCTTGGATCAAATCGTCGCCCAAATCCCAGAGAAGGAAGACGCTGATTACGGATCCGCGATCACGTTTAGCTTAATTGGCAGGCCGAACGTCGGGAAGTCTTCGATTACGAACGCTCTTCTTGGGCAAGACCGCGTTATCGTGAGCGACATCGCCGGTACGACAAGAGATTCAATCGACACCCCTTTCACGAGCGAGGGCAAGAATTACGTCGCGATTGATACGGCGGGTTTGAATAAGCGCGGCCGCATTTATGAGGCGATTGATAAGTACGCAGCGATTCGTTCCCTAGCGGCGATTGACCGCAGCCAAATTGCCGTGGTGGTCATCGACGCTTCTACGGGTATCCTCGATCAAGACAGGCACGTTTCCGGCTATGCCTTGGAAGCGAAAAAAGGAATCGTGCTCGTTGTCAACAAATGGGATCTCGCCCCCAAGGGATTAGAGCAAGGGACGTTTGAGCAGGAAATCAAATCGAGGTTCAAATTCCTTGATTTCGCGGAGATCGTTTTCGTCTCCGCAAAGACGGGTAAAGGGATTGAAAAGATCCTTCCTGCAATCGAAAAAGCCTATGAGGGATGCAACAGAAGGGTTTCAACCTCCGTGCTTAATGAAATCATCCAAGATGCTCAGATGATGAATCCGACCCCGGAGTTCAATCATGGAAGGCTCAAGATCCTTTTCTCGAACCAAGTCAGCGTGAATCCTCCGACTTTCGTCATGTTCTGCAATAACCCCAATTTCGCCCACTTCTCATACACGAGATACCTCGAAAATCGCCTAAGGGATTCATTCGATTTTTCAGGCACTCCGATCTCTATTCTGTACCGCATGAGAAAATGAAAGGGCTTACACTCGGTTCGCCTTTAACATAATATGTTAAGAAATGCTTAATTATTTATACATTGTACAAATTTTAAAGAAAAATTCCGTTGAAAAATTGGCAATAAATTGACACTAAGCGTCAATGGAAAATAAAAAAAGTTTTGCAAAAGTTTCGATGACGTGTTAACTTATGGTCAAGATTTAGCAATTAGGAGGAAACCCAATGAACAAAGCTGATCTCGTAAAAGCCGTTGCCGACAAAGCCGAAGTCTCTGTCAGCGATGCCGAGGCCGTCGTTGAAGGCGCCATCGACATCATCGTCGAAAAGCTCACCGCTGGTGAAATCGTGAAGCTCTCCGGCTTCGGAAACTTCGAAAAGAAGACCCGCGCCGCTCGCACCGGCACCAATCCCGCCGATGGCACCAAGATTGAAATCCCTGCCCGCGAGACCATCGTCTTCAAGCCCTCGAAGACCCTTAAAGAAAAGCTTCAGTAATTGTTTATTGAATCTCTGGCGCCCCTTCGGGGGCGCTTTTCAGTATGCCAGCAAAGCATAAAAGCCTCGTGGGAAATTCGTTTGGTGATATCATCTTTTCCATGAACCTCCCCATTTTTCATAAATACGTCAACTTGTATAGAGAACATGGCTATTCTCTTTATATGGTCGGGGGAACGAGCCGCGATATTTTGCTTGGCAAGGTTCCTGGTGATTTTGATTTTGCGACGCCCGCCACGCCAGAAGAGGAAAAAAAGTTTCTTCCTGAGGCAGATTACGCTTTCGCGAAATTCGGATCCATCAAATTAAAAGAACTGGGGATAGAAGTGGATATCACTACCTTCCGGGAGGAGGGGGAATACTTGGATTTGCGTCACCCTTCTTACATCAATTTCGTTGCTTCCGCTGAAAAGGACAGCGAACGTCGGGATTTCACGATAAACGCTCTTTATATAAATGGCGAAGGGGATGTTCTTGATTTCCATCATGGCCTTGAGGATCTCCGGAACAAAGTAATCCGCTTTATCGGAAATCCTGAAATCCGGGTACAAGAAGATCCTCTCCGGATTCTTCGTGCCGAACGTTTCGCTAGGCGGTTGGGGTTCCAGATTGAACGGGCGAGCCAAAAGGCGATGGATGACAATCGTTGTCTTTTGGAAAAAATCAATCCAGAGAAAGTGAAGAGCGAAGAGAAAAAAGGTTAAAATAGAACTGTTATGTATCCGACGAGCGTTTCCATGGACGCGGTTGACTTCCGCTACCTCCTGCTTGAGAACTACAAGCGCCTTGGCATTCCCGAGGAAAAAGTCATCACCCTCTTGATGGTGGACCATCTTTTGCGCGGGGGCAATTATCTGATCACGGGTGATTTGCTTTCTCTCAAGATGGGCTTCAAAGCGGCTAAATGCGACGAATTATTGGCTTCCCTCATGAAGGAAGGCTATCTTTCCTATGAAACGATCGATGGCAAAATGAGAACGAGCTTGGAGCCTCTGAAGAAGAAACTTTATCTCCAATTCCAATCTGATATCTCTAGAGCGAAGGCTAGTTTGAACTCTGCCGAAAAAAGCGAGAAGCTCGCCAGGCTTTACGCCTAT
The DNA here is from genome assembly GCA_963614595.1 of Parasutterella excrementihominis. Lineage (GTDB taxonomy): Bacteria > Bacillota_I > Bacilli_A > RFN20 > CAG-826 > Alloenteromonas. The sequence goes on along the minus strand of CAVECL010000005.1, from coordinate 32,770 downwards.
TTTGAAAAGAGATTGAACCGCACGCTCTCTCCTTTGGAAAATGACATGATTGATACCTGGCTTGATGATGCCTATAGCGAGGAAGCCATCGAAGACGCTTTGGAAACGGCGATAAGCAAAGGCAAGAAAACCATCAAATCCGTAGACAAGGAGCTTCGTACCCGCAGAGGAAGCGATGACATCGCCAAAGAAGGCTATACCGGCGTTTCAGATTATTGGGACAAAGACATTGAACGCACCATTGAGCTTGCTAAGCAAAAGTGGAAAGAAGATGAAGAAAAGCAAGATTGAGTTTCTTTCCTCCTCCTTCAAAGCCCATTATCCCGACGCGAAATGTTCCCTTGTTTTTCATTCTCCTTACGAATGCCTGGTGGCGGTTTTGCTATCGGCTCAATGCACGGATGAAAAAGTGAATGAAGTCACGCCGAATCTGTTTAGGAAATACCCAAACATTGATGCTTTGGCAAAAGCGGATTTAACGGCTTTGGAAAGTTGCATTCATTCCCTAGGATTATACAAAAACAAAGCGAAAAACCTGCAAAACCTCGCTGTCTTCATTTCAAATAATCTAGGCGGAGCGATTCCTAACGATTACAAGACCCTCATATCTTTGCCTGGCGTTGGCAACAAAACAGCTAGGGTTGTTTTGATGGAATCTTTTGGGGATCCTTCCTTCCCTGTGGACACCCACGTGGCTAGAATCTCCGCTCGACTTGGCTTGGTTGAAGAAGGCTTGGAACCAATCGAAATCGAAACGAAACTCGAGTCTTATTTCGACGAAGAGGATCAGGCGAAACTCCATCATTGTTTTATTGATTTCGGCCGCGATATTTGCCATGCCAGAAATCCGGAATGCTCACGTTGCTTCTTGCGAAGCGAATGCCGTTACTTTTTGAAGAAGAGTTCTTTCAAAACCGGCAAATAATCGTATCGAGGCGAGAATGTTTCGGGGATTAATCTGCCATTTTCTTCTATAAATTTCAAAGTCATTGATGCCCTTGGCCTTTCTTCATAAAAGGAAATGACGACTGAAGCAGGGACCAAGAAAGTTTTTCCTAGCAATTCGAAATGAATCAAAAAGAAGGCAACGCCGTCTTGCTCCAACACTTTTTTTAGATGTTCGATTTGCTGAGAGGGGATATTGGCCAAAGGGAAGGATGTCTTGCTGCGCGTGCTTTTGGCTTCAAAGTCAATGTAATGGCCTTCACATACCCCGTTGTAGTCCGTCGTGGATTGAGTTTCGAAGTAGGCCTGGGTGATGATTGCCCCTCGCGTGTAATCTACTTTGACTACGTTAATAGGAGTCGGCCTTTTTGTGATCAGACACAGCCCGCGATCTCTATAATAGGTGTTTGATTCATTGATATCCGCTTCAAAGTTCATGCCCCTATTTCCTGCCAAAACAGGGCTTTTTTTGCAATTTGATTTGGCTTTTGCGGAGTTTTTTACTCCGAATGGTTTTACTCCTGGAGGATAATTCATGAAAGCTCCTCTTTGATCCATTGGCGAAAATCCTGCGCGGAAACGTCTTTCCCGCTCGCTAAGGCCGTCGCGGCTCTTTTTAAGGATGGGCTTGCTACGCCGCCTCTAGAGAGAATCAAAAGATAACGTTCTTCAATCAATGTCTTTTGCTCCAAGAAGGCGGAGTACAAAGAAACGAGATTTCTCGCGTCGCTCAGTGCGTCGTGGTTCTTGCCCACCATTGGGGCTTGGAGCATTTCGCAAGCGTGAGTCAACGATAGGACATTTCCTTTGTCGTCTTTGACATAGGAAGAAAGAAAATCCGCGAAATCGAAATAATGGTGAGCCATGAAGCGAACGTCCTCAACGTAAGCGTCGGGATTGTTTTCGACGGAGTTCTTGAACATCACGATGTCCTGGCTTCCGTAAGCGACGAAAAGGCTGCGGAACCAATCACTTCCGACGTATTTCCGGAACCCTTGTTGGGCCAAACGGAACGATACACCTTCTTCTTCTAGTTTTTTGTCCGTGATCCCCGTCATGTCGGTGACGACTGGGCCTACTTTATGTATGGGCTTTATGTAAGTCTTGAAAGGGCGAAATATCTTTTTGACGGTCAAATCGTCCTTCAAATAAACCTTCCACGCACCGATTTCGATGGCCTCGTGACTGATTTGGGTTCCCTCAAGATCGATGAAGATGAGGGATTTGCTGTCTCTAAGTTTTTTCTCTAGGGCTTTCACGGCAAAAATTATAGCTTTATATGAGACAACTTTTGTAGGCGCATTTTTCGCGCGCTTTCGTTGATAGGGCGGGCCGATTTGAATATAATTCAAAAGGATGTGACTTATGGAAGAAAAAACAATATGCCTTAACGCGGAGACGATTCTCAAGAAAAAGTTTACGCCCAATGTGAAGGGATATGATCCCAATGAGGTCGATGAGTTTCTCGACCGCGTTATGGAGGATTATCGCGGCTTCGAAAGCTATTACAAAGAGAGCAAAGCTTATATCGTGGATCTTGAGAGACAGCTTCGCCAAGCAAAAGAAAGCATCAGCCAGCTCACGCTGGAGAACGCGAAGATGAAATCGAGGTTAGCGGGAGTCAAGGATTCTACCACCGTGAATTCCAGCAATCTTGAATACATCAATCGCATTGATCGCTTGGAGCATGCTTTATATGATTTAGGAGTTAATCCAAACCAATACAAATGAAAACCACATCCGGTCTGGACGACTGCTGCCGCGAGGTAGAGGAAAGTCCATGCTCGCACCGCCTGTGATGGCGGTAGTGATTGCGCTGGGGGAACAAATAACCCCAGGCACGCGGGAGCGCGTGACGGCGGAGGAACTTCTCCTGCAGAAGGGAATCCCTAAGGTGCCACAGAGACGAGCTTGATGGCGACATCAAGATGAAACGAGGTAAACCCCACAAGCGAGAAACCCAAATTTGGTAGGGGAAGCGCCCAATCCGAAACGAAGGAAAGGGAGCCGGCGAAAGCCGAGATAAATTGTCGTCCTAGACAAAACATGGCTTATAGGACCGGATACTCATTCTTGGACTTATGAAAATCAATTTACCGACAAAAATCACAATCTTGCGAATCGTCCTGGTGGTCGCCTTGCTCGTTTTTCTATTTGTCTGGGCGATCGGCGGGAAATTCTTCGGGTGGGTCAGCCCTTATCTTGGCAGCGTCCCCGTCGTTGGTCTAGTCGCCGCGATCGTCTTTATCGTCGCCTCCGCCACGGATGCTTTAGACGGCTACCTTGCCAGAAGTCGCAACGAAGTGACGGACCTTGGCAAGTTCTTGGACCCCATCGCCGACAAGATGCTTGTGAACTCTTGCTTGATTTTCTTTGCGATCTCTTGGGAATTCTCCCCGAATTCTCTGCAAATTCCAGCGTTTTGCGTCATCCTTATGGTTTTGCGTGACTTAGTGGTCGATACGATGCGCTTCGTCGCCGCAAGCAAAGGGAAGGTCGTTGCCGCGAATATCTTTGGCAAACTGAAAACCGTTTTTCAGATGATTGCCATCCCTCTAGTGATGCTCAATGGCTGGCCGTTCTCCTATTTCGACCTTTCATGGAACCCGCTCTGCCGAATCTCTACCATCCTTATTTATATAGCAACGGCGATGTCGCTTATTTCGGGTATTATTTATGTCGTTATGAATCGTCATGTCCTTAAGGAGGAAACCCATGATTAGTGCACGTGATCTTTTACAGAGGATGGCTCAGCGCAACCTAAAGCTTGGCTGCGTCGAATCCTTGACGGGGGGGTTGTTCGGCTCAACGCTTTGCGAGGTTCCTGGCGCGAGCATCGTCTTCAAAGGCGGAATCATTGCCTATGACCCGAAAGTGAAGAGCGCTCTTGCAAATGTGAATGCCTCCGAAATCAAGAAATATGGCGTTGTCTCCCCGCAAGTTGCGATTCAAATGGCTGAAGGCGGAAGAAAAACCCTCGGCGTGGACGTCTGCGTTTCCTGCACCGGCAATGCTGGGCCCGATGTTCAAGAAGGCGATAAGCCCGTCGGCACCGTATATCTAGGCCTTGCCTATCAAGGGAACGTTTGGAATCTTCCTTTGGAACTAAAAGGGAATCGCAACGAGATTCGCGAAGCCACGGTTGAAGCGATGATTGCCTTCGTCGCAAGTTTATTTCCAGAAAATTCGAAATAATTTGGGAATAAACCAAAAATCCTCTTTATTAATAGGGTGGAGGCATAAATAAATGATAAAAGCTAACCAAACAAACAACTCCGACAAAGATCAAGCATTGGCGGACGCCTTGCGTTCCATCGAAAAGGCTTATGGGAAGGGCGCGGTCATGCGTCTCGGCGATCACGCCAAAGTAGACGTCGATGTTATTCCAACTGGCTCCGTTCTTCTAGACCAAGCTTTAGGAGTCGGCGGCTATCCCAAAGGAAGAATCGTCGAAATCTACGGCCCTGAATCTTCAGGAAAGACGACCTTGGCTCTAGAGGCGGTTGCTCAAGCCCAAAAGAAAGGCGGCCGCGCCGCTTACATTGACGCCGAACACTCCATCGATCCCGATTACGCTAAGAAACTCGGCGTCAATATCGATGATTTGATACTTTCTCAGCCAGATTCCGGTGAGCAGGCTCTTGAGATTTGCGAAATGCTTGCGCAGAGCAACGCTCTTGACCTCATTGTCGTTGACTCGGTTGCTGCGCTCGTTCCTCAGGCCGAGCTTGATGGGGTAATGTCCGACAACCAAGTGGGCTTGCAAGCGAGGCTCATGTCTAAGGGCATGCGAAAAATCGCAGGCGTGCTCGCTAGAACTCGCTGCACCGTAATCTTCATTAACCAGCTTCGCGAAAAAGTGGGCGTTCTTTATGGAAACCCCGAAACCACGACGGGCGGCCGCGCGCTTAAATTCTATGCGACCATCCGCCTTGATATTCGTCGCGCAGAGGCTATTAAAGAAGGCTCGAACGTCATTGGAAATACGGTCAAGGTGAAAGTTGTCAAAAACAAAGTCGCTCCGCCGTTCAAGACCTGTGTCATTGAAATGATCTTCGGACAAGGAATCTCAAGGGAAGGCGAAATGCTTGATCTTGGTGAGAAGTACGGCTTTTTGAAGAAAACCGGATCCTGGTACGAATATGAAGGGAATAAGATTGGGAACGGAAGAGAAGCTTGCAAAGCTTATCTGAAAGATCATCCTGATGTTGCGTCGAACATTGAAAAGGGCATTCGCGCTTCGATTGCAAAAGAGTCGGATCAGGAAGAGCCCGAGGAAGACGCAGACGCTGAATAAAGCTGGTAAAAGGAAGCGCTATCGCTTCCTTTTTTATTAACCCCCCGCGTACAATGAGGGGCATGAAAAACGAGATCAACATTTGCTACTTCCAATCCGGCGGACCGACCGCTGTTATTAATTCTTCTTTATGCGGGGTTTTGCTAGAAGCGAAGGAAAAAGGGGTTCGTGTTTATGGTGCCTTAAACGGGATTGAGGGAATCATAAATGATGATCTTGTTGATTTGTCTTCTCTTGATGAAGAAACAATTTCCCTGCTTCCCCAAACCCCGGGCGTTGTTCTTGGATCCTCTAGAAAGAAAATGACCGATGACCCAAAAACTTGGGATTCGATTTTAAAAACCCTGCAAAAGCATAATATTTCTTCTGTTTTGCCAAATGGTGGGAACGATTCCATGGATACATGCGCCAAACTTGGCGAGAAACTTTCGCCATACGGAATTCGCGTTGTTGGCATTCCTAAGACGATCGATAATGACCTTGATCTAACTGACCATTGCCCTGGATTCGCCAGCGCGGCAAGGCACGTCATCAATCAAGTCAAGCTGATTTCAATCGACGCGCATAGCTACACGAAAGGAAAAGTGGTGCTCATTGAAGTGATGGGAAGAGAAGCTGGCTGGCTTGCGGCCTCTTCAGACGTCTTGCCCGAACCTTATCATCCTGATTTGATTCATCTTCCCGAGAGCGAATTCTCGGAGGAGAAGTTCCTCCATGAAGTAGAGGAAACCTACAAAAGAAAGGGGACGTGCGTTGCTGTTTTATCGGAAGGCATCCCCGTTCACCATGACGTCCTTGCTTTCTATGATTCCTTTGGGCATGTATCTCAAGAAGGCGTCGCGCTTGAGTTGGGCAAACTTATAAATAAAAAACTTGGAATCGGCGTTAGGACAGTTATTTTGTCGACCCCCGTTCGAGCGAATCCCTATCTGATTTCCAAACAGGATTCCCAAGAAGCCATTGAGCTTGGCGGTGCCGCTCTTGATTGCGCTCTTGAAGGGGAAACTGGTGTCATGATGGCGATTCATCGCCTCTCAAATGAGCCTTACCGTTATGAAATCGTTCCGGTTCCCGCGAAAGACGTGGCCAACAAAAATCGTCTCTTTCCCAAGGAATGGATTCTTTCCACTTCCGCTCTTGCGCCGGCTTTTCATGACTATCTTAGACCCTTGCTTAATGGCTCAATCGACGTTAAAACAGACGAATCGGGGACCTTTTTGGCCGCTTCCATCAAGCAATAATTCTCGAATTCAAATACACGCCCCTCTCTTTTTTCTTACCAAAGAAAAGCGTCTCATTTGTCGCTATTTTTTCGTCCATCAAATTGATAGAATTAGTGCGTACCAAAAAGGTATACACCCATTGTCCTATCTGTTGGGTTGCTAAATAAAGTTCCAATTTAACTATAAAAGCAAATCATAGTCGTAGCCTGGGTGCTTTTTACAGGAGTTTTTATATGAACGAATTGTCGATCACCTTCCTTATCCTAGCCATTATTGGCTGGGTGGCCGCCATTGCCTTGGCCGTGGTTTTCTTCATTGGCAAAGGGAAAACCAAAAATGCGTCTAAGAGCGCCGAAGATATCCTTCATGACGCTAAAATCAAAGCCGATCACATTACAAAGAACGCCGAGCTTGATGCAAAGCAAATTTCCTTCGAAGCCAAAAAGAAGGCCGATGAGGAAATCCGCATCCGCAAAGGCGAAATGGCTGACGAAGAAAGAAAACTCGAAGCCCGCGAGCAATCAATCGATGCCAGAGATGCCGCCTTGCTTCAAAAAGAGAACAACCTCGACGCCAAAAAAGATCAACTTGAACACGAAATCGAAGTCAACAAGAAGAAAGGCGAGGAGCTTGATAGCAAAATCGCTGTAATTCTTGAAGAACTTCAGAAAGTCTCCGGAATGTCCGTCAAAGAAGCCCATGATGAAATCATGGCCCGCGTCGAAAGCAAGATGGCTAGCGAAATCGCCGCCTACATCAAAAATAAAGAGGATGAGGCAAAAGCGGCTGTTGAAAACAAAGCCACGAATCTTCTCTCTCTTGCCGTTCAGAAATATGCCCAAGATGTCGCTACCGAAAGGACCGTGTCCGTCGTTTCGCTTCCTAGCGACGAGATGAAAGGACGCATCATTGGCCGCGAGGGCAGGAACATCAAAGTCCTTGAGCAGCAGCTTGGCGTTGACCTCGTTATTGACGATACCCCGGAAGTCATCACAGTCTCTTGCTTCGATCCAATTCGCAGAGAAATCGCCCGCCGCGCCCTTGAATATCTAGTAAAAGATGGCCGCATCCAACCTGGCAGGATCGAAGAAGTCGTCGCTAAGTGCAAGCGCGATGTCAATGACTCCACCCAGAAATATGGGCAAGAAGCCTGTTATAAACTCGGCCTCAACAACATCAGCCGCGACCTCATGTCTTATATTGGTCGCCTTCATTACAGAACTTCCTATGGTCAGAATGTTCTCCAACACTCGATGGAAGTCGCCTATTTCGCAGGCATCATGGCTGGCGAACTCGGCCTCGATGTGAATCTTGCCCGCCGTGCTGGCTTGCTCCACGATATCGGAAAAGCAGTTGACTTCGAAATCGAAGGCAAACACACCGAACTCGGCGCGCAACTTGCCAAGAAATACGGCGAAGGCGATGTCGTTCTTAATGCGATTGAAAGCCACCATGGCGATGTCGAAGCTAAATATATCATCTCGCATCTCGTCGCGGCCGGCGATACTCTGTCTGCCGCCCGCCCTGGCGCAAGAAGCGAAACGGTCGAAACTTACATTAAGAGAATCGAGCAGCTTGAGACCATCGGCAAATCCTTTGATGGCGTTCAACAAGCCTTCGCAATGCAAGCCGGCAGAGAAATCCGCGTCATGGTCATCCCCGAGAAGATCAGCGACTCGGAAGCCGTTGTCATGGCTCAGCAAATGAAAGAGAAAATCCAAAACGAGATGAACTATCCTGGCGAAATCAAAGTTTCCGTCATCCGCGAATATCGCGCGATTGAAACCGCCAAGTAAAAATGAGGATTCTATTCTTCGGTGATATCGTCGGATTCCTCGGCCTAGCCGCGGTATCCGACGTTTTGCCTTTTTTGAGGAAGGCCTACAACCCTGATTTCGTGATCGCGAACGGCGAGAACATCACAAAGGGCAAAGGACTTTCTTATAAAGATTACGAGGCTCTTGTGAAACTCGGCGTCGACTGCGTGACCTTGGGCAATCATTGGCATTCCCGCAACCAAATCGATAACTACATCGGCGAAGCAGATCTTCTGGTTCGCCCCGCAAACCTCCTGTCTTTCCATAAGGGGACCGGGAGCGCCATCTTCAAGACGGAGGAAGGCGATCTTCGGGTTACGAACATTCTCGGACAGGCGTTTATGAATGAAACGGTTCGTCCGCCTTATGAAACGATGAATGCCATTCTTGAGGAAGAACCGGCAAAGTTCCATTTCGTAGATTTCCACGCCGATTCGACTTCTGAAAAGCAAACCTTCGCTTATGGCTTCGACGGGGAACTGAGCGTGGTGGTGGGGACCCATACCCATGTGCAAACCAATGATGCTCATGTCTTGCCTTTGGGAACTGGATACATTACTGACGTTGGCATGTGCGGTGGCTATGACACCGTCATCGGAGCGGAAAAAGAAAGCGCGATCGATCGTTTCTTGCTTCAAGATTCCGAGGCAAGGCTCTCTTTTCCAGAAAGCGGAGACAAACAGGTTAACGCCGTTCTCATTGACCTAGATTCAATCACGGGTCTTTGCCTTGGCATCGTCCCTTTGTTCTTTATCAACGGAAAGGAAAAACATTATGGCAAGAACTGAATATATCTCTCTTCCTAATATGAAGTTGGCTCGGAGCAGAGAAAAGAAGTCCGAGATTCTTCAAGCAGATTTAAAAGTCCCTTCCGCGGTCGCTTCTTACGGAAAAGGTCGCAAATATCTCATAAAAACCTTTGGCTGCCAAGGAAACGTGAGGGATGAAGAGGTGCTTGGCGGCTATTTTGAACTTGCCGGGATGAGCAAAGCCAGCAACGACGAAGAGGCGGATGTCGTCATTATCAACACCTGTGCGGTAAGAGAAAACGCCGAGGAGAAAGTCTATGGCGAAATCGGCAAATACAAAGCCAAGCATTATAAAGACCCGGAGCATTTCATCCTTGGCGTGTGCGGATGCATGATGCAGGAAGAAGGATCGGCGGAGAAAATCATGAAAAGCTATCCTTACGTGAATTTGATTTTCGGCACGCACAACATCCAGGATATCCTGAAGCTTTTAGACGCCCATTTGAGGAGGAAGAAAGACTTCGTTTCGATCGTCTCTGGCGAAGGGAACGTTTTTGAAAACCTTCCTTCGACGCGGCTTGATAATATCAAAGCCTACGTCAATATTTCCTACGGGTGCGATAAATTCTGCACCTATTGCATTGTTCCTTATACCAGGGGCAGGGAACGCTCTAGGCCTTTAAACGAAATCGTTGAGGAATGCCGAAAACTCGTGGATGAAGGTTTTCAGGAGATTACTCTCCTTGGCGAAAACGTGAATAGCTACGGCAAGGATTTCAAAGATGGGACAAACTTTGCGACCTGCCTTTCCAAAGTCGCGGAAACGGGAATCCCTCGCCTTCGTTTTATGACCAGTCACCCCTGGGATTTCTCTTCCGAAATGTTTGAGGTGATTGCCAAATATCCGAACATCATGCATTGCATCCATTTGCCTTTGCAGTCGGGGAACAACGAGATCCTTAGAGAAATGGGCCGGCGTTATACAAGAGAAGAATATTTGGCTCTCGTGAAGGAAATACGCGAAAAAATTCCTGGCTGTGCAATCACAACGGACATCATCGTGGGTTTCCCCAATGAGAGCGAGGAGCAATTCCTTGATACGCTTGCATTGTGCGAAGAGGTTAAGTACGACGCCGCCTTTACTTTTATCTATTCTCCAAGAAAGGGCACTCCTGCGGCTGCAATGAAAGACAATGTCTCGGATGCGGACAAACACGAGAGATTCAATCGTTTGCTGAAGGTCATCGAAGATGGAGTCATGTCGCATTCCTCCCAAATGGTGGGCAAAACGTATGATGTCTTGGTGGATGGACCTTCGAAAAAAGACCCCAACATGCTATCTGGCTACACCGAGACAGGAAAACTCATAAACTTCCCTGGACCTGGGTCTTTAAAAGGGCTCATTGTGCCGGTTAAGATCAAGGAAGATCATGCCTTCTCAATGATCGGCGAGCTTACTAGAGACCCATTGCTGCTACTTGGGGACCACCTAGCGAAATGCTTAAAAGAAGAGCCTGAGGCGAAGAATTATTCATCCGCCAAAAAGAATTTCGAAAACGATGCTTCGATTCAAGCTTTGCGCGACCTAATCGAGGACGCCCAAAAACGCATGATGTCTTTCGCAAACCAGCAAAAAGACGAGGACTATCAAAAGGCAAAAAAGGATTACGAGACTCTTTTAGCCCAATACAAGCAGCATCCTGTCTATTTGAATTTGCAAAATGCAGAAGAAGAATTAAGCGGGCTTTTGACTCAAATCAGTGGGGAATTGCAATGATTTTGGTTCTAACTGGACCTACAGGAAGCGGAAAAAGCGCATTAGCTCTCTCTTTGGCGAAGCGCCTTAATGGAGTCGTTATCAACGCGGACGCTTATCAGGTTTATCAAGAGCTCAATATAGCTACCGCTAAGCCCAGCGAAGAGGTGCGGATGGCCGCCCCTCATTATCTTTTTGATTTTGTGCCCTTGGACTCCGATTATAACGTCGCGGAATACCAAAGCGATTTGCGGGCTGAGATTTATGAACTTTCCAAGACGAATCGCCCCATCATCATCGCGGGTGGAACGGGCTTGTATATTAAAGCGGGGCTTTTCGATTATGAGTTCCCTGAGGAAAAGGCGGTCGATATGTCTCCTTACGAAAGCTTGGACGAAAACGCGCTTTATCAGAAAGCTTGCGAAATCGATCCCGAAGGAGCAAAACAAATTCATCCTCATAACAAAAGGCGCGTCCTTCGTTTAATCGAATATTTTTTGGCAAATGGAAAAAAGCGATCGGAAGTTGTCGCTTCCCAGGAGCATAAGCCTCTTTTCGATGCCCGTTTCTATGGCTTGGATGTCGAAAGGGAAAACCTCTACCCCCTCGTCGAGGAACGCGTGGAAAAAATGTTCGCCGCGGGGCTAGAAGAAGAGAATCTCGCTTTGGTCAAAAAATACGGTCGCGAGCCCCATGCCTTTCAGGCGATTGGCGTGAAAGAGTTCTTCCCTTACTGGGATGGCAAGGCGAGCCTAGAAGAAACAAAGAATCTAATCAAGGAGAACACGAGGCATTACGTGAAAAAGCAGATGACTTGGTTCCGCCATCAGTTCCCCATTACCTGGGTTAAGGGAGAAGAAGATTTGCTGCTTGATATAGCAAAGAAGTAAGTTGAGTCTTTCCTAAAGAGAAAACACAATCGATAATTAAGGAAATTCGGTGAAAGGGGAACGGAAAATGGCTCTTTTGAAGATTAATGAGATCGCTAAAAAGCTCGGGCTTTCGGAAGACGATATCGAAATGTATGGCAAGTATAAGGCCAAGATCAATCCAAATGTTTACGAGAGCCTTAAAAACAAACCTAACGGCAAGCTTGTTTTGGTAACCGCGATTACCCCGACGAAAGCCGGAGAAGGAAAAACGACAATCTCCGTTGGCCTTACGGAAGGGTTTGGGAAAATCGGAAAGAAAGCTTTGCTTTGCCTTAGAGAGCCTTCTTTGGGCCCGGTTTTTGGATTAAAAGGCGGGGCGACGGGCGGAGGCAAGGCTTCCATTGCCCCAAGCGAAGACATCAATCTTCATTTTACGGGAGACATGCACGCCTTAACCTCCTCCATCAACCTAATTGCGGCGGTTATCGACAATTCGATTTATCAAGGAAATCCTTTGGACATCGACCCTGAACGAATCGTTTGGACAAGGGCCATGGACATGAATGATCGCGCTTTACGCGATATCGAGGTGGCAAAAAACGATGCAAAGGCAACCCCTCATCATTCTTCTTTCGTCATTACGGTCGCGAGCGAATTAATGGCAATCCTTTGCCTTGCGAAAAGCGAGGAGGACTTCCTGAAGAGAGTCGAAAAGATCATTGTTGCCTATTCTAGAAACGGCAATCCTATCACCGTTAAGAATCTGAAAGTCACCCATGCGGTTATGCGTCTAATGAAAGAGGCGCTCAAACCGAATTTGGTCCAGACCATAGAGAACAATCCCGTCCTCGTCCACGGCGGGCCTTTCGCGAATATCGCGCATGGGTGCAATTCTATTTTGGCCACCCAGCTTTCGTTGAAACTGTCTCCAATAACTATCACTGAGGCGGGCTTCGGGGCTGACTTAGGAGCTGAAAAATTCTTGGATATCAAATGCCGCGAAGGTGGATTCGTTCCAGACTGCGTTGTCATGGTTGCCACGATTCGCGCACTTAAAATGCATGGCGGCATGGCTTTTGAAGATCTTGCCAATGAAAATGTTGGAGCCTTAAGCAGGGGCGTTTGCAATTTGCGAAGGCATTTGGAAAACATCAAGAAATTCGGCGTTCCTGTCGTGGTCGCGATAAACCACTTTGCACAAGACGCCAAATCCGAAGTCGATTTCCTCGAGAAGTGGTGCAAGGAAAACGGTTATCTTTGCTCCTTTGCAGACGTCTTTGCTCAGGGCGGAGAAGGCGCTATTGATCTCGCGAATAAAGTTCAATTTGTCTTAGATAACGAAGCGTCCGCCTATCATCCGCTTTATGACCTAAAAACTCCTCTTAAAGATAAAATATCAAAGATTTGCGGCGAAATTTATCATGCCGGAACCGTTGTTTATGAGGAAAAAGCCGAGGCTCAATTGAAGGAATATGAGCGCCTTGGTTTCAGCGACGCTTATATTTGCATGGCTAAAACGCCCTCGAGTTTCTCTGACGACGCTAATCTTTTGGGCGCCCCGGAAGGCTTTACGATGAGGATTCGCGAAGTCAATTTGTCTGCGGGTGCGAACTTCGTTATTCCTTTAACTGGGAAAATCCTCACGATGCCTGGGCTGCCTAAAGTACCAGCGGCCGTGAAGATGGAGGATCTTCCGTGGTAGCAGAACTCTTATCTTTGTATGACGAAGTCGAGATGAAAAGACCCCACCCTTGTTCCCATCGTTCCAAAAGATTTCAAGTGGTCCGGGTCGGCGCCGACGTCAAGATTCAATGCCTAGGTTGCGGGAACGTGATCATGATGGATCGCGACGTTTTCAATAAGCGTCTTAAAAAAATACTTGCCCATCATTCAGAAATTTTGACGAAAAATTAGGAAAAGTCTTTCTTCTTCCTTTATTTATAGGGTGAAGGAGGATTTTCTTTGTCTCTCATTCGGCTTAAGAATATTGGAAAATGGGTTCCTGACGGAAAAAAGAAGCGGTGGCTTTTTCGCCATGTGAACTTGGTTTTGCCTTCAAAGGGTTTCTTTGCCGTCAGCGGCCCTTCTGGATGCGGGAAGAGCACTTTTTTGTCCTTGCTTTCTGGGCTTAGCAAACCAAGCGAAGGAAAGATCAAAATCGGGAAAGACGAACTGACGGCTTTTTCGTCTAGCCAACTTTCCGCGTATCGTCAAAAAGTTGTTGGCCTTGTATTTCAGCATTACAACCTTATTGATTATCTCCCCGCATTGGAGAACATTACTTTGCCTGGTTCCTTCAGCGGGGCTGAGCCCACGGGCTTAAACAAAAGGGCGAAAGAACTTCTTTTAGAAGTCGGCTTGAAAGATAAAGAGAAACAATTAGCCGGTTCTTGCTCAGGCGGGGAAAAGCAAAGAATCGCGATTTGCCGAGCGCTTATTAACGATCCGTATGTTTTGCTTTGCGACGAGCCGACTGGGGCTTTGGATGAGGCCTCTTCGGAAAAAGTGATGCAGATCCTTAAAAGAGTGTCGGAAAAACGGCTGGTTATAATCGTTAGCCATAACCATAAGTTGCTTGATTGCTATGTGGATTATCAGTGGCGCATTGGAACGCCTTGTCCGTCTTTCCCAAAAGATGAGAAAAGCTGGTCTGTTGCCTCCCAAAAAGGAAAAAGCCGAAAAAATTGGCAAATATCCTTTCTGAAAAAGAATCTCAAAAAGCATCTTGGAAAGAATTTGATTTGCGTTGCAACCGCTTCGCTGGGTCTTGTCTCTGGCTTATTGAGCTTTGGCTATTTCAAAGGAAACGAAGCGGCTATAACGAAACAAGCCCGAAACGCGATTGATTACCGAACATTTCGTCTTCAGGAGGAAACGAAGGCTTCGGTGGCGTCTTCGCCGCTAAGCATCATAGAAACACGTCGTCCGACAGAAAATGAGTGCATCGATTTGCTGAATGATATACGGGCAGAGATATGTCTAGATTTCTCCTATTTCATACCGGAGGCTTCGGTTTTCTCTTTCGAAGGGGAAAATCAAGACCCCGTTTCTTTGCGCCCCGTGTTCTCTTTCGATGATCCTTTGCTTTGGAACGAAGCGGAATCGATAGGGGACAGCATTGGAATTTGCCTGGTAAACAAAGCTTTCGCAACCCGTTATTCCTATATTGGCCTTTGGGACGAAATTCGCGTCCCTTATTCTTACGAAGTAGAAGGTTCAGAGGGAAAAATGGAGGCTTTTTACGGGGAATTCAACTTTGAAATTGCGAAGATTGTGGAGGACTTTCCATTCATGAGTTCCCCGAAGATCTATTATTCCTATTTCGCTTTTCAGGAGCATTTCAAGGAAATTATGCTTCCTAATGGCTCAACCGTTTACGATTTCGTTGAAAATTCGAAAGACAATTCTTCTTATAGCGCCTTCTCCCGGTATGCTTTTTGCCAAACTTATGAAGACGCGGACAAACTTGCCGTGGCAACCGTTTCAACAAACGAAGGCGTGATTGCTTCGAATAACGTTCGAACCGCTGTTGAAAGCTTTTCTATGCTTTCGAAAGGGACTTCATGGTCTTTGCTTGCGTTCACGATAATCTCGTTGGCTTCGGTCGCCGTTGTCATGGGCATGAGCAATTATTCATCTTTTTTGGAAGAGCGGAAAGAAAGGGCGATTCTTTCTTCGCTTGGGGCATTCAGGAGGGAGGTGGACAGGATTTCCTATCTTGAGGCGCTTCTTAGCGGGCTTCTCTCAGGTTTCTTATCCTTGCTTCTTTGTCCTTTGGCGGCTTACGGGGGCAACCTTCTTTTTCAAACAAAGTTTGGCCTGGACAATCTGATCGACATCCCCCTTGCCAAATATCTAGGAATTCCTTTTTTGGTTCCCTTAATCGTTTTGGCTTTCGCCTCTTTCTTCAATTTGCTTTGTTGCTTTTTTCCTTTGGCCAAAGCCAATCGTTGCGACTTAAGCGAGGAGCTACGCGATGAGTGAAGGCATTGTCTGCAAAAATCTAGTGCGTTCATTCGGTGAACGAAAAGTTTTGAAGAGCGTTTCTTTTTCGCTTCCCTCGAAGGGCCTTTTTGGAATTGCCGGCGCATCAGGGTGTGGGAAAAGCACTTTGATGAACATCCTTTCTCTTTTGGACAACGACTATCAAGGGGAGTATCGCTTATTCGGAAAGAACCCAAGGCGCTGGGGCGAAACGAAAAAAGCTCAGTTTCGCCTTAAAAACATCGGTTATGTTTTTCAACAGTTCAACCTGCTAGATCTTGAAAGCGTGGAGGAGAACCTCCTTTTGCCTTTGTCTGCTTGCTTCGATTGCTCGATCAGGCTTAAAAAGCAAAAGGTTCAAGAAGCGTTGACGAGCGTTGGGCTAGGTGAATTCAAAAAAAGAATCGTTTCCACTTTATCGGGCGGTGAAAAACAAAGGGCTGCGATAGCCAGAGCCACAATCAATAGCCCTTCTCTGCTTCTTTTGGATGAGCCAACGGCCGCTTTGGACAAGGAAAATGCAGTCAAGGTATTCGACATTCTCCAAAAATTGTCCTCCCGTTGTCTGGTAATCGTGGTTAGCCACGACGAGGAAATGCTCAAGGAATATTGTGAAGGAATACTAAAACTAGAAGATGGCAATCTCGCTGATTTTAAGGCCATTGAAGAAAAAGCTGAAAAAGGAAGGCACCCGAAAATGGCTTTGTCCAGGGAGCGCCACCCGCCTCGCTTCCCCTTCTTGGCCTTGCTTAAGCACGCTTTTCATTTGCTCAAGCATAAGAAGTGGCGTTCCATTGTGACGGAGGGGTCGATTTGCTTCGGTTTAATTGGCATCGGTCTTTCCTTTTTTCTATCCTCTTCCTTATCAAAGCAGTTGAATTCCTCCCTTTCCTCCATTGTTCCGGAAAATCAAATCGTCATGGGGAAGCGAAGTGAATCGTCCTCGCCAATTTCGAATGTCTACGCCTATGACTTGGAAGAGATGGATTCCCTTAAAAAGGATTATTCAAGTTACGTTTTGGACTATGGGGCTAGCTACCTTTTGAACTTTGAGGAATGGTTTTGCGACGATAATGATTTTTATGCGATTCAAGGATCGAAAAACGTACATTTGCAGGGTTTTAGCATGCGGTCCATCAACGATTATCAATGGCTTGATTGCAATAGAGATGCCCTCTTCTACCCTTCGACTCCAGCGATGATGGATTGGGATGACGTGGCTTTTGGGCTTACTTATGCGAATATGTTTCAATTGTGTTATGGGCTTGGAATAGAGCGGTCTTTTGAAAGCCTAGGGAGATATTTAAGCGAGAGCCCGCTGCCGATAATCGTTACGGCGAGCCATCTGGAATGGGGCTTTCAAGACGAGCAGATCTTCAATTTGGTAGCCGTTACCCAAACGAAGAAGAACGCCATCTTTCATTGGGATCATCTTTGGGCTAGGGAAATCCTGGTGGAGAAGATGAAATTCAAACCGGCTAAAATGGGCGACTCTTCTTCTCCTCAGGCGATTTACGAGGTTCCTTATTTAGAATTTTCTACGCACCCATCTGAATTTTTACAAAAAATAAGGTTGGATGAAAAACGGAAGAATTTGGTTTTTGAAAAGGCTTCAAATACTTTTTTATCCTCTTTGCTTGAAGAGGGCGACGTATCCCCTTATAACCGTTTGTACGTTTTTTCTTGCGACAAAAGCGGGCCGACTTGGGGAGACATCGCCTCCATCGCCGAAAACAACCCGGAAATCATCGGGAGGGACGCTGCTACTAGCGTGGGCATTTTTGCTTCTAACGATTCCGTGTTGACGGGCACTGCCACTCATTTGTTCCTTTCGCCCAATGAAGAAGACGTGAAAATCGTTTCGGAGACGTATGGCCGTTTGCCTTATTCCCAAAAGGATGCCTTAATCGAACTCCCTTCCCATTGTCGCGACGCCTACATCTACGAAAACGCCGCAAAACCCCGCTTAAGTTTCGATTGCGATGGCCTTATAAGCGGTGTTCCTCCTTCTTCATATGAAGAAATCGTTGTTTCTTCTGCGCTATTTGAAGCTTGGGGGGAGCCAGAAGAGATTTATGTTTCGGGAGAAGTGTATGGGGAAGAGAGCGACACCTTTTATGATCGGACTTTCACGTTCGGCGTTTTAAAAATCGTGGGGGTGAAGGAGGAACAAACGGAGACGATTTATCTTCCGAAGGACTGGACGGCCGATTTCTATTTTTTCGTTCTAGATGCCGATCCTTTTTTGCTTGAACCTTACGGCGCGGTTTTTCAAATAGATGGGGATAACGAAATCGAGCCCCTCTTGGAAAAATTGAATCGCGATTATCCAATGTATCGTTTTACCTCCCCTAGCCTGGAGGTTTCTTCGACTATTGAAGAATCTTTGGGCTACATCAAGGAAATTCTCATTTGTTTCTCGGCGTTCTCTTTTTTGATGTCATGCTTGCTCTTTATGGTGGTGCTCGGCATCACAATCAAGGAGAACGAAAAGGAAAACAAGCTGCTTTTTGCCCTTGGCGCGACACGGAAGGACATCTGCAAGTCCCTTTTTTGCCATACGCTTGTCTCTACTTTCGGGGCGCTGATCTCATCGGTTCTTTCCATGTTTGTCCTCGAATTCGTCGTCTCGCTCTATCTTAAAAAGGAACTTGGAGGATCGGCCGGATTCAAGGCTTCCTGGGAACCAATTCTAGGGATGTGCGGCTCCGCTGTTGTGTTTTCATTGATTGTTTTGCTGGCGATATTTTTCCGAATGCGAAAAAGAAAACTTTGGTGAAAATGTCTTGTCAATTGTCCCCAAAAAGATGGTATCATATTCCACAGCCAAAAAACCTTTTCGGGCGCATGGCTAGGAAGGTTAGGATTCTCATGAAGGGAACAGTTAAAATGTTCAACAAGGAGAAGGGGTATGGTTTCATTCACGCCGAAGATAACCAAGACTACTTCTTCCACTATTCCGCTCTCGTGATGGACCACTACAAAATCGCTGAACCTGGCGAGAACGTAGAGTTCGAAATCGAAGAGTCGAATCGCGGGCCACGTGCCAAGAACGTCAAGAAAGTCGACTAATTTATACCTAGCTGGTAGCGCCTCCGGAAAAATTCGGGGGCTTTTTTAGCCCTTTTTCATGCGCGCGCTACGCGCTAGAATTAACCCGCCATTTTTGAGGAAGAAGAATCTATGCCATTAAAAGCCGGAATTGTGGGTCTCCCTAACGTGGGTAAATCCACCTTGTTCAACGCTATTACGAATTCGCATGTCGAGGCGGCGAATTACCCCTTTGCCACAATCAACCCGAACACGGGCGTGGTGACTGTGCCCGATGAGCGCCTTGACTTTCTTTGCGATATGTTCCATCCCGCAAAGAGGGTGAGCGCCACCTTTGATTTTTATGATATTGCGGGTCTGGTGAAAGGCGCTTCTAAAGGGGAGGGCTTAGGCAATCAGTTCCTCGCGGCCATTCGCGAATGCGATGCAATTTGCGAGGTCGTCCGCTGCTTTGACTCCAACGAAATCACTCACGTGGAAGCCACGGTCGACCCTGAAAGAGACATTGGCATCATTGATCTTGAACTTGCGATGGCCGATTACGAAAGCGTTGTTGCCCGCTCGGGCAAGCAGGGCATCAAGGCCAGGGTTGCGCATGATAAAGTTGCCCAATACGAAATGGCTATTCTTACGCCTCTTGAAAAATGGCTAGGTGAAGGCAAGCCAGCCCGTACCTGCCCGGAACTAAACGATGACCAAAAGGAATACGCCAGAAAGAACTTCTTCCTGCTTTCTGCCAAACCCATCATCTATGTTGCTAACGTCGCGGATTCAGACTATTCCAATCTAGATGGCTGCAAGTATTACCAAACCGTCAAGAAAATCGCGGAAGGGCAAGGAGCGCAATGCATCCCTGTCTCCTGTGAGATTGAATATGAGATCTCCCAACTTTCCGGGCAAGAAAGAAAAGAGTTTTTGGAAACCTTGGGCGCGGAAGAAAGCGGTCTCGATAAACTCGTCAAAGCCGCTTATAAACTCCTTAATCTCTCGACTTTCTTCACTTGCGGGACCGACGAATGCCGTGCTTGGACTTTCCAGAACGGCATGACCGCGCCAGAATGCGCTGGCATCATCCATACCGATTTTCAGAAGGGCTTCATCAAAGCTGAGGTTTACGACTTCGATTGCTTGAAGCAATATGGATCGGAGGCTGCGGTCAAAGAAGCTGGCAAGCTTCGTCAGGAAGGAAAGGAGTATCGGATGAAAGACGGCGACGTCGTCTTCTTCCGCTTCAACGTCACTAAATGATGGATATTCGAATTGGCATTGGGGAAGACATTCATCGCTTTGCGCCTGGAAAACAGCTTGTTCTCGCTGGGGCAAGGATTCCTTTCGAGAAGGGCTTGCTCGCCCATAGCGATGGGGATGTTGTCTATCACGCGGTAAGCGATGCTCTTCTCGGCTCTCTCGCCCTTGGGGATATCGGTCTCTACTTCAGAACCGATGACCCGAAATGGGAGGGTGCGGATAGCTCAAGCATTGTGCTTGAAGTGATGAGGATGGTCAAAGAAAAGGGCTACGCCGTGAACAATCTTGATGTAGTTATCTTGGCCGAAAAACCAAAACTCGCACCATTCTTGCTTGAAATGAGAGGGAATTTATCAAAGCTCTTAGAAATTGATGTTTCGCGTGTCGGCATTCAAGCTGGCACGGATGAGGGACTGGGCGAAATTGGCCGCGGAGAAGGAATCCGCGCAAAAGCTGCCGTCCTTGTTTGCAAAAAGGGATTATGAAAATGGACAACGAAACGAAACTAAAACAAAGTCTGATTCCAGTTCTGAAGGAATTTGGAATTGAAGCGAACGAAAATGACATCGTCATCGAGCGTAGCAAAGACGCCTCGCACGGCGATTACGCGACTAACTGCGCGATGAAATTTGCCAAGCGCATCGGAAAGATTCCGCATGCTTTTGCGGAGGAGCTCGTCGCTCACCTTTCCCTTGATTTCGTAGACAAAATCGAAATCGCGGGCCCGGGCTTCATCAATTTCTTCCTGAAACATGGCGCATTGACCGACATTCTTAACAAAGTTTTCACTCAAGGCAGCTCTTTCGGCAGAGCGGAAAGAAACGGTCAGAAGATCGATGTGGAATACGTTTCCGCAAACCCGACCGGCGATCTGCATTTGGGGCACACCCGCTGTGCGGCGGTGGGGGACGTCATCTCATCTTTGCTTGATTGGGCTGGATACGATGTGACCCGCGAATATTACGTGAATGACTGTGGCAATCAGGTGGAGCACTTAGGCCATTCCATCCGCGCCCGTTATCACGAAGCCTTCGGCGAGCCTCTAGACCTTGCGGAAGACGATTATCATGGCGTTGACCTCATCAAGATTGCAGAGAAAATCAAAGAGAAGTATGGCGACCGTTATCTCACGGACGATCAAGAATCCCATGATTTCTTCATCCGGTTCGGCATCGATGCCGAATTAGAGAAAATTTGGAAGGACATGGCGGACTTCCGCGTCCATTTCGACAAAGTCACTTATGAAAGCGACATCCGCAAAGGCGGGAACATCGAAAAGACCATCGCTAAGCTTAAAGAGCATGGCTATGTCTACGAAGAGAACGGGGCAACCTATTTGGCGACCACCAAGTTCCTTGATGACAAGGACCGCCCAATCGTGAAATCGGACGGCTTATATACCTACTTCATGCCGGATATCTGCTATCACTATGACAAAATGAGCCGTGGATACAGCCATCTCATCGACGTCCTCGGCGCCGATCACCATGGCTATATCGCCCGCATGAAGAGCGCCCTTATGATGGAGGGCTATCCTGAGGATTGCCTTGAGGCCCAATTCGTTCAGGTTGTCCGCGTCTACAAAGATGGGGAAGAGGTCAAAATGAGCAAGAGAACGGGCAAAGCCATCGCCCACCGCGAGCTGGTGGATGAGGTGGGCGTCGATGCGGTTCGCTACTTCTTCGTGGAACGCAGCGCTTCAAGCCATCTCGACTTCAACTACAATCTTGCGATGGAACAAAGCTCGTCGAACCCTGTTTTCTATTCCCAATACGCTCACGCTCGTTGCGCTTCCCTGTTGAAGCTTGGCGAAGGGATTGACATTGACACGGCGGGTAAAATGTTAAAAGAGCCCGCTGAACTTGCGATTTTAAAACATTTGGCGGATTTTCCGAGTATGATAGAATCTGCCGCGAAAGAGAGGGAACCTGCCAAGGTTGCCGCTTATGTCCACAAGCTCGCGGGACTCGTGCATGAGTTCTACGCCGCTTGCAGAATCATCGATCGCGAAAATCTCCCCTTGACCTCATCGCGCCTTGGCCTTATAAAGGCTTGCGAAATCGTCTTGGAGAATGGTTTGGGGATCCTTGGGGTCTCCGCTCCTGAAAAGATGTGAAAGGAAGAATTATGAAGAAAGAATCAATGATCGAGCTTGCCTATAAGCTGCTAAGCGAATCCAAACAGCCCATTGCTTTCAAAGACCTTTGGGACAAAATCAAAGTCGAACTTGAAATTGGGCCCGACGAAGAGGCTTCCAGAATCGGCCATTTTTACACCGATCTTTCCTTGGATGGGCGCTTCATTCAGGATGGCGACTACACCTGGAACCTCCGTTCGAGAACATTGTTCGATCAGACCCATATCGACACTTCCGTCTTCTATGAAAACGAGGAGACCGAAGCGGCGGGCAAAGATGCAATCGACGCTCAAGAAGATGCCGAATACGATGCCTCGGTGGAAGGCCGTTCCATCGATTCCGATGGCGAAAGTTCCGATGACGAGGAAGAGCCCACTAAAAAGGAAACCGCCGCGGATCTTGGCGTTAAGATTAGTTGATCTTCGAATAACAAACCCTGGACGCCCGTTCGGGCGTCTTTTTCTTTCGCTTTTTTTCGAAATAGGTTATCTTAAAAGACCTTCTTATGAGGAATTTCGAGACTTTACTTAAAACAATCCAGCATGCGGAGATCATCACAATTTGGGGTCATGCCTTGCCCGATGGCGATTGCTACGGCTCTCAAATTGGGCTTAGAGAGATCATCAAAGATAATTTCCCTGATAAAGAGGTTTACGCGATTGGCTCAGGCTTGCCCGCATTCATTAATCGAATTGGCGCGATGGATGATGTAGCAGATGATGCCATTAAAAGGTCCCTTGCTATTATTGTGGATGTTTCTTGTCTTAAAAGGGTAGAAGACCAGCGAGTTTGCATAGCGAAGGAGTTCATGAAATTCGACCATCATGATCCGAATCGAGCCGGCGAGAGTTTTCCATATCAAAATTATTACGTAGACAATCATAAAATCGCCTGCGCGGAGATCATTGAAAATTTTGCGACGCAAAACCGGCTTAAAATTTCTAAAAAGGCCGCAGAAGCCCTTTATCTAGGCATCCTAACAGATTCTGGATGCTTTCGTTTCTATGGCACAAATAAGCAAACTTGCGAAGCCGTTGGAAGGCTCATGAAGCTTGGCGTTGAGCCGATATCAATCCGCAAAATCGCCTTTTTTGAAAACCCTAAAACGAAGGCCTTCCATCGTTATCTTTGCCAAGTTGTAAAGCGCTACAAAAATGTGTCTTACGTTTATTTGAAATCCGAAGATTATTTATCTCAAGGAATGACCTATGAAGAAGCCGGGTCAATGGTTAACTGCATTGAGACGGTTGGAAACCCCGATATCTATTGCCTTTTCACGGAGGATGGCAAAGGCGAGATACGCGGGGAGCTTCGTTCCGATAAAGGCTTCCCCGTTCAACCTACAGCCACCCATTTTCATGGGGGCGGTCACCGGTTTGCGGCAGGCACAACTACCTTTTCTTATGAGGAATCCATGAAAGTTGTGGAAGAGCTTAGTCAGGTCAAACGCGTTCTTCTATAATCTCTTTTGGAGGCGAATGCATGTACGAAAAAGAACTTGATGCGGCTATCCGCGCCGCGAAACGCGCTGAAGAGAAAATCAAAGAAATTTATCAAACGGATTTCGACGTCGAAATCAAAGGAGATAATTCCCCTGTCACGTTGGCGGACAAGACCGCGGACGCTATGATCCGTGAGGATCTTGGGAAAGAATTCCCTGATTATGGTTTTTTGACCGAAGAAAGCGCCGATACAAAGGAAAGATTAAAAAAACGCGCCGTTTGGATTGTCGATCCCGTTGACGGAACAAAAGAATTCGTCAGTCGCAACGGTCAATTTACGACCAATATCGCTTTGGCTGTCGATCATGAGGTCGTTGTCGGAGTCATCAACGTTCCGATGCTTGGCCTCCTTTATTACGCGGTAAAGGGAAAAGGCGCTTTCCGTTTGAGCAAGGATTCTTGTGAAAGGATCTGCTGCTCAAATAGAGACGAAGAGCTTAGAACGGTCCGTTCCATCTCTTTCTTCAACGAAAAGGAAAAGTCATTCTACGAGAGACACAAGGATCGTTTCGCCGGTGAGGCGACCCCGATTGGAGCGGCGAATAAATTCTGCGTCATTGCTAGTGGAGACTTTGATTTCTTCTATCGCATGTCTAGCGGCACCAAAGAATGGGATGTGGCCGCAGGGGATTTGCTGATTCACGAAGCTGGCGGGGCGATGGTCCAGCCTAATGGCGAGCGTTTTCGCTACAACCGCGAAGACGTTTACAACCGCGAAGGCTACATCATCGCGAATAAAATCGGAAATCTCATTTTGATGTAATCCCATTGGTTCTTGTATCTTAACGAAAAAAGTCTATTCTATACCCCGAAAGGAGCCACCATGAAAACATTCAACAGTCTTCCTAGGCTTGTTCAGTTCATCCTTCTTCTCATTCCCGGCGTTAACTGGATCGTCGAACTCGTCGTTCGTATCACCGCCGTCATCGAGAGCCCGAAGGGAACCCACAATATTTTGGGGCTTATCCTTGCCATCATTCCGTTTACCGGCACGATCCTTGGCTGGGTGGACCTCTTCTGGGTTCTTATGTACAAGCATCTTCTTTGGGCCAACGACTAAAGAACAAATTCGGCGCGTCGAAAGGCGCGCTTTTTAAATGAAAATCGGCGCCTCATGGACGCCGATTTTGGTTTGCATCAGACTCCTGCTTTGTTTAAGGCGGCTTCTTGCTTCTTCGTGAGATACTCACTCATCATGTCTTCGGGCACGCCGTCCGTTTTCACGGCCATGACGCCCGGGACTTCTTCCATTAATATGATTTCAACTCCAGCCGAAATGTCTTCGCCTGCATACATGCATCCGCTGCAAGCTCCAGTCATAGCGAGATAAACAATGCCGTCGCGGAAGCCGATGTAGTCAATGTCACCCCCGTCGCGCTGAAGAAATGGACGCACCTTATCGATGGTTGCCAAGATAAGCTTTTCCGTTGAGTCTTCCATAAAATTTTCGCCCGCTATTGTAGTCAGGAATTTTCCCGTTGCAAATCATACGCTTTTTGTTTGTTATTTTCCTTCCTGCAATATAATGTCCGCGCCCATGGGAAAAGAGAAAGGAAGGACATTTCTGCAAAAGAAAATCATGGCTGCGGTTTACGAGCTTTCTAACGTCGGAGTGCTCTGCAGCGAAGATGGTCTTGTCCACCTTCTCCAAGGATCCCTAGAGGCAAATGACTACGCGTCGTTTATTAGCTTTTCTTCCCTTTCCTCTCTTTCTTCAAGAAGAGGAAAGGCTTCCATCAACAAGCTTATCGACTTTAACGTTCTTTTCTCCTCCTATTCCTTTAAGGGCAATGGTTGTTTTCTGTCCTTGAACCCTGAATTTGAAGAGGAGGCGAAAGAGTGCTTGGACTGGCTTTCAACGAAGACGAAGAAACCCAAAACGCGAAAAGTCGAGTTCATTGAGAGGTAAGTTGTATGAGCAAAGAACTAAAGAGATTTGAGGAATGGCCTTTTAAGGTGCCTTCCATCAAAAAAGCGGTTGAAAAAGTGAAGGATTTCACCGCTGCTTTAAAAGGTGCGAAATGTGGAGAAGAAGCCCTTTCCATTGTCAAAAAGCACGCAAAAGCCATGGATTCTATCGGGAATGAGAGTACTCATATCTCTGTTTTGTATTCTTTGGATACAGCCAATAAGAAGTATGAAGACGCCATGAACGTTCTCAATGAAGGCATGCCCCTTATCCAAGCGGAAGAGAATAAATGGAATGAGGTTCTCCTGAATAGCCCCTATCGTCCTTTCTTAGAAGAGAAGCTTGGTTCTTTTTTGTTTGTGATGATGGAATATCAGTTGAAGTCCTTTGACGAGAAAGTGATCGAGGAGGCGGTGGAAGAGAGCAAACTTACCATGGAATACGATGCCTTGATCGCTTCCGCGAAAGTTCCTTTCCGCGGCGATGTCTATAACCTCCCTCAGATGGGAAAGTTCCTGCAAGACGTGGATAGAGAGACTAGAAAAGAGGCCTCGGATGCTTATTACTCTTATCTTGATGCGAACATAAAAGACAAAGCGGAAGAGATATATGACAAGCTCGTTAAAGTTCGCACGAGAATGGCGAAAAAGATGGGCTATTCATCCTACACGGACCTTGCTTACCTTAAGATGAACCGCTTCGATTACAATAAAGAGGACATCAAGAAGTATCGTGATCAAATCAATGAGTTCGTTACTCCGATCGCTTCCAAAATCATGAAGGCCCAGTTTAAGAGAACGGGCATCCGGTCCCCCAAAGTCTACGATATGGGCCTCTCCTTCAAGGAAGGGAACCCTCTCCCGAAGGGCAGTACCATAGACAAGGTCGAGAACGCGAAGGAAATGTATGATGAGCTTTCTCCGGAAACCAGTTACTTCTTCCGATATATGGATGATCATGGCGTGATGGATTTAGAAGCGAAACCTGGAAAGCAGTCAGGCGGATACATGACTTATTTCCCGACCTACGAGATCCCTTTCATTTTCTCGAATTTCAACGGAACCAGCGGGGACGTTGATGTTTTAACGCACGAATTTGGGCACAGTTTCCAAGCCTATATGGCTAGAGGCATTAAGATTCCGGAATACCGTTCTCCGACGATGGAAGCTTGCGAAATCGATTCGATGTCCATGGAATTCTTCGCCGAACCTTGGATGGATCTTTTCTTCGATGAGCCAAACAAATACCGTTATGTCCATTTAGCGGATGCCATCACCTTCCTTCCTTATGGCGTTACGGTCGATGAATTCCAACATTGGGTTTATGGCAATCCTGATGCCAGCAAAGAGGAAAGAGACGCAAAATGGGTTGAACTTGAGAATAAGTACACCCCGTATAAGGCGGCTCTCTACAAAGGGTGCGCCTATCTCGAAAGCGGACACCGTTGGTTGCTGCAAAGCCATATATTCGACGTGCCTTTCTACTATATTGATTACACATTAGCCCAGGTCATGGCATTTGAGTTTTTCAATTTGGACCGGAAGAATCATAAACTGGCATGGAACCGTTATCTGAAACTCTGCAAGATGGGTGGCAAATATCCTTTCCGAACCTTGGTTGCAAAAGACCATATGAAAGATCCTTTTGAACCAGGGGTTGTTGAAAAAGCGATCAAACCTCTTATCAAGGTTTTGAAATCCTATGATTTAGACTAATGCAAAAAGCCCTTCGCTGATGCGCCATCCCTGCATTGAACTTGTTTTGTCCAACGCTTGGGGAGCGCATCAAATTGGGCTTTTTCGCTTGTCTTTTCTACAAGCTATTTTTCTTTGTCCTTAACGTCATTGCCTCTACGAAGCTCTTCTTCTTTCAACAGATACTCATAAAGGCTGACCATGATCGCTCGCGCGCCGGAGGAAAGGCAAGTCAGATCGAGACTGCTGAGAATGCTGGTTACATTATGGGCTTTCGCGATTTCTTTTAGCTTTTCTCTTTTGGAGAATTGCGGGAGGTGGTCGCCGTTTTCCCAGTTGTACATGCTTTGAAGGCTGAAGTTGCCCTCGCGCGCTATTTGCTCTAAGGTCATGCCGCGTTCATTGACCAGGGCTTTGATGATTAAAGAGTAGGTTTCGTCTTTGTTCATAGCGGCTTGATGATACACCGCGATTCTAAAATTATCAAAACATCTTTTCCAAGAAAGTTATTTTCGCTTTTAAAGGAGAAGAAAATGTTAGAAATTTAAAAACAGTCGGAAATAACGTACTAAAACGAGGCATTATTTAAAATTGACTTTCTTTTCCGAATATCAAAAAATGATATTTGGAAATTTGAAAAACAAAACAACTTTATATTTTGAGGGCTCTTTTCTTTGATTTTGTTTTAGCGAAGCAAATTTGTCTTTTTGCTTGTCTTATACATGTTGAGCAGATTCTCTTCTTCGCTAGAGGCGGGACCGAACCTTTCTATATTCAGCAGAGCGTCGTTGAATTTTTGGTCCTTTGCTAACTCTGAGAACCGTTCCTTGCTTATGGTGGTTTTCTCTAGGTTATGCTTCTTGAGGGCGATCTGAACGGAATTCGAATTCGCTTCGATTTCTTTGGCGAGTATTTTTGCCTCAAGGCGTCCTTTGAAACCAAGCCAAATCATAATTCCGCCAAGCGAGAGCGTTCCGGCGAAAGTCGCCCAGGTTAAGACGAAGATAAGGGCTTCTGCCCAAGAAAAATTGAAGTAGATGTTAATGAGCAAAAAGAGAGAAAACAAAGAATAGACGCCGATCAGCATATCTAAAGAGGCGACCGCGATGCCGAATGGCTGATTTTTCTTTTGATAGCTAACGTAGTTTTTGATGCAAATGGCCAAACGGAATAAACCATGTGCAATTTGAATTACCAAAACAAACGTGGCGCTAGCTTGCATCTTTTGCTTGCTGATCCAAAAAATGCCCAGAGAAAAGAGAACACTCAACGCAGAGAGGACAAAACCCACGTAAATCAAGATTTTGCTTTCGGAAGCTTCGGCGAGCGTTTTGTTGTAGACGTTTCGGTGGATGGCGTTTTTCCATAGGAGCGCGCTTAACCTAATTGCCCCAAGCGAGAGATAAATAACGGCAATTCCTATATAAGCGACGTTTTGATCTTTGATTGCCGAGGCAAGCGAAATCAGAACCGTCATTAAGGAAGAGGTCACGACGATGTAATTTCCAACGCTGTGTTTCACTCCGAAATTAACCATCTTCTTAATTCGTGAAATCGTCCGGCCCTGCAAAAGCAGGATTGAGAAGAGGGCGTTTTGGGCGAAGAAGAAAACCAAAAAGAAAATGCCTGTCAAAAGATCGGCAAGGCTTTTGTCCATTGCCCCTTTGGAATAAAGAGAATGGAAAAGAAACCCTAGGAAAAGAGATAAGCACGTGCAAAAAGAGCAAAGATTTTCGCTGGCCATCGTGATTTGCTTTTTGTGACGAGGGAGATAACGGAAAAAGGATAAGGCCACTTCTGCGGAGATTTTGAAAAGAAGAAACGCTAAAATCGCATAACTATTTGCTTCATAGGGCAAGAAAACCATCGCTAGGATCCAGGGGATTGGATAGATGGTCTCGGCTACGCCCATAAAAAACGCTAGATGAGCTTTTGCCCTCTCCCTTGATTCCTTTTCTAAGCGCCGATTAGCAAGCGTGTAAGAAATCGAGTAGACCCTCCCGGCGGCTTCGAAAAAGAAAAAGCCGGCGATAAATAAGGAGGGGAGCAATGATTCGATCTTCAAAAAGGCAAAGAAAACGAAAAAAACGGTGGCATCAAGAGAAATCGCCAAGGACAGTAGAGATGTAATCAGCCCTTTGATTTTCTTCCCCTTCGAATCCATAAGGCTATCCTATCATGTTGAAAGAGAATTACATCTAAGAAGATGGAAATGAAAACCCGCCTTTGCAGGCGGGCTCATAATCAATGGAAGGCTTTCATCATGAGGGAGTTTAGATTTTCGACAAATTGTTTTTTGTCTTCGATCTCGAACCCTTCAAGAAGCATCGCTTCGTCATAGAGCAATTTGCCGCATTTCTGGATTTCGGCATCATCACTAATCGTGGCAATCGCTTGGAATAATGGGTGTTCTGCGTTGATTTCAAGAACTTTTGTTGCCTTCGGCTTTTCGTTTTCGGTGGCGCCAGGTTGCTCATCTAGCACGCGTTCCACATTCATCGACATGCCGTTTTTCGTGGTGATGCAAACGGGTGAATCAACTAGTTTTGTTGAGAAAGCGACGTCATCCACTTTACCGGTGAGGCCAGCTTTCATCTCGTCAAGGATTCTCTTGTGATCCGCGGTTAAGGTATCGAGCTTGGTCTTTTCTTCCTCCGTCAAGGAATCTTTGTCTTCGCTGGCGATGTTTTTAAAGCCGTGTTTGTCATAATCCATCAGGGCCATGATTGCGAATTCGTCGATTTCCTGGTCGAGAATTAAGACGTCTACGCCATCCTTTTTGAACTTTTCGAGTTGGGGTAGCATCTTGATTTCATCCGCGTTCTTGCCGGAGGCGTAGAAGATGTCTTTTTGCCCTTCTTTCATGGAGGCGACGTATTCTTTGAATGTAATCGGGGTCTCGGAATTGACGGAAGAGAACTGAAGCAAATCCTGTAGGTCGTTTTTCTTCATGCCATAGGTTGAATAGATTCCATACTTGAAGTAGTTGCCATAAAGCTTGAAGAATTTGTTGTAACGTTCCTTGTCGTTCTTTTGGACGGAGGCGAGTTTCTCAAGTATCTTTTTCTCCAAAGAGCTTTCAATCTTGGTCATTAGAGGGGACTTTTGCAGCATTTCACGTGAAATGTTGAGCGGGAAGTCCTCTGAATCGACCAAGCCCCGGCAGAATTTCAGGAAGTCCGGGATAAGCTCTTTGCATTTGTCTTGAATGAAGATTCCTTTGCTATAAAGCGCGAGGCCCTTCTCATAGGAAGACGAATAAAGATCATAAGGGGCGTGAGCTGGGATATAAACGAGCGCATCGTAAGAGATGAGACCCTCGATGTGGACATTAAGCGAGATGAGGGGATCCTCAAAATCATCGAATTTGCTTTTATAGAATTCATTAAGTTCCTGCTCAGTGACGTCTTTGGCGTTCTTCTTCCAAAGCGGAGTCATGGAATTCAAAATCTTATCTTCTTGAACTTCATGGCTCTTGCCTTCGATTTCTTTGCCGTTTTCGTCCTTATCTGGTTCTTGATGGCTCTCCATCATCTTGATCGGATAGCGGATGTAGTCGGAATACTTGCGGATAAGCTCCTCGATTTTCCAATCTTGGAGGTAGATAGCGTATTTTTCACCTTCGACGTCATCTTTTAAATGGATGGTGACTTTGGTTCCGTGGTCAAAGTCGGCGGTTGCGTCTTCGATCGTGTAGGTGTCTTTTCCCGAAGAAAGGAAGCGGTGAGCTTCGCCGCTGCGGGGCTTAGATAAGACTTCAACGGAATCGGCGACCATGAAGGATGAATAGAAGCCAACGCCGAATTGTCCGATGATGGAGAGATCCTCTGCTTGCTTGGCTTCTTGATATTTTTTCGCGAAATCTTTGGAGCCGGATTTGGCGATTGTGCCCAGATTCGTTTCCATATCCTCTTTTGACATGCCGATGCCGTTATCGGTGATGGAGATGGTCTTGGATTTCTCGTCTTTCTCAATGCGGATTTCACCGCTCGATGAGGGGTAATTCGACGGATCGGTAAGGGAAAGGAAACGATACTTGTCGATCGCGTCGCTCGCGTTTGAGACGATTTCCCTCAGGAAAATTTCTTTGTTGGAATAAATGCTGTTGATCATGAGGTCAAGCAGTTGCTTGGACTCAGCTTGGAATTCTTTTTCTTCTTTCATTTGAATTGTCCTTTCGACTTCACGAATAGTAATTTAGTCAATTATTTAGCACTGTCAAGTCATGAGTGCTAAATATTTAATAGTCGTAACCCAATCTTGGTCTTTTGCGTCCTTAGTGACTGTTTTCGCGGGGTGGCCCTATCGTTTCCTTTCTCTTGAAATATAACGAAATCGCCTGCCAAGATTACCTTTTTACCGATGCTTTTGGAGAGTATCATTTTGCCGCTATGGCGGAGAAAGAAACGGAAAAGAAAATCAACAAGCGGAATAAAAAGGATTCGCTACCTGCGAACAAGGTCCATGCGATGTGCATTATCGCGATTTTCACTGCGTTGATGTGCGTGCTCTCCCCGATTTCGATACCCATCGAACCGGTTGCGATTACGTTAGCAACTTTCGTTGTTTATCTCCTCGGCGCCGTTTTCTCTTGGAAAATTTCGGCGCCGATTGTCCTTTTGTACCTTCTTTTGGGGACGGCAGGAATGCCCATTTTTTCCAAGTTCCAAGGCGGTTTTCAAGTTCTCGCGGGCCCTACTGGAGGCTTTTTGATTGGCTACGTTCCTTGCGTGCTCATTGAAACTTTGCTCATCGGGAAATGGAAGAAGAAAATCTGGGTTTACCCCATCGCGATGGTTGCGGGCACCGTCGTTCTCTATGCTTTTGGAACGGGCTGGTTCTTAATTTATAGCAAAGGCAGTTACGACTTCGCCAAAGCCATGATGCTCTGCGTTGTGCCATTTTTGCCTGGCGACGCTTTGAAAATTGCCCTTGCTACCCTCACGGGTTTCAGGCTTAGAAAATTCATCGATTCCCAAATGGGCACCCCTTGGGAAGAAAAGTGAAAAAAACATTTCTAGTAATACGCCAAAGTGTTGCTGGAAGCAATGGCTAAAAATGCGCTCCTTCCGCATTTTTTTGCGTCCATGTTGCCTCCGAGAGGAGCGTGTGGTGGATCGAACGACCCGTTTTTAGTCTCTTTTCTTTCGCCGTCAAAAAACACCCTTTCCGGCTCATTGGGCAGCCGTCCGGCGGGTGTTTTGGCAAGCATTCCAAACCGGCGGGCTGCCCAATGGGCCTATGCTTGCCATTGGCGATTATACCAAAATCAAAAATCACCCACACTTTGGTGTGCTGTTAGAGATCTTTTTGGAATCTCTTTCTCCGTTCTTTTCTTGACTCTTGAACTTAAGGAGACGGGGAAGACGGACAAAAACGAAACTACGTTAGTTGCTCTGAAAGCCAGATAAATTCGTTGCCGATCAATGGCTTGCGCCCGCTGCGTTTAACGGAGGGCGTTTATGATTTTGACTAAGCAAGCAAAATAAAAACCGGCCTAAACCGGAAGGAATGCAATGGTGGCAATGACCACCTATTTTGATACAAATGCATACCCCTTGACGATTTCATCTCGGTTTTGCATAC
>CAVECL010000004.1:0-66609 GCA_963614595.1 Parasutterella excrementihominis | reverse complement strand
CGTCAAACTTGCTTTAGAAACCGACCCTTCGATTATTTTTAATCTTCAAAAGCCTATATTTTTCGATGAAGTCCAGAAATACACCCCCATCTGGAATGAAGTAAAAGCAAACATCGATAAAAACAGAGGCAAGCCAAACCAATTCTTATTGAGCGGATCAACCGTGATTCGCGAAAAGAATGAAGGCGAACAGGAGAAGAACAAAAGCCACACTGGCACTGGACGCATCAAAGAAATAGTGATGAGGCCAATGTCCCTCTATGAATCGAAAGAATCCAATGGATCCATATCCTTATCGCACCTATTCAAAGAGAAAGTCTCGGTTGGCGGAATCAAAAGCAGTCTCTCCCTTGACCATCTAATTTTCGCATGTTGCAGAGGCGGCTTCCCAACATCATTGAACGCGCCCAGCGATGACCTCGCGCTGGAAACTGCGAAAGATTATGTGGAGGACATCATAAGCAAAGATATTCACGATGTAGATGGCGTAAAAAGAAATGCAGTTTTAGCAAAACGTCTGCTAAGGGTTTATTCAAAGAACCTGTGCACATTGGCCAAAAATACCAAAATCGCCGCAGAAATCAGGGGAACCGATTTTTCTTTTAGCGACGTCAGCTATTATGACTACAAAAGAGCCCTTGAAGATTTATTCGTAATCGAAGACGTGGAAGCATGGTCTCCTCTTATGAAATCAAAGGCGAACATGTATTCAATTCCGAAGAAGAACATATCGGAACCATCGCTGGCGATAGCCGCTCTTTCGCTTACAAAAGACACAATAGTACGCAACCTTTTGGATTTCGGCTTTTTCTTTGAGTCCCTTTGCATTCGGGACTTAAGGATCTACTCCTCAGAATTTGGCGGAGAAATAAACTACTATCATGACCGAAACGGTCTTGAATGTGATGCTGTTCTCACATTGAAAGATGGACGCTACGCTTTGATTGAGATGAAACTGGGAGAAGGACAAATCGAAGAAGCAGAAAGGCACCTGCTCCAAATTCAAAGCAAAATAAACGCTTATAACGGCTCTTGTTCCGACCCTTACATGCAAATGGATTTACCGTCATTGCTTCTCATCATCACAGGATCATCGACCGCTTATGACCTTAAGTCTGGCGTTAAAGTTGTTCCAATCGGTTGCCTTAAAAACTAAAAATTATTCCATGCTTCAAACTGAAAACGCCGAATCTGGCGACTGAGAAAGCAAAAAGACGAGGGGCATAGATGCATTTTCCTTGAAAGTTCTAAAGAGTTCTAAAAGAAAATAAAAGTTCTAAAGAGTTCTAAATTTATCAAGGAGGCAAAATATGACGGGCAATCCATTCACGATAACCTTCGGAATCGAACCAAGCGCGCCTATAAAAAGAATCAAGGAAGCGGAAAAAATTACCTCTGATTTTCGGCATCCATTCACGATAACCTTCGGAATCGAACCGAGCGCGCCTATAAAAAAGGATCAAGGAAGCGGAAAAAATTACCTCTGATTTTTCGGCCGGCCCAATCACGAGTTATGCCTACATTATCACGGGCCCTAGAGGAAGCGGAAAAACGGTTTTGCTTTCTAACGTATCAAATTATTTGGCTAAAAGCGATGACTGGATTGTTGTTGATCCAGGGCCAAAAGATCAAATCTTAGAGAATGTGGCTTCAGAGATTTATGAAACAACGATTGCGAAAAGATTGTTCCTTAAAGGGGAATTTAGCTTTTCATTTCAGGGCGTTAGCTTTTCGCTAAAAGGGAAAGAACCGGCCACAACAGCGATTAGTTTAATAAAGAAAATGGTCGGCTGTCTAAACAAAAAAGGAAAAAGGGTGCTAATTACAATCGACGAAGTGGACAACAGCCCAGAGATGAAAAAATCCGTGCAAGCATACAAGTCCCTTATTCGACGCGACTATAAAATTTTGCTCTTGATGACGGGTCTATATAAAAACGTGTCCCGTCTTCAAGACGACGCAACTTTAACCTTTCTATATAGGGCACCTAAAATTTCTTTGGAGCCTTTGAGCATCAGCGCCATAGCTTCCTCTTACGAAACTCATTTGGGAATCGATCAGGACAAAGCTATAAGCCTAGCCAAATTTACGAATGGCTACGCCTACGCTTACCAAGTTCTTGGGCATTTGCTCTATGACAAGGGCGAAAAGGATTTAACCAAAGAAACGATAAGCGAATTTGATCAATACATGGGGGATTACGTTTACGATAAAGTCTTCTCGGGGTTGAGTTCTAACGAGCAGCGGCTTCTTCTAAGTTTTAAAACAAACGAAACCGTAAAGGTGGAAGATCTGCGAAAACGCAGCGGATTCAATTCCAAGACCATGGGCGTATATCGAGATCGCCTGCTCAAGAAAGGGATTCTTCAAAATCCGAAATATGGCTACTTGAAGTTCTCTTTCCCTCGATTTGCCGAATATTTGCTTTGCAAAGAATAAGAAGGTTTTGCATCAAAAAACCCGCAAAACCAGCTTAAAAAGAGTGGGTTTCCCCACTCTTTTTAGCCTTATGAATCAAAGTTTATAGGCGTCTAACCCAGGGGTCGCGTTCCCTTCATAATCGAAGAGGCACTGGTTCGCCCACTCATTATGCGTGGGCTTTCCGGTTTCCCCGGTAAAGGCTTCCCCTTCTTCCGTTGCCCAGCATAGCCCAGGCAAAGGAAGCCAGAAAGGCTCCCAGTAATAGATGGCCTCGACCCCATGTTCAGCGGAAAGCTTCAGAAGGTTCGTGATGAAGTCCTTTTGGCCTTCTTTGCTAAGAGGGTAAGGATGGAAGACGTTTTCCTGTTCGAAGAATTTCTCTGAGATCAGGTTGTCGCCATAGTTCCCGTTCATCAAGAAGGGTTCCATGGTGAAGCCATAACCCGTCTCGACGATCCAAATTGGCTTATGGAACTTATCTTTTAGATTGTCGACGTTCTTAAAGAACATCGGAAAAGTGCCGTGCCAATAGGGATAATAGGAAAGCCCGACGATATCGAAGTCAACTCCGCGTTTGATGATCTCGCGATAATACTCTTCGTGAAGCTCCACGTCATAGCTCTTTTCCAAATGGATGATGAGCTTGGATTCAGGGGCGACTTCCCTCGCGGCTTTGATGCCGCTTCTTAAGAAGAGAGCGAGATTGTCGTAGTTGGAACGAAGCCCATCTTCTCCTCTTGGGCCGAGCTGGCCAAGCGGCCAAAGCATGCCGTTGGTGATCTCGTTCCCGATTTGGATATAGGGAACCTCAATGCCTTCTTTCGCAATCGCAAGCAAGGTTGTTCTCGTATATTCATAGACCTTCTCCGCAAGCTGATCCACGTTGAGGCCACGCCACGATTTCGGGATGAATTGCTTCCCCGGATCGCACCAAAAATCGCTGTAATGGATGTCCAAAAGGATGGAATAACCAACTTTTGCGGCTCTTTTGGCGAGTTTGATCCAAGTCGAGAAGTCAATTGTGCCCCCTCCATAAGGATGGCCTTCATCGTCATAAGGATCCACCCAAAGGCGGAGGCGCATGCTCTTCACGCCGTTATGGTCAAAGAGGAACTGCCAAGGCTCGACTTCTTTGCCGGCATAATAATAATGAGGGGATTTCGCGTCGACCTCCATTTGGGTCGAGGCATCGATACCTAAAAACATCAAAGCTCTCCTTTTTTGTAGGGATGCCAGGTGATTGGCTCGTTGTCCTCGTTGAACGAGGTGACCCGGTCCATGATGTGCCCGTACTTAAGTTTGATCATCTGGTTCCAGTCTTTGACTTTCGCTTCGTCTCCATGGAAGCAGCAGCGGATGCAATAGTATTCGTGCTTCTCTTCGTCATAGAACATGTCGATGTCGATGTCGCGCATGAAACACTGCGGGCAGCGGTAGTTCAATGCACCTTTTTTACTTTGAGCCATGAGCTTAATTCTCCTTTGCTAGTGAATCTTTTCTTGATGCTTAAGCGGAACATCGGGGAGAAGGCGATGCCTTCCTCAATGCGGCCAGCATAGCCTTCGTCATCGCTTCCCATCTCAACGATCGTGTTGACCTGCGGGATGATGGCTCTAGCCAGGCTTTCGTTCCTTTCAATGCACCTCATCTTGTAGGCGTAATCGATGGATTCTTTGCCGTTTCCCTCGACTTCAAGGATGACGCCGGTCATGTCATCGCTATATTCGTCGATGCCATAGCATCCAACCAAGTAGTCTTCGATCTCAACGCCCTCCTCATCAAGCGAAGAGAGGATCTCTCTGGTGGTGAGGATCTCCCCCGTTCCTTTCTTGAAAAGGTATTTCGAACGCATCTTGACGGTCAGATCGGAGAAGACGACATCGAAGTCGTTCGTCGTGAGAAGGATGTCTTCCCCGACTTTCGAATAGGTGGCAAGCGTTCTTTCAAGGGCGAGGTCCACTTCTTCGTTATGACGTTTAATGACGCAGCTCTTGAGGGTTCCTTGCCCCGCGTAATGGGTGAAGAAGCCCGCGCGGTAATTGGCTTGGATGATATAAGGATAAGAGCAGTTGTACGCGTTCCCCGTGCCAATGCCGACGGGCAGATCAAGCTTGCCCACGTAGGGATTGAGGCAAATCATCGCCCCGCCCTGGTTGAAGTCAAGGCAGGCTCTCATATAGGGGTCGTAATACCAAAAATACTGTTTGTCCGAGCCATAGAGCACGTCTTTCCAAAGGGCGACTTCTGGCTCCATATAGGAAGGATGCTCTTTGCGGTAATAGTCCGCGTATTCGCTCATGGTCATATCCACGAGCTTGCCTTCCTTCTTGAGCTTTGCGTAGTAATCAAGTCCGTCGCAGTAGCTTTTGCGGAGCAATTCGTAAGGCTGCTCCCATCTTCCCGCCTTGTTCAGCCAGCCCGGTCCCACGAACATCATGTTGTAGGAATGGCCGCTATTGTATTTGCCCTGCTCGCGGTACATATCGACGAGGTTGAAGAAATAAGGGAGCTCGTTGTCTTCGTAGATCATGCCGCGGAGAACGTTCTGCGGATGGGTGCCGAAGTTCGAGCCATTCCCGTCGAAGCAAGCCATAAGGTCGCGAGAAAGATGGGGAATGGCGACGATTCCGGAGTCGTCTTCCTTGCTGTCGGCGGGTAGGCAGCTATTCACCTTGGAAGGGATCCAAGGGGCCCAAGGCCCGCCGTCGATGAAGGTGTACCAAGAATTGTTGGTCGTGTGGTAGCACTTCACCCCTTCCTCCCAGCAAGTCGCGACGGCGCATTTCACCATCGGGTATTTCTTCTTGATGTAGTTGATCGTATAGGCATCCATGTAATAGGAGCCCGTGGATTCGGGGTAGAAGCCGAACTTCTCATAGAAAAGAGAGAAGACGTCGTCGACGATTCTTTCCTTGTCTTCGTTGGAGAACATCCAGATGCAGAAGTCCTTGGTCTTGTACTTTTCATAGAACTGCTCGCAAGGGAGGCCAAGGAGAGTCAAGGCGATTTCATCGCCATACTTCTCGTGGTCTCTTTTGGCAAGTTCGACGACGAGGTCGCTGAAAAGCGAGGCATAAGTCATCTCAATCGTGGTCTTGAGCCCTCTTTTATGGGCCTCATCCTGTTGGAAGATGAAGATCGAAAGAGATTCATCAAGAAGCGCAGTCGAAGTCAAATCGTCGGATTTGCCGCTTTGGGTGGTCTTCTGCGCATATTCCGGGGCCATCTCCGGCCTGTCGATCAACGTTAGAACGAATTTGTTTTCCATATGTTTATTCCTAATCAGCTAGCCATGATGAAGGACCAGTCATCGTTATGCCCCCAGGATTGGGCGCCCGCTTCGACTTCCATGCCGACGGTGACGTCGCTAGAGGAAGAGACGACGATCGAGGGGATGGACCATTCAACAAGGCCGGAGCCATATCCTTTGCAGTTGGAGAGCATCGAAACCTCCACTTTGTCCCCCGCTCCGATTTGGTAGAAGAGGCTGGCTTTCGTGTATCCCCCATATTCATTGGCCATATGGGTAAGCACATAGGTGCTGAGGTTGTAGGTTCCCGCGGGGATGTTGGAAAGAGTTTGGGAAAGGGTGAAGCTAAACGCGGTAGAGGCCCACCAATGGAAGTAATGGGTTCCGGTGCGGTTGCCCTCGCTCTTCGTCTCGACGCGAATGCCATTCGAAGAAGCGGTCAAGCTCCAGGGAGAGCCGACCTTGAATTCGTTCGCGTTCCCGGAAGAGGTGGTTTGATTCTCGAAGGAATTGTCCTGAACGTAGTTATAAATAACGGTAACGTCGCAAGTGACATCGAAATCTTCGAGCTTGCCATGGATCGTGTAATGGCCTTGCTCCGCCTTTTTAAGGGCCTCCATCTCATCGCTGTCCCAAGCGATATCGGCAACTCTCAAGCGGTCAAGGTTCGTTTTGATTTGGCCGCTCGTCGGGATTGAATCCGAGCCATCGGAGAGGTTATAGGTCGCGGTGAAGGCGTTTTTCACGGCGTCTAGATCCTCTTCATCCTTGGTTTTCGAGCCATCTTGGATGAGCTTATAGGCTTTATAAGAAGGAAGGGCTTTGCCGGAATAGTCAAACCAGGCTTGGTTGGCCCAGCTCGAATAGCAGGAAGAATCGCTGTAGCCGGTTAGGTCGCTCGCTTCGCTATAGTCGTAGCCGTGGTCGTTGTAGTAATAGCCGGTTTTGCTGATCCATCCGCTTCCCTCCTTCGGAAGCCAAGCGGGCTCCCAATAGAAGATGCCCGTGCCTTTGGAACCGGGGACTTTCGAGAGGCAATCGGCAAGCTCGGCAAGTTCCGAAGCCTGCGCCTGATAAGAAGTGAGGTAGCCTCCCGCTTCATTGAGTTTGGAGGAGAACTGATTGTTGCAGAAGCTAGCCCCTTCATCCGTATACCCCCAGGCCGTTTCGACGATCATGACTTCTTTGCCATAGGTATTCGCGCAATAGTCCATGACGGTTTGGAGGTTGTCTCTGCCGCCATGCCAATAGGGATAGTAGCTTAATCCGCAGACGTCCCAGTCAACCTTCCAGCGGACGAGGTTGTTATAGACTTTGTAAACGCCGCTAGGGTTATTGACGTTAGCTAGGTGAACGATGGTTTTGACGCCTGGGAAGACGGATTTAGCGGTATCGACGCCCGCTTTGATCATCTCGGCGAAATACCAAGAAGCGGCGTTGGAAGATCCGGCCATGCCGTTATTGGTCTCGTTGCCGATTTGAACCGCGCTGACATTAACCCCTGCGTTCTTGAAAGCATTCAGGGCATGAGAAGTGAAATCCCCCACTCTTTTGTATTGGGTCTTCTCATTGATCGTGGGTTTCCCGTCCTTAAGGGTCATCCACGCCTTCGGGGCCCACTTCTTGGAGGGGTCGGCCCAGGAATCGCTGTAATGGAAATCGATAAGGATCTTCATCCCGGCCGATGCGGCGCGCTTGGCAAGATAGATGTCCGTGGAGATATCGTTGGTGCCTCCGCCATAGCTCACGCCAT
Source organism: Parasutterella excrementihominis (assembly GCA_963614595.1). GTDB lineage: Bacteria > Bacillota_I > Bacilli_A > RFN20 > CAG-826 > Alloenteromonas. The sequence goes on along the minus strand of CAVECL010000004.1, from coordinate 59,185 downwards.
CTTTGTCAAAGGGGTCCACCCAAAGACGGAAGCGCGCATAATTGGCTCCCCCTGCCTTCAGGATTTGGAAGAGGTCTGCTTCCTTGCCGTCTTCGCCATAGAAACGGCCGCCCGCTTTTTCGACTTCGTAAAGCGAGGAGCAATCCACGCCCCAGGCGAAATCATCCGCCAAGGCATTCGTGGGCTTGTTCGCGTAGACGCTATCGTAATCGTAGATTGCCGCATTTGTGGTTGTGCCGACGACATAGGGGCTAGTGACGTCTTTGACTTCCAAAGCTTCGCCGTCGTTGCGGTCGAAGATCTGATCATCGGGATCATCAATGCTGGAAGAGACGGTTTCTTTTTCGGAAGCGCCCGTTGAAGAACCCTCGCTCGTGCGCTCGCTATTGTAATCGCTAGTTAGCTCGGAACTTTGGCTCTTGCCCTGGTCTGCGGAGCATCCCGCTAAACCAAGAGACAACAAGGAAAGGGCAAGCACAATTTTCTTTTTCATAGAGTTATCCTTTCTAATTTGGCTTCTCACGATGAGCAAGCCAAGATCTTAAGAGTTAAGGGGCGCGTTTCCGCGCCCCATAGGTTTTAGTTGAAGAGGAGAGAAGAGCCGTTTGCGGCATCGAAGAACTGCATGACCTTCCCTTCGAAGGTGATGTAGAAGTCTTTGCCAGCCACCATGGAGTCTCTTTCTTCTTCGCTCAGCTGAATCGTCGGAACGCGGATTACCAATGCGGTGCCATCATCCGTAAGCACGTGCAGATGAAGCTCGCTGCCCATCATCTCGTTGACTTGAATTGTCACGTGAATCGACGCAGGATCCCCTTCTTTTCCAAGAACGATATGCTCGGGGCGGACGCCGAGGGTGAGGTTGAGCCCTTCTTCCGGAACAGTCACTTTCTCATCAAGGATAGCAACCCTATCGCCATCAACCGGCAGCTTGCCGCCAAAAGCGGAGACGTAATACTTACTGCCCTCTTTGGTCAGAACAGCCGGGAAGGTATTCATCTTCGGGGCGCCGATGAATTCGGCGACGAAGAGGTTTACCGGCTTATCGAAGACTTCATGAGGCGTGCCGACTTGTTGGATGAAGCCATCCTTCATGATGACGATCCTATCGCCAAGGGTCATGGCCTCGGTCTGGTCATGGGTGACGTAGACGAAAGTGGTCTCGATCTTTTTGCGGAGAAGGATGATCTCGGCCCTCATCTGGTTGCGAAGCTTCGCGTCGAGGTTCGAAAGCGGCTCGTCCATGAGGAAGACCTTGCAATCCTTGACCATCGCGCGGCCGATTGCGACGCGCTGCCTCTGGCCGCCCGAGAGGGCTTTGGGCTTGCGGGTGAGATAAGGGGTGATGCCAAGGATCTCCGCGGCGTTCGTGACGCGCTTATAAATCTCATCTTGGCTCATCCTCGGACGCTGCAAGCGAAGGGGGAAGGCCATATTCTCAAAAACGGTGAGATGAGGATAAAGCGCATAGTTTTGGAAGACCATCGAGATATGACGGTCCTTCGGCTGGAGGTCATTGACGATTTCTCCGTCGATTTCAACGGTTCCTTCGCTGATCTCCTCCAATCCCGCGATCATGCGGAGAGTCGTGGATTTGCCGCAGCCCGAAGGCCCGACGAAAACGACGAACTCCTTATCCTTGATCGTGAGATTGAAATCATGGACGGCAACGACGCCGCCTTGATAGATTTTTTTGACGTTTGTAAGTTTAACTTCTGCCATAGTAAGTTCCTCCTATCCTTTGACGGCGCCACCAGTGACACCTTCGACATAATATTTCTGCAAGCAGATGAACAAGATAGCGACCGGCACGGCAACGATGACTCCGCCCGCGCAGAAGGCCGAATAGTTCGTGGTAAGCCCGGAATTGGTGCTGATGAGATTCTGAAGGCCAACCGCCACGTTGAAGCCGGAGAGATCGCCCGCGGCGACGTATTTGGCGAACACAAAGTCGCCCCAAGGTCCCATAAAAGCCGTTAGCAAGGTGTAAATGACGATGGGCTTAGACAAAGGCAGGATGATTTTGAACAAGACCTGCGCGTTGGTCGCCCCATCCACTCTCGCCGCTTCATCCAGGCTTTTCGGCAACGTGTCGAAGAATCCCTTGGAGACGTAATAGCCCATGCCTGAGCTAGCCACGTATACGAGGATCAACCCCGGAACGGCGTTGGCTTGAGTCAATCCCATGTCCGCGAGGACACGGTAGAGGATGATCATGGTGAGCATGCCGGGGAACATGCCAAGGACGAGCATGAAGTTCATGAGGAATTTGCGCCCTTTGAAGCGCAGACGCGAGAGCGTGTAGCTCATGCAAAGGACGATGAGCGTCTGAATAACCGCGGTGACTAAGGCCATGATGAAGGTATTGAGGAACCAGCGGACGAATTGGAAGTTCTCGCTATTGGTGAATAGCTTCACATAATTGTCGATCCCCCACTGTCTTGGCCACATCCAGCCGTGGGGCGAGGTAGTCGAGCATTCGAAGCTATCAAGCAAGATCCCGACAAAAGGGAGCAGCCAAATCACGGCCATCAAAACGAGAATAATGTAAATTCCAACATTGGAGAGAACCGTTTTGGCGTGCATCCCCATGTGGCGCTTTTCGACGGTCGTTTTCAAAGAACCGTCGTTACTTATATATGTTTTGCGCATAATTACTGGTAGTCCTCCTCGTGTTTGTTAGACGGCATGAGGTTATACACGATAAGCGAAAGCACGGCGGCAACAAGGAAGACCATGATGCCGACAACGGAAGCCATGTAATACTCCGAGTTGGTGCTGGTCGTGATTTTGAAAAGCCATGTGATGAGCAAATCCGTATAGCCAACCGAGCCAGAAGCGCCAGAGGCATTCGGGTTTGTCGGCCCGCCGCCCGTCAGCAAGTAGATGACGTTGAAATTGTTCATGTTGCCTATGAAAGAAGTCAATAGGTATGGACCGGTGACGAAAAGCATATAAGGCAGGGTGATCTTGAAATACTGTTGCCAGACGTTGGCCCCGTCGATCTTCGCGGATTCGTAGAGATCTGCGGGGATATTCATCAAGATGCCCGTCGCGATGAGCATAAGATATGGAATGCCGATCCATATATTGATGAAGATGACGGTGACCCTGGCCCAAGTGGGATCATCATAGAAGCTGAACGATGTGGGAACGTTGAACCATTCTCTTAGCTTCGCGATCACGATTCCGTTATTGGCGAACATCTTAGATACGTAGAGCAAGGAGATGAACTGAGGGATTGCGATCGTGAGAACCAGAATCGTTCGCCAAACCTTCTTAAGGCGAATCCCTTTCTTGTTGATCATCATCGCGACGATCATCCCGAGGAAGTAGTTCGAGAAGGTCGCGAAGAAGGCCCAGATCAGCGTCCAGGAGAGAATCTCGCCAAAGGCCGCGCTATAGGACTTGTTCCCGCTGTTCCAACTAAGAAGCGTATTGAAGTTATCAAGCCCGACCCAATGGAAGAGGTTATTCGTGTAGCCGTTATGGGTGCCGTCATAGTTGGTGAAGGCAACCAGGATCATAAACACAATCGGCAGAACCGTGAAAATGATGATTCCCGTCACGGGCAAGGCCAAAAGCGTTTTATGGAATTGATCATCGATGAGCGAATGGAGGTCTTGCTTCCCGCTTTTGAGTTTCTTCCCGCTCGCGATGATTTCCTGAGCGATGCGATTTTGCTTGATGTTGAGCCGCCAGGTGTAAATGAAAGCGATGATGAAGAAAATCGTCAAAACGGAATAAAGCAGGATGCGGAAAGAGTTGTCGTTGTACTGATAAACATAAACATCCAGATCAACGTCAAGCACCCTCGATGGGCCAAGTTTGCCTAAAGACGGCATCATGCTTAACCAGTACCCGCCTCCTTGGGGCAAGCACATATACGTAATAAAAACAGCTTCAAACAGGAAGAACAGAAGCCCTCTTAATACTTGTCCTCGGGTCGCGGAGCCAAATCCCATAATGAGATAAGACAAGCGGGTCTTCCAATCGCCTTTAATAAAAGTCTGCACGAGATCGACGGCATCATGGGCGACAAACAGCCCAAATCGCTTGAGCTGTTTCCAAATTTTTATGCCTAAATTCTTAAACCACAGGGGAATTGCGCAGAAAAAGGCAATAAATTTGTAGCCAAACCGTTGAAGCTTCGTGAGTTGCAGATATTCCAAACCACTATACTTTTTCATAGTTCGCCTTTCGTCATCACTTTATAAAAGACCAAAAGGGTGGGGCAAAAGTGAATTAAACCCCACCCTATGTTTATCGCTTCAGATTCAATTAGGCGTCAAGAAGCGTGATAACGCCGGTAGTAGAAGTAGAAACGAGCTGAATCTTCTTGGTGCCGGCTTCTTCTTCCGAGACGACATAGTTGTCGCCGTTTTTGCCGTAATTAACATCCCAGGATTTGCCCTGACGGACTTTGAACTTGTCACCAGCGGTCAAAGTGATCGCAGGGCTGGTCCAGGTGCCCTCCGGATCTTCGGTCATCGGAAGATCGGTGATCCAATTAGTCCAGCCATCGACAGGAGCCGTCGCGAATTCGCCGATAACGGTGAAGGCGCGCTTTTCTTCGTCACTCATGCCAAGAACGCCACTCACAGCGTCGCTATAAGTCTTGAGGACGGCTTTGATGGAATCATCGTCGGTACCCGCGGTTTTAAGCGAGGTTCCGACAACTTTGGAGATATCCCACCAACTGCCATGAATTTGACCCTGAACGGTGGCGTACTTGATTTGGGCCCTAAGAGCGCCTAGAGCCGGGTTGGCCTTGAATTCGTCCGATGCCTGAGCTTGCTTGTTGGAGGGGCCCCATCCAAACGCCTCAAGTCTTGCCATTTCAGCATCATAGCCAGTCAAAACCTGAGCGAGCTTGTTGAGATTTGCCGCCCTAGTAGAGTCAGTCTGCGGCTTGACACCGAGTAGTTTGTAGCCGGAGAAAGAACCGAGATGATAAGACTTGCCGTCTACTTTGAAACTCGGAAGCTCAGCGGCGCCCATATTATCGCCAAGAGCCTTTTTGGCGCTCGTATAATCCCAAGAGCCGGAAACAACAACGGCAGATGGAGTGCTCGCAGAGAAGTCAGCCGCATTTGAGCTATCCATCCAATAATCGGATTTCACCAAATGCTGCATGCCTTTCGCGGCAATCACGCCGTTGTCTGAATTCCAGTTATCATCGACTGAAGTGAACTTGCCTTTATTATCCGTCGTCCAATTGGAATGGCAAAGTTGGTCGCCTTTTTCGTCACGAGACATGAAGAAAGAAGCGGTATACCAGCCGGATCCACCGAGTTGAAAAGAAAAGTTTTTCCCGGCTTTTTCACAATCATCGACAATATCTTCGAGGCTGCCGAGATGATCGGCATCGATAACGCTCTTGTCGTAATACATGAAGTAGCCGTTGTCAGCAGTTAAAGGATAGGCGTAAATCGATTCGCCAGAAGTAACGGCATTGATAGAGTCTTCAACGTTGTTCTCCTTGACCCAAGCAGAAGCGCCGGGCCCAAGCTCAGACAAGGCGGCTCCCTGAACAAGACGCGCAAACTGATCTTGCGCGAAGCAATAGATATCAGCGCCAGCGGAAACATCAGAAAGCATCTGAGTGGCCTGATCCGCTTCGGTGATGCCGGTAACTTCGAATTCATAGTTGAGATTGTTATCGCTCGCCCACTTCTCGGCAATGGTCTTGAAGGAAGTGGCGACGCCCTCTACTTCAGAGCACCAGATCTTAACCGTCTCTTTCGGGCCAGGCGTGTTGGACCCCCCCGCGGATTCACCGCCAGGATTGCTCCCGTTGCAAGAGCCCAAAAGCATCGCCGGGGTTAATGCGAGAGCAAAAAGGATTTTGTTATTGAGTTTCATTTTTTTCTCCTTTCAATAATCTAGAGAAAAGCGCTTACATTTTTCGTGAAGAATAAAGCGCTTGCGCCTTCCTCTATAAATCCATGGCACTATTTTGTGAAACTCGGACTTGATTGTAAAGAGTTTTTTGAAACCCCTTTCTTGTTTTTTAAGGAAGTTAATTAACAGTTGTTTCAAAACGCCGAAAAAAACTCATTCAGATGGTTCTAAATCCGAATTTATTAGATGGCTACTTAAGAATTACGCTGCTATGGGCGGCAAGGCGAAGCTTACCTCCGCTCAGCTCCGGGATGCGATGCATCGTGTTGATTTGGTCCACGATTTCGCTTCCCGGAGAAGCGACCTCCACGTTATGGCTGGAAAAATTATGGACGACGATTATTTTCTCATCCCCGCAAGACAAGGAATAAGCCATCACCGAGTACTCGCTGGTATTAAGCTCGGATGAAAGGTCTTTGTAGGTCGCGCGTTTGATCCAAGAATACTTGTTCCTTATGTGGATCATCATCTTGTAATGGTTTGTAAGAGAAAAAGGTTTGCTTCGCTGGTCTTCCACGCCCTCTTCGACTTGCTCGGTAGTGTCTAGATCTGGACGGCTTTTATCCGGAAAGGCGCATTCGCCGGTCTTATCGTTTTTGCTCCAAATCATGGGCAAGCGGCGCTTTACGTCGTTTTGGTCATCCGGATTCGTGCCTCGGGTGCCTTTTAAGGCGATTTCCTCGCCGTAATAGGTGTAGACATCTCCGGGAAGCAAGGCATAGAAAGAACAGGCTGATTTATAAGCATTCTCGTCCGTGAAGTTCTTGGAGATGCGGTCCATGTCATGGTTGCTCAAAAAATAAGAAGTGTAAGCAGCCGGGTTCTTCTCCTTCCGGGCGGTCTCGTTCTTCTCGATGTTCTCGCTGACGTTTTCGATTCGCCCATATCCTTTGAGGTAGCTTATGCAGACGTTGTCTCCCCCGCTTGGCAAAGAGAAATCGAAGAACGAATCGCATTTGGAGGAAAAATACGTGTTCAGCAAGGCGCTTGAGGCCCAGCATTCCCCTACCATATAGAAATCAGGATCGTATTTATGGCAAGTGTCCGCAAGCCAATTTAGGAATTCGACGTTTTTATTCGTTACTTGGTAGTAATAATAAAGCACCGCATCGAGACGGAATCCTTTTACCCCGCGATCGATCCAGAATTTGACAATGTTTTCCATCTCGGCGCGGACGCCTTCCGAATCTAGGTTAAAGTCCGGCATATTCGCATCGAATTTGGATTCGTAACGAATGCCTTGATAGACATGATCGCCCGTGGACCCGAAATTGAACCAGTCAGCCTTCGAGCCCTCGCCGGTTTTGCCTGCTTTATAATCCGCGAAGGCCTCGGCGAAATAAGGGTTTTGCAAAGAACAATGGTTCAAAACCATGTCGAGCATGATGTCGATGTTATGCTTTTTCGCTTCGCTTATTAAAGAGTCGAAGTCCTCGAGGGTGCCGTAATCATCGTTGACGTTATAGTAGTCGGTCACGTCATAGCCGTGGTAACTCATGCTAGGGAAAATCGGCATCAGCCAGATCGTTTTATATCCCATGTCGGCGATGTAAGGGAGTTTGGCTTTCACGCCATTGAGATCACCGATTCCATCGCCGTTAGAATCGTAGAATGAGCGAACGAAAATCTCATAATTCATCGACCCGTCCTCATTGCTGGAATCCGCGTAGACGTAATCGTCCGCGGGATCCTTCTGCAAATAGATCTCGTCATCATCAAGAGGGTCGTAAATAGACGTCGTCTCAGCGTTTTTGCCGGAAGCGGCGGTGTCTGCCCCTGATTTGCATCCCGTCAATGCGGCAAGGGATAAGGCGGTAATCCCTAGTAAAGCAGCTTTCTTTTTCATCTTTGTTTTTTCCCTTCATTAAGTTCGTTTTCTTTTTGCTTGGTCAAAGTAGGATTCTTCGCGAATAAAATCGGAAACAGCAAGAAAGCAAGGCTCAGGACTGCAAGTGTCAGCCCCGCATTTACCATCGCCCACTTCAAAGTGATTGGGAAGCCAAAGTCATGAATGCCCGTGGGAGCCAAGAAAAGGATTCCGAATACAGTTAAGGCAATCCCTATTATTAAAATAAGGATAGAAAGAGCGCGGTAGAAAAGGCTCGCCCCCTCATAGGCTCCATAGGTTAGGGACCTGATGATATGACTTCCTTTTTTGAAGGCGTTTAAGGTGACCATGATCAGGAAGCCTAGCAAAATAATGTGGAACGCCATGAAAAGCAATTCGAAGATGTTGTTGTTCATCGAATTGGCTTGCCAAATATTTACGATGGAAAGAACGGTCGTCGCCACGGCAAAAGCCATCAAAACAATCCAGGAAGCAAATAACAGGTGCAAAAATCGCACTTCTTCTTTGGTAACCATGGCCCGGATTTTAACACAGTTTTAGGAAGGAGATACTAGCAACACAAATTTGCCTTAAGCATTTCGAAAATCCTGTGGAATCCCTACGAAGTCCCGCATTGCCTCCACAAATCATGAGTTTTTGCGGTGATTTTCGTTGCCTAAAAATTTTTAGGCTAAAAAAATTTAGGCAACAATTTCACCCAAACCGTTTCATCGCCTTTGGTTGCTTTTGGCTTATAAGAAGACCTAATATTTTCACCGCAAAGGAAACCCATTTATGGAAACCATTGAAAACATCTTTGGCAAATATTTCGAGCTAAGCAAACTCGATATCGGCGAATTCGCCAAAATGAAAGTCGGACCGATGAAGTTCAACGTTGTCTGTTATGACGTAAAAGGAATAGGGCGTCTATCGATTCTCAAAGGCAAGGCAATGCTGGGCCTTATGAAGACGGACGCGATTATGCTTACGGTTTTCACCAAAGACGTCCCATTATTCAGCTACGACGCGATCGAAGTAATGAAGAACGAGACGGTCATAATTGAGTGCTACGACACCTTAAAAGAGAAAACCGACTATCCTTCCCTTCAGGCGATCAAAGAAAAACTGAAAGACGTTCCAGCCTACCAGGCGAAGCCCGCATGGTATGACCCAATCCGCCTAAGCGTCTCCACCGCGAACAAATCCAAAAAAGATAAAGTCTTGTTCGGCGAAACCATCGAGGCTTATCTAAACGAGTTCTGCAAGATCATCAAAGAAGCGAAAGGCATAAATCCGGAAGAGAAGAAAGCCCTCCAAGCCGTTTACGTGAATGGCTTGCTTAAGCATGGCGGCGCCTCAACCGACGTCTTCGTCAAAAACATAGGCAAAGAAAAGACGGAAAAGCTTTATCGAAAATACCTATTCGGTATCGAATAAGTCACAAATAAAAACGGCGCAATTCCAAATCATCTCTAGGTTTTACGCCATTTTTACTAACAATTACCGGCCTTTTCATAGGTTAAGCTACGTATTTTTCTACCACTCATGTTGAAACGAGAAGAGTTTGCCTTTATAATTTTTAAGTCACTTAATTAATTAAGGAAAACAAAGGAGGGAAACGCGTGAGCAAAGAAGAACTATACGACTATTTTTTGCGGCAGCTAACCGACGGCTCTTGCTATATGGTGATTGGCAAAGGCAAGGCAAGCTATAAGATGACAAGGGGCTCTTTCAAGACGAAAGACCATATAACCGACCGTCATAAGCTGGTTTTCTCTTTCCAGGACGGGAAGCGCTACATCTTTACCGACGGTAAAGTTCAGGCAGAGATAATCGTCGACAAAGACCCCTGGATAAAATTCCATTTCCATGTCGATCCGGGCTACAACCGCTTCACCCTCCGCTTCAAAACGTTTGAAGATGAGCATATCTATGGCTGTGGCGAACAATACACCACCGTTGATTTGAAAGGGAAAGACGTCCCCATCTGGGTCAGCGAGCATCAGCAGGTGATGAAAATAGCCAAGAAGCAATTAAGGGAAAGGCTTCATGGCCCTCAGCCGGATCATGAATCCCCGTATAAGGACCATCAGACTTATTGCTCCGCGCCGTCGTTCATGTCCTCCAAAGGCTATGCGATTTATTGCCACGAAGACACATATGGCTTTCTTTCCTTCAAAAAGGATGAGCTGCTTATCAAATTCAGGCAGATCCCTCAATCGATTTCGCTGATCGCGTCGGATTCCATGCTTGGTCTATCTCAAGAGGTCTCTAAACTCGTTGGGCTTCAGCCAAAAGTGCCTTCCTGGGTCAATGACGGGGTCATTCTGGCAATCCAGGGCGGCAGCGAGGTTTTGCTCAAGAAATATGAGGAAGCCAAGCAAAAAGGACTGAAAATCGCGGCTATTTGGTGCCAGGACTGGTGCGGAAATCACGTGACGAGCTTCGGCTATCAGGTCTATTGGAACTGGAAAGCCGACGAGAAGCTTTATCCTAACTTAAAAGAGATCATCAAGAAACTGAATTCCGAGGGCGTGCGTTTTCTTGGCTACATCAACACCTTCTTAAAGGAAGGAGCCCCGATGTATCTAGAAGCTAAAAAGAAAGGCTTCCTGATCCGCCATAAAGACGGCTCCGTCTATCACATCAAATCCACCACTTTTAACGCCGGAATCGTGGATCTCACCAATCCAACCGCCCGCGCATGGTACGTCGACATCATCAAGAAGAACATGATCGAATACGGCCTCTCAGGTTGGATGGCAGACTTCGGAGAATATTTGCCAACCGATTCGGTTTGCTATGGCGGAGAGAGCGAGAAACTCCATAACCGCTGGCCGACCATGTGGGCGAAGTGCTCATTTGACGCAGTCAAGGAAGAAGGGAAGGAAGACGAGATCTTCTACTTCTCTAGAGCGGCTTATGGCCATACCTTCCAATTCACGAATTCCATGTGGAATGGCGACCAGCACGTCGATTACTCAGACGAATATGGCTTAGCAAGCGTTATCCCAGCCTGCATCTCTTTAGCCTGTTCTGGGGCGGGAGTCATTCATAGCGACATCGGAGGCTACACGACCATCACGGCCTTGTACCCGATGAAAAGAGACGCGGAGCTATTCAACCGTTGGGCGGAGATGAACATCTTCTCGCCGATCTACCGCACCCACGAAGGCAATCAGCCCAAGAACAATGTCCAATACGATAATCCCAACACCTATCCTGAATTCATCAAAAACACGGACATCTTCGTTAGACTGAAACCTTATCGCGAGCATCTTTACGAAGAGTATTACAAAAACAACACTCCGATGATCGCGCCCCTCTTCTTCTATTTCGATGAGCAAGAAGCCTATGTGAACAAGAGGGAATATATGTTCGGCCCAGACGTTCTAGTTTCCCCTGTGCTAAGACCCGCTGAAACAAGGCATCGTTACTATCTTCCGAAAGGAGAATGGGTGCAGTTCTTCACGAACATAGAGGTTCCTTCAGGGGAAGGAGAAATCGATTCGCCAATAGGCCTGCCTATTGCTTTTTACAAGAAAGGCTCGACTTTTGCGGAGTTATTCAAAAATCTAAGCCAAGAAAAAGGAGGAAACTTACAATGAAATATTTTCTTGATTCAGCCAAATTAAATGAAATCGACTTTGCTTATAAGAACTACAAAATCGACGGGGTCACCACGAATCCCAAGCACATCATGGCTTCGGGCAAACCTTTTTTAACCGCGATTACCGACATTGCCAATTGGATTAAGGAGAACCATTTAGAAGGCATCGATGTCTTCCCGGTCTCAGTTGAGATCAACCCCCACTTGAACAAAGCCGAGGACATGATGGAAGAGGCAAGGAGGGTCTCTGCGATTTCCGAGAACTTCGCGATCAAAATCCCCTGCACCACCGAAGGAGTCAAAGCCGCCTATCAGCTCGAGAAAATTGGCATCCGCACAAACGTCACCTTGGTCTTCTCTCCCTCTCAAGCCATCCAAGCCGGGCGAATCAACGCCAAATTCGTTTCTCCTTTCGTCGGATGGAAAGAAAACAACGGAGAAGACACTTACCCATACATCTCCCAGCTTGTGAACATCTATAAAGAAAAAGGATACGAAACGGAGATCATCGTGGCCGCGGTAAGAAACGGCAAGCAGATCGCCGATGCCGCTGAGCTAGGCGCCGATATCGTCACCGCTGGTCTAGCCGTCTACGAAGACAGCTTCAACCACCCCTTTACCACTTATGGCTTAGGCGTTTTCCAGGATGCCTGGGACCACACGAAAGGAAATTAAGATGAGAATCGCTTTTATCGGCCTTGGCATCATGGGGATGCCTATGGCCAATAACGTCGCCAAAGAATATCCCTTACTCGGCTATGATGTCATAAAAAAAGACACCCCATTCCCCTTTGCCTCATCCTATAAAGAATGCGCAGACTTCGCGGACGTCATTATCTCCATGGTTCCAAAAAACGAGCATATGCTCTCGCTCTTTTCCGAATTGAAACCCCACTTCCGCAAAGGTCAGATTTGGATTGACATGTCCACGATCTCCCCATCAACGAACCAAAAGGTCGCAAAGGAATTGGAAGGAACGGGCGTCGAAATCCTGGATTGCCCCGTCGTGAAGTCTCAGCCTGCCGCCGTTAAAGGCGAACTAGGCATCTACGTGGGCGGCAAAAAAGAAATCTACGAAAACATAAAACCCGTTCTTTCTTGCATGGGCAAGAACATCATCTACATGGGCGGCCACGGCGCAGGACTTCAGATGAAGATCCTCCACAACGGCTTAGTCGGAGAGATCCAAAACGGGGTCAATGAAATCCTTGGCCTGGCAAAAGCCCTTGGCCTCAATCAGGAAGAAGTCATCACCGCGTTAGGCTATGGCGGAGCCCAGTGCTTCTATTTGGACACCAAAGCCAAAAACATTATTTCCAACACCTACCCCACCGCATTCTCGGTGGAAAACATGAACAAAGACGTTCATTTCGCCAGAGAAATGGCGAATGACGCCGGAAAAGAATGCCCTGCCTTAACGCGTATTGTCTCTATCTACGAAGAAGCGATGAAAGAAGGCCTTGCAAAGGAGGACTTCTCCGCTTCCTACAAAATCGTCAATGAGGTCAAATAACATGAGAAAGCCCATCATCGGCCTAGTTTGCCTAGTCCGCAAAACATTTGATTACGAAACCGCCTTCAAACTCTATCAAGAAAGGTGCAAGAAAGTGATGGAAGATGATTCCATCGACTGGGTCTACTACCCCACAATGGTCATCGAAGCCAACGAGGCTAAAGAAGCCGGCAACTATTTCGTCGAAAAACACGTGGATGCCCTCGTCGTCGTCTCCGCGACCTTCCATTTAGGCGGGCTTGCATTGATCCTCCACGATATCGTCAAGAAGCCTTTCCTCCTCCAGGGATATAACGAGCTCCCATACGATGGGGGGAAGATTCGACTTAACGCGGTCTGCGGAGTTAACTTGAACGCTTCAAATCTCTATAAGGGCGGGGTGGACGACTACATCGTCTACGTCGGAGACGACGTCGATCATGACTGGGTCAAAGCCATCAAGATGAAAACCGCTTTGGAGAATTCGAGCGTCGGTCTCATCGGATTCCACGCTCAAGGCTTCTATAACGTCGGGGTGGATGAGCTTCATCTATACAAAGAGCTGGGAATCCTCATCAGCCATTATGAATTAAGCGATTTCTTCGGCGGAGAGGCAGACGAGGAAGAAAGCGCGAAAGAAGAAAAGAATCTCCGCGCGACTTTCGACTGCAAGAAGCTCAATGATTATCAAGTCAAACAGGTTTCCCGTCTCATCGTGGTCGCCGAAAAATTCATGAAGGAAAAGGGCCTCGACGTGGTTGCCATCCGCTGCTGGCCAGAATTTGCGAAAAACTACGGGGTCTCTCCCTGCGCGATGATGTCCGTCTTGCAATCAAGAGGGATTCTTCTTGCCTGCGAAGGCGACATCGAGGCGGCCTTAAGCATGGTCGCCGTCAAAGCAGCAGGCGAACCCACCCCCTTCATGGCCGACCTTTCCCAAGTCAACTACGAAGAGAACTACGCGCTCCTTTGGCATGATGGCGTAGCCCCGTGCAATCTTTGGGACAAGCGTTGCAACAGATCTTTGGAAACTTATTTCGCCGGCGGGAAGGGAGTCACCGCGGACTTCGTCCTCAAAGAAGGCGAGATGTCCATCCTCCGCATCGACACCGCCAGGGGGAGAACAAGAATTTACTATGAAGAAGGCGAAGCTTTTCCAATGACCAAAGACCTCTCAGGAACCTATGCCAAAGTCGTGTTTAATCGCCCCATCAATGAGGTCGTCGACACGGTTGCCTATACCGGCGTCGCCCATCACGTCATCATGGGCTACGTGCAATACAAGAAAGCCATGACTTATCTAGCCAGACTTATGAACTGGGAGATCCTTGATGAAAATACGAAGCGTTACTGATCCCCTTTTCCATAAGTTTGGCAAAGTCTTGAATCTAGACACCAGCGAGATGGTTTCTTATCTTCATGGGCGCGCGAAGATGCCGCAAGAAGGCAATATTTACGTACGCAGTGATGAAAACATGAAGGTTTTGCGGGGAATTTCAGAGATCAAAGAGGAAATATACGGATTTGGCGAAATTGAAGTTGGCTACTGCAACGGCTTCAATTCCCTGCTTAATTGCATGGAATACCACGCCTGTCCAGAAGTCGATGTCGCCGGGGACGATCTTGTTTTGCTTTTGGCGAATCAAGATGATGTTTGCGATGGCGTGCTTGATTCCAAAGACGTCGAGGCCTTCTTGCTGAAGAAAGGGCAGGCCGTTTGTTTATATCCCTACGTCTTTCATTTCTCTCCATGCAAACTAAGCAAGGATGGATTTCGCTGCCTCATCATCTTGGGAGACGGAACGAATATGGACTTAGCGGAGATCCCCAAAGACAAAAAACTTTGGAAGGTCAATAAATGGCTTTACGCCCACAAAGACGCCGTTCAAGCAAAAAACGGGGCTTACGTCGGCATAGTCGGAGAAAACATAAGAGTTGATTTCTAGTGGTCCAAGACATTCTTTTCATCCTGATAATCTTCATCAGCAACATCATTCAAACCATCACCGGCTTCGCCGGAACGGTTTTGGCGATGCCTCTTTCTCTCAAATTGGAGGGGGCAAACACCGCTAAACCAGTTTTGAATCTCGTTGCCATGGTTGTCTGCGTTTATATCGTAGCCGCCCATTTCAAGGACATTGATTGGAAACATTTTTTAATTATTCTTTTATCCGTTGGAGCGGGGTTTGGGACGGGGTTCGCGATTGAGCTCATCCCGATGGACACGAAGATCCTTTTATACGTATACGCCTCGCTTGTAATCGTGATTGCGGTTGCTTTCTTCTTCGTGGATTTCGAGAAAGTGAATCTTCCGAAGTGGCTAATGATCATCTTCCTTTTCCTGGGCGGAATCATGCATAAACTATATGTTTCAGGCGGCCCCTTTGTTGTTATCTACGCCCTACACGAACTTAAGGATAAGAGCAAATTCAGATCTACCTTATCGCTGCTTTGGATCATTTTGAACTCGATGCTCTTCGCCACTGAGATGATGGACGGCTTATTTACAGCTCATGTTTGGATGCTTCTCGGCTTTGGGGCGGGAGCCACCATCCTTTCTTTGGTCATCGGCTCCTTCGTCGTCCCCAAGCTATCAAAAAACGTTTTCATGAAGATTACCTGTGTCCTCTTGCTTCTTTCAGGGGTTACACTATTCCTATAAAATTATGGCTTTGACGAAAACGCAGAAAACAATCATTCGCATCCTGCTCGTGGAAAAAAGCTCCACGAGGACTTTGCTCGCGTCGAAGCTCGCCTTGACAAACGCCGCTTTAACTCTAGCCCTTAAGCCTTTGATCAACGATGGCCTGGTTTTGGAAACCAGCAGCAAAACCAGCCAAAAAGTCGGCAGAAGAGAACTGCGCGTCACCCTTAACGCCAATTATGGCTCTTTCCTGTCGATAGACGTGAGAAAGCATCATTCCTACCTCAATCTCGTGGATTTCTCCGGGGAACCGATTTTCAGTTCCGACGATGCTGCAACTTCTTTAGGCGACATTCTCTCCAAACCCAAAAGAAGGATGCTGGGCATCGGCATAACCATTCGCGGCGAGGCGAGCCTAGAGTCTTTTAAGACGCGTTATCCAGGATTGTTCCATGAGGTTCAAGGAAGCGGCGTTCCCTACTTCGTCTTCAACAACGTAGATTGCCTTGCCTCCATCTATTCTTTATCCCATCACGAGGACAAGAACTTCCTCCTTGTGAAATACGGCCCTGGTCTCGGTTCTTCGATTTACACCAACGGCAAGCCTCTTGGAGCCACCTCCGAGCTTGGCCACACGTTCTATCGAGATAAGACCGTAGAAGACACGATTTCCTATTCTTCCATCCTGGGGAGGGAAGTCGAAGAGAAAGAAGGCCTTGCTTTGATTCAAAAAAACAAAGCGAAGCTCGATGGGATTCTAACCGTTCTTTCCTTCGCTCTTTGCAACGCGGATTCCTTATTATCCCTGCAAAAAATCATTCTTTCCGGCGCTTTGCTCACTTCCGAAGATATAATCGCCCTGTTGAAAAAGCAAATCATTTCTTTGAAGCCGGACTTCGATTTAACCAAGATCTGCGTCTATGAGGACTATCAGAAAATCAACGAAATTAAAGGCGCGCTAGGCGCCTTTAATAAGATTTTCGGGGAATAGGTTTTATCCGCCGATCGTGACTTCGTTGTTCTCAACCTGCTTCGCAAGAAGCTCTTCTTTTCTGTCCTGCAGCTCATCGGTTTTCTTTTTGCTAAGGCCATAAAGGAAGATAAGCGTGAGACCAAGGAGGGCGAATAGTCCGGCCGGGATGGCGGTGGCCATATAATACATGGTGTTGAGCGTTTCCGCGGTTTGGACCTCTCCGCTGCCGGATTTGTAGTTCATGGCAATAAGGGCGACGTTCACGCAGATGGCGGCGAGAACCTGGCCCATCTTGCGGAAGAACATGAAGGTGGAATAAGAGGACCCGTCATTTCGGAGACCCGTTTTAACCTCGACATCATCAATCGCATCAGTGGCTAACGCCCACATCTCAAGGGTGATGATCGAAATGCCGATGCCGCTAATGAGGCAGAAAGGCAAGAAGAGAATCGGGGTGGCGACAATCGCGTCTTTTAAGAAGATAAGAATGACGTTAGGCACCGCCGCAACAATGCCCCCGACGGCGCAGATTTCTTTCTTCCCGAACTTCCTAACAAGTTTGCCCGCAAAGAACATAAGCACGACCATTGGCCCATAAGAGCACGCCTGAGAAGCGAGGTTCATCCAGTTCGCGGAGAAAAGATCGTTGAAAAGATAGGTGTAGAAAGACTGCGTGAACATCTGCGCGGCGAGGAGCAAAAGCCCCACAAGGCAGATAGCGACGAAGTTGTGGTTCCTAAGGAGGTTCTTAGCGATTTTCCAAGTCTCGCCTTTCTTGTGCTCAGCGGGTTTGGCGACCACCCTTTCTTTGTTATTGCGATAAGCGATGAAAAGAAGGACGCAGCCGACAACGGCAAGCACGGAAACGCCGATGATAATCGGAAGATATTGAACCTGGGTGAGCTGCTTTCCGTTTTCGCCTAGCTTCGCTGTGCCATCTTCATTCCAGAGCTTTTTGGAATAGAACATGGTAAGGATGAGAATCGGCATCGATCCAAGCGCCGCGCCTGCGGAGCGGAAGACGGATAACTTGTTTCTTTCCTTGGCGTCAGTTGTAACGACGCTGGCGAGCGAACCGTAAGGAATCTGATGCACGGTGTAGACCATGCCGAAGATGATGTAGGTGATCGTGGCATAAACCATTGTCCCAACACCGCCCATCCACTGAGCCGCTTCGCTAGAGGGCAAGAACATCAGGATGGTGGCAAGGCAAAGGGGAATGGCCACCCACTTCATCCAAGGGCGATAACGGCCATCTTTCCCCGGGCGCCTGATATCAACAATGCGCCCCATGATCGGGTCGTTGATCGCGTCCCACACACGGGCGACGATGAACATGATCATGATGAACAACGGGGTCAAGCCCAAGATGTCCGTGTAGTACTTCTGCAGGATCGTCGTGACCGTAGAGAAGCAAAGGCAACCGGCAAAATCGCCTAGGGCATAGCCGATATAGTCTTTTCCTTGCAACCCGGAAGTTTTGGAAATGTAAGAACGGTCGGTCCTAGTTTCCATTTTTGTTTTTTCTTCCATATTTGAAAAAGCCTTTCGTTTGGAATGATTATAAGCAATTTGGAAGCGCTTTCCTAGTAGTTTTTTAACTCGCTTAAAAAACTACCTAGCGCAAACAAACTCATGATGCCTTCCTCCGCGATGGTCCAATGGGCAGAAAGACATTTTTTGTGGCTTAGCAGACGATAATGGCCTATTTAAGCTAACGAAAACGCGTCTCAGGAAAAGCTGGAAATTCGCGATTAGAGCAAAAGTTCAGACAAGGTCTTCGACAAGAGAGCGAACCCGGAAATATTCCTCTTGCAGAGCGGGCAAGGCTTTCTTGCATTCTTCAAGTTTCCCTGCGTCCAAAAGCTCGGTGACTTCAGAGGTTTTGACGAACAAAGTCTGCATTCCAAGGTTCGCCGCAACCCCTTTTAAGGTATGGGCGGCCCTCAAAGCAGACTGGGCATCGTCTTTCTCAAAGGAAAGGAGCAAATCCGAAAAGCATTTGTCATCCAAGAACCTCTTGACGAACCGCTTCGCAAGACGGGCGTTTCCTCCTAAACGGCTAATGACATCATCCGCATCGGAGCCAACGCTGTTGTAGAACTTTTTCAAATCGATCATGCCGTCTCCACGTTTTCTAGGCATTGGCATTATAGGGAGGGAGACCATTCAAGCAATTAGTCCAAAGTGACCATTTATAAGACGCCTGTATTGTTTATTGATTTTTAACTCGTAAAAATGCCTCCGAATCTACCTAGCCGGTTGGCTCTAAGAAGATAAAAATGTGAATCTATGCGAACCTCCTATTTATTTTCCCTTTTCTCCCCATTTGCCAATTAAAAGGATTGGAAACCAACATTGAAAGCAGAGAGGCAAGCGCCAATTGAATCCGGGGTTATAGGGTTGGATGTTAGAAGGTTTTATAAGTCCTCTCAGCCATCTTGGCCATATGCGCCCCGAAGAAAGCGTCCATCGAAGACGGAGGCGTAGCTTTCCGCAGAGCCCATCAATGAATTTCATCGCAGGCTCCTTAGTGTGTCTTCATTCCTCTTCGATAGTCATCATGGCCTTCTTTTAAAGGCCAGTTACCTGCTCATGTAGTCCTCTTGCTCCACAGCCCATTCGTAAGGCCTCATGTATTCGCCTTTGAACAAAGAAGAATCCCCATCAAGATAGTCCCAGTAATCACAGGAGGCGTATTCGCAATTTAGAGAAGCCCTCCCCCTGCCGAAATCCGCCAAATAAGAAATCCCGTATTCGCTAAACTTCATTCTGAGCCGGCTCGTCGCATCGCGGTAAAGCCTTGCGGACAGCTCATAATCCTTATCCATCCAAAGCTTGGTGGCGGCCTCTTCGATCGTCACCTCTCCCCCGCGGTGATCCACAAGCAAAGCGAGAAGCTCTTTTGCCTTGGATCTTTCGAAATCCACGAGAATCCCATTCACGTACATATCGAACCTAGGGAATGCCTTAAATACGATGAGGGGTTTATCTTCGCTCATCATCTTCGCGAAGATCTCGTGGATGGTTCCCTCCTCATATGGCTTGTAACAGAAAGCAAAGAAATTAGGCCCGATCTCTTTTCGGATCGCCTCCTCATCTTGGGCGTAGCCCGTGATGAAAACAATCTTGATGTTCGGGGAGATCTTAATCAAGGACTTCGCGAAGCTAACCCCATCCATCCCAGGCATCACAATGTCGAGGAAAGCCGCGTCCACTTTATGGGAACGCGCATAAACAAGCGCCTCTTCGTAGCGGGAAGAGAAGACGTTCAGGCTCAGGTTCGGCACGTCGATTGCGTGCGAGGAAAACACAAGCAAGGATTCCTTTTCATCATCAAACACGATCGCGTTCATCTTCACTCTCCTTTGGGATTCTTATCTCCACTGTGGTGCCCTTGTTTGGCCTAGAGGTTATTTGGACCTCAGCTCCGCAGAGGATTTTCAGCCTTTCCTTCGCGTTCTTTATGCCCACGGAGCTAGGCTTCACCTGATTCACGTCGAATCCAACCCCGTTGTCCTCGATTAGAATTAGGTGGTCTTTCTCTTCCTCAAAACTTGAAACAGACACATACCCATCGTTTATTTTCTCAAGTTTGCCGTGCTTGAAGGCGTTCTCGATAAAGGGTTCCAAGCTTAAGGGAGGGAGAGAAAAATCCGTGCTTTCGAGGTTAAGGAGCAAATCGACTTTCTTCTCTTTCCTCATGTTTTCCAGTTCCGCGTAACGGAGGATGCGCTCCACTTCCTTTTCAAAGGGGACGAGGTCAGAAGAGACGTCTAGGCTGTCCCTTAAGTGCTTGGAGAACATTGTCAGCATCCTCTCGCCTTTCTTGCTGTCTTCTTGATATGCGCCTTGGATGGAAGAGAGGCAATTGAAGACATAATGGGGCTTGATTTGTTCGGTTAAGGCTTCCGCTTTCATCTGCAGAGCCTTCTGCTCTTTCTCCAAGGCTTTGATATAACGCTTCGTCTTGGTCGCGGTCGATAAGCGATAAAGGACGATGATGATCACGATGATCGGAAGCATCACGTAAGAGATGCTTTGCTCCGTCCCCGCAATCATGATGTTCTCTAGATCGAAAAAAGTGATCGCGTAGTAAGTAAGCAAGGAGAACACCATGAAGATGAAGGCGAGATTAATCCTCGCCCCTTCGAACATCCCTTTCGTCAAAGGGATCAAAAGCAAAGCGAGGCTAAGCAAGGAAAAAATCAAAGGAATCACTTGGTAGAAGGTTCCCATAAGCACGAAATAGAAAATCACCGATAAAGTGGATATAGCCCCAAAGGCAATCGGATAGGCCCAGTTATGCTTTATCTTTTGATTCTTCGCAAGGTGATAGTACAAAGCAAAAGGCAAAACCGTCGCGATCAGCAAATCAAGGAAGATGATGGAGTTATACGTGTTCGTTCTGAAGATGGAGAGCACCCTCCAATAGACGTCGATGGAGAAAAAGCTCATCAATGTGATGACCCCCATGACAAGCGAGAAGGAGAAATCCCGCTTTGCGGCCCCTAAATTGATCACGAAAGAGAAGGCGAGCAAGCCAAGGATGAGGCCCATCATCACGAAGCCGATGTTATTCGTGAGATATTGAGAGGTCGGGTTCCTTCCAAGAGTGTTGATGGCTAATCTAGCCGGAGAAGTGAGCCCGCCTTGATAGCTCGAGGATACCTCGAAAACAACCGTCAAAGGATTGCTGTCTTTGACGATGTATTCCAAGGTCATGTCGTCTCCCCCGTTGCTAAGGCAGGTTCCCGTTTTCGCCCTCGTCCCATATTTCACGACAAGCTCTGAGTTGATATAGGCGTAGAAACCCCCGACGAAGTTGTTGTTGATGAACCAGATTTTCGTCCCGACAGGGAGCCCTTTTATATACATCCTGTAGGAGGAATAGCCCTCATTGCTTAATCTTTCGCCATTCAGAACCGTGTTTTTGTAATGATGGGGCACGTTCACGCGGCAATCCGGCTCCCCCGTGTAATTTTCTTCTACGATCCACTTGTTATAGAAAAACTCGTATTCGCCCTTCATGTGTTGCTTGACGTAAGTCTCTCCGAATTCGCATCCATTGAAATCGAGGCTGCAATCCGCGAGGTCTGGCAGCCCCTGCTTGCCATTCATGTTCGCGTCGCTTTTCACAAGGGCGAAGCAAGTAATGAAAATAGCGAGGAATGACAAAAGAAAAACCGCGAGGGACGTAGCTTCTTTTTTGAGTCCAGGCTTCATGAAGGAGATTCTACCTTATGAGCATTGGGCGAAGAAAGGGCGAAAAGGACAATGACGCGATTAATTAACCCCTTTAATTAATTATGGGAAAACCCTTTTCCCTAGATTATCATTTTGCCAAGCATTTATATCTCTTTTAGAAAGGGCATTCCTATGGGCGAAGAGAAATCAATCAAAACAGTGACCGTCCCCACGTCTTTAGGGACAATCAAGGGCATAGAGGAAGAAAATAGCTATGCCTACTTAGGCGTTCCTTACGCGAAAGCTAGACGCTTCGCCTATGCAGAAGAAGTCAGCAGCTTAGGCAAGGAATTCGACGCGACCCATTTCGGGGACGCCTGCATTCAGAAACGTTGCTACTACGCCCACCTGGAAATCCCCGAAAGGATGTTCTACCACAAGGAATTCCGCGAGGGTCTGACCTTCAACTATTCTGAAGACTGCTTGAATCTCAATATCTACGTCCCAAAGCAAAAAGGCACATACCCTGTCATCGTTTTCATCCATGGCGGCGGTTTCGATAGCGGAGCCAACAGCGAATCGGGCTTCGATGGGGACTCCCTTGCCAAGCTAGGAATCATCACGGTTTTCATCCAATATCGAGTCGGCGTCTTTGGCTATTTCACTCACGAGGAGACAAGCAAGCAATACGGGCATGAAGGAAATTTCGGGCTGGATGATCAGGCGACCGCTCTTAAATGGATCAGGAAACACATTGCGGACTTCGGCGGCGATCCCGGCAACATCACCGTCATGGGCCAAAGCGCTGGTGCGATGTCCATCCAAACCATGTTGCTTTCGGACCGATGCAAAGGCTTATTCGATAAGGCCATCATGATGTCTGGGGCAGGCAAATTCCCTTCCATGGGCACCCCAAAACCCGTCGAGGAAAGAAGAGAGTATTGGTTAGACGTCATGCAGGAATGCGGGTGCGCCGCCCTAGAGGAATTCAAGCTCATCGACCCCAAAAAGATATTCGATGCCTTAGAAATCGTCAAAAGCAGAAGGAAAGACAACCTGATCTCCACGATGACGATGATCGACCATTACTATTTGAAGAAAAGTCAGGAAGAGCTCTTCAAGGACAAAGTGAAAGTTCCCACGATCGTCGGCTTCACGAACAACGATATGTACACGGCGATTCTTGCCCATATGGGGCTCTCTTACGCCAAAAACAACGACGCGTATGTTTATTATTTCGATGTCGATGCGAAAGGGGACAAGAACAAAGCCTTTCATTCCAGCGACATCCGTTACGTCTTTGGGACCCTTGATAGCTCCTGGAGGCCATATGATGAGGGCGATAGGAGGGTCTCGGAGACGCTCATGCGCTACATCGCGAATTTCGCGCGCAGCGGAAATCCAAACGCCGCCAGTTTGCCCTTATGGGAAAAGAGGAAAGGGAAAGCCCTATGCATCAGGACCGACTGCATCAAAATGGGCAAGCCAAATAAGTGGCAGCTATTCAGAAACACCTTCCTTGGAGATCCGAAATGAAATACGACCATAATTTCGTCTTAATCGAGAAAAAGCCCGCAAAAAGGCTATATTTCGCAGACGGAAGCTACGTTCAGCTGGATTTTTTCAAGCATATGCTCCGCGTGGCAATCTACAAAAACAAAGAAGGCCTCTTCCCTACATTCTCCATTTGCCCAGGCACATCCACAATGCCCCGCCACGGCAGAGATCGATTATCCATAGAGGGCTTAGAAGAGGTTCCTCAAGAGAAAGACAACGAATTCGAAATCGATGACGTCGCCATCAAAGTCGATCCCCACAACTTCTTCATTCATTATTTCAAAGGCGGGAAGAAGCTCTTCTCCGATAGAGAGATCCTCGCCTATAACTTCGAAGGAGAGATGGGGAAAGGCAGCTATCACTATCTTTCTAGAGAGCAAGGCGAGCATATTTATGGTTTAGGAGATAAAACGGGTCCCGTTAATAAAAACTTGCAGTCCTTTAAGCTTGAGACCTTCGACGCGTTAGGCTTCAACGCGAATAAAAGCGATCCTCTCTATAAGCAAATCCCCTTCTTCATCTGCAAAAACAGCGTGGGCTCCTATGGGATTTTCTACGACACCTACGCTAACGGAGAAATCGATTTCGGAAGAGAGCACAACAATTATTACGAGACCTACAAGCACTTCCATTGCGAAGAAGAAAGCCTCGTCTATTACGTCATCTTCGGAACCATCGAGGAGATCGTCGAGCGTTTCACCTATTTAAGCGGCAAATCCTTCTTGCCCCCAAAATGGAGTTTCAAATACTGCGGCTCCACAATGGCCTATACGGATTCCAATCACCCCGTGGAAGCGTTGCATGGGTTCGTTGATCAGTGCAAAGACTATTCCATCGACTGCGGTGGCTTCTACCTTTCTAGCGGCTACACCCAAATCGGGGACAAACGCTGCGTCTTCCATTGGAACAAAGAGAAATTCCCCGACCCAAAAGGGCTTGCGGACGAATTCAAGGAATTGGGCATTCATTTTTTGCCGAACATCAAGCCTGCTTTCTTAACCACGCACCCCTTATATCAATATATAAAGGAACGTGGATGGTTCCTCCATTATCTCGACGGCAGCCCCTACGTCTTTCCCTTTTGGGGAGGGATGGGGAGCTATTTGGATTTCACAAACGATGGAGCCTATGACTTCTGGAGCAAATGCGTCAAAGAGAATCTCGTCGATCTGGGATACGACTCCATTTGGAACGACAACAACGAATATGATATCCATGATGAAGAGGTGTATGCAGATGGATTCGCTCACCCCGTGAAAGCCAAATTGATCAGACCCCTCTTCTCTTTGCTTATGGCTAACGCCTCAAACGAAGCCACGTCAAAAGCCAAGAGGCACATGGCAGTCACCCGTTCCGCCTGCGCGGGTTTCCAACGGGTATGCGAGACCTGGACCGGCGACAACAACACCTCGTTCGAGGATTTTAGGGGCAATCACAAAATGGCGATGACCTCCGCTTTAACAGGCTTCGCTTTTATCGGCCAAGACATTGGGGGGTTTGCAGGTGAAAAGCCTAGCGAAGAGCTTTTTCTGCGTTGGATCGCCTATGGGATTTTCACGCCGAGGTTCACTTTGCATTCTTGGAATCCCGACGGCTCTTCCACGATGCCTTGGCTTTACCCAAAGCTGAAGGAGAAAGTCAAAGGCTTATTCGCATTGAGGCAAGAACTCCTTCCCTACTTATATAGCGAGGCCATGAACGCGGTTGAAACATATCACCCAATGATCTATCCCGTGTTCATGAAATACCCAGATTATGACGAGGAGGCGGATTGCTTCTTCTGCGGAAATTCCATCCTTGCTTGCCCCATATTCGACAAAGGGGCGAAGGACGTGACTGTTTCGTTGCCAGAAGGCGTGTGGTTTGAAGGAAGAAGACCTTATTCAGGCCAAGGAACATTCCAAAACAAACCAGGCGACCTCCCGATTTATTTCGTAAAGGAAGGCGGAATCGTTCCTCTTTTCAAAGAAGGCGGAATCGTTTTTGAGATCTATCCAATCGCGGAGGGCACGATGGTCTACCGTTACTACGAAGACGACTCCAGCCTTAAAAACCCTTATCGCATCATCGAGGTTAAATGCGACGAAAAGAACGTTGTCGTTAAAGGGCTTAGGCCCGATGAAAAATGCACAATCATCGACACAAAGATGCGAAATAGGGAGATTTTGCGGGCTTAATTCAAAAAAATGGCGTTTTTGCGCGGTTTTCGAGACGCGTCCCAATGTTCCGCCACAAATCACAAGTTCAACATTTTTCGCAATCAACTTCAATTCGTGTCAATCCCGTTTTCGGATCTTTGACTTGCTCTGCAAAAACCCGAAGCAGGCCGCGTTTATGAGGATGCTGCTTTTTAGGCAAAATCTAAATTTCGCGGGAAGAATTGAAATCCAGCTTTTCAATAAGCTGGTCGACTAAGCCAACTTTTTTGCGCAAAAAGAGTTGATCAATGAACTCCGATAAGCAATTTTGCGCGGAAAGATCGAGTAAGCGTTTACATGAGCCACTTCTTCCGAAGGTGACTAGACTCTTTCCCGAGGTTTTTATGAAGTTAAAAGACATGACGGTGGGCAATCCATTCAAGATCATCCTGCTTTTTTCGATTCCTTTGGTTTTAAGCGCTACGCTGCAGCAGCTTTACAACCTGGCAGACAATTTCATCGCCGGCCATTTCATCGCCAACCTCGACAGTTTCAACGCAGTTGGAATCGTTTATCCAATCACGGTTGTTTTCTTGGATATCGCGGTTGGCTTCGGTGTGGGCTGCGGCGTGGTCGCGGCGAAGTTCTTCGGCGCGAAAGATATGAAAAACCTAAAAAAGACCGCGACCGTTGGTTTGATTTCGACAATTATTCTAGGGCTCATCGTCACCGCAATCGGCATGGCGATCATCTACCCTTTATTGAACGCGATGGTTGGCAAAGGCGAGAGCGAAGGTTGTTTCAATGAGGCCTTGTCCTATATGCTCATCTATATCGCCGGGGTCATCTTCCTATTCCTATATAACTATTCGATGTATATGTTCCAGGCGTTCGGGAATTCAAAAACGCCCCTTTACTTCTTGATTTTTTCTACCTTATTGAACATCGCCTTGGACCTTCTCTTCGTCATGCCGATCAAGATGAACAGCGCAGGCTTGGCTTTAGGCACGATCATCTCTGAGGGCATCGCGGGGGTCTTATCCGTAGTCGTCTTATTCCGTTGCATCAAAAAATTCGACGCGAACCATTATGAGAAGTTCGATAAAGCCGTCCTCAAATCCATCATCGGAATCGCCGCTCCTTCCATCCTTCAGGGATGCTTCATATCCGTGGGCGGGGTCTTGATCACTTCCATTCTAACTTCGATTGGCGGGAATAGCGTCGCAGGAGGATATAGCGCCGCTTATAAAATCTGCTACATCGCGATCAATATCTTCACGGTTCTCTGCAACGCCCTTTCTAGCTTCGTCTCGCAAAACGTCGGAGCTAAGAAATATGACCGCATCATGAAGGGATATTTCTCGACGCTTATCATCTCAACCGCTTTCTGCGCTCTGGCGATGGTCGTGATTCTTCCTTTCCGTGAGTTTTGGGTGCGCCTCTTCTTAAGCAGTGACGCCGAAGGCGAGGTCGATGTCATCGTGAACTCTGGAAAATTGTTCATTCTCTGCGTCGTTCCTTTCTTCGTCTTCATGGTCATCAAGATTCCTTTAGACGGAATTCTAAAAGGCGCGACAGACATGCTTGGGTTCACTTTGGGCACTTCCGCCGATCTCGTTTGCAGGGTCATTGGCGCATTGGTCCTCGGCCATCTTTTCGGATATGAAGGCATATTCTTTGCTTGGCCGATTGGCTGGGGCGTAGGCATGTGCATCTCGGTGGCAATGTTCTTCTGCGGCAGATGGAAGAAAAAATGCGGATACGCCATAACGACGAACGAAAAGGTTGAGGAAACCGCTTAAGACATTTTCCCTTGCTTTCATTGAGTTGGCGCTTCGTTGGCGCTCCTTTTCCTATCATATCTTAAAAAGAGGTCTTATCCATGGAAGAGAAAACAACGAAGCAGAACCGCGGGACAAAATTCACTTGGTTCGCGTGTTTAACGTTCGCCTTAGCCTTTGGCTTTATAATTTTCTATATGGCTTCGCTTGGGGCTTTTGGGGAAACCAGCAAAAGGGAGGCTTACGCCACTAACGCTCAACTGTTGGCAATCCCTTTCCTCGGCTTTGGCGTTTCGATAATTTTGTTTTTGGTCTTCAGGCTTTGCACATGCTGGGTTAAAAAAGCGAGCAACGTATATCGCATCAACAAAGCCTCCATGTTTATCCTTTTGTTTTCCGTCCTTGGAGTTTACGCGATTTTTCTGGCCGAAATTCTTCCGTGGATGCTGCGAATTGAGCAAGGCATCATAAACGGGACCGGAGCCAGCAATGATCGCGGGCAGGGCTTTTTGGCGCTCTTCACAGGATATAACGATTGGCTTATATGGACCGCTCTATTCAGCCCGATACTCTTTTTAGCCATCTATGTTTTGATGTTCGTTCTTATGGTGAAAGCGGCCAAAGAGGTGCGCGTGGATATCAAAGCGGCCAAGGTGGCGGCGAAAGAAAGGAAAATCGGAAAACGCGCAGCCCTCGACGCGAAAAAAGCAGAGGAGAGGAAGATCCTCTTAGAAAGGAAAGAAAAAGAACGCCTTGCTTTGGAAGAGAAGCGTGCCGCGAAAAAGGCGGAACGCGAAGCCCAAGAAGAGCAAAAAAAGGCGGAAAAAGAAGCCAAGGCGCGAGAAGCCGCAGAGAAAAAGGCGGCGGCGATAGTGGCAAAAGCGCAAAAAGCCGTCGAGACCAAACCAATGGCGGCAGCGGGGCAAGCGGAGGTTGTTGCCCTCGGGCCTTCCGAAGCCTCCGCTCAAGCAAACGACTTAGCAAAGGAAATGTTGGAATACCAGAAACGGAAAGACGCTCTAAAGCCCTCGCGTTTTGCCTTTCTCATCGTTTCTCTTCCCGTTTTGCTTCTTCAGATTCTCTGCATCCCTGCTTTTGTGGAACATAGGCAAGAGTACGGGGTTAATAAGGAATCATGGTTTGTCGAGATGGCCGACTATGGGGCGATTCCGCTTCTAATTGCATTTGCCTATCTCGTCCTTAACCTCATTTTCATTCTCATCGGATTGGCCCGTTCCAAAAAGATGACTTTGTCGTTAAGGGTCTTAGCCTTCTCTTCGCTTTGCGCTCAGCTCCTTGGGTCTGCAACAAACTTGCTTTCAATGGCAGGGCTAAAAGGAGCACTGCCCCATCTCATCCTCATTGCCCTCATTCTCGCTTCGATCGTGGCCTCAATCGTCTTACTGCTGAAACATAGAAGAAACGAGAAAATCAAGAATTACATCAGCATCGGCTCAATCGGCCTCCTTATCGTGCTTGAAGGAATAATGAACATCTTTCCCAGTTACGCCTTCTTGTTCATACACCCCAATTATCCAATAATAAATTATTCCGTTAAGGACATGATCGTCGGCATTGTGATTCTTCTTGTTTTAGCGGGCTTGGTTTTCCCTCTAATTTTCTTCAGCAAGAGGCTTGCGGAGGGTTATGCCTCTTCCAAAGCCTTGCCCGAGATTGGCAAGAAACCGCGTGCCATGACGGACGAAGAAAAACTCGAAGCTTTGCAAAAAGACCTCAAAACCGCCACGAAAGAAGGGGATACGGAGAAAGTCGCCGCCTTGAACGAGCGAATTCTTAAGCTCACGGAGAAGATAAAAGCCAATCCGAGAGGCACCTCGACTTTCGATGGGCGGCTCATCCAGCTCATTGGTTATCGTTTGCTGGGGGCTCTCCTCACAGGCATCACCTTCGGCATCGGCTATCCTTGGGCGAAATGCTTCGTGGAAAGATGGTCGGTCAAACATCTCGTCGTGGATGGGAAAAGGCTTTCTTTTGATGGCAAAGGGGTGCAGCTATTAGGAAAATTCATCCTATGGGTCTTTCTTACCATCATCACCTTCGGGATCTTCTCCTTCTGGTTCGCCATCAAGATGAAAAAATGGACCGCGTCCCATTCCCATATCGGAGGGAACGAGAATACCACGGAAAGCAAATCCACCTTCGATGGACGCCTTATTCAGCTCATCGGATATAACTTGCTAAGTTTCTTGATGACCGTCTTCACTCTTGGCATCGCCTACCCTTGGGCAAAGTGCCTTAAAGAGAATTGGGAAGTCAAGCACACAATCATCGATGGGAATCGCCTGGAATTTGATGGCAAAGGAATCCAGCTCTTTGGCAAATACATCGTTTGGTTTATCTTGACCATCGTCACCTTTGGAATTTACGGGCTTTGGCTCAGCATCAAAATGAAGAAATGGGTTGCCTCCCATACGCATTTCGAAACGATGCCCATAAATGAAGGCGACGCAAGCCAAAAGCTTAACGTCTCAACGAGCGAGCCTGAACCAAAAGAAATCTCCGAGCAACCATCAGCCAAAGAGAACTCATCCTGGGTTTGTCCCAACTGCAAAGCCGAGAACAAAGGCAAGTTCTGTTCCGAATGCGGGAGTCCAAAACCTGAAATCCAATGAATTCTTTAACTCAGAAAAGCCTTTTCTGAGTTAAAGACAAAGAGCCATTTTTGGCTCTTTTGAAATATTCATCCGCAAGATCACGGGGCGATACAGGTCTTGGTTTTAAATTCGAGAGGAAATCAAAGGGTCAGAGTCGCCGCTTCTTCATGATCCAAAAAGAAGGTAACCCCATCAACCTCAACATACGTTGGATTCCCTTTGTTTAGGAACGAATAGACTTTTTCCCCATTTGGATTTATGGCGCCAGCGCAAATCAAAGCGGGATCAGACGATGTCAAATAAAGGGTTTTTGCGTCTCTTTTTATAAAATGAGCCAAATGATAGACGGCATAATAGGAAGGGAGGAAATGCAAGGTGTCCCCTTCCCCCATCAGCAAGGCCTCGCAGTAATTGCCCACGTGATTCGGCCCGCCTTTCAAGTCAAGGATCAGATTCCAATCGAAGAAAGCCGTGCAGCCGTTATTCAGATCCTTCAAATAATTTTCTAGATATCTGAGAAAGGAGGAATAAGATCCGATCCCTTTGAAATCCGAGGCCGAGGTTTCCACGGAGCCTTCGGTGAACATGAGCCTTTTAGAAGGAAATCTCCTCGCGGCCTCCCTCACTTCATCAAAGCAGGTCCTGTCATACCAATGGAAAGCAATCCCGGAAGCATCCGTAGGATTAACGGAAAAGATCTCCCTGCTTCTTTCGACCATGCGATCGCGGTTATGGTCGTGGACGAAAATCTCAATATCAGGATTATCTTTCTTTAAGAAGGAGAGCAAAGAAGCCTCCTGTTCGGGAGAATATAGGCAAGACTCCCAAACCTGAGTTGCCTCAGTCTCGTTCTGAACGGTGAGATAAGAGATGGGGAATCCCCTCTTTCCCATGTTCTCGCAATAAAGACGGACATACTCGCTGAAAGAGGGGTAAAACTCCTTTTTGAGAAAACCGCCGTGCTCAAGATCCAAGTTGCTCTTCCATTTGGCCAAGGGAGACCAAGGCGAGGCGAGAAGCCTCATTTCCTTTGCCTCTGAATAGGCGTCGCGCAAGAAAGGGAAAAGATATCGTTCCTCATGTTTTAAAGAGAAATCGGAGAGGTCGTCTTTCGTCGAATAAAAATAACTCGCGACAGAGAAGTCGCTGCTCCCAATGCAAACGCGCCCTAGATTATATCCAAGCCCATCTTGGCCAAAATAAGAGGCAATGACTTTTTTCTTGTTGGCTTCGCTCAACGAAGAATAAACGTAGGCGCTAGATTCGGTGAACGCGCCCCCAAAGCCAAGGAAAGGAAAGGATGATAACCCCTTCTCCACGCGGATAGAAACCGCGCCGGCATGCTCGCAGACCCCTCTTTCTTCAAGATAATGGTTCTCTTTGCTGACAATCAACTTCATAACTTAGAAAATCCGCTCCTCAGTCGCATCATCGAAAAGATGGATGCCTTCCTTATTATAACGAAGTTCGATCTCTTGCCCAGCGAGGATAAGCTCATGATTGGGAACTTTCGCAACCATGTCTTTATCCAAAAAGGAATAATGGAGGTAATACTCCGCCCCAAGAAGCTCAACGACTTCGCACTTCGCTTTAAAGGGCTTATAGCAAGGCTCGCCCTCATCTTCGAGGAGAATGTCCTCGGGCCTAACGCCAAAGCGCACGTCTACGGTTTTTGTCTTCAAATACTCATCCACGCGCTTAAGCTCGTTTTCAACCCTCGCCAAATCATCATCCTTCAATCGTTCGGATTTAAGCGCCTCTAGATCTTCTTTCTTCTTCTCGTAGAAGCTTTCGATTGCCTTAAGCTCGTCTTCGCTGAGTTCATAGGAATCCTCGCCTAAGCAAAGGGATTTCCCATTGACCTTGGCCTTCCTGATGTTCATCGTCGGGGAGCCGATGAAAGTCGCGACGAAGACGTTCTCCGGCCTTTGATAAACGTCCAAAGGAGTTCCGATTTGCTGAATGACTCCATCTTTCATGATGACGATGCGATCCGCCATCGTCATCGCTTCAGTCTGATCGTGCGTGACATAGAGGATGGTCATGCCAAGCTCATCATGCAAACGGACGAGCTCGCTTCTCATGGCAACGCGCAGTTTGGCGTCAAGATTCGAAAGCGGCTCATCAAGAAGGAAGATCTTCGCATTGCGAACCATCGCCCTTCCCAAGGCGACCCTTTGGCATTGTCCGCCGGAGAGAGCCGTTGGCTTTCGGTCCAAATAAGGCGTGATTTGCAGGGCTTTCGCGGCTTTCATCACTTCGTGGTTGATCTCTAAGGAGTTGATTTTCCTTTCCTTCAGGATAAGGTTTCCGGCTTGGTCTTTTTCTTTTTCCAGGGAGGCGAAGAGTTCTTCATCCCTCTCTCTTTTCTTTTGCTTTATGGCTAAACGAAGGGCGGCTTTGTCTTCTTTCCTAGCTTCCTTAAGCTCCTGCTTCAAAGCAAGGACGCTTTCAAGGTAACGAGCTTTGATCTCCGCTTGCTTCTCTTCGGAAACGATATAGTTTGGATAGCGTCCTTTGGTTCCTCTTAAGCCAAAGGCCATATTCTCATAAACGCTCAAATGAGGATAAAGCGCATAGCTTTGGAAAACCATCGCCACGCCCCTTTGCTTAGGATCGAGCCGGTTCGCGTATTTGCCCTCGATATAGAGATCCCCTCCGGTGATGTCCTCAAGTCCTGCGATCATGCGTAGGGTTGTTGATTTTCCGCATCCAGAAGGGCCAACAAGGACAATGAACTCGCCCTCTTTGATTTCCAGATCAAAGTCAAAGACCGCTTGGACGCGATTGGAATAAATCTTGTTGAGATGCTGACAAGAGAGATAGCTATCCCCCTCATAAACATGGGAAAGTTTGGAGGAGGCCTTTTCTTCCTTCTCCATCGCCTTATAGGCGGCGTCTCTTCTCTTCCGCTCTTCTTTCTCTTTCAAATAAGTCGCTTTGTAATCGGTTTTGTCCATAAGAGGCCTCCTTAGGCGAAAGCGTACATCCTCACGTAATCGACTTCCATCGTCGCAGATTCGAAATCCTTGTCGGGCTCGCTGTGGCCGGAATCGAAATTGCCTCCGATTGCGAAGTTGAGAATCACATAGAAATCCTTGTTGAAAGGTTCGTTCCCATCTCCTTCGTAAACCCCATTCTCCGGATGATAAACCCTTTTTGGGACATAGAGCTTCTGATGCTCGTCAACAAAGAAAGTCATCCCTTCTTCATCCCAAACAAGAGCATAGACATGATAGTCTTCAATCGAACCTTCGTTTTTCCTTTTGCTCCAGGAATAGGTGCCCGTTTGATATTCATGCTGCCTTGCCGTATTGAGATAATGGACGGCGCTGGAAGTCGTGTACGGGTCGCTTCCCTTGTTCTCCATGATGTCGATCTCGCCATCTTGCGGCCAGCCGGAATTCCTTTCTGGCATCATCCAAAAAGCCGGCCAAAGAGCATTGCCCGCGGTCAGTTTGATCCTCGCTTCGATTCGCCCATAGGTGATATAAGCCTTCCCGGCGGTTTTAATGCGGCTAGAGGTGAAGTGATACCCTTCTTTCTCTTCTCGCTTCGCGGTGATGGTGAGCACGCCGTCTTTCACTGAGGCGTTGTCCTTGGTGTAATACTCAAGTTCCTGGTTCCCCCATCCGCCGTTGTTCCCGGTCTCATAGGTCCAAATATCGGTGTTGAGGCTATCCCCTTCGAAATCATCTTCGAAAACAAGCTCATAGCCATCGAGCTTCTTGGGATCGTTTGCTTCTCCGCCGCAGCCTAGCAATAAAGGAATCATAAACAGATTTAGGTATTTTTTCATGCTTGGTACCACCTCACGTAATCAACGCTCATCTCCGCGCTGGAGAAGGAAGAATCGGGCTCTCTTCCCTCATCGAACTTGCCCCCGATCGCAAGATTGAAAAGGATGTGGAAATCCTGAGAGAAGGGGTCGCCTCCACCATAGCCGCCCAACCATGTTGAGCTTTTCACGGTCAGATGAGTCATTCCGTCTACCATGAAAGCGATGGAATCCTGCGTCCATAGCAATCCGTAGCAATGGTAAGAATCAATGCTTCCGAAGGAGGAATTCGTCCCGGTCTGATAGGCGTCGTTGCTTGAGCCGTCCGCGGAATAATGAAGCGCGGAGGTTGACTGATTGCTGAGCCTGCCTCTGCATTCCATGATGTCGATCTCGCCGCTATGGGGCCAGCCATTCCCGTTGTAAGTGGATTCGGGAAGCATCCAGAAAGCCGGCCATACACCCGTGCCCAAAGGCATTTTGATGCGGGCTTCGATATAGCCGTAATGATAATGGACTTTGTTGTAGCTTCTTAAGCGCGCAGAGGAATAACGATAAGTTGTGGATCCGTAGGTCGTGGTTTCTTTTTTGGCGGTGATTCTCAGCGCCCCATCGCTGACGCACGCGTTTTCTTCTTTGTAATATTGCTTCTCGGCGTTGCCCCATTCCCAGATGCCGTATTCATAACCGTTCCCGACTTGGCAGGACCAATTGCTTGAAGAAAGGGAATCCCCGTTGAACTCATCGTTCCAAACGAGAGAGTAGCCTTCAGGAACATAGGAAGAGATGGTGCTTTCGCCCTGCTTATAGACCGAAGAAAAAGAATGGGGGCGGGTAATCGCCAAAGAGGAGCTATAGATAACCCCATTATCTTCCCATCCCGAGAAGCTATAGCCGCTATCAGGCTCTGGAGAAGGAGGAGGCGCAACCGTTTTCCCCTCCTTTACCTCAATTTTCTTCAAGGTCTTTCCTTTGTCCAAGAAACTCACCGTATGATAAGCGTCTTCGCTCCGGATGGTGGGCTTTTTCATCGCGAAGACGCCGCCTTTCAAAAAGCCAATCCCATCCACGCCAAGCTGAATGGAGAACGTCGAGAGATACCCTTGGCTATTCGCGCTTGTCGTGATGGTTTTCTCATAAGGGGTATAAGAATTTGCCTTGAGGGCTACGGCCTCGCCGTTGACGGTGATTTTCCCTTCGACATCGCTGTAAAAAGAGGTGGAAATGGTAAGCACCTCCCCTTCCTCAGCATAGGGAGCTTGATAGAAAAGCTGCACCGCCCACCAATTCAAAGAGGCCTTATAGGAGATGCGGTATTCGTCTTCGCTTGAGCTTTTGCTGCTCACCTCTCCCCCGCAGTTATAGCCATACCAAAGGTAGCAGGCGCCGGGATTAGCGGAGGAATCGCTCTCCCCTCCTTCCAAGAAACCCCCGTCATAGAAGACGTTCTTCCCTTGGGAGGACTCTTCGCTAAAGGAAGAAGGGACGTTCTCTTTGGAATCGATGATTCCTTCAGAAGAGGAAGCGTCTGATCGTTCAGACGAAATTTCCCCTTCTTTGCTTTCCTCAAGGTCGCAGGAAGTTTCATCACGATTTTTAGAAGATGGGTCAACGTTGAAAGAAAGGGTGCAAGAAGCCAATGAAAGAAGCGCCAAAGCAAGAGGCCAGGCTTTTTTATTCATGGGCGATCCTCACGTCGATGCGCTTGACCCTGCCCTCGCGGATAGAAATGGCATCCTCGCCTTTGACCTCGCCTATATGTTCCTTCCCATCCAAAGAATAGGAAAGCGCCACCCCTTTGTAGCAATCCAACCGCTCGGGATTGTGGTAGACGATTTCGGTTTTCCCAAAAAGCAAGAAGGAGGCTTCGTTCTTCTCATCGAAGAAAGAGGCGCTTAGCTTTGGAGAAAGGGCGAAGGCTAACTCGCCTTCTTTGATCTTGAATAGGTCTTCTCCAAGGAAGAGTATGCAGAGCATATTGAGGAACTCGGCGTTCGCTCCGGTGAGACGAGCGAAGAACCCTCGTCCCCATAGCGACCTGTTCGGATTGCAGCTAGGAACGATGAAAGAGCTGGCTTCTGCGGGGTTTCTGCCGTAGACATAGGGATCCATGAAACAAACAAGGTTCGTGGGAAGCTCGGAATAGAACTGCTCATAGAACCCTCCCTTAAGGAGCCCAAGGAGGTACTTGTAGTCCATGTGAAGGAAGTTGCATTCTCTTTCGAGCCAGCCTTTGGTGAAGGCATGAACGCGCCCGATTTCAAAGGGGGCATCATCTATCGGCGCGCAGGTCTTGTAGAAATGAAGCCTCGCGTCATAGACGCCGCTGGATTTGATGGAGGCGTAGTCCTTCTCGCTCATCGCCTCTTTGCCGAGTTTGAAAGCGCGAGCGGAAGCTTCAAGGAAAACGGGGATCGTGACGAGCTTGAATCCGCCGACTTTGATGGTCTCTAAGCCCATATGGTTCTTCTTGCCGGTCTTCGTGAAGGAGGTAGGCTCATAAAGAAGATAGCTGGGCAAGATGCCCCCGCCGATTTCCTTTGCTTTGTCGATGCCTTTTTCTAGAATCGACGCAATTTGGCGAAGAAGAGGGAGAATGGAAGCTATCTTGACTTCCTTCATCTCCCCGCTGGAGCATTCCTTCAAATTGCTTCGAAGGGCTTCGCGCAGCGAGCTCTCCCTGTCCCAAAATTCAAAGGAAGGGAGTTTGGAGGAAAGGAAGGCATTCACGTTGTCCTCAATGCCTTTCAAGAAGATGAATTGCTCATTCATGAAGGGCATGCATGCGTTTTCGAAAGGGGATAGGTGCTTTCTCGCATAATTGACGAGGCGCAGAAGCTCTACCGTCTCGCTCAGCCCGGAGGCGAACAAGCCCGGCAAGCCATTCATCGCATCGTTCCACCCTGGCTTCTCGCATTCCATCTCAATGCCCAATTGACAGGAATCCAGCGTCGAGAATTTGACAAGGATGAGATTGATGATCTTGCCTGCGAGGTTCGTCTTGACGATCTTCCCTTTTTCGTCTTTCAGATAAGCGGTTTGATTGAAATCGAAACGATGGGCTTCGCACCATTTCTTGCTCGCATTGAGGTCAATGGCCCCGTATTGTCTCGGCTTGCCTTCGTTATTGAGGCAGTATTTTTCCTCGCGGGGCTCAACATAAACAGGGGAATAGAAATAGGGATAATCCGAACCGAAGAAAAGCTCTTCCTCTTTATCGGGATAGACGGAGGAATAGGATTCGAGAAGATCGACGTTGTAAGTCCAATGGTCCACCCAATAGCCTTCGCCGAAGTTTCCCTCGACGACTTGGTGGCAGACCCCTAGGCATTGGCTGAACAAAGCATCCGCCTCATTTTTCTCCAACTTCAAGGAATCGCGGAGATAGGTATACAGTTCAAAGGGCCTGAAATGCTTCAAAAGGGAGATCAACTCGTCCCTGCCTTCTATCTTGCCTAAGAAAGAAAGGTCCGCCCCGTCATCGAGGACGAAGGCCTCGCTTTGAACGTTGAGAGGGTTCTGCCCATCGGCCTGGATGAGCGAGAAGAAAAGCCTGATGTTGTAATCTTTGACAAAAGGAGAGAAATAAAGGTCGCTCCTTCTGTTTTGATTCACGTCGCGGAAATTGCCGGGGCCGCTAGAATAGTAGCGGCTAGGCATGACGAAAGAGTTGTAATCTCTTTCCATGTCGCCATGCTTGCGGCCGTAAAGGTAGTAAGGCTGCCCCGCTTTCCCATCGTTAAGCAGCACGGGGAACCCTCCGCGGAGGTTGTTATCCAAATAGCTCTGCTTGCAGGTCAAATCGAAAAGGGGATAAGCCGTATGGACGTCGCAGGGAGAAAGCAGGCTCTCGATGAGCTTCGAGGTCTCTTTGATTTGCTTCTCGCCCCAGCGAAGGCTGATCTCGTCCAAGGCTTTTTGCCAGCTAAGCTCATCGTCAAAGGAACCATAAACGCTGAGGAAACGGTAGCTTTCGCCGGGCTTAAGGGTCTTCTTCGCGTAAGAGAAAGCGCATGGCAATTTGTTTTCCTTTTGCTGAGGATAGGACAAAAAGGATTCCTCATCCTGAGAGAAAGGCTCAACAGTCAATAGACTCGCATCGTCCCCGAACACCATGGAGGGATCCACGATGGAGGTTAGCCTCCTGCCGTTTTCGTCCACGGAGACGAAAGCGTTCCCGTTAATCGCTGCGGTGACGACCGAATTATCGCCCGTTGAGGTTTTGAAGCGCACAAAGGGGGAGTTCTCCTCCAACTCGAGAACCTCACAATAAGCCGCCATCAAAGAGACGAGCTCTTTATAGCAGAAATTCGATAGCCCAAGCGGGAAAAAAACAGGAGTGCCATCGACGAGGCTGATGTCGTATTCTTCATTGCTGACATTCGTGAAGGAGACCTCTCTTAGAAGAGCCGCGTAAGGATGATGGCTCAAGGAAGAATAGGTCACTTCCATCCGGTAGATCCCATTGTCTTCTGAGATTGAAAAATCGCTTTGGCCAATGTCCATGACTCTTTTTGCCGCGTCTTTCTTCGCGAAGAAAGGCATATAGACTTCCCCGTTGATTTTCAAGAAAGTCCGGAAGCCCTTAACGGGAATGTTGCTATAAGCGAGATTCGCCGAGTCAAAAGGAGTGATCGGGGTCTCTTTGCTGTTCACCCCGAAACCGCCCATGCATTGGCCGACGTTGGCGTAGAATGCCCAAAGGGGCTTGCCGTCTTCCCCCGCTACCGCCGGGAGGAAGCTTGCAAAAGTCTTGGCCGAGGTGAAATCCTCGACGATGAAACGTGAACCGCGAAAAGAATATTTGACCATAAAGTCTCCTGATGGAATTTAAGTTATTCCTGGCTGGCAGGAAGGTAGGTGTATTGTTCGATTAAGCTAGGCACGGCGCCGTCCTTGATGTTCCACACGGAGGTGTCGAAAGAGGAATAGTTCTCGGCTTTCTTCATCGCCTCGTCGCTTAGCATTTGGCAATTGGAGAGAGTGCCCATATCGCTTTCGCCCGAGGTGGGTTTATTCGCTCCAAGATGGGTCTGCCCGAAATAAATCGCGCGGGAAGACTCGTTCATCGGGGCATAATTGAAGGATTTGGCGACGCAATTGGACACGCTGCCCCAGCATTTGCCGACAAAGGCGTATTGGCCATTGCTTGGCGCCCCATTGCTATCCATGATCTTGCTGTTTTTCGAATCGACTTTGTCGACCGCGCAGAACCTCCACCAATTGCAAGATTCGTCATTCACATGATCCCAGCCATTCCCATCGGTCTTGCCTTTGTAGTCGTCGCTGTAATCAATGTAAACGCCTTGGTCGTCGCTTCCATCCCCTTTGCCTCCAAGGACAAGGTCAGAAACGCTCGATACCACGTTATAGACGTTCCCCGAACCGCCGACGATTCCGAAAGCGCCTCCCATATTGCAGTCATCGTCATAGAAATGGGTGCCCATCTCCGCTTTGCATTTCGAATCGATGGTGCAGTTATAGACGGTGCCTGCGCAGTTTCCCGCGATGACGCCGACGATTGTCCTGCCCCTGACTTTGATGTTGCTGAAATTCACGTTGCGGACGACTCCGGCGCTGCCGATGATCTGGAAGAGGCCGATGTTGTCGCCATTGACGTGGGCGACGTCGGTGAACTTCGTCCCGTAGCCCCCATAAACATTCTTGTTTGAGCCAACGCTGTCGCTCCAATAGACGGTCGCGTTTTTAACGGTGTGGCCATTTCCCTCAAGGATGCCATGGAAATAATGGTTTGAGGTGTCTTCCTCGGAGACGTAACGGCCAAGGGGCTCAAAATTATCAATCGAGGAGAGATCGATGTCGTTCCCTAGCACATAGGTCCCGTCGAGGTTTTCGTTGATGTTTTGGAAATCTTCTGCCGTCTTGATGATTTTGGTGCAGACAAGGGCTTTGACCGTCGTGGTCTTATCGGCGGTGATGCGAATGTCCTTTTCTCCGAAAGTGAGTTTGCTTACGAAGCCGCCCGCCAAGGTGAGAATGCCGTCTTTGTATGAGTATTGGCCGGCTTCCGCTTTGGTTCTGCCGCAGCTGATCCCGCTGATAGTCCCGGCGATATCGATTTTCACCGAAACGTTCTCCTCGCTTCCCACCTCAAAATAGACTTTCCCGTTGTCGAAGACGTCTTTGGCGACGTCTAGGGCCGGGGTGTTATCCCCGCAGGAAGTTAAGAGGGCGAAAGAAGCGAGAGCGAAGAGAGTTTTGCTTAGTTTTTTCATATTTATCTCCAATTCTGGCCATTTGCCTTGCGCAAAGAGAGGATGAGTCTCCCTTTGCGCAAGGCCCTCCGAAGAGGAAGGCCGAGCAAATTATTTCGAAGTCAAGACGACGTCTTTGACTTGGAATTCGATGGTTTCGACGTCGTCGATCGCGCCAAGCTCGAAGGTTAGTTTCTTATCGCCTTCGCCAAGAGGTCCGGTGAAAGTGATCGAAGCGGTTTGGAAGGCGGTCGACTTGGTCAAAAGGAGGACGTTCCCATAAGTCGTTCCGGAAAACACCTGGGCCTTAGCCTTGTCGCTGTTGACCATATAGGCGAAGCTGATTGTATATTCTTTCGCCTCATCCGCAGGAATGGGTGCAAAATTCACTTGAATCATCCACGAGTCGGACTTATAAGGGGTGAGCCCGCTTACCTTGTAGGCGCCTTCATCCGTTACCGAGCAATGCTGGCTTGGGATGGCATATCCCGTATCCGCGGCGTTGAAATAGGTCGTCGGGCTGATCTGGGTTTTTGCGATGAGAGTCAGATCATCGCTTATTGGGGTGGCGAAATCGAAGGGCGCTCCCTCGGTGGTCAGCCAGCCGACGATCGAATAAGCGTAGATGCTGATATCCGTCGGAGCCGTGATGGTCTTGCCGGAGACGGCGTCGATTTCTTTAAGCACTTTCCCGTCCGCGGTCTTGAAAGTGACTTTTTTGGAGGATGAGGCGTCGGCGAATTTGGCGATATAGGTTTTCGGGCTGCTAATGACGGCATCAGGAGAGAATTTGGTTTCCCCGTCATACCAGCCATCGAAGATCTGGCCTTCGGGGGCGGTTGGATCAGCAGGAGCCTTGACGGTCTTGCCGTCTCTGACTTGGATTTCCTTGACCGCGACATCGCCGTTTTTGAAGGTGACTTTATGGTACTTGTTGTCCCCGTTGTCTTTGATGACGGGATCTGTGAAGGTGAGCAAGGAACCGCCCATTACGCTGGTCCCATTTACGCCAAGCTGCATGGAAATGACGGTGGCAGAGGTAGTCGTGAAATCCTTTGAATAGGAGTAGTCGGTATTCGCCTCAACGGTGATGGTCTCGTTGTTGATGGTGAACGTGCCTGCCGTATCGCTATGGAAGGTTGTTTCGATGTGATAGGAGTCGCCGGCGACCGAATAAGGCAGCTTATAGAAGACCTGGACGCCATACCATTGGCCAGCGGCCGCATAAGAGAGGCTGTATTTGCCGTTTGCGTGGGTAAAGGCGGTCACTTTTCCGCCATCGCCAAACCAGCATCCGATTTGGCCGTTGCTCATCGCGGTCTCGCCCTGTCCAATCAGGATGTCGCCATCTTGATAGAAGAGGTTTGCCTTCTCAGCGGGCCTCGGCTCAGAACTATCATCTTGGCCTGCGCTTTCGGAGGATTTTTCCTCCTTCTGGCTTTCGTCGCTAGAGACATCGTCCCCGGCGCTGCTTTCTTTGTCGTTGCTGGTTTCCGAGGAAGGCGGAGTTACTTGACTTGACTCATCGCCTTTCTTTTCGCTGTCCTTGTTCTCGTTCCCTCCGCAGGAAGCGAGCATCAAGGCGCTGGCGCTTAATAACAACAGGGTTTTTATTTTCATGTTAATTCTCCTTTCCCTATTTGTATTGTTTGGGGTAGAACCCCCGATCAGCCTTTAAGTCCTCCAACGGAGGTGTTCTCCATGATCGTCTTGTTGAATAAGACGAAGATGAGAAGGATGGGGATCATGGTGAGGATGATGATCGCGAAGAAAAGCGGGTAATTCTGCTTTGTGTCCACCATCGTCGACTGCATGAGATAGATGCCATAGGCAATGGTCGGCTGCTTAGGAAGGTAAAGCGAAGGGGTGATGTAGTCGTTCCAAAGTCCGATGAGGGTCAAGATGGTGACCGCGGTCATCGGGCCTTTGGCCATCGGGACGATGATCTGCACGAAGATGCGGAAATCGCTCGCTCCGTCGATCTTCGCCGCCTCGACATAAGTCCAAGAAAGGTTTTTGAAAAAGCTGTAGAGCAAAAGGAAATTGCTCCCGAAGCCCCCGGAATAGAGGAAGATGCATCCGATCACCGAATCGGTGAGATGCAAGGAGCGCATGAGCTGCATCTGGCTAGGAAGCGCCCCGACAATCGGGACGATGAGGGAGAAGATAACGACCCCGAAGATGACGCTTCTGCCGGGGAAACGGTATTTGGCGACGACCCAAGCAGCGCAGGAACTCGTGAGGACGGTGGCAATCGTGCCTCCTCCCGCGACGAGGACGGACATCCCGATCATTTGAAGGAAAGTGTAGCCAGATGTCGCCCTGCTGGAGAAATTCCAGGCGCTAACGAAATTATTGAAGTTGAAGCTAGAAGGCCAGGCCAAAGAGTCGGTCGCGAATTCTTTGGTCCCCTTAAAGGCATTCATCAGAATCCAAAGGAAAGGCAAGATGAAGGAAATCGCGAAGATCGTGAAGAGAACCCCCATCGCGATAAAGAGGGCTTTCTCCCCGCCGTGACGCTTATAGAGGATATCGTGTTTGCGAGCGTAGCCATCGGCTTTGCGCGCGTCGCCGTTCTTTTCGAGGGCTTTCAGGATTTTGTAAGTTGCCGCGTTCATCGTTTAGAACCCCACATTCTTGAAGCATTTATTGAGCAAAGAGCGCGCGCCCAAGATGATCGGCGCCCCCACAAGCGAGCAGAAAAGGCCCATCGTGGCAGGCTCATGGAGACCGCTGCCCTTCGAGGCGTTGTAGATATAAAGCCCAATGGTTTGAGTGTCTTTGTCGACCGAAGTAAGGAAGAAAGGCTGGAAAGTGACATTAAAGACAGACATCATCCCGAAGATGAAAAGAGTCGTGAAAGTAGGCCAAGTCAACGGGACGATGATCTTGAAGAACTCGCGGAAGGGATTGACCCCGTCCATTTTGCAGCTCTCCAAGATATCTCGCGGGATGCGGGACATGCCCGCAGTCAGCAAGATGACGTCGTAACCGATGCCGGCCCAGATGCAGAAAAGCCATACGGCCCATTGCTTAGAGGCGGTGTTGACGAAGAGGTCAAGGAAAAAATCGCCGTATCCCACATGAATCG
This sequence comes from Parasutterella excrementihominis, assembly GCA_963614595.1. Lineage (GTDB taxonomy): Bacteria > Bacillota_I > Bacilli_A > RFN20 > CAG-826 > Alloenteromonas. Next base: position 16,372 of record CAVECL010000004.1, on the reverse strand, counting down.
CATCGAGAAGACCCGGTATCAATCCACCTGGAGAAAGAGAATACTTGTATGCCATGCACAGAATCAGCAAGGGCATGATGGAAGGGATGTAGAAAATCACCTTGAAAAAGGCGCTGCCGGCGATTTTTTTGAAAACGAAGTAGCTGAAGAAGAAGGAAATGGGCAAGGTAATCAAGCAAGAGATCACGAAATACATCATTGAATTGAGGTAAATCGGATACTGCGTCGAATCGCTGAAGCCCATGAAAAGGGTCTTGAAGTTGTAGAAAAGGGCATCCCACCAAGAGGAAGTGCCATCCCACAAAGAAAGATTCCAGACCAGCACCCCGTTCCCATTCGGGCGCTTGAAGGCTAAGAAGATGGAGTTTATGTTCACTCCAAACCACATCAAGCAGAAATGAGCGACGGGGTAAAGCAGCATCAAAGCGACGAAAAGATAGACCGCCCAGTGGTTGGTCTTTCTTTTCGCGTTGTTTGGGGCTTTCTTCACCAAAGTCATATCAGTCGCTCAAACTCGCGGTGCGGCACCAGCTTGCCCAGCCGCTCTTCGCGGCTTCGTAAACCGCTTTGGTGACGATGTCTGCGGTGTAGCTAGAGGGATCGGAGGCCGCTTTGACGTAATAATATTCATTGTTGACCCAAGGCATGACCTTGTTCGTGGTGAGATAGGTTATCGGATTCTGCGAGACGAGAGAAAAATTCGTATGGGAGAGTTTCTCATGGATCGACTTGATGTAGGGATCGTCTTTCTCAATGTCGCTCAAATCGACGTCGTTGTAATCAAAGGCGAGGAAAGCGCCTTTGGCGTCCTTGACAAAATCATGGCAGGCCTCTTTCGTCGCCATATAGGAGATGAATTTCTTAGCCAAAGCGATGTTGGGGGAATTTGATGGGACGATGACCGAATCGCCGAAGCCGACGAGGTAGTTCACCTCTTCCGCATCCGCGGTGACCTTCGGGGTCTTCATCATGGCAATGTCGAAATCGAGCTCGCCTTCGTTCGTGTTTTCAAGCTCGTACTTGGCCCATTGGGCATAAGGAATCATGGCGGCTTCGCCGTTGATGAAGGAGGTCTGCGCCTTGCCTAAAGAATCGGCGCGACTAGTGGAGGTGCTGTTGGCGGAGTTGCTCGCGACTAGATCCCACCACATTTGATAGGCCTGCTTGAATTCGGCGTAGTAGGTATCGGGGTTATACATCTCATAGCCCGTCGTGTATTTCCCGTCCGAGCCTTTGTATTCGAGGATCTTCTCAATCTTTTCGATGCCAGCGAGTTCCGCCCACCATTCGAAGACGGGATAGTCCCAATAGTACTGGCGGTCGCTGCCGCTCCAAGCGAAAGGAACGACCTTCTTATGGGTGGAGGTGGTGAGGTTGGCGCTCACGATGGTGTTGCAAAGGGAGACGAGGTCCGCGTAAGTCGTCGGGACTTTCCATCCGTTCTCCTCGAACATGTCGATATTGTAGACGAATCCGCCGGCCCCTTGGGTGTAGCAGACTTTGTAGTAATGCTCTTCCCCGTTCACGGTGAGTTTGGAGTTTTTGGCAGCCCCGCTCACGCATCTTTGCTCGAATGTCTTATTCGTCCCTTCGACGGTGGCGCTGTAAACATCATCGAGATCGGCGAGCCAGCCGGAAGCCGCATAGCTTCGCCAGTTGATGTCATGAGACATGTAGATGTCGTAATCGCCGCCGTCCTTGAGGTTGCTCTCGATGCGGTCAAGCACGGTCGTGTCGAGATCGACATGGACTTTGATGCCGGTCTTCTCGGCGAAGGCGGCGGCCATATTCTCAAGCCACTCTCTGCCATATCCTCCGTCGTAGGCGCAGATCCAAAGCTCATCCTCGGCTTTGGTCTCTCCTCCGCCTTGGGAACAGCTGGCGAGAGCGCCAGTCAGAGCAAGACAAGCTAAGATGGGCATCCTTTTCAAAGTTTTGTTCATGTTTTCTTCCTCATTCAAGCCGATTTAGGAAATCGGTTTCTCAATGCCCTTATTTTAAGGAATCGTTTTTTGGGTTTCAATCATTTTTTGGAAGGGCTTTCAATATTTTCTGCTCCTCGTTGAATTTCTTGCGTGCAAATGCTAAATTTTTGTTAGGAAACCGATTTCTAAGGAGTCACAACATGAAAAAGAGAATTGTCCTCTTGCTGCCCCTCGCCGCGAGCGCCTTGAGCCTCGCTTCCTGCTCTCAAGGCAAGGAAGAGAATGGAAACAAGGGGGATTTGATACAGCCCGTCGCTTTTGATGGCGACGCATATTACAAAGACGTGGAGAACCGCGTAGGCTACGAAAAAGATTGCGGGCTTTCTTTCGATGAGGATTTCTCTTCGGGAAAGATGGATGATTCCTCCTGGTGGGTGATCGACGGATATTGGGACGCGGGCGGCGCGGGAGATTGGCATAACGGGGTGCGGGCACGCAACCTCTTCTACGTCCAAGATGGCTCTTCTACCTATTTGGGCGTGCGCGCTAGAGGCGCATATTGCAAAGACAGCGACCTTTCCAAAGCCAAGTCAGGCATGACGAAAGCCGAAGGCGCCTGCATCATGAGCAAGAATTTCCTTTACCCCGGACGTTATGAAATCAAGATGAAAGCCATGCCCAGGCAAGGCGCGGTCACCGCGATGTGGACCTATTATTGCAAGACGGGCTCCGAGGCCACTAGCCAAAACGAAATCGACATCGAATTAGGAGGGAACGGGCAATACAGCAACGAGTGGTGCACCACTTGGACCACGCATACCAACAAGCAAAGCAACGACATCGACGTCAGCTCCATCAGCTACATCAACGACGGCGAATTCCATACCTACACCTTCGACTGGTACACGGATTACCCCTTAACCCACGAGAAGCGCGTCGACTGGTTTTTCGACGGCCAGCTCATCACCTCGATCGAAGGCAGCTGCGTCCCCGAGACGGCCATGCCGCTTTGGGTTGGGCTTTGGTGCCCTTCTTGGGCCGGCGCACCTTGCTTTGACACGGAATACATGCTGATCGATGAGATTTCTTACGCCCCTTTCTCCTTTTCCTCCCAATACGTGACCGAAGCCACGGGGAATCCCGCCTACACGCATACCGATCCCAGCAAATCGAGCATTCAGACAATCGATGTCAAAGAGACGGAAAACAAAAACAAAATCGTAAACGGGGATTTTGAGACTATCGGGGAATCGGTCGTAGACGGCAGCAAGTACACCGGTTGGGATCTTCTATCGGGCGAGGGCAAAGTGAGTCTGAGCGATGAGGGGAAGGAAGGCTCCCATTCGATGCTCATCGAAGACGATGGGAACAACACCTACGTCGGGCAGACGCTCCCTCTCGCCTATCCTGGCTACCGTTATAAGCTAAGCATCTCCGCGAACAAGCTAGGCGCAACGGGCAAAGCCTATATCGAGATCGTCTATGGCAAGAAAGCCAAAGAGAAAGCGATTCTCGAATTAGAGGAGGGATGGAAGGATTATTCTCAGGAAGTCGTCATCGCCAAGGGGGCGAAGGAGCTTTCCATCAACCTTTGCCTCGAAAATGGTGCAAAAGCCTGCTTTGACGATGCCTCTTTGCTCTATTTAGGCAAATAAAAAAGAAGACCCTGGGGAAATCCCGTCCCCAAATTGGTCTTTTTGATGCAAAGATCACTCCTTTTTGCCAGTGGATTGGCCAAGAAGGAGCGCGCTTTCAATCTCGATTTGGCGAGCGACGTAATTCTCTCTTTGCTCCAAGGCGAGGATCAATTCACGGGCAAGGGTCTTGCCGATTTTGCTGACGTCTTGCCTCACGGTGGTGAGATGAGGGGTGACGATCTGCGAGCTTTCGATGCCGTCAAATCCGCAGACGGAGATGTCTTTGGGGCACTCTAGCCCAGCTTCTTTGATGGCCTCAAGCCCCGAGATCGCCGAACTGTCGTCCGGGAAAAGGATAGCGCTAGGCGGATTGACCCTTCTGATCAAGTTCGAGGTCAGATTCTTCACGGACTCTTTATCGAGATATTTTGCTTCGACTAGGCCTTCCCTAGGAGGCTCGATGCCCGCTTCCTCAAAAGCGCCCAAGTAACCCCTGATTCTTTCTCTGGTAGGATAATTATCCTCGCCATGGAGGAAAACAATATTCCGGTGGCTGTTCTTAAGAAGATGCTGGGTGAGAGCTTTCACCGAGGAATAGTTGTCGGAGGTGACGCTGGTGATTTTGCTCCCCCCGTAGTCGAAGCCAACGCTAGGCAAGGGCGAATCAATCACCTCCTGCATCTCCTTGGAATCCAGCCTTCCGAAAAGAAGAACGCCTGCGACGTCGCGGCTGACGCAGTTCTCGTAAAAAGTCCCTTCTCTTCCCGCGACGCTCCTGCCGATGAAGAGAAGGTCGTAATTCCTCTCGTTCATCTCTTGTTGGAAAGAATCCAGGATGCCGGTGAACAAAGGCATCTTAAAGGGGGAGATGTCCAAGCCGAAATAAGCGAGGATCCCGATGTTGCGGCTCGCTTTCTTCGACAGGGCTTTCGCGGAGACGTTTGGGATATAACCCATCTCTTTGCAGGCCTTGGCGATTTTTTTCTTGGTCTCTTCGGGGATCGTAGGATAATCGTTTAAAGCCTTCGAGATAGTGCTGGGGGAAAGCTTGGTCTTCTTGGCAATATCATAAATAGTGATGTTTCTCATATAAGCGTGCGGCTTCCTCGTTAGGAAACCCCTTTCCCGAAGGATTGTAACACGGGGACAAAATTTGGGAAACAAAAGAAAATCAAGGAAACTCAGCTTATTTTCCTAGGCCTTTTCGAATAAGCTCAGGAAACTGTTTCGCATTGATGGTCTTGTCGAAAATGGCGTGGGAATAAAGCACGAAGACAAAAACGGAAAAGGCGAAATAGAAAAGGCTTAGAAGCAAGGCGGCGAGAATGAAAACGGCGAGATAAGGCAGCGACTCAAAAAGGATATAAGGCAAAAGAAGCAGGAGGTATATGCCTAAATTGGAGATGAACTTCCCCAAGAAGAATCTCCAGCCATTGAGATAAAGCAAGAAGAAAGAAGAAGAATACAACGAGGCCTGAGGCATGACGAAAAGCAATGGGATTGAAAGCAAGAAAAGAAGCGAATAAGCGACTCCGCTTAAAACCACGTTCCATATCGCCCCCAAAGAAAGGCTGGGAAGATAAGCCAAAAAAAGCTTGATGACGAAGTAATTGATCCCGAGGAAAAGCCCGGTGAGCAGGCTCTCCTTCGCGTTCTTCTTTACCCCAGAAAAGAAATCTTCGGGCAAGATCACCCCTTCAAGGAAAGAAAGTTTCTTAAGGCTGTAGAACAAACCACCCTGCCCTAGGAAAAAGAGGCAAAGGCAAGGAACGTAGCCAAGATAAAAGAAAAGAAGCGCGTACACATTCCCTTCCGGGAAGGAGAAGACAAAGGAAAAATAAAAGACGTAGGCGAAAAGAGGCAAAGCGAAGAGGGCGGAAAGAAGGGAAAGCAGGACGAATCTCCAAGGATTCTCCTTAAGGGCGAGTTTCAAAGCCTCCATCCTGTTTCTAGGCAGATCCCCGTTCATAGAAGCTCCCCTTTGAAGAAGGCAGACACCAGATCAAAACCATAGTCCGTTTTCTCCCCGTAATGGACGGAATCAAGAGGGACGCAAACATAAAACGACTTCTGCTTATCCCCAAAATCGAAAAGGGAGTTCGAAACGAATCTGGCATTGTATTCCTCGTTTTCCCCATCATGCAGCTTGAAGGCAAAGGTCTCCCCGTATGCCTCATAGGCCTCAACGTCGTTCCCGAAAGAGAACGAGGATTCGTCTAGGCTCTTGAGGTTGCTTTTGATGACGTCTTTCATTTCATCCAGGTCGCTTTCCAATAGAAGCAAAAAATCGGAAGTCAGCCCAAAGGAAGAGAACTTGGTGGTCAATAGGCTCTCATCCGGAGAGGCCTCGTAAACATCGACTTTAAGCAAAGAAGGACACACCTCCCTGCTCTTTTCTGCAATTGAGTTCTCCTTAAGCTCATAAGCTTCAAAAAAATAAGCGAAAGTCTCCTCTTTTCTTGGAGCGTTCACCGAAGATACCCCATACCAAAGGCCAAAGCAGAGCAAAGCGGAACTAAGCAGCCACATCCAGGAATAGGAGGAGAAGAAATGGGCGATCTTCCTTTTGTTTGGCTTCAGGTTCATAGCTCATTCGCCTCCACCAAAAAAGAGGAGATCTCCTTTATCTCGTAACGCTGTCCGGCCTTCAAAGCAATCTCCTCTTCTTCCAAGGCATAAAAGAACATCTCCCTTCTCTCTCCGTTTTCGAAACGGAGGACCTGGCACGTAAGGTTCCGCTCCGTCTCTTTGCCTTCTTTAGTTCCTAAGTAAGTCAAAGAAGCGACCGCGGGCTTTCTGCGTTCCAAGCTCGCATAGATCTTCAGCAAAGAAGACAAAGGGCGGGAAAGGAAGAAGAGCGAATAGAAGAAGACAAGCAACAAAAAACAAAGAAGTGGGCAAAACAGGCAGAGCATCCATATGTAATTGAGGCGGTTTTGAAAAACAAACAGCAAGGCAACTAGGCCCGTGAATAGGATTCCAAGCGCAACGTAGAAAAAAGCAAGGAAGCGCCTTTGCTTCAACGCCTTGCCTTTTTTCCGCTCGTTCAAGAAACTTTGACGCATATAAAGAAATTTTAAGCAAAAGAAAACCCCGGGGAAAGGAGAACCCGGGGTTAGAATGGACTTAGTCGGAAGCGCCAGGAGCAAAAGTGGTCTTCACGAAACGGCAGTCGATGGTGAATTCATCCCCGTTGGCATTCGTGATGTCAACATGAATATTCCAAGTGATGTCCCACGAGGCCTCAAGCCCAATCGAAATTGGCACATAAAGGGTGACCGTGTCCGAATTGATGTCCTCATAGGTATAGCTATTGGGGGTAATCTTGTTCTCGCCGACATGGGGAGCGTAGGCGTCAGGAACGTCACCGTCCCCATTATATGTGACGGTAACGCTGGCCTTCGTGGTGATCTGCGTCAAGTTCTCTCCCGTGACGCCCAATTTAGTGTTGTCTATCCCGCGAAGCCAGAACTGAGCACCATTAATCTCTCCCGAAGAAGGAGTCAGCGCAGTCGCAGCCGTCGCTTCCGCGGTGACCGCAATGGCTTTGGTGGACGTGTAAGTCTTGCCGTCAAGAGTCATCGTCACGGTGATGTTCGCCGTTCCGGCTTTAACGCCTTTTACGGTCGCGACGTTGTCACTAGAAGTAACGGTCGCGACATCCGTATTGTCAGAAGCAAAGGAGTAAGTCGCATCGCCAGTAAGGAAATATCCTTTCTCGGCAATTAGTTCGACAGTGTTTCCAACCACGACCTTAGCCGCGCCGCTCAAAGTCAAGCTCGGGGCGATTTGCCCGTCTTTGAAATAGACGTTCGCAGCATAAACGACGTTATTGGTCGTGTCTTTGAAGGAAACGGCCAAAGCGAAATTGCCGCTCACGGCCGCGCTATCAAGGGTTACATAGAACGTGGTGCTGGTTGCGCTTTGTTCCTGGAAGTTGGAACTGTTTACCTTCTGGGTGCCTTCAATGACCTTCGCGGAAGTTTCCAATTCATTGCAATAAGCGACTATGTTATCGCCAAAGGCCATGCCGTTGGCGGTCGGATTGAACCTCACGAAAACTCCAGCGCCTTGGACGGAGCAAGTATCAAGAACGATCAGGGCTTCCTGCTTCGCCGAAGCCGCGTTTACCTTGACCTCATAGGTTGCGCTGCTTGTGTACGTTCCATCGGTAAGCGTGCAAGTGATGGTCGCATCGCCTCCGGCGACGCCGGTGACCTCCGCAGTCGCGCCGGTGCCGCTCACGGTTGCGATCGCGTCCGAGGAGCTCTCCCAAGTAAACGTGGCCGCTTCGGTAGCATAAGAGGTGTTTGCAACTAGATTTGCCTTTCCGCCGACATCGATCGAAGAGGCATCGCCCGTGATTTCGTCGATGGTGGGCGTCGCATAGCCGCAGGTGTAAGTGTAAGTGACGGAAGTGAAATAGGTCCCGTCTCCCGCACCGAAACTGAATTCAAAACGCGCCGCCTTCTCGCTTGCTTTGTCTAAATTAATGGTTTGATTTTCATTCACGGCGCCAAGAGGATGCTCCTCGATGGTGGCCAATTTATCGTTTTTGAAGAAGCTGTTCGCGCCTGTCTTGGAATCATAGCCATTGATGACGACCTTCTTGAAGCCCGTGCCAACGACTTTGTTCTCTCCAACCGACGACCCAGCAAGAGTGACGTTATAAAGCGCTCCCCCAGAAACATTAATCTTCCCATCCGCGTAATAAGCATTGTTGATGGCAAATTCCATGCCGTTGACGTAGAAGTTCGCAGCTTTGCGGGAGGTCGCGCTGCCATCTTCCCCCAATGCCTCGCGAATCGCATCCGCGGTGATGGTGAATGATCTTTCGTTGCTTTCGCCCGCCTTCATTTTCATCGAGCCGCCATTCGCCAATGAATTGACGGCAAGGACGGCCATCGAAGAGACGGACGCCAAAGAGACGAGAGAGAAGACTTTAAGTTTTGCTTTCATAGTCAGAATTTCCTTTCTGCCCTTAAAGGGCCTCTACGTAAGCAGCTTCAATCGATGCTTATATTCTAGGGGAAAGGAAAGCGGTTGACAAGGGGTTTTGGTAACCGCTTTCTTTCCCTTGGCGTCGATATTTTTTTATTTTAAAAGGCTAATTTAGGAAATCGCTTTCGCTTTCCTTAGGCCTTAAGGAAGGATTTCGCTGGGACGGTGACTTCCTTGGTGATGGAGCCGAGTTTAATGCTCGTCTTCACGCTGGAGGAAGTCGGATTATAAAGATAAGCCCCGTTCGCATAGGAGGCGAAGCTAAGGTAAGGCGAAGCGACGCTCATATCGTCCTGACGGTAGCCTAGGCCCTTGTTCCCGTTCACAAAATAATAGCCAAGAGCGATTTCGTTAGGATAATCTTCTTTCTTCATGGCTTCGACGTCGAAGTCGGAAATAGCCCCCTCCGGGTCGAAAAGCGATTTGACGCTCGCGAAGTTAGCGCGCCAGGTTTTCTCGGTGGGAGAGGAAGCTTGGGCCGATTCATAAAGGCCGTAGATTTCCTTTAGGCGGCTGCGCTCGCTTTCATTAGAAGCGTAACCGGAAAGGTAATGGCCGATCGGCAACCATTCGATGCCATAGATGAAGCTAGGGTTCGCGCCAAACCAAGTTGCGTAGTCGTATTTGCCGCCCCACTGGATGGCCATGCAGCCGATGCGCGCATCATGGGCTTCCTGAAGCCACACGTCCTTGTCGTAGTCAAACCAATAGGTTTTTGCGCTGACAAGCTCGCTTGTATAGCCGTAGATTGAGGCATCGATGAGCTTTTGGTCTCCGCTGAGCTGCCCATAGAGATACGCCCCCGCCCAAGCAGATAAGGCCTCGCCCTCGCTTTCTTCGTTGTTCCCATCGCTGAAGCAAGAGAGGCCATTCGCCCAGCAATGGCCCATGTAGGGATCGAAGCAGCGAAGATAAGGGAATAGGGAATCTTCTTTGTCGTAGGAAGCGAAATCCCTAACCTCAAAAGAGAGCATGTCTTTGTAAGAAGAAGCGAAATCGGAATCGAAAAGAGAAAGCATCGCCCCGGCGTAAACGAGATAGCCATGGGTGAAGTGATGATCGCTCAGCTCACCGGAGGTGTTGAACTCGTCGTCGCTGAAGGTGAGGGCGCCATACTCCGAATTGTAATAGAAGTAACGATCCCCGGCCTGGTTTGCGCTTTCGTCGCGAGCTGGAATGGTCGCGTCGTAGCTATACCAGTCGGCTAGAACAGTCCTTAGCTTGTCTTTGAAGCTAAGGGAAAGCGCGCTTTCGCCCAGCTGCTCGGCGATGAAAAGGCCTTGGGCAAGCGGATAGAGGGCCTTCGCGTTCCAATAAGGGGCGCTCTTATTGATGTAGGCGTTCGTGTCATTGTCATAATTTCTGCTTCCCGGGACGTTGTTTTCATCCAGGAAGGAAAGATATTCCTTCATCTTGCTCTTATCTAAGTTAGAGGCGAGGGGAAGATTCGGCAGGATGCCATTGAAGGAGAGGGTTGTCGCAAAGCTAGAAGCATAGGCGAATTTAATTCTGCCTTGGAAGCCATGGTGATAGTAGGGAGTAAGGGACAAAGAGGAATTCTTATATTGATGGGGGAATAGCCCTAAAACAGGATCTTCATCTCCTTCCATCTTTTCCGTTTGGGCATTGAAAGCGGTCATGACTTTGCCAGTCTCGTGATTCACTTGGTAGCTAGAGAAGATGGCATTTACCTTGGTGTAGGCGTGAGGGACAAGGGATTTGGCTTGGGAAAGGACGTCATTAAAAGAGGTATCGGTATCCCCAAGGGTTGCAAAAGCCACCGTGTTCCCCGCCAAGGCAAGGTCTAGTCCATCGTTTAGAGTGGCGTCTGGATGGGCGCGATGGACTGGGGTGAAAACACTTCCGCTTTTCGCGACCAGCAAGAAGTAGGAATCCTTGTAGGTAGGGCTTCCGATGCCTCCCCACGTCGTGGCGGTATATCCGCAATGTGCGCCGCCCAGTTTTACGATGATCGCCTTTCCGCTATAAGAAGAATTCGCGGCGATCTCGTTGCCATCCAGATCGTAATAGGCGTAACCACGGGTAATCCCAGCGGTCCTGAACGTGCCCTGCAGCTGATTGCCTTTGATTTCAAGATAGGCGAACGGGGCCCCTTGGCTCATCGTCGCCACCATCTCGTCTTCGCTTCCTTCACCGCCATTGCGGCAAGCGACCTTCACGGAGGCATCGCTGTAATCGATGACGGAGGTCTGATAGGCGGAAGAGAGATTCGGCGTCCTCCAAATGGAATCAGAGAAGAAGTTCGCGTGCACCGCGGCGGTGTTCTCGTTGCCCGCGGCTCCGGCTTTCATATACTCCACGAAGCCTTTGCCATTATCGGTGAACTCAAAGCCGTCTTGGACGAAGGCGGACTTATAGGCTCCGGGGTAGAGGGAGTTGGCGATGGTTCCGCTCATCCCTCCCCTGTTCTGCACGGCGAGGCAAGACCACCACTTATTCGTGGGAACGGGCTTGCCCGCGAAGCGCGAGCTCATATATGAAGGGGAATAACGGGGTTTGCTGACATCGGCCTCCCCGCTTCTCACGCTCCCTTTCGCAAAGCTTTCGCTGAAAGAGATGTTCTTGCTGGCATAAGTTTTAAGCGAGGCCCCGCTTTTGATGGTGACCGTCCTGCTGATCCGGCTCTCCCCCACTTTATAGGTCAAAGTGTAAGGGCCTTCTTTGCCGTAATCGACATGCCCGGAGACTGAGATGAAGGAAGAAAAATCCTCCCCCTTGTCATCCACGGCTTTCACGTCTTCAAAGGGATCGAAATAATGGTTCAAAGGCCATGTGACATCATCTGCGCCGAGCCAAATGAGGCTGCCGGAAATAATGGGCGTTGGAGACGGTTCCTCCGAACTTTCGCTACCCTTCTCGCCAGATTCGCTTTGTTCGCCGTCTTCCCCGTCGCTAGAAACGTCGCCGCCAGCCGCTTCAGAGGAAAAGGCATCCTCGCTTTCTTGAATGCTTTTTGACTCAGAAGGCAGGGACTCCTCCTGCCGCTCCGAGGCGGAATCTTTGGCATCGGCAGACGAAGAGGGGCCTTGCTTTTCAGCCGCTCCGCAAGCGCTAAGAATAAGGACGTTGAGGATAAGAAGAGGGAGAAAATTGGTTTTTGCTTTCATGAAAGTTCCTCACATGCTGATACAAACTTAAGCATATGTAAGCGCTTTAGTCAACCGATTTCTTAACTTTCCAATATTTTTAAAACAATCGATGTACACGAATTATTTCCTTTCTTCTGTTCGGCGGCTTTTGGAAGGAAATAAAATCATCTTTTCTGAACTTCGTTAGGCCAAAACTTAAAATTACGAAGGAATCGTATGCCTTTTAGCAATGATTCAACGGAAGACAAATGCAAGCGGATCCCCATTGGCGTCAATAGAGGAAGGCCCGTCCATCTTGTTCCGCATAAGCGCTAAGAAATCTAATGACGCTAGCAAAAAGAGGAAGAAGCCAGACTCGATTATCGGATAGCAGGCGCCTAGCCATACCAGCTTTACCGTGAACTGAAAAAAGATACAGGGCCCTCATGATTGACAAACGCCCCCACGTCAAACGCACGATGACCTTCAGGACGCGTTATTTAGAAGCCTTTCTTCTTGAGATACTCAGCTAGTTCCTCGCCTAGAAGGCGATGCCCTTTCGCGTTTGGATGAAGACCATCCACATGATATTCGCTTGGCGCATTGGTCTCCGGCATAGGAAGGGAGGAGATGCGCAGGGTATCGATTCCGTAATCGGAACAGACCTCAACGATCGCTTTGCGGTATTCCTCCAGGGAAGGCTTATCCATCCAATAGATGGACCCGTCCCCATGGCGGTTTTCCTCGTCGTAACGCAAAGCCGGAAGAACGAAACAAATTTGCTCCTTCTTAAGATTTTTGACCTCGAGCAGATAATCGATCAGGCATTTCAGGGCGCCATAGAAGGTCCAAGGGGTTGCGTCTCCTCTCTTCCCAAAGGGGGCATCCCCATGCCCATAATCGTTCGTCCCTCCGAAAACGAAGAGGAAATCGCAGGGCGCCATCCATCTCGCGCGGAGGAGGAAGTCCTCGTCGGGATTGCCGTTGATATTGACCCTTTGCCTTGCGATGCGGGTGCCGCTTAAACCATAATTCCCCTCTTTTGCACCGATCAAAGAGCAACAAACCGCGGAATAAATACCTTCCACAGAACCTGCGCAGGACCCTTCGGTGATGGAATCGCCTAAGAAATTGATAATCATCGTTCTCACCTCATTGTCAGCAAAAATTTGAAGACGGGCGTAATGATATCACTTAGCAAAACGTTTGGGCCTTTTGGGAAAGAGCATGGCAGCCTTCCGCCGAATAAAGACAATATCCGGCGAGAAAAAGCTGCAAGACTATCTTTGAGGTCGCTCATCCCAAATTTGAATCGCCTTAACGAGGAGACGTTTCACTCATTTCAAAGGCGCTCGGGCATAAATAGAGGGAAAGAATGGCGGCGCGTATAAAAAGCGGCGTTTTGCCGCGGGACACGAAAGGCAAAATGTTTTTACCGGCGATCAGCTTTTCCTTTCGAGCCTAACAGAAGCCGATGCGGCTTATGAACCCGCCCCATTGAGAGCCTCGGCAAGCTCGCTCACTTTTTTCAGGATGTCCAAGACAACGACCGTATAAAAATACAGCAAAGTGCCATAGCCAAGCAGATAGAACCCAGGCAGCGTCCAGGAAATCCAGCGATGCTTGATTTCGGCCTTGTAATCGAAAAGCAGGACCACCGGAATGCAAGTGAAAAGCATGTAGCTGCTCCCTACGCAGAAATTCGAGGCGTTAGGAAAACAGCCAAGGAACGCGTCAATGATGCAAAGGAAGACGATGACAAAAGACATGAACACGGCGAAGGATCTGCTATCCACGTTTGGGTTTTCCTTATCGGTGCTGAACAGCTTCAGGTAAAGAAGCATCGAAAGGACGATGACGTAGGCGGATATCTTCTTGCTTGGCAAGAGATAGAGAACATAGATGTCCAAAGACACCGCGCCGAACTTATTGAGAACGGTCAAGACATAGGAGGCGAGCAAATAAGCCAAAGGGAGCAAGACGAACCAGCGGAGCACCTTGACGTGCTTTTTCGGGGTGTAAAAGAAAAAGAAGCAAAAAGAAGAGACGAGCAATAGATCGACGAAGACATTGAGGCTCGTGAATTGGTGCAAAATTCCAAGGATGATGGTTTCCACGATTTCGATGACATCCAGGTCGATCGCGATTCCGCTCATCTTCAAAACAAAATAAAGATACCCCGTCACCGCGATTTCTTCGATGAGGATGAAAGAGGCGGCCCCCGCCGCGTAAGCGCCCAAATACCAGAAAATGCGTTTCCGGTTCCGCAAAATCCCCGCGCACGTGCCCATCATGATAAGAGGCAAGCCCATTGAGCCGATCGTTCCTAGGACGTTTGTTAAAGCATCGCTCAAGAAGCCCCCATCCCCAAAGTAAGCGGAATAAACTTTATTGAGGGTGACGAGCTGGCTCAAAATCAAAAGAACGGCCCCGATGTATTTCACCACTTGGTAAGAAAGCATCGGATGATAGCTTTTTGTCGGTTCCGTCAAAGTTTCCACGCCGGCAAGTATAGTCCTAAAATAAGGCTCACTCCACAGGCGAAAAAGAATCGGCGAAACCCTTTTCAGCCAAAGAAGGAACAGCCTTTCGCTTTCCCAATCGATCTCTTAAGGCAAGGCTATAGCCTTCGATTGCAAAGAAAGGCGAAGGATCGCTCTTTTGCTAGCAAAGCCAAAAGAAAAGGACGGCTCGTCTATCTAGGCCGTCCTTTTCTATATTGTTGGAGCATCATCGCGCGACTCTAACGCGGGATATATGCTAGCTTCAGCGATTTCCTTCTCGTTTGGCTCTTTATTGGTATTTAGCGCCTTTGACGATCGGGTCATTGCTGTCGAAGCGGTTCTGCAAGAACTGTCCGAAGGCGTCCACCAGATTCGAGTTATCCCCGCCGAAGGAGTTGCCCCAGTAGGTTCCATCAAGCGTATTGTCGGCTTTGACGAAGCAGAGGTAATAATCCTGATCGAAGAAGCTGACGTTGTAGCTAGGCCCTCTCAGGAAGCGGTGATGAGCTTCCACGAAGAACTGCGTTTTGTTCTGATATTTTCCGAACCGGTCGAAGTAATGGGCCTTGACGCTGACATCGTCGCTGAGGTAACCGCTATGAGGGAGATTGAGTTCCCCGAAGTAGAGGCCATTGGCCTTATCGAAGAGATCCTTGCGCTCAGCGGTGAATCCGATGTCCTTCAGGTATTGGTTGATCGTGTAGTCCTTTAAGCCGAAGGCTTCCACATAGCCCGCGTAATCCTTGACGACGCTGTTGACCATGTCGTGGTTCGCTTGGTAGGTCATCAGGTAGTTCTGAAGGTTCTTGTTGCCTTTGTGGAAGGCATCAGTGCTCACTTTTTCAACGCCCTGAAGCAATTTGGCGTTCTCTTTGTCTTCGTGGTTGAAGGTATAGGTCGCCATCTTGGTCGAGTAGTGTTGGCCGGTCGGGAGGTAGATGATTTCTCCTTTCGCCCTCAAGGCCTCGTACTCGTCCAATCTCTTAAGCTCGGTTTTGAAGGCGTCGTTTGCCTTGTTGACGGCCGCGACCATGTTGCCGAAGCGCGTATCGTTCGTGGCCTTAACCGCCTCGCTAGCGCCTAAGTTTCTGTAATGATTATCGAATACCGCAAGGTTGGCGCTGGTGAGCAAGAGGGAGTCCAGATAGGCAATGAAGCTTCTTCTGTTCCGATAGGACTGGGTAGACCACTTGTCGAATTGCCCATTCGTCAGCTGGTAGTAATGGAAGACGTCGTTGGTGGGAGCGGAATCGACGGGGCACAAGATGGTATCGGCGAAATGGGTAACGAAGTCAGCGATGTTCGAGCCTTTGGCAGTGAAGTTCTTCAACGAGGTTTCATAGAACTCCTTTCTCTGCGCCTCAACGTATTTCGCGTCCTTCGTCTTGTCATTCTCAAGCTTGGACAGGCTCCAAAGCCCGCCTTTGACCTGGCTCATGACATCGGTAGAAGCGATGTTGACATAAGAATAGAGGTTATCCAGACTCCTTTCGGCGTTGTATTTGTCCGCGTTAGCGGCCAAAGCGTCGATTTTAGCCTTGATTTCCTTAATCTCCCCGTCGATCTTCTCCAAATAAAGGACGGAAGGATCCCTCATGTCAATCCCATAATCCTTCAGGATGTCGGTGACGAGGTATGTGGCGCCCTCGGCGATTCCTTTGGTAAGCAGCTGGGTGCTGCCGCTGACAATCCCTTCTAAGATCGAGGGGAAGAGCGATTCCTGAGCAGTCGCGCCGCCAGAAATATTGTTTTTGACGGCCATGGCTAGGTTGTTGGCTTTAAAGGAGGTAGAGGGCGAAGCAACTTCCTCAGCCGGTTTCGCCTTTATCCCCGCCACGGAGCAAGAAGCCGCGAACGCAGCGGTCAAGAAGGATAAGGACAAGAGTTTTTTGAGTTTCATAATTTTTCCCTCCGAGAGTTACTTTTTTGTTTGTTCCGTAACTCTTTACGCCATTATGGTAATACTTTTTATTTCTATGTCAAATAGTTTTTGAAACATTTTTTATTTTTTGTATCTAGTATTGATTTAATAAGCAACTATTAATCTATATATGCAATAGTTTTACGCCTAGAGGCGAGAGACGCTTAAAAGCCACATAAGCAGCCGCCTCTGATCTGATAACGCTCGCAAACGCAGGCAAAAGAAAACAATCCGGATTTGCACGCGAGGGATGAAAATAAACTAAAAATTAGGCGGCATAATGCCTTCGCCGAGG
>CAVECL010000003.1:0-82040 GCA_963614595.1 Parasutterella excrementihominis | reverse complement strand
TATTGGCCGCTTTTTTCTCCGTTCCCCTTTGGTATGTAGGGCTGCGGTTTGTTCCCGCCGCCTTTTTTGAAACCGTTAGCCATCTGAATCACCTCCTTTAGGGTGTTTTCGACTTCGTACGACCTCATTCTATAAAAAGGAAAAAACTGCGATGCAGTCACGAGAATATCGAAATGAAATTCGCTGCTTGCGCTAGTTTCGGGAAATATTGGTTCGCTGTTTGGCGAAACGGTTCGCAAGTGGCGAACAATTGTTCATCGGCAACGTAAGTTAATTAGGAAAACGCGTATTTCGTATAACGAAGCTTTGCTGACTAGATAGAGAATCCGTCTCGAAAATGTCTGATTCTTGGGGAAAACGAAAAGCGTTTTCTTTCGAAGGGTTCTTTCGTGAATGAACCTTTTGATTTACCATTCTTCCATGCCAAAAAAGAAGAATTCCTCAAGCAAAAGCGGCTTGACCAAAAAACAGAAAAAAGAAATCGCGAAAGCGGTGAAAAAGAACCCCGTCGCCGCAATAATCATCGTGATTGCGGTGGTGGCTATCGTCGGCGTCGCGGCGTTCTTCGTTCTGAAAAACAAACCTTGGGAGAGTGGCGGAAACGCCAGCGATTCCCAAACTAGCGCCTCTTTGGTCAGCGAGGAAACCGCTTCCGACCATGGGAGCGTTTCTTACGCGGAGGGAGATTGCGATCCAATCTCCATCCATTTCATCGACCGGCAAGAGCAATACTCCGGTGACTCGGTATATATCAAAGTAGGGGACAACGATATTTTGATTGATGCCGGCGCGAGAAAAGGAAGCGCAAATGCAATCGAAACATATTTGGAAGATTCCTCTAGAAGCGATTATGTCTCCGACAACAAACTGGAATACGTGATCACTACCCACGCCCATCAGGATCACATCGCCGGCATGATGGGAACTTCGAAAGCGGGGATTCTCTATCGTTATCAAGTCGACAACCTCATCGATTTCTCTTACGTGGATGCCCAAGATGGCAAGAACGTCATCAACAACGCCGACCCCGAGAACTCAAAAGGCGATTCCCGCTTCGTCTCATACAAAGGGACCTATGCATCGGGCTCCAGCGCCAAGAGCAATTCCACGGATCTCTATAAAGACTACGTCGACGCGAGGAACTACGCGATTGGAAAAGGGACCGTTTGGCATACCGCCGGCGAGCTTTGCAATCCCTCTACGGATTATTCTTATACGGTTACCCTCGGCAAAGGGGTGACGATGACCTTGCTTTATTCTTTCTTCTATGACCACACCTCTTCGGAAATAACTTCTTTGGAAAGCGGCTATACCCGTTCGAATTTCTCCGACCAGAACGATTATTCCGTGTGCCTTCTTTTCACCCAAGGGAGCAGGCACTTCCTTTTCACCGGGGACGCGGAGGCCTATGCCGAGCATAGCCTCGTGAAATACAACGATCTCCCTGAAGTCGATCTTTTCAAGGCCGGGCATCATGGCTCTTATACCGCTTCTAGCGATGAGCTTCTTGATGCGGTGGACCCCGATCTTTGCGTCGTCACCTGCTGCGCGGGCAACAAGGAATACGCTAGCGACCCCAATCACAGCTTCCCCGCGCAGGAATTCGTCAACCGCATCGCCAAGCACACCGACCGGGTCTATGTGACGACGCTTGGCTCTTGGGAGGATAAGAGCCATTACGAAGCCTTCAACGGGAACGTGGTGGTGAGCTATGACCTTTCTTGCGCGGAGACCCTCGTTTGCTCGAACAACTCGACAAAGCTAAAAGACAGCGCCTGGTTCAAGGCGAACCGAACTTGCCCTGAGCAGTGGGCCTCATAATCCCTTTTGCTTTGAAATCTTTCCTACCCCTTCCATAGGAAGAGGAGTATATTTCTCACGTATCGGGAACTTGCCATTCCCCCTTATGCGGGCAATGCCGCCGTGGCTTCGCGCTAAGAAGCGAAAATGAGTGCACCTTGTGGTGAAGAAGGATGGTACCGCGCGAGAGCGTTCCTTCGTCAAGCGGGGTGTTTTATTTTCCCCGGGAGGTAAAAAGCAAATGCAGTATTTGAGCGGAAGAGAAATCAGGCAGAGGTGGATTGATTTCTTCAAGAGCAAAGGCCACCAATTCGTCCCTGGGGTGAATCTCATCCCCCAAGGAGACAAATCCCTTCTCTGGGTCAACGCGGGGGTCACCGGGCTTAAGAAATATTTCGACGGTTCCGAGGTCCCTCCCTGCAGGAGGATCGTGAACGTCCAGAAATCGATCCGCACCAACGACATCGAGAACGTCGGCCATACCGCGCGCCATCACACGTTTTTCGAGATGCTTGGCAATTTCTCGATCGGCGATTATTTCCGCAGCGAGGTCATCCCCTGGGCCTTTGAGCTTTTGACGAGCGAGAAGACGGGCTTTGGCATCCCCGTCGAGAAGCTTTACATGACCTATTCCCCTCTCGATCAGGCCACCAAGGAGCTTTGGATCAAGTGCGGCGTGCCGGAAGATCACCTGATCCCGCTGGAAGGCAACTTCTGGGAGATCGGCAAAGGCCCGGGCGGACCGGACACCGAGATGTTCTTCGATAGGGGCGAGGAATACGACCCTGAACATCTTGGAATCAAAATGCTTCAGGAAGACATGGACAACGATCGCTACATCGAGATCTGGAACATCGTCTTCAGCCAGTATAACTGCGAGCCCGGCGTTTTGCCGCGCAGCCAATACAAGGAGCTTCCTTCCAAGAACATCGATACCGGCGCGGGCCTTGAGCGCTTCGCCTGCATCCTCCAGAACTGCCAGACCAACTTCGAGACCGATTTGTTCACCCCGCTCATCGAGGCGGTCAAGGCGATCTGCCATAAGGAATACGAAGGGGAGAACCTCCTTCCTTACCGCGTGATCGCGGACCACGCCCGTTCCTTGACGTTCGCCTTAAGCGATGGGGCGAGCTTTTCCAATGAAGGCAGGGGCTACGTCTTAAGAAGGCTCGTCAGGCGCGCCATGAGATACGGCCAAAAGCTAGGCATCAACGAGCCTTTCCTTTACAAGCTCGTCTCGACCGTCGATTCGAATTACGGGGATTTCTACCCCGAGCTCCTCTCCAAAGGCGAATTCGTTTCCAAGATGATCAAATCCGAGGAAGAGAAATTCCTCAAGACCCTCTCTTCGGGCGAGGAGAAGCTGATGGGGATGATCGAGGGCAAGAAAGAGCTCTCGGGCGAGGATTCCTTCAAGCTCTTCGACACTTATGGCTTTCCGCTTGACCTCACGATGGAGATCGCCGGGGAAAACGGGGTCAAAGTCGACGTCGAAGGCTTTGAAAAGTGCATGGGCGAGCAAAAGGAGAGAGCGAGAAAAGCCAGGGGGGAGATCGAATCCTTCCATAAGCAAAGCAAAGACCTCCTCTCTTTCAAAACCCCATCGGAATTCCTTTATGATGGCTACGAAGTCCAAGCCAAGGTCATCGGAACGTTCAAAGACGGCTTGAGGGTCGCCTCGCTTGACGAGGAAGGGGAGGTCGCCTTCGACAAGACCGTCTTCTACGCGGAATGCGGCGGGCAGGTTAGCGACAAGGGGAAGATCGAGGGGAAGGATTTCTCCGCGAATGTCGTGAGCGTCAGCAAAGCTCCCTGCTCCCAGCACCTCCATCACATCGAAATCGAGTTCGGCACGATCAGGGAAGGCGATGTCCTCACTTTGAGAATCGATAGGAAAAAGAGGGACCTCACCGCGAGAAACCATAGCGCGACCCATCTCCTTCACAGCGCCCTTTCCAATGTTTTGGGCGCCCACGTCGATCAAAAGGGCAGCTACGTCGATGAGAATTACCTCCGTTTCGACTTCTCCAGCCTTGAGAAGCTGAGCGAGGAGCAAATCAAAGCGGTGGAGAAAGAGGTCAACGAGAAGATTCTCGAAGGCATTGAGGAAGTGACTGAGGTCCTCCCCATCGAAGAGGCGAAGAAAACAGGCGCGGAGATGGAATTCGCCGAGAAATACGGCGAGACCGTCCGCGTCGTCGAATTCGGCGAGTATTCGAGGGAATTCTGCGGCGGAACCCACGTGAAGAACAGCTCTGAGATCGGGCTGTTCGTCTTAGAGAGCGAAAGCGCGGTCTCTAGCGGCACCCGCCGCATCCAGGGCCGCACTTCCTTCGGGGCCTATGACTACCTTTCGAAGAAGAAAGCCATCCTGACGGAGTCTAGCCGCAAACTCTCCTGCCAGGACAATGAGGTCCTTGGCAAGATCGTCGCCTTGCAGGAGGGCCTAGCTTCCAGCAACAAGGAAATCTCTTCCCTCAAAGCCAAGATGGCGAGCGACTCCGCGAAAAGCCTTTCCTCCGGCTTGGAGGAGATCAACGGAGTCTCCTTCCTCGCCAAGCGCTTAGACAAGGGCGAAAGGGGGGATCTTCTCACTCTTGCCGACAATCTGAAGTCCGGGAAGAAAGACTATTACCTCTTCCTTGCCGGCAAAGGCGAAAAAGGCATCTCGCTTGTCATCATGGCCGGAGGCGAAGGGGCGAAAAAGCTCGGCGCCGGCGCAGGGATGAAACTTGTTGGCCCGCTTCTTAACGGAAACGGGGGAGGGAAGAGCGAAATGGCCAGCGGCTCCGCCAAAGACCTTTCGAAATTTGAGGAAGCCGCCTCTTTGCTGAAGAGCAAATTATAAAAAAAGGAGAACGACATGATCGAAATCAAAGACGACGAGATTCTGCTCACGAAGGAAGATGGAAGCGAGGAGGTCGCGAAGATCCTCTTCTATTTCCATAACGACCAGCGGGGGAAGGATTACTACTTCCTTTACAAGGAGACCAACCCCGAGGAAGTCATCGTGATGTCGAGCGTCGACGGCACGAGCCTTGATGAGGTGGACGATGAGGAGTTCGACGAGGCCGAGCAGGTCTTCGAAGCCTACCAGGAAGACCCCAAAATCGCCGAGGCCAGGAAGTGATTCCTTGCCCCTAGAAAAAGAGAAGGGTACAATTTAACCCGCATTAGCAAAGGAGAAATGCCATGGCAACCAAAAAACAGGTTCTCACCCAAGAAGAATACGATAAGCTTCAGAAAGAATACCGCCACATCATCGACGTTGAGCAGCCCAAAGTGACCGCCGACCTCGAACTTGCCCGCTCCCAAGGCGACCTTTCCGAAAACGCCGACTATAGCGCGGCCAGAGATCATCAGGCGCAGCTGGTTAGCCGCATCAATGAGCTCGAGGCCATCTTCAACAACCACGAGATCGTCAAGAAAGACAAGAACGCCAATTCCCCGATCAGCATCGGCAACATCGTGAGGTTCATGATTCTTCCAGACGGAGGCACCATGACCATCAAAATCGCCGGTTCCACCGGCGCAGATCCGATGGCGAAAACCCCGACCATCTCGAACGAATCCCCTCTTGCGAAAGCTCTTCTTGGCAAGCTTCCCGGCGATGAGGCCCGCGTCGAAGTAGATGAACCTTATTTGATTCGCATCCTCGAAAAAATCATCGAGAAAGCCTAAGGAAATCGCGAAAAGCAAAAATCCCGCAAAAAAATTGCGGGCTTTTTTCGTATTGAAGGCATTTTCCTCTTTATATATAGGGTGGAGGTGCTTTTATGAAAACAATAGCCATCATCATCGCCCTGACGATCGTTGGGATCGTCGCCTTCTCCCTCGCGGGAAGCTTCATTTCCAACACCACGACCACGACCAACACTAGCCTAAGCAGCGCGAACACCATCACGGTGACGATCTCTGGCGCGGTCTCCCGCCCCGGGACTTTCGTCCTTGATAACGGCGCCGTCCTCCAGGACCTCATCGCCGCCGCGGATGGGGCCACGAGCAACGCGGATGCCCTTGCCTATAACGTCGATTACACGTTGAAGAACAAAGGCAGCTATTACATCGCTCCGCTTTATGACAACTCCAACACCTGCGCGACCACGCCGATCGCCAAAGTGAACATCAACTCCGGCAGCGAGACGAGCCTCGTCGACGTCGGGGGATTTGGCAAAGCGGCCGCGCAAAGCATCGTGAATTACCGCGCCAGCCACACTTTCCAGGCGATTGAGGAAATCAAAGACGTCTCCGGGATTGGCGATGCGACCTTCCGCGCGGTCAGGGATCGCATCACTCTCCGCGATGCCTCCTGATGAGCTTGCTCTTCGCTTTCCTCGGGCTCTATCTAGGTTTGTGGTATGGCTTCGGGGACAGCGCCTTCTTTTACCTCTTTCTTATCTTGCTGACATTGGGGGCGTTTCTTTTCTCCCTGGCCAAAAAGAGATGGAGGTTCTTCTTGCCTTGCCTCGCCGTAGGGATGCTCATTTCAATAATTCCTGAGGCCTCATCGAACTTTTCTGGTGAGAAGACGTTGCTGGTTTTCAAAACCGGGGACAATTATTTCCTGGCCAGGGATTTCTTCCACCGTTATTACGTCTCTTATTCTGGCCACCCTTATGAAGCGGGGGACATCATCAAAGCGACGGGGACGGTGAAAGAGCTGAAGCTAACGTCCTACGAATCCCGTTTCGACTTCGCCCGCTATCTCAATTCCTGGGGCGTCTATAACGAGTTCTCTCTAAAACGGAGCTCAGCGAGCTATGTGCTTTATTTCCCTTTGAGGATTAGGACATACACGGATTGGTGCCTCAGGAATTACGACTCCGACAGCCAGGCGCTGATCCTTGCTTGCCTTTTCAACCGAAAAGACTATTCGAACCCCCTTTTAAGCCAGGCGATCTCCCTCAATCTCGTCTATCTTCTCTCATCTTCAGGCATCGTCGCCGGAATCATTCTAAGGAATCTCGAAAAGGCGCTTTCCTGGAAGCTGAAAGAGGAGAACGCAAGATGGATCACTCTATCGATTTCATTGTTCTTGCTTTTATTGTCGCCTTATAAAATAGGCTTGTACCGCTTATTTTTCTCTAGGTTATTCACTTTGCTTAATACCAAGCATAAGTGGGGCATAAAACCCTATGTCCGCACCTCGATCATCGGGATTGCCTTCTTGCTTTGCAACCATCATCTGGCTTATCAAAGCGGCTTTGCTTTAGGATTTGGAGCAAGCCTCCTGGCTTATTTCTCTTCGACGATCGTCGAAAGGGTGAACATCAAATACCGTTTCTTGCCTCGCTTCGTCTTGTTTCATCTTTTCCTTTTCCCCGTAGAGATCGAGGGCGGCGGGGGCTTCCATCTTCTCGCCGCGCTTTTCTCCTATTTGCTCCTCCCTTTTGCTTTGTTTTATGAAGCGGCGGGGGCGCTTTCCCTTCTGTGCGTTCCTCTTCAGGGGATCGCCTCGCCAGTCACCTCGCTTTTAGGTGGGCTTCTGGGCGTTTTGTCGAAGCTTGACCTCGCCCTCCCTTTGACGGAGTTTCCAAACTGGTTCCCTTTTCTTTACTACGGCGCTTTCTTTTTGGCCCTCTTCTTCTTGGAAATGGGCTATCGGGCCAAAACAAAGCTCATCAGCATCGCCGTTTTCGGCGGAATCGCCCTTTCTTATATCCCCATGCGCAACCTATTGACCCAAGAGGTCTATTTCGTGAATGTGGGGCAGGGGGACTGCATCATCATCCGGGATGGCCTGGTCACGACGATGCTGGACACCGGGGGAGTCACTTCCTTCGACATCGCCGAGGAGTCGCTGATCCCCTTTCTAAGGAAAGAAAGGATTTACAAGATCGACTGCCTGATCGCCTCCCATAATGATTTCGACCACATCGGGGCGAAGGATTCCCTCGTCAAGAATTACCGGGTGCTTGATTTCAAAGATAGGGCGGATCCCTTCCCTTTAAGCGTGGGAAAGCTGACTTTCGAGAATCTGAATGTCTACCAGTGGAGCGAGGAAAACGACGCCTCCCTTGTCTTGAGGCTGAATTTCATGGGGAAAAGCTGGATCTTCGCCGGCGACGCCAGCACGGAGACGGAAAAGAGGATTTTGGAGGATAACCCCGATCTTTCCTGCGATATTCTGAAAGTGGGGCATCATGGGTCCCTCACCTCGACGAGCGAAGAATGGCTCGACGCATTGCAGCCTAGCGAAGCCGTCATCAGCTGCGGGGCCAAAAACAAATACGGGCATCCCCATGAAGACGTCGTAAGCCGTCTCGAAAGCCGAGGCATCACCATTCGAAGAACCGACCTCGAAGGAACGATTCGCTATGCTAGGTTCTCCTTCCCCTCGGTATAATTGAGGGGTGATAAAACTTTACCTAAGCAGCCAAGCCCGCCTTGCCTTGGACATGGCCAAGCGCTTCCTGAACAAAAACTACCCCGAAAGGGACGAGACCAATTTCGCTTCCTTCAATATGGCCGTTACCACGGTCAAAGAGCTCGCCGAAGAATGCGAATCCCTTTCCCTGTTCGCGGAGAGGAAAGCCATTCTCGCCTCCGATTGCTTTTTCTTAGGCAAAGGGAAATACAAGCTCCTAGCCGAGGATTCTTTGGATCCTTTGCTCCGTTATCTTCGAAACCCGAACCCGAACGTCGACCTTATTTTGCTTTTCTATGGAGAGCTTGATCAAAAAAGCGAGCTCGTGAAAGCCATTAAGGAGCAGGGGGAGGTCAAAGAGATCAAAGACCCTAGCGATGAGGAACTCATCGTCAACGCGAAGCAGCGCCTTGCGAAAGAAGGGGGCGAATTCCTTCCCGGGGCCGCGGAAGAGCTCATCGCCCGCATCGGCGGGGATTATGCGCGCTACTGCAACGAATTCGAGAAGATCCTGATTTATGCCAACAAAGGGAAGATCTCCAAAGAAGAAGTGAAGGCCCTCGTCTCCCCGAAGCTTGAGGATGATGCCTTCGCGATGAGCAACGCGCTTCTGAAGGGGAACGTGCCCCTCGCCTTCTCCATCTACCATGACCTCAAGATCGTCAAGGCCGAGGAAGTGATGCTTTTGTCGATGCTGGCCAAATCCTTCCAGTTCATGGAAGAGGTCGCCTATTTATCGAATCAGGGGCTCTCCGGCTCCGGGATCGCAAGCCAGCTCAAAGCCAATCCCTACCGCGTGAAGATCACCTTGAATAACCTCTATAGCGTCGATGTGAGGAAATTGCCTCTCCTCTTAGAGTCGATCTATCAAACCTCTTTGTCGATCCTTAGCGGCAAAGAGGATGGGCAATTCGCCTTCGAGAGGTTCCTCGCGAACTACTCGATATAGAAAAAGCCCCGTGAGGGGCTCGCTTTTCAACAGAAAGTGTCGCTTATTTGATGGCGGCGACGATTTTTTCGAGATGCGCTTTCTTATGGGAAGCGGTGTTGACGGCGATGATGCCTTTGTGGGCAAGCTTGTCGATCAGGGAGATGGCGTTTGCAAGAGCGGCGACGGCCTCATCTTTCTTGCCTTCCGCGGCAAGGGCCTCGACTTTCTTGATGGCGGTCTTGCATTCGGATTTCGCGGAATTATTCGCGAGGTTGGCGGCCTTGTTGGTCTCGTCGCGTTTGATTTGGGACTTAATGTTTGGCATTGTTAGTTTCTTCCTTTGTTTAAGCGGGTTCTATCTTAGCCTCAAGGCTAACACAAAACAACTATTTTTCCTTTGATTTTCCTGTTTTCGAGGGGCGCTTTTTCGCTTTTTTGCCCTTGGAGAGGCCTCCTAGCTCGTCTAGTCGTCCGTTTTGGGAGAGCAAATCCAGGATTTCCTTGGCGAAGGCGTTCGGCGTGCCGATCACCCCATAGAGCTCTTGGGGGATCTCCACGTTGAATTCCTGATTCAGTTTGCCCACCATGTCGATGTAGCTCATCGAGTCGCCTCCTAAGTCGCTCGTCCAGATGCTGTTCGCGCCGATTTTGATCTCGGGGAGCAGCAAGACGGAAGCGAATACCTTGATGACGCGCCCCAAGACCTTTGAGACGTCTTCATCCTCATATCCTTCGAAGCTCACGACGATTTTTTTGCTTTGATCGTTGTCTAAGAAGTCCTCGGAGCCCGCTTCGATGGCTTTCTTCAGCTCGAAGCGCTTGACTTTCATGGAGCCGGAAAGAGGCAGAGGCCGTTTGTCTATGAGGACCTTTTGGACTTTCTTCTCGCTTGGAAGGGTGGCGTTGATTGACTTGATGTCGCTGTAGATCTTGTCGATGCCCGCCTGGTCGATCGTGTTTTCGATTTCGCAGACCAAGACGATCTTTTCTTCCTCCTCGCCGGGGATCTTCGCCCCAAGGCAAACCGCGTTGGTGAGGTGTTTCACGTCTTTGAAATAGTATTCGATCTCGTCGGGGAAGACGTTCTCTCCGTTGGCTAGGATGATCGTGTCCTTGATGCGGCCTTTGAGGAAATAGTTGCCGGCGCTATCGACGCAGGCGATGTCGCCGGTGGGGAAATAGCCATCCTCGGTGAGGGTGGCCCTCGTGACTCCTCCGATGATCTCTTTCGTGTGGGTGATCGCCGATTTCACGTACAGCTGGCCGGAAACCATGCCGTTGGCGTCCACGCTCTTGCCTTCTTCGCCGATTTTGTACTCGACGCCATAGAATGGCTTGCCGATCGAGGATTTCAGCCTCTGTTCGACGCGCGGAGACATTTCTACCGACGTGACTCCGACTTCGGTCATCCCGAAGCCGTCGTATAGGGGGTAGCCCAAACCGTTGATGGCCGCGCTCGTCTTCGGGGAGAGGAAGCCTCCGCCTGAGATGGCGAAGCGGATGTGCGTGCCGAGGACTTTCTTTTGGAAGGCGTGCAGGATGAGCTTTCTGGAGGCCAATCCCGCTTCCTTCTTGGAGATTTTGTTATCGTTATAGGCGACTAGGCGCGAGAAAAGGTCCGCTTTTTGGCCGCCTTGCATGATGGCTTGGCGGGTCACGCTTTGGGCGAGGCCGTCCCAGAATAGAGGCACGCTGAATAAGTGGGTCACCTTGCCTTTTTTGGCCGCGTAAAGCAAATCGGAAGTGCTGTTGGAGGAAGGGTATACGATGGTCTTCCCATAGAAGCTGAACCAAAGGAAGACCGCGACGAAGCCGAAGATATGATGGAAGGGAAGCATCGCGAGGATGCGTATCTCCCCTGGATACATGAGGTCAAGCGTATGTTCGGGGATCGAAAGAGAGGCCAATATCTGCGCGCAGAGATTCTTCCCCGAATAGATCATCATCTTCGCCTCCCCCGTGGTGCCTGAGGAGCAGAAGATCACGTGGTTCGCCCAATCCGGGGAGAAGGAGTAATCGCTGGGAAGATTGAAGATCTCGTTGGAGCGGTAATGGGGGACGACGTATTCGTCCTCGACGTTCGTGATGATGGCCGCGGCCTGCGCCTGGGAGAGGAGGTTGTCCGTGTTGGGCTTGGCTAGGCGAGCGTCTAATAGCAAAGGCTGATGGCCCGTCATCAGGATCGCCCAAAAGAAAACGCCCCAGGACCGGGAGTTTTTCAGCTTGAGGGCAATGACGGCGCCATGAGGGATGCTCGAGAGCACCTTGGAGAGCTTCGAGGCGGTCTTGAACACGCGGTTGCGGAAATCGTCGTAGGTGCATTTCTTGGGTTTGCCGACCTCGTCGAAATAGATATACGCGGTCTTTTTGGCGTGGCGGTTCATGGTCATCTCGTAGATGTCCTGCATCGTCATCGTCGTGTTTTCCAAGGCCCTCGTCTGCTCGATGAAGGCTTTGACCGAAGGGTATTTGTCTTTCTTCATGGGCAAGATTTTACTCCGCTTCGCTTCCATTTGCACCCTCTTGCTTCCTTTCCCCTACGGGGAGGGGCAAAGAAGGTGTAAAATCCTGCTTACCGAGGGGGAAACGACATGAGGTTCAATGGCAATGGCGAAGTTAGGGTGGTCTACATGGGCACCCCGGAGATCAGCGCGAGGGTGCTTTCCTCGATCCTCGAGGCCGGTTTCAACGTGATCGCGGTCGTGAGCAACGAAGACAAAGAGGTGGGGAGGAAGCGCGAGTTAGAGGCAACCCCCGTCAAGAAAGTTGCTCTTGATGCGGGCATACCCGTTTTTCAGCCTCACAGGATCCGCCTCGACCATTCCTTCTTGGACGATCTCGATTTCGACGTTTTGGTGACGATGGCCTATGGGCAGATCGTCCCGAAAGAGGTGCTTGACGCGCCGAAGATCGGGGCCATCAACCTCCATGGCTCCTTGCTTCCCTCGCTGCGCGGCGCCGCGCCCATCCAGCGCGCCATCATGAACGGGGAGAAAGTCACGGGCGTCACCCTTATGAAGATGGTGGAGGCGATGGATGCGGGGGAGATGTATGACAAAGCAGAGGTGGCCATCGACGAGGGCGACAATTACACGAGCCTTGCGGAAAAGATCTCCGAATGCGCTTCTTCCCTTATCGTCAAAGACCTGCTTCCTTACGCCAACGGTGAGCTTAAAGGCGTGGAGCAAGACGAGAGCCAAGTTACGTTTGCGAAGAAAATATTGCCGGAAGATGAAAGGCTGCCGCTGTCTTTGCCAGTCTCTTCATTACTTTCTTATATACGCGGTCTTTCTAAGACTCCAGGCGGTTATTTCCTCTTGGATGGCAAGAAGCTCAAAGTCTATGAAGCCTCGCTTTCCTCCCTTCCTCTCAGCGGAAGGCTAGGGGAGATAGTGAAATGCAGCAAAGGGGTTTTCGTCCAGGCCAACGGGGGCATCCTATCGCTTGAGGAGGTGCAGCTAGAAGGCAAGAAGAAAATGGACGGGAGAAGCTTCGCCAACGGGGCGAGCGGGCTTTTGGGGAAGGTGCTTGAGTAACGTGGCCAAACCCTATCTTTCCTTAAGCGTCCACCAGCTCGTTGATTTTTTGCTGCGCACCGGCGACATCGATGACCGCATCTACAACCAGGAGACGATGCAGATGGGCACTAAGCTCCACGGGGCGCAGCAAGAGAAGCAGGGGAATTCCTATTTAAGCGAATACCCGCTTTCCGGAACCATCTCCCGCCCTTTGGGCGATCTCGCCCTCTCCGGGAGAGCCGATGGCATCATCGTCGGGGGGATTTGCCCCGTCATCGACGAGATCAAGACCAGCGTCATCCCCTTGGAGGAGTTCTACGCTCAGCAAAGCGAATGGCACAAAGGGCAGGCTCTTGTCTACGCTTACCTTTATCTTCAGAAGAGCCCGTGTGAATCCGCGACCATTCAGCTCACCTACATCTCTCAGGTGAAAAGCGGGGACACGATGGTCAAGCGCTTCCATTACAAAAGGAAGGAAATCGAGGAGATGGTCGAGGGCTATTGCGACGATTATCTTGCTTTCTACCAACGTCAGTTCACCCATTGGAGGGAAAGGGATGAGTCGGCGAAGGCCCTCGAATTCCCTTATCCCGATTTCAGGGATGGGCAAAGGGAGCTTGCCAAATATTGCTTCGGGATCGCCAAAAAAGGAGGCGTCCTCTTCGCCGAAGCCCCGACTGGGATAGGCAAGACCATGTCGACGCTTTTCCCGTTCGTGAAGTCCTTCGACGAGAGGCGCGTCCAGAAGATTTTCTATTTCACCGCGAAGAACACGGGCGCCCAAAGCGCCTTTGACGCGATTACCGACCTCAAGAAGAAGGGCTTGGTCGTGCGCGATTCCAATCTCCTCGCCAAAGAGAAGATGTGCCTTTGCCCAGGGCATCGCTGCAACCCGGACGACTGCAAATTCGCCAAGGGCTATTACGCCAAGCTCAAAACCGTCATCGAGGCGGCGCTCGATAGCGGCGAGCGTTTTGACCAAGTCGCCATCTCCCATTGGTGCCGCACCGCGGAGATCTGCCCTTTTGAGTTCCAGCTCGACCTCTCCTTGTTCAGCGACATCGTGATCGGGGATTACAATTATTTCTTCGACCCCATCGTTCATCTTGAGCGTTATTTCGACCCAAGCGTGGACCAAAGCAAGTTCTTGGTGCTCATCGATGAGGCGCACAATCTCGTGGAAAGAGGCAGGATGATGTATAGCGCCTCCCTCTCCACGCGCGCTTTGGGCTTCGCGAAGAAGGCCCTCAAGGGGAAAGAGGGCTACGCCACGAGCCTTCGGAAAGCCATCACCAAAGTGGAGAAGGCCTTCAAAGAATACGAGATCGAGGGGAAGGAAGAGCTGCTTGAAGAGGCTCCCTTGGAAATCGAGAAGGCGCTTGAAAGCTTGAAAAATGCCGAGCAGAAGGTGAGGAAAGAGAACTCGAAGGCTTTGGAGAAAATGAAGCTGCTGTCGGAATTCTCCCGGGAGGGCAACCGTTACCTCCGCCTCCTCAAGGATTTCTTTGACCCCAGCGACCGCTTCGCCATCTTGAAGAAAGGCGAAGAGGGCTATGAGCTCAATCTCTTCTGCTTGGATCCCTCGAGGTTCTTGAAGAAAAGCCTGGAAAGGGTGAGAGGGGCCGTCCTCTTCTCGGCGACCCTCACCCCGAGCGCCTATTTCACGAAGTCGATCCTGGGGAAGGAGGATTCCCCCTTTCTCCTCCTCCCTTCTCCCTTCCCGAAAGAGAATTTCAAGGTGATGCTCGCCCCCGGCGTCTCCGTCCGTTACCGCGACAGGGAGGCTTCTTATCCCCAAGTCGCTTCTTATTTAAAGAGCTTGGTCTGCTCGAAAGTAGGCAATTACTTCATCTATTTCCCAAGTTACGAATACCTGAGCAAAATCCGCCCATATCTGGATTTTCCTGATGCGAGCATTTTGGTGCAGAGCCGTCGCATGAAAGAGGAGGAGAAACTCGATTTCCTCTCCTCCTTCCTCCCGAGTCCGAAGATCACGACCGTCGGCTTGCTTGTCTTGGGCGGCGCTTTCGGCGAGGGGATCGACCTTGTGAGCGACCGCCTGATCGGCGTGGGGATCGTCGGGGTGGGAATGCCTCAGGTGGGCTTTGAGAACAACCTGCTGAAAGATTATTTCGAGCAGAAGGAGGAGCGGGGCTTCCTTTACGCCTACCAAAACCCCGGGATCAGCAAGGTCCTGCAGGCATTGGGCAGGGTCATCCGAAGCGAGAAGGACGTCGGGGCCGCCCTGCTCATCGACGACCGCTACGGGAGAGGGGCCTATCGCGATCTTCTGCAGAGGCGCTACCCCCAATGCGAAATCGTCCACGACGAAAAAGAAGTGAGCCTGGGCTTAGAAAGCTTCTACTCGAAGAAGGGCGAATAAGGTAAAATCACCGCATGCCATTCGATCAGAAACACATCCGCAACTTCTCCATCATCGCCCATATCGACCACGGCAAAAGCACCCTCGCCGACCGCATTTTGGAACTCACCGGCACCGTCGATAAGCGCGACATGAAGGAGCAGCTCCTCGACTCGATGGACCTTGAGAGGGAGCGGGGCATCACCATCAAGCTGAACGCGGTCACCGTGAAATACCGCGCCTCCAACGGGGAGGATTACATCTACAACCTCATCGACACCCCGGGGCACGTCGACTTTTCCTATGAAGTATCCCGCAGCCTCGCGGCCTGCGAGGGCGCGCTTCTTGTGGTGGACGCGACGCAAGGGGTGCAGGCGCAGACTCTGGCCAACGTTTACCTCGCCGTCGACAATGACCTCGCCATCCTCCCGATCATCAACAAGGTCGATCTCCCCAGCGCGATGCCCGACATGGTGAAGCGCGAGATCGAGGACAGGATCGGCATCGATTGCGGCGAGGCCTGCTTGATCTCGGCGAAAACCGGGATGGGAGTTGGCGAGGTCCTGGAGAAGATCGCGAAAGACATCCCCGCGCCAAAAGGCGATGCGAACGCGCCTCTAGAGGCCCTTATTTTCGATTCTTATTACGACTCTTACCGCGGCGTCGTCGCGCTCATCTGCGTCAAGAACGGCTCGGTGAAAGTAGGGGACAATATCCGCCTCATGCAGGCGAAGAAAGTATACCAGGTGACTGAGGTGGGCATCCGCACGCCGAAAGAGATCCCCGCCAAGCAACTCGATTGCGGCGAGGTCGGCTATCTGACCGCGACGATCAAAGACATCCATGACGTTTTCCCGGGCGAGACCATCACCTTGGAAGGCAACCCCGCCGCCAAGCCTCTTCCGGGCTACCGCAGGATCAACCCGATGGTTTATTGCGGGCTATATCCAGTCGACAGCAAAGATTACCCCAACCTCAAAGACGCGCTCGAGAAGCTCTCTTTGAACGACGCCTCCTTGGTCTTTGACCCGGAGACCAGTCAAGCCCTGGGCTTTGGCTTCCGCTGCGGCTTCCTGGGCCTTCTTCATATGGACGTCGTGCAGGAACGCCTTGAAAGGGAATACAACCTCAACCTGATTCTCACGGCCCCATCGGTCATTTACCGCATCCAGATGACCGATGGCAAGCTGCTTGAGATCGATAACCCAAGCAAGATGCCTGACCCAAGCAAGATTAGGGAGATCGACGAGCCTTTCGTCTCAGCCTCCATCATGGCCCCGAAGGATTACGTCGGCCCCATCATGGAATTATGCCAGGGGAAGCGCGGCGTCTACGTCGATCTCGAGTATTTCGACGAGACGCGCGTCATCGTCAAATACGACCTTCCTCTCTCGGAGATCATCTATTCCTTCTTCGACAAGCTCAAATCCTACACGAAGGGGTACGCCTCCTTGGATTATGAGTTCAAGGAATACCGCAAAAGCGACCTCGCGAAGATGGACATCCTCCTGAACGGGGACGTCATCGACGCGCTCAGCTCGATCGTCTATCGGCCCGACGCCTATAAGAGGGGCCTAGCCTTGGTGAGCCGCCTCAAAGAAATCATCCCCCGGCAGCAGTTCGAGGTGCCCGTCCAGGCCTCGATCTCGGGCAAAGTGATCGCCAGAGCCGACATCAAGAGCATGCGCAAGGACGTTTTGGCGAAATGCTATGGCGGAGACATCTCCCGCAAAAAGAAGCTTCTGGAGAAGCAGAAGGAGGGCAAGAAGCGCATGAAGGCCATCGGCTCCGTCGAAGTTCCGCAGGAAGCCTTCATGTCCGTGCTTTCCATCGACGACGACGTGAAGAAATAGATTCTCGAACTGCGAAATTAGTAGTTTTTTGGTTTTTTCTTTCTTCTTTGCCTTATAATCAAGCGAAGCAAATCTATGGCGAACAAGCACCTCTGCAAATACACGGACGAGAACTACCTCACTCGCTCCGAGCTTCGCGTGGCGATGCGAAGCAACATCATCGACGATTTCTACAAGGAGATCCGCCAGTACCGCAAGGAGAACGCGGAGAAAACCCCGCTCATCGGGACCAGCAGATCCCCCCTCTTTCTCACCAAAACCGAGGCCACGAAGGTCAAACTGGACTTTTTCCAAACGCGTCTTGACGGCTATTCGAACGCGATAGCGGATCTTTCGCTCAACCCTTCCGCGGAGAGAAGCTTCGAGAAGGAAGCCCTCCTTTCCGTTTTGATGGACGCCGCCAAGCTCATCTCCTGCCCCCTTCCCGAGATCACCGCCAAAGCCATGCTGAACGGCTTCTTCAAGCCGGGGGAGAATGAGAAAGAGGCCTTGCTCCATCGCTTTTATCAGAATCTGCGGAAAACGCCCCAAGCTCCTAGCGAAGATAGCCTAGGCGAGCTTCGCTTCGCCTTGCTAGGGCACGATGAGGTATCTTCTTTCTATCGGACGAGCGATTTCCGCACCATCTACACGACCCAGATCGTCGACAGGAATTACAACTACGCCCCTTTCGGGGAGATCGAGGGGATGATGGAAAGCCTTTTCTCCTTCCTTTCCTCTCCCTCTTACCCCGTTGGGATGAAGGCCGTCCTCAGCCTTTATTACATCTACTTCGTGAAGCCATTCGAGGAGAACAACGAGCTCATCGCGACCTCTTTCGCCAGGGGGGTCCTTTCTTCGGGCGGGATAAGCGGCGCCTGCTACCTCCCCTTCGAGGCCCTGCTTCAAAATAGCAATAAGCTCAAAGACGTGCTTTTGGAAAGCCAAAAGGAATGCGATCTGACCTACTTCGCTTTCTATTGCTTCGATAGGCTCGGCGTCTTCTTCGACCAAACCATTTCGCGCCTTTCCGAGCTGAAAGCGGAGACCGTGGCGAAGGAATTCGTGCAGATCCCAAAAGAAGAGGTCGAGGAGGCGAAAGAAGAGATCGAGGAGGCCCCCGCCCTTGAAGTCGAAGAAGAGAACCTTCCCCCCTCGCCCCCGGAGAAAGCGCCTCCGAAAGTCCCTTTGCTGAGCGAAGAGGAGCGGAAGGCCTTCTTGGAGAGCAAAGGCAAGAGCGCGGTCGCTTCCCCCTCTCCCTCCCTTAGCGACAAGGAGGTGAAGGAGACCGCGAAGTATTTGCTGGAGACCAATCCTTTGCTGAGGAAAAAGCAGGCCCTCTTCTATGCTTCCCATTGCACCATCGGCCGCTTCTACACCATCCAGGACTTCAAGAAAGCCGCCCGCTGCGCCTATGAGACCGCCCGCACATCGATGGATGGGCTCGCGGAGCTGGGGTTCTACGAGAAGAAGCAAATCAAAAACAAATTCGTCTACACGCCCATCAATCAAGGAGAGACAAAATGAGATTCAACCTACCCGCACTCGATTCGGTCGCGCCCATCATCGTGATCGTCGTCCTCGTGGCCTTCTTCGGCCTTGTGATCCTCTTGGTAATCCTGCTCAAAAAGCACGTGCCGGGGCTCAAAAACGAAGAGAAGCCAAAGTCCGACAAGGAAATCGCCAAAGAGGAGCTCGACCGCCTCTTGGAGAGCGTCGACGAGCCTCTTCAGGAGAAAGTGGAAGAAGAGAAGCAAAGCGAAGAGAAGCAAAGCGAAGACAAGCCTGAGGAGAAGTGAGTGGCGTCCTCCCTTTACGTCCACATCCCTTTTTGCCATAGCATCTGCGCCTATTGCGACTTCCCGAAAGTCCTTTACCGAAACGATTGGGCGGAACGATACATGTCCGCCCTTTTCGCCGAGCTCGACTCCTATTCGATAAGGAAAGCGAAGACCATCTACGTCGGCGGAGGCACGCCTAGCGCCCTCCCTCCCCCTTTGCTGAAAAAGCTCTTGGAGGAGCTCTCTCCTTTGCTCGAAGAAGGAGGGGAGTTCTCTTTCGAGGCGAACCCCGATAGCTTGAGCGAGGAGAAAATCGCCTTGCTTGCCTCCTTCAAGGTGAACCGCGTGAGCCTAGGAGTGGAGTCCTCTTTGGACAAATACCTTTCCCTCATGGGGAGGAAGCACAGCTTCCTGGATGCGAAAAACGCCGTCTTGGCCTTAAGAAAACACGGGATAGCCAACATCAACGTCGATTGGATTTACTCTCTCCCTGGAGAAACGTTGGACGAGCTGAAAAAAGAGGAGGAGGCCTTCCTTTCTTTGAAAGTCCCCCATATCTCCGCCTATACCTTGATCCTCGAGGACGGGACGCTTTTCAAAGCGGAAGGGGAGAAGGAGGCGAGCGAAGACGAGCAAGGGGAGCAATATGAGGAAGTGCTCTCTTGCTTAAGAAAGGCAGGCTACCACCGTTACGAGGTCAGCAACTTCGCCTTGCCTGGGCGCGAATGCCGGCACAACCTGACCTATTGGAAGGATGAGGAGTATTACGCCATCGGGCTGGGGGCTTGCGGGTTTCTTGACGGCAAGCGTTACGCGAACACCCGCTCCTTATCCTTATATATACGCGGATTGGGGCTAAGGGAAAGCGAAGAGCCAAGCGGAGAAGAGGAATTCCTTCTTTCGAATCTTCGCTTGGAGGAGGGCTTCCCCCTCTCTTCCTTCGAGAATAGGTTCCGCAAGGATTTCCGCCTTGCCTATCAAAAGCCTCTTTCAAAGATGGAAAGGGAAGGGCTGCTACAAGAAAAAGCGGGGAGAATCGTCCCTTCTGACCGCGGCCTCGAATGCCTTGATTACGTGCTTTTGGCCTTATTTTCGTGAGTTTGAAGAAAATTGGCACTTCTTCCTTGACAGTGCTAAAACCTTACCTATAATGTCTCTAGCACTCATAGAAAGAGACTGCTAGAAAGGACATCCTATGACGCGCAGCGAGCAAATTCTGAAACTGATCGTCGAACACTTCATCCGCACGGCTGAGCCCGTGGGGAGCAAAACGCTTCTTGATACCTATCACCTCGACGTGAGCTCCGCGACCATCCGCAGCGAGATGAGCGCCTTGGAGAAGGATGGCTTCCTCGAGAAGACCCACACCTCTTCCGGCAGGGTCCCCTCCAGCAAAGGCTATGAGTACTACGTGGAGCATCTGCGCGAAGAGCGGGTGGATTCCACGGTGAAATACGCCATCCAGTCGGTCCTCGACAAGAAGGCGCAGTCGGTGGAGGAAGTCATCTCGCGCTCCTGCGAGATCCTCTCCAACATGACCAATCTCGCCGTAGGGGTCCTCGGGCCGAAGGTCAATCACGAGAAACTCGTCTCGATCCAGCTCATCCCCATCGGGCCGAACACCGCGACCGCGGTCTTCGTCACCGACGCCGGATACGTCGAGAACAAGACCTTCGTGATCGATGGCTCGATCTCGCCGGAGGACGTGAAGAAGACGGTGGAGCTGCTCAACCAGCGCCTCGTCGGCACGCCCGTGAGCGACCTCGTCGCCAAGATGGAGGCCATGAAGCCCGCCGTCACTGACTATATGGTGGGGCAGGACGTCATCTATCAGGCCCTGCTTCAAGCCTTCGTCCAGTTCGCCGGCGAAAGGGTGAGCCTATACGGCAAGGAGAACCTCCTCGATCACCCTGAGTTCGCCGAGGACGCGAAGAAGCTCAAGAAAATCCTCAAACTGCTCGATAACCCCGAGGCCATGCGCCAGGCGGTGAGCGGGGAAGGGGAGGGAGCCAAAGTCAACTTCGGCTCCGGCCAAGAGGGGCTAGAAGACGTCGCGGTCATCACCGCCGACATCCAGATCCCCGGCCAGGAGAAGACCTCGATCAGCCTCCTAGGCCCCACGCGGATGGATTATGAGAAAATCATGTCCACCCTGAATTACGTCACCCAATCCCTCGACGATTACTTCGCCGAGAAGAGCGGTGCGAAAGGAGAGAAAACATGCCCGAAGAAAAGCAAGAGCAGCCCCAAAACGGAGCCAGCCAAACCGAGCAAGAAGAAAACAATGTAAACGCAGAGAAAGAAGAAGGGGGGCTCTTCTCCGGCAAGAAAGTCTCCAAAGAGAAATATCAGAAAGCCCTTGAGGAAGCGGAGAAAGCCAGCGCCGACAGAGATCACTGGAAGAACGAATATTACCGCGCCTACGCGGATATGTCGAACCTAAGGAAGTCCCTGGAGGAAGAAAAGCGCACCGCGCTCCGCTACCGCTCCGAAGGCTTCTTAGAGAAGCTGCTCCCCGCCCTTGATGCCTTCCGCATGGCCCTAGTCGCCACTCCCTCTAGCCCCGAAGCGAAGAACTATCAAGTCGGCTTCCAATACATCTACAAGCAGCTTCAAGGCGCCTTGGAAGAAGAGGGGGTGAGCGAGCTTACCCCCAAGCTCAACGAGCCTTATGACATCGCCTACATGCATGCGGTGGACAGCGAGGTCAACAACGACCTCCCCGAGAACACCGTCATCAAGGTCTATAGCGCCGGTTATAAGCTGCATGACCGCCTCATCCGCCCAGCGATGGTCGCGGTCAGCAAAAAAGAAAAGAAAGAAGAACCTGCCCCAAAGGCAGAGAATGACGGCCACGCCGCCTAAAGGAGAATAAAACATTATGGCAAAAGAAATCATCGTCGGCATCGACCTCGGCACGACAAACTCAGTTATCAGCGTCATGCAGGCCGATGGCAAAGTCAAAGTCATCCCGAACCCGGAAGGAACCAATACCACCCCCTCCGTCGTCGCCTTCAAAGGGGACGGCGAGGAGATCGTGGGCAACGCCGCGAAGCGTCAGGCGATCACCAACCCCGACACCGTCTCCAGCGCAAAGCGCCACATCGGCACTTCCGACAAATTCCACATCAATTGCTTGAACAAGGACTTCACCCCGCAGGAAATCAGCTCGAAAGTCCTTTCTTACATGAAGACCTACGCCGAGAAAAACCTCGGCCAGCCCGTCAAAAAGGCCGTCATCACAGTCCCGGCCTACTTCAATGACGCCCAGCGCCAGGCCACCAAAGACGCCGGCACGATCGCGGGGCTTGACGTCGTGCGCATCATCAATGAGCCGACCGCGGCTTGCCTTGCCTTCGGCTTAGAGAGCAACAAGTCCGAGAAAGTCCTCGTCTTCGACCTCGGCGGAGGCACGCTTGATGTCTCAATCCTCGATATTGGCGATGGCACCTTCCAGGTTTTATCCACCAACGGCGACACCCACCTCGGCGGCGATGACTGGGATCACATGGTCGCGGATTGGATTCAGGCTCAGATCAAGATCGAGACCGGCGCCGATCTCACCGACAAGATGGCCCGTCAGCGTTTCCTCGACGCGGCCGAAAGAGCGAAGATCGAACTCTCCAGCTCCCTTCAGACGACCATCTCCCTTCCGTTCATCGGCATGAGCAGCAACGGCCCGATCAACTTTGAGACCACGCTCACAAGAGCCAAGTTCCAAGACCTCACCCGTTCCTTGCTGGAGCGCTGCCGCGTGCCGCTTGAGAAAGCGATGCAGGACAGCGGCCTCACCTACAACGACATCGGCGATGTCCTCATGAT
The DNA here is from genome assembly GCA_963614595.1 of Parasutterella excrementihominis. Lineage (GTDB taxonomy): Bacteria > Bacillota_I > Bacilli_A > RFN20 > CAG-826 > Alloenteromonas. The sequence continues at coordinate 59,627 of CAVECL010000003.1, read as the reverse complement.
CGGCGGCTCCATCCGCATGCCGGCGGTCCAGGAACTCGTCGCGAAGATCACCGGCAAGAAGCTGAACCTCTCCGTCAACCCCGACGAAGCCGTCTCCGCTGGCGCCGCCATCCAAGGCGCGGTCATCGCGGGAGACGTCAAGGACGTCGTCCTTCTCGACGTCACCCCGCTCACTCTCGGCATCGAGACCCTCGGCGGAGTCTTGACTCCCCTCATCCCGCGCAACACGACCATCCCGACCACCAAAAGCCAGATCTTCTCGACCGCCGAAGACAATCAGCCGGCCGTCGACATCATGGTCTACCAAGGCGAGCGGCCGATGGCCCACGACAACAAATTGCTCGGCCACTTCACCCTTTCCGGCATCCGTCCGGCCCGCAGGGGGCAGCCGCGCATCCAGGTCACCTTCTCAATCGACGTCAACGGCATCGTCAAAGTCAGCGCCGAAGACCTCGACAGCCATCAATCTCAGGACATCACCATCTCTGGCTCCAACGGCCTCTCTCAGGCCGATATCGACCGCATGGTGAAAGAGGCTGAGGCCAACAAGGAAGCCGACCAGAAGAGAAAAGACGACATCGAAGTCAAGAACAAGGCCCAAAGCTACGTCGACCAGATCAATTCGACCCTCACCGAGCAAGGCGATAAGCTCTCCCCTGAGCAGAAGGATCAGCTCACCAAGCTCCGCGACGAGGCCAGCGGCGCGATTCAGGCTAATGACATCAACAAGCTCCGCGAAATCGTCGGCAAGCTCGAAGATGCGGCGGCCCAGGCCGGCGCTTATCAAAACCAGGCCGGCGCCAATGCAGGCGCAAGCGCGAATGGCGGAAACGCCGGCGGCGAAGGCAACGAGACCGCAGACGATGTGGTGGATGCCGACTTCACCGACAGCAAGAAGTAATTCTTCATCCAATCAGGAAGGCGCCAGAGACACTGGCGCCTCCTTTGCCTTAAATAGCAAGAAAGGAGGGCAATATGGGCGAAAGCAAACGCGATTACTACGAAGTGCTCGGGCTCAGCAAAACCGCGAGCAAGGACGAGATCAAATCCGCTTACCGGAAACTCGCCAAGCAATACCATCCAGACATCAACCATTCTCCCGATGCCCCGAAGAAATTCCAGGAAGTCCAGGAGGCTTATGACGTTTTAAGCGACGACAATAAGCGCGCCCAATACGACCGATTCGGCCAAGCGGCCTTCGAGCAAGGCGCCTCTACCGGAGGAGCGGGCAACCCCTTCGGCGGAGGATTCTCCAGCCAAGGCTTCGGGGATTTCGATCTGAACGACATCTTCAATAGCTTTTTCGGAGGCGGGGCTAGGCGAGGCGCAGGCTCAAGCTCTGGGGGAGGCCCCAGCAAGGGCCAGGACAGCCTCACGAGGATCCGCATCAACTTCATGGATTCCATCAACGGAACCAAGGTAACAGTCCCTTTGACTTACGATGAGCCCTGCGCGCATTGCCATGGCACGGGCGCGGAAAGCGATGGCGACTACCAAACCTGCCCCCATTGCGGCGGGAGCGGCGTCGAAGTCACCACCCAGCGCACGATTTTCGGAAACATGCAGAGCCAAAGCACCTGCTCGTATTGCGGGGGCAGAGGCAAGGTCATCAAGAAGAAATGCCACGAATGCGACGGCAAGGGCTATTCGCGCGTCCATAAAGACCTTCTGGTCAACATCCCCGCGGGCATCAGCTCCGGCCAGCAGATAAGGGTCTCGGGCAAAGGGGGGAAGGGCGTTAACGGCGGCCCCAACGGCGATCTTTACGTCGAAGTCCTCGTCGCCGACCATCCCGACTTCAAGCGCGAAGGCAACGACATCCATCTCGACGTGCCCCTGAGCTTCGTCGACTGCGCCCTTGGGACGCAGATCGATGTGCCTACGGTCTACGGCGAAGTCACCGTGACGATTCCCGAAGGCACTCAGCCCGAGCAGATCCTCAAACTCAAGGGCAGAGGCGTCCAAGATCTCCGCAGCAAGAAGCCAGGCGATCAATACCTTCACATAAAAGTGAAGACCCCGACGAAGCTTTCCAAGAACCAGAAAGACCTCTTGAAGGAATTCCAGGCCCAGGAAAGCAAGAAGGACGGGCCTTTCGCCAAGTGGAAGGAACGCTTCAAAAAATAACGAATCGCCCAATTGATGCTTCGATTGGGCTTTTCTAATTCTCCGCTCCGAAGAAGTGTTCTATAATTCCTTTTGCCTTATGCCTTACTGCAAATCCTGCCACAAAGAAATATCCAGACTCGACAACGACATCTGCCCATACTGCGGGGAGAAAGACCCCATCGATAACGATTACGCCACCAAAGACGTCACTTCGTCCATCGATCCGATCACGGGGAAATACGAGCTTTATAAGTCCAAATCCCTGAAAGCTTACGTGATTCTGTGCATGACCCTCGGTTTCCTGGGCGTCCATGACTTTTACGCGGGCTTCAAGAAAAGGGGAATCGCTTTCCTTCTTTCCTTCCTCGCCCTTGTGGGAGGGGTGGGGAGCCTTGTCTTCTTTTTGCTTTGGAAATCGCTTTGGATTTACCTCATCCTGTTCCTTCTTTTCGTCGCCTTCGACGTCGTCCACGGTTTGCTGCTTAGCAAGAGAGCGCCTCTGAAAGACGCGGAAGGGGAGTATCTCCGTTAAATGGATCTCTTCCTCACATTGGAAAAAAAGCAGAGGAAGACGCGTTTCGAGCGCAGCGACGAGATGGCTTTTTTCCTCAATAACAGCGGCGCTTTGACCGATTACCCGATCTTCTCCCATTATCGCAAGGCGGATAAGCCCTTTCAAATCGAGAGGGCCAACATCGTTCTTCGCTCCCTTCAGGCAAAGCAACAAATCGATGAGGGGGTCAAAATCGCCAAAGCCAAGAGCGTTGGGCTTGGGGAAGAGGGAAAAGCCCGAATCTTCGAGGAAAACATGCAACCCATCCTGGATGAGCTGCCTTATCACGTGCACGAAGGCGAAAGAATCTATATCCCTTTCTTCTCCAAAAGCATCAACAGGCTTTACGCGAAAGACTGGCTGAAGCTCATCTCCTCGCCGTACAAGCGTCTTCTAAGAAACTTCGATTCGATTCTCGTCGATCCCTTCGATTACTATGGCGACGACCTCTTCGAGTCCCTTTTCACGAAGCTCGTCCGCGTGAAGAAAACAGAGGAGGGGAGCGCCTTCTATGACTATGATTCCTTCTCCGTCTACTTTGTGAACAAGCAGGGGAGACTGGACTGCCAATGCTGCCTCTTCGATCGCTACCTCAAGGAGCAAAACCGCAACCACATGATGGAAAGAGTTCAGCCTGTGGTGGAGGCTTATTACAGGGGAGACGTCGAAGGACTTAAGAGATTACTAGTCGAAAAAAAGTTAATTTCTAGTAGATTAATTTATAAAATTAATTACGATGAAGTCGTAGTTTTTTCTCGAATTGAAAAGGATTGTGCCGAAAAATGAAGAAATATTTTTTGCACAGCCTTGGATGCAAGGTGAACTCCTATGAGAACGCCGGTGTCGGCACCTGTTTGAAGAAAGCCGGCTACGAGGAAAGCAAGAGCGAAGAAGAGGCCGACGTCATCATCTTGAACACTTGCTCGGTCACTTCGAAAGCCGATCAGAAATCGCGTCAGCACATCTCCTCATATCGCCGCAACAACCCAAACGCCGTCATCGTTGTCATGGGCTGCTACTCGCAAACCCACGCTGAGCAGGCCTCTTCCTTGGGGGCTGACATCGTTTTGGGGGCCGCCGATCGCTCCCTCATCCCTTCTTATATAGAGAGGTTCGAATCGGATCGCCAAAAGATCATCGACGTGAAGAAGAGCGTCCGCAAAGAGGGCTATGAGGAACTTGGCGCCAATTCCTTCTGCGAGAACGCGCGCGCATATCTTAAAATCCAAGACGGGTGCGACAATTTCTGTTCTTATTGCTTCATTCCTTTCCTAAGGGGCAATTCCCGCTCCAGAGAGCCAAGGGAAGTCATTTCGGAGGCCGAGAGCCTAGTAAGCGCCGGGTACAAGGAAATCGTCATCACGGGCATTCACATCGGGGGCTATGGCAAGGATTTGGCGGATGGCTCCTACCGTTTCTCTGATCTCATTGAGGATATCCTCGATTCCTGCCCCGATCTTTTCCGCCTCCGCATCTCCTCGATCGAAGAAAGCGAGATCGACGAGAAGCTTTTGGGATTATTGAGGAGCAGGAAAAACATCGCCTCTCACCTCCATATTCCCCTCCAGTCCGGAAGCAGCAGCGTGCTCCAGCGCATGAAAAGGAAATACGACACCGATGCCTTCTTGCGAAAACTTGACCTCATTCGTCAGTCAAGGCCGGGAATCGCCATAACCACGGATGTCATCGCAGGCTTCCCTTTGGAAAGCGATGAAGAATGGGAAGAGACCCTCCGCTTCTGCGAGAAGGCGCGCTTCGCCGAGATCCACGTCTTCCCTTTCTCCTCTCGCCCAGGCACTTACGCCGCGACCTTGAAAGACACCGATCCTCGTGTGAAAAAAGCCCGCGTCGCCGAGCTTTTGTCTCTTTCCTCCAAACTGAGGAAAGAATACGAGGAAGGCTATTATGGCAAAAAGATGCCCGTGCTTTTCGAAGATTATTCCGCTGAGAAAGGCTTGGCGAAAGGGCATAGCTCCAACTATCTTCTTTTCACCGTCCATAGCGATAGGCCCCGTCATGGAGAAATTGAAGAAATAACATATGAACCTTCGGTGGCAGGCGACTAATTCGGAATTTTTTTGACATCGTATCATTTTTTGGCTTGTTTCTGACCTCGCCCCTCGTATAATTTCCCCCGGAAAACGAAAGGAGATTACTCATGGCAGTCCCACAGAGAAGAATCAGCAAAACCCGTAAAAGAATGCGCCGCTCCCACTTCAAGCTCGAAGTGACCGGCTTGGTCGCTTGCCCCCATTGCGGAGCGATGATCCGTTCCCATCGCGTTTGCCCCGAATGCGGCTACTACGATGGCAAGGAAGTCTTGCACATCAACAAGAAAGGCGAATAAACCAGCTCGGCCCAAGGAAAACCCTTCCTTGGGTCTTTCTTTTCGCCTTCTTTGCTCCGATAATCCTAGACGAGGTACAACTATGGAATTCAACAAACTTTTCGATCACACCCTTTTGAAGCCCGAGGCCACCTCGGAGCAGATCAAGAAGCTTTGCCTTGAGGCGAGGCAATATGATTTCGCTTCCGTCTGCGTGAACCCTGATTTCGTCTCCCTCGCTTCCAAAGAGCTCGCAGGCACCTCCGTGAAGGTCTGCACGGTCATCGGCTTCCCTTTGGGGGCCAATAAGACATCCATCAAAGTCGCGGAGGCCAAAGAGGCCATCGAGGATGGCGCGAGCGAGATTGACATGGTGCAGAACCTCTCTTGGGTCAAGGAAGGGCGTTACGACCTCATCGAAAAAGAGGTGAGCGCCTTAAAAGAAGCGGTGGGAGGGCTTGTTTTGAAAGTGATCCTTGAAACCTGCCTCCTCAGCAAAGAGGAAATCCGCCTCTGCTCCATCGCCTGCAAGAAAGGCGGCTGCGACTTCGTGAAGACCTCCACGGGATTCTCGAAAGGCGGGGCGAGCGTCGAAGACGTCGCCATCATGCGCGAGGCGGTCGGACCTGATTTGGGCGTCAAAGCAAGCGGCGGGATCCATCATTACGATGAGGTGAAGGCCCTTGTGAAAGCCGGCGCGACCCGCATCGGGGCAAGCGCTTCGGTGACGATCATGGAGGAAAAGGCGAAAATCGCCTGAAAATGATTGCTATTTGCCCCGACTAGGGGTAAATTAACGCACGTCCGGAAAGGAAGTGAGAACCGAAATGTCAGTGAAAGTCGTTGTTCGCGAGAACGAAACCATCGATGACGCGCTCCGTCGTTTCAAAAGAGGCGTCAACAAATCCGGCATCCTCTTCGAGACCCGGAAACGCGAAGCTTATCTGAAACCTGGCCTTGCCAGAAAGATGAAGTCGAAGATGGCCCGCAGGAAGAAATTCTGATCTTGCAAAAGCGACCCCGAAAAAAATCGGGGTCTTTTTTTGCTTTTTTGGGGCATGAAGCGAAATTCCTCTTTATTAATAGGGTGAGGAGGCAAAGAAATGATCTACCAAGCCCAAGAAAAAGGCTGCGGCTACGCAGCAATCAAAAACCTCTTAGCCTACAACGGGTTCGCGCACGCCGAATCCCTTGCCGAGCCCCCGATCGACGATAAGGCCCCGTCTTTAGGGGAGCTCATCCATTTCGCAAGCGAGTTCGGCCTGACCCTCTCTGGCTACAAATTCTTAGAGCCAGCGGCCTTGTCCACCTGCGATAGCTTCCCGCTCTTGCTGATGCTGGAAGAGGAAGGGAACAGCCACCTCGTCATGGCCAAGAAGAAAAAGAAAGACCGTTATCTCATCCTGGATCCCGCTTCGGGAGAATCGTGGCAGAAGGAGGAAGATCTTCTCCCGAAGTTCAGCGGGGTCTACCTTAGGCAGCTCTCTTATGAGGGCAAGCAAGAAAAAGGCGAGGCCGTGACTCCCCTTAAGCGACCGCTTATCGCTTACGCGCTGCCTCTTTTCCCGGTTTTGGAGGCAGCCCTCGCCTTTTTCGCCATCATGTTCTTCTCCAGCGTGAGCAATTTCTCCTTGCTTCTGCTTTTCGTGGCCGCTTATTGTCTTCTAATCCTCTCTCGCTCCGTCTTTCTCATGGCGGCGATGGAGCATTTCGACGCCCAATGGTCAGGGGGACTAGCAATGAGGGAGAAGGGAGAGAGAAAAGAAGCCCTGAAGCATTATCTGGCTTATAAGAAAGCCTCGATCGTCCCATGGGTAAATCTGCCGGAGAACATCGCCTGCTTCGCCTTCGTCTTCTTTTTGGTCGCGATCAACGAGCCTTTGTTCTCCTGCCTCACTTTGATCCCCTTCGGCGCCTTTTTCCTTGAAAAGATCTTGATGAGGAAAAAGAGGAAGGGGGAGATCGATAAAATCAGCGCGGAGGAAAAGGCTTTCCTGGAATCCGAGGACACGATTGGAAAAAGAATGGGGATGCTGAGCGATCTTTTCTCCTCTTTGACCGTCTACACGAGGAAAGAGCTCAGCAAAAAAGCGATTCTCGTCTTGCTTTGCCTCGCTTCCTCTTGCTTAGGGCTATTAAGCGGGGAATTCGCGAGCAACCGCTTCTTGCTTTTCGTCTTCTCCAGCCTCTATTTGCTTAGCTTGGGTGAAAGGATATTCGAGGACGCGCAGAGCATCGAGACCGAGAAGAAGGAGCGTTCCTATTTCTATCAGCATTTCGTGAATGGGAGTAGGTTCATTGTTGACGCGGAAAATGATAAGATATAGCCCTTCCTATGGAACTCGAATTTGAAAACCGCTTAGAGGAAACCTACGACGAATACGAAGGGAAATACAAGAAGATCATGGGCGTCGCCTTTGATCTTTTGTCCATCAAGGCCAATTACGAGGTCGACGTCTCTTTGGTGGACGACGAGACGATTCACCAGATCAATCGCGATTACCGAAAGGTGGACCGCGTGACCGACGTCATTTCCTTCGCCTTCAATGACGACAAAAGCGAGGAGGGGCTCATTAACGGAGACGATGTCCCCAAGATGCTGGGGGAGATCTTCATCTGCGTCCCCCAAGCCCTTCGCCAGGCCAAAGACATCGGCAACACGGCGGAGAGGGAGATGTGCTTCCTCTTTTGCCATGGCTTGCTGCATCTTCTCGGTTACGATCACATGAAGAAAGAGGATGAGGCGATCATGTTCCCCCTCCAAGACAAGATACTGGACGAAGCGAAAAAGGAGCTAACCAAATGACCCCAGAAGAACTCGTTGATCAGGCAAGGGTGGCCCAGGGCCTTTCCTATTCGCCTTACTCCCATTTTGAGGTCGGCGCGGCGCTTCTTTGCAAGAACGGCAAAGTCTATTTCGGCGCGAACGTCGAGAATTCGAGCTACGGCTTATCGATGTGCGCGGAGAGAAACGCGATTTATCACGCCCTCATGGAAGGGGAGTCGCCCGATGATTTCGAGGCCCTCGCCCTTATCGGGGATACCCCCGAGCCCATCTCGCCCTGCGGCGCCTGCCGCCAGGTGCTCAGCGAGTTCTGCCCCAAGGACATGCCGATTTACATGGCGAGCGAAAGCGGGCAGATCTACCAAACAAACATCGAGGACCTCTTGCCTTACGCTTTTGAAGGAGACGTGCTATGAAAGTCGGATTCGTTGCCATTTTAGGTCGCCCTAATGCCGGGAAGAGCACCTTTTTGAACGCGGCGCTCTCCAAAAAAGTGTCGATCGTCACCCCGAAGGCCCAGACCACCCGCGACTCGATCTGCGGCATCCTCACCGAGAAGGAACGGCAGATCGTCTTCGTGGACACTCCGGGGATCTTCTTCGGAGAAGGGGCGTTGGACCGCTACATGAAGAAGGCGGCCTTCGACTCCTCCAAAGACGTCGACGCGATCCTCTATCTCATCGATGGCTCCGTCAAGGATCTTGAGCCGGATTTCTCCATCCTCGAAGGGCTTCGCTCTGCCGCGCCGCGCATTTTGGTCCTCAACAAGATCGACTTGCTTCGAATCGAAGAAGGGGAGGCCAAGAAGAAGGCCATCCGCGCCCGCTTCCCGTCTTGCCCTCTGCTGGAGGCTTCCTTCCTTAAGAATTTCGGCATCAAGGAAGTCAAAGAGGAAATTGGGAAATACCTTGTCGAGGGCGAGCCTTTTTATCCAGAAGACGCGCTTACCGACAAAGACCTTTCCTATCGCGCGAAAGAGATCATCCGCCAGGAGCTTCTGCATTTCCTGAAGCAGGAAATCCCTCATCAGTCCGCGGTTCTCATCAAGAAATTCGCCCCAGACGGAGACGGTTACCGCATCGAGGCGAGAGTCATCCTCAATAAGAAGAACCACAAGTCCATCGTCATCGGCAAAGGAGGGGAGATGATCAAGAAAATCTCCATGTCCGCCCGCCATGAGATGGAAAGGGTCTTCCGAAAGCACATCCATTCCCTCAATATCGAAGTTGAGGTGAAAGAGGATTGGCGAAACGACCCCGCCATGCTCAAGAAGCTAGGGTATGCAAACGACTGAATTGCGCCGTGAGGGCCTAGTTCTCCGCCTCAGCGAGTTCAAGGAAGCCGACGCGATGGTGAACGCCATCTCCAGCGATGGCTTTTTCTCCTTTTTGGCCAGGGGAGTGAAGAAATTGACCTCCAAAAATGCCTGTAGCGTCCAGCCTTTCTCGCTTTCCGAATTCCTTTTGATGCAGTCTAATTCCGGCGGTCTCACCCTAAAGCAGGGAACCCTTGAAGAGAATTACCAAATCGAAAGCAGCATCGAGGCAATGGTTGTTCTCTCTTTTTTGCAGGAATTGACCCTCAAGGTCGTGCAGGAAGACGAGGCTCCCTTAAACTATCCTTATTTGCTGAAGGCCTGCTCTTCCATAAAAGAAGGGAAAGACCCGTTGACCATCGGGCTTCTTTACTTCGCCAAAGCGCTTTTCAACGCAGGCTACGGGCTTGATGTCGACGAATGCGTGATCTGCCATAGAAAGCAAAACATCGTCTCTCTTTCCTTCGAGGAGGGCGGATTCCTTTGCAAAGATCATCATGAGGCGAAGGAGGATGAGAAACCCGACCTCATGAAGCTTAAGATCGTCCGTTACCTCTTCCGTTGCAAGGAAGAGGACTTCCCCAGAGTCGGCTTCGATCGCAAAAACACGATTCCGCTTTACGATGAGTTAGGAAAATACCTTGAAAACCTCACGGGCTGTCGATTGAAATCGCTCTCTTTGATAAAAAGTTTGTAAGTACCCTCATAGTGGGTTGACCACTGGAAATAAACGATTAAACTATCCGAGTTGCATTTTTGGGCTAGGAGGCCCTATATTTGAAAATGGCGAATAAATTCTCATTCGAAACAATCACGCAGCACCTCCAGACTTCTGGCTTCGTCTTCCAAGGATCCCAAATCTATGGCGGTCTTTCCAACACCTGGGACTATGGTCCTTTGGGCGCGGAGATGAAAAGGAACATCCGCTCGATGTGGTGGAAGAAATTCGTTCAGGAATCCCCGACGAATGTCGGCCTTGACGCGGCGATTCTCATGAACCCGAAGGTCTGGGAGGCCACCGGCCACGTCTCGACCTTCAACGACCCGATGGTGGATTGCAAAGCCTGCAAGGCGCGTCATCGCGCGGATGAGCTCATCAAGCGCGAATACCCCGACGTCGACGTCGACGCGATGGATTTCGGACAGATGGACGAGTTCATGAAGACCCATAAAATGACTTGCCCGGTCTGCGGGAAAAGCGATTTCACCCCGATTCGCAAATTCAACATGATGTTCAAAACGCATATCGGGGTCACTGAGGACGCTTCCAGCGCCGTCTACCTCCGCCCCGAGACCGCGCAAGGCGTGTTCGTGAACTTCAAAAACGTGCAGAGGGCCTGCCGCAAGAAGATCCCCTTCGGCGTTTGCAACGCCGGGAAAAGCTTCCGCAATGAGATCACCCCGGGGAATTTCACCTTCCGCACCCGCGAGTTCGAACAGCTTGAGATGGAATTCTTCTGCAAGCCCGGCACCGATCTCGATTGGTTTGCCTATTGGAAGGATTATTGCCGAAAGTTCATCGATTCTTTGGGCGTGAAGGACAGCAACCTCCGCTACCGCGACCATGAGACGGCGGAACTTGCCTTCTACTCGAAAGCGACCACGGACGTCGAATATGATTTCCCGAGCATTGGCTGGGGAGAAATCCTCGGCGTGGCCGACAGAACCGACTATGACCTCAAACGCCATATGGATTATTCCCACGAGGACATGAGCTATCTCGATCCCGAGACCAACGAGAAATACGTCCCTTACACCATCGAGCCTTCGATGGGTCTTGACCGCCTCTTCCTGATGGTTGCGGTGGATGCCTATGACGAAGAGGAGCTTGAAGGAGGGGATAAGCGCATCGTGATGCATCTTTCCCCGGCTCTCGCCCCTTATAAAGTCGCCGTGCTTCCTCTTTCGAAGAAGCTCAACGATTCCGCGAAGGCCCTTGAGCAAGAGCTTGCGAAGCATTTCGCGGTCACTTACGACGAGACCGGCTCCATCGGCAAGAGATACCGCCGCCAGGATGCGGTGGGGACCCCTTACTGCGTGACCGTCGACTTCGATACCGAAAACGACGGAAGCGTCACTGTGCGCGACCGCGATTCCATGGATCAGATCAGGGTGAAAATCAGCGATCTCGTCGCCTACATCCAAGAGAAGATCTTCTATTGATTAAAGTAGATTAATAGTAACAAATTAGTAGATATATATACTTTGTATATAAAGATGCCAAGAAAGGAGGAACATGTACGATAAAGATCTAATCGAAAGCGTGCTTAAGCATGCGGACATCATCAATGTCATCTCCTCCTATATCAACGTCATCAGAAAAGGCAAGAACGCCCTCGCGGTCTGCCCCTTCCACGACGACACCAACCCCTCGCTCAACATCTCCTCCGAGAAGCAGATCTACAAATGCTTCTCCTGCGGGGAGGGCGGAAACGCCATCTCCTTCGTAAGGAACTATGAGCACGTGAGCTTCGATGAAGCGGTGAGGAAAGTCGCTGAGCTCAGCAACTACGACGACCCCCGCCTAGCCTCGCAAAGACAGGCGGTCTTCGTCGATCCCGAGAAAGAGCCCCTCTACAAGGCCATGGAGGATCTTAATTCCTATTACCAATACGCGCTCACGACGCGTGAGGGCGAGCGCGCACGCGCTTACCTTAAGGGAAGGAATATCCCCCCTGACCAGATCGAGAAGTTCCAAATCGGCTACGCTCCGCTTGATGGGAAGGCAACCGTCGCCTATCTTCAGGCGAAAAAGCACTCCCTGAAGACAATCGAGGACATCGGCATCGCCTTCGCTCAGCTGGAAGGCACTTCCGACCGCAACGCCGGCAGGCTCATCTTCCCTCTCTTCGATCCTTCGGGGAGAGCGGTGGGATTCTCGGCGAGGCGTTTGCAGGATGACGGGACCTCGAAATACATCAATTCCCCCGAGACCAAGATCTTCCGCAAGGGTGAGACGCTCTACAACTATCACAATGACGCGAAAATCGCTCGCCACGAGGGTTATATCTACCTTCTGGAGGGCTTCATGGACGTGATGGCCCTGTCGAAATGCGGCCTTCCAGCAATCGCCTTGTGCGGAACCGCGCTCACAAAAGAGCAGATCGAGCTGCTGCAAAGGCTGCGCGTTGAAATCAGGGTTTGCCTTGATGGCGACGCCCCAGGGCAAATCGGGATGATGAAGATCCTGGGCGCCCTGCAGAAAGAAAGGCTTCCCTTCCGCCTCGTATCCAACCCAGGCGATCTAAGGGACCCTGACGACATCCTGCAGGAAAGCGGCGCGGATGCCCTCAAGGAAATGATGGGCCACCTCGTCGATCCGAGCGACTTCGCCTTGAGCTTCTACCTGAACACGAAAAAGCCGGAGACCGTCGCAGACAGGGAGAAAGTGCTCAAGAAGTTCCTCCCTTACTGCGCTTCGCTTCCTCCCGGCATCCAAAAGGAGAACTACCTTGCGAAGCTAAGCAAGGCGACCTCCTTCGAGATCGAGGCCATAAGAGCCTTGCTCGCGGATGCGAAAAAAGCCGAGGCGGCGCCAGAAAACCATGAGCATAATCATGGGGGCGCTCCTCGCGAAGGCAAGCCTAAGGAAAACGGGCCGAACAGCAATAAGCTCTACCGGGCCGAGAGGACGATCCTCTATTACATGCTCCGGGAATCCGAGGCCGTCGCCTTCTTCGAGGAGAACCTGGGGGACTTCTATTACCCCACGAACAACGACCTCGCCAATTACATCCTCGATTACGCCTCAAGCCACGATGGCAAAGTGAATCCCAGCCAGCTATTGGGCACGATCCAAAGCGCCGGAGGGGAGGAGGCGGAAGACCTCGAGAATTCCCTGACCGCGCTTTATGACGATCAAGGGCAGGCCCCTTACTCAAAGAAGACCCTCGAGCAATGCAAGGCCGTCATCGAGGAGGAGAAGAAAGAGCTGAGGATGAGGCAGAGAGCGAAGGAAACCTTCGCCACCAACGACAAAAAGGCCCAGGCTGAATTCGTCGCCAGCCTCGCGAAGGAGCGCTACAAGGCCTGGCAAAGCCGCAAACAAAAGAAATAGCCAACATCAAAAAAGGAGAGAGTTATGGCAAGCAAAACCAAGAAAACAGCGAAAGAGAAAGAAGAGATCGTCGAAGAGGAAGAGATCATCGACGACATCCTCATCGAAGACGAGGATGAGGAGGAGGGCATCATCGGCCTAGAGGCCATCAAGAAGCGCTTCCTCAAAAAAGGCAAGGAAGAGGGCTCGATCGATTCCGGCGAGCTCATGGACGCCACGAGCCACCTCGAATTGAGCGACGATGACCTCGAGTCCCTCATGAGCTTCTTCAAGGAAAACGGCATCGAAATAGAATCCATCGAGGAAGAGAAAGAAGAAGACGAGGAAGGCGAGGAGCCGAATCTTTCCGATCTCGCCGAGGCCGAAGACGACATGGAGAAAGAGGAGGAAGAGGAAGCCGAAGCCAATGGCGAAAAAGGCAATAGCGAAAAAGAAGAGCTCGACGCCATCAATGAATTCGCCCACGCGACCATCGGAGAGGTCAAAGTCAATGACTCCGTCAAGATGTACCTCAAGGAGATCGGCAAGGTCAACCTTCTGACCGCTCAGCAAGAGACCGAGCTAGCCAAACGCATCGTCAAAGGGAACGAGGCGAAAGCCGAGCTCGACAAGCTTTACGCCTCTTACGTCAAAGAAGGCGGCGACCTTTCCAGGGACCGCTGGTACCGCCGCATCGACGCCTATGGCGATTCGCCCGCATCCAAAGCGAAATACGCCCAAGAAGACGGCATCGGGCACGGCATTGACGGCAGGCAGGGCGCCAAGGATCAGCTCATCACCGCGAACCTCCGCCTCGTCATCTCCATCGCCAAGCACTACGTCGGCAGGGGCATGCACTTCCTCGACCTCATCCAGGAAGGCAACATGGGCCTCATGAAGGCCGTCGAGAAATTCGACTACACCAAAGGATTCAAATTCTCGACCTACGCGACCTGGTGGATCAGGCAGGCCATCACGCGCGCCATCGCCGACCAAGCCCGCACCATCCGCATCCCGGTCCACATGGTCGAGACCATCAACAAGATGACCCGCGTCCAGCGTCAGCTCACCCAGGAATACGGCCGCGACCCGACCGCGGAAGAGATCTCCGCGCGCCTTGACGGCCAGCTTTCCCCCGAGCAGATCCTCCGCATCCAGCGCATCGCCCTCGAGCCCGTTTCCTTGGAGACGCCTATCGGCGAGGAAGACGATTCCCGCCTCGGCGACTTCCTTGAGGACAAAGAGACCCAGTCCCCGGAGGAATACACGACGAAGAGCCTTCTCAAAGACGAGCTTTATGAGATCATGAAGGACCTCACCGACCGCGAGGAGAAGGTCTTGCGCCTCCGTTACGGCTTAGACGACAACCGCCCGAGAACCCTTGAGGAAGTCGGGCGCGAATTCGGGGTCACCCGCGAGCGCATCCGCCAGATCGAGGCCAAAGCCATCCGCAAGCTCCGCCATCCGACGAGGGCGAAGAAGCTCGGCGATTACCGCGAGGCCAATTTCGGCGAGGGCAAGGGCCGCTAAGAGAAAAAAAGGAGAAACCCATGAACGAGGAACAAGACTACGAGGCTTTGACCGACGAGGTTTCTTCTTATCTGGAGGAGATCGAGAACAACCGCGTCTTAAGCGAGGAAGAGGAGAGGGTAGAGGTCGAGAAGGCCTTAAAAGGGGATAAGAACGCTTCCTCTCTCCTCGTCGAGAGCTTCGCCAAAAGAGCCGAGGAGCTCGCGAGTTTCCGCTACGACGGATCCCTCCCTCTGATGGAGCTCATCCAAGAGGCGAACCGCGCCCTCTATTACGCAGCCGCCCATCTGGACAGCATGCCTTTGGGGTGCAGCTTCTCTTCCTACGCGACGACTCTGGTGAATTCCCGCCTCGACCAATACATCAGCTTGGAAAACGAGGAGATGAAGGAGATCGCCGAGGAGAATTCCTCCAGCCTAGACTCCTCGCTCATCCTCCCCAAAAGCGCGAACGTCAAAAGCGGCGAGTCGCTTTTCCTTTCCGAGATCAGCAAATTCCGCCTCCTGAGCAAAGAGGAGGAGATCGAGCTTGGCGAAAAAATCCAAGCCGGGCTGAAAGAAGGGGCGAGCGAAGAGGAGAAAAAAGCTGGCAAAGAGGCGCAGAACGCCATGGTCAACAGCAACATCCGCCTCGTGATGAACATCGCCAAAGACTACTCGCGCATGGGCGTCTCCTTCCTTGACCTCGTCCAAGAAGGCTATTTCGGGCTTCAGAGGGCGGTCGAGAAATTCGACCCCGCGAGGGGAAACCGCTTCTCAACCTATGCCTACCCTTGGATCAGGCAGGCCATGCAGAGGCTCGTCAACGAGCAGGGAAGGGGCATCAAGATCAGCCGCCACGCGATCACCAACATCGCCAAGGTCCGGAAAGCCATTTCCGAGCTCTCCCAGGATTTAGGCAGGCAGCCGACCACCTCCGAGATTTCCTCCCTCCTCCCGGATTACGATGAGAAGGACATCGAGGCCATCTTGGGGTTCTCCGGCGACGTCGTCTCTCTTGACATGCCTTTCGACGCGAGCGAAAGCGACTCCGCCGACCTTCTTTCCACGATCAAGGGCGACGACGATTTGAGCGAAGGGCTCGACGAGGATGACCGCAAAAAGGATGTCGAGAAGGGCCTGAAGGCCCTCAATGACAGGGAAAGAACCATCATCACCTATCTTTTCGGCTTAGACGGCAAAGAGAAGATGGACATGTCGGAATTAGGGAGGAAATTCGGCATCAGCAGGGAGAGGATCCGCCAGATCCACATGGTGGCCCTTTCGAAGATGAAGCGCGCCATCACGGAGGGGAAGAAAGAGAAATAGGCATGGCCAAACTATCGAAAAGACTCCAAGCCGCCTACGATTTCGTCCCCGAAGGGGCTGTTTTGGCCGACGTCGGGGCAGATCATGCCCAACTCACTTTGGCGCTGCTAGAAAAAGGAAAGATCGAATGGGCCCAAGCCATCGAAAACAAAGTCGGGCCCTTCATCCGCATGAAAAGCGCCGTCGACAAGAGCCCTTGCAAAAGCCACGTCGAGTGCACGCAGGCGGATGGCTTGGACAGCCTTTCCTCGAACGTGGATTGCCTGGCCATTCTGGGCATGGGAGGAAGGCTCATCGCCGAGATTTTGGAGAAGGGCAAAGAGAAGCTCGACCCCATTGAGACCATCGTCCTCGACCCCCATACGGATTTGGTCCTCGTCAGAGAGAAGCTCGTCGAGCTCGGCTTCAAAATCGAAGACGAGGCGATGGTGCTTGAATCCGGGACCTTCTACACGATCATCAAAGCCGTAAAAGGGAAGCCGAAGAAGCCTTATTCGAAGGCGGAGCTCGCTTTCGGGCCGATCCTCCTTCAAAAGAAAGGGCCTGTGTTCCTTTCTTTCTGCGAGAGCAATCTCAAGAAAGTCGGGAAGAACCTCGACAAAGGGCTGAGCGAGGAAAGCAGAAGGAAATACCTGAACCTTTATCGCCTTTTGAAGCGGCTCATCGCCGAAAGTCAAAGCGAGGACAAATAGCGAACGACCTTATCCACGATTTCCTTGGACGTGGAGGCGCTTGAGCAAACCAGGACCGTTCCAAAGCTTGAGAGGTCCAGGCCGAGGACCTCTTTTTCGTCCAGGCAAAGATAAGCGGGCCCGTTATAAGAGGCGATCTGGAGGAGCTTTGTCGCGTTGTTGGAGGTCCTTGACCCCAAAACGACGGTGGCGTCCGCCTCTTTTGAAAGCGAGGCGACCTTCTCTTGGCGGATCTTCGTCGCCGTGCAGCGCCCTTTGGCGAGCTTGAATTCCCCGAGGGTTGCCTTGATTTCTTCTTTTGCCCTCTCTATTTCCTCCCCGCTTAAGGTGGTTTGGCAAATCAGGGTAGGGGGCCAGGCGCATTCCTTCCAATCCCCTTTCCCGCTTCTTGCATCGTAGAACCTCGCCCCGGGGCAATTGGCGAGGAAGGCCTCTTTCTCCGCGTGGCCTTCGCTGCCGATATAAAGCAGGTTGGGGGAAGAAAGGGCGAGAGAAAGGTTCTCCTCGACGAAAGAGCAGGTGCCATCATAAACGATGAGGCTCCTCCTTTTCGCGACCTCATCGAAGGAATGGGGGTGCCCATGGGCGGAGAAAACGACCACGGAGCCTTCTTTTAGGCCGTTGAGCTTCTTTTCAAGGCTCGGGAAATCCCCGTCCAGAAGCAAAAGGCCCATCGCCTTCAAAGAGGAGATCGCATCCTCGTTGTGGACGGGCGCGCCGATGAGATAGACCTCCTCGTCGGGGTGCTCCTTTTTGGCTTTGGAGGCGATCTCCATCGCGCGAGACACCCCATAGCAATAACCATAAGGCTTGGCCAAAAGGATTTTCATGCGGAGATTTTCCTTTAAAAATGTGCAAAAAGGAAGGGATTTCCCTATAATCTCCCCGTTATGGGAAGCTTTGCGCAATTCAATTTATCGAAAGAGATGGTCCAAGCATTGGAGAAGCTAGGATACAAAGAGCCTTCTCCCGTCCAGGGACGGGTCATCCCGAAGGCCCTCAAAGGGGATTCGATCCTATGCCAGTCCGAGACCGGCTCCGGGAAGACTCATTCTTACCTCGTCCCGATCATCGATAGGCTCGATCTTTCCTTGTCTCGCCTGCAGTCGATCGTCATTTGCCCCAGCAGGGAACTCGCCCGCCAGGTGTATGATTTCGCTTTCGCCTTCACCCGTTTTTTCCCAAAGCTCAAAGTGAGGCTGTTCACCTCCAGCGAAGAGAAAAGCGAGAACCAGCAGGGGCTTTCGATCGCCCCGCAGCTCGTCATCGGGACGCCCGGAAGGCTGAAAGACCTCCTCGCGGATGATTATGAGCTCAATCTCAAAGGAGTGAAAAGCCTCGTCCTCGATGAGGCGGACATGCTCATGGACATGGGCTATTTCGAGGATATCGACGCGGTGCGATCGCTTCTCCGCGAGGATCTTCAGGTCATGGTGTTCTCCGCGACCTTGGAACAGGGGCTGAAGGAGAAACTCAGGAAATACGCCTCCAGCGATTTCCTTTACCAAGGCGAGGACAACAAGTCCTCGGGGAACGTCTCCCATCACCTCGTCGACATCAAGCACGCGGGGAAGAACGAGGCCCTGCTTCGCTTCCTCAAGATCAAAGTCCCTTATCTGGCCTTGGTCTTCGCCTCGAAGAAAGAGGATGTGAATTTGGCTTACGCTGCGCTAAAAAACGCCGGCTATAGCGTCGTTTTGTTCTCTGGCGATTTGGAGACTAGAGAGAGAAGGAAGACCATCCGCATGATCAAGGAGAACCGTTATCAGGTGGTGGTCTGCAGCGATCTCCTCAGCAGAGGCATCGACATCGAGGATGTCAGCGACGTCATCTCGCTTGACCTCCCTAATGACCTCAATTACTACCATCACCGCGCCGGAAGGACCGCCAGATTCGGCAAAACGGGCGATTCGTGGGTGTTTTACGACGACGATTCGACGAAGCTCCCGAAGGCCCTGATGGAGCAGGGGGTCAAATTCGACTTCCTGATTCTCAAGAAGGACGCCTTGGAAAGCGATCCCGTCGGCTTGCTCCCGAAGACCAAATTCAAAAAGAAGAAGCCATTCGAAGATCCTGAGGAAGCGCGCGAAATCAAAATCGCCAAAGCGAACACCCGCGCCAAAAAGGTCAAGCCAGGCTATAAGAGGAAGCAGCGCTGGGCGGTGGAGAAAGTCAAAAACAAGTACCGCCGCAAGGCAATCCGCAAGAAAATCAGGGCGAACCTACATGGAAAAGAGCAGGGGTGACCTGCTCTTTTCTTATAAGGCGTCGATTTCCTTCTTCATCTCGATGAGGATATCCGCCTCATCTACCTCGCGCAGGATCTGCCCTTTCTTGAAGATGACCCATCTCCCGTTCCCTCCCGCGGCGCCTAAATCCGCGTGCTTCGCCTCGCCTGGGCCGTTCACGATGCAGCCCATCACGGCGACGGTCTTGCAGATGCGCCTTTCCTCGACGTAGCGCTGAAGCTCTTTCGCTAGAGGAATTAGGTTAACCGAGGTTCTGCCGCAGGTCGGGCAGGAGATGAACGTGGGGTAATCTTCGAGGAGGCCAAGATCATGGAGAAGCCTCTGGCAGGCTTTGACCTCCTCCTCGGGGTCGTCGCTTAAGGAGATGCGGATGGTGTCGCCTATCCCTTCTAGCAATAAAGGGGATAAGGTGGCTGCGCTGCGGATGAGGCCGATGTCTTTCGGCCCGGCTTCCGTCACTCCGAGGTGCAAGGGGTAGGGGAAGATCCTCGCGGCTTCCTTATAGGCTTCGATGGTCTCTAGGGGCGAGCTGCCCTTCAAAGAGATCACGATGTCGTGAAAATCGAGTCTTTCTAAGATGGCCACGTGTTTTTTCGCGCTTTCGACGAGGTGATTCGCAAGGACTTTCGCCTCTCCGGAAGAGATGCTTTTGTCCAGGGAGCCGGAGTTCACTCCGATGCGGATGGGGACGCGGCGTTCCTTGCAGGCGGAGACGACTTGCTTAATGCGCTCCTCATCCCCGATGTTGCCGGGGTTGATTCTGACCGCGTCGACGCCTCCTTTGATGGCCTCGAGGGCGAAGCGGTAATCGAAGTGGATGTCCGCCACCAAGGGGATCCTGACCCTTTTTTTGATGAGGGAGAAGCTTTTCGCATCCTCCATATCAAGGCAGGAGAGACGCATGATGTCGCATCCTAAATCGGCGCAGCGATTGATCTGCTCGCTCACCTCCTCGATTTTGCTCGTCTTGATGGAGGCCATCGACTGAATGAGGACTCTATCCTGGCCGCCAAGCCGCGTCTTGGCCAAATAGACGGGCCGTGTTTCGTTTCTTTTCAACATAGCGCAACTATTCTAAAGCAAGTTGTAGCACTTTTGGAAAGGGTGTGATAGGATACACCACGCGTAAGCGAAGGAGAGTGAACGAATATGGCGTCCAAACGCGATCAAGTCATCCTGAAATGCACCGTCTGCGGTAACGAGAACTACATCACGACCAGGAACAAACGCAACAAGCCTGAGAAGATGGAGATCAAAAAGTATTGCGAACATTGCCGCAAGATGACCGACCACAAGGAGAAGAAATAAGGCTGCGGCCTTATTTTTTTGATTTCATGAAAGTAACTAAGCTGAACTATCACCCCGCTTTCGCCAACACCTACGTCTTAGGAGAAGAAGGGGAGCCTTGTTTGCTCATCGACCCGGGTTACAACCAAAACGGGGTGCTGAACCGCTACATTGAGAAGCATCATCGAGGGAAGATCCTCGCAATCGCCCTCACCCATGGCCATTTCGATCATTTCTACGGCCTTAAGGACGTCGAGAATCTTGAGAGCATCCCTCTTTTCATGTCAAGAGAGGACGACGTTTGCCTCAATGACCCCAAGAAGAATGCTTCTTTCGACCTGGCCGAGCCTTTTTCGCTGGCGAAAGACAGGAGCGTCTACTTCTTAGAAGATGGGGACGAGACAACAATCGGCCCCTTCAAGTTCGAGACCCTCGCCACCCCGTTCCATACGAAAGGCTCAATCTGCCTCTATTTCAAAGAGGAGGGGATCCTTTTCTCGGGCGATACCCTGTTCAAACTCGGCATCGGCAGGGATGATTTGCCCCATGCCGCCCCGAAAGACAAAGAGGCAAGCCTTGCCAAGATCTTCGCTTTGCCGGAGGACACGCTCGTCTATCCCGGGCACGGCGGCAAGACGACGATCGGGGATGAGAAGCCCTATTTGAACGAGTATCTGAATTAAAGACGCCTCTGACCAGGCAACGCGGATGAAGGCGCATATCGCGTTAGCGATCCTGATCCCGTCGGATTCGAGGAGCTTCCCTTCGCCCTCGTATCTAACCTCATCCGCGGCATCCAAAGCAAGCGAAAATCGGCTGCTTTTTGAAAGGGGAAACAACAATTAAAGCTTTGAAAAGAATCGATGCTGCGCGTGCTTTTCTAGGGCAACAAAATCATTCTTTTTTAGAGGGTCCAAAAGGACTATAATTTCTTCCGACATTATAAGGAGATTATTTGAATTTATGATCAATGTCACAGAACTCCGTCCTGGCAACTACTTCATTGATGAAGGCAATATGTACCAGGTCATTGACATCCTCCTCAACAAGACCGCGATGAGGAAGATGGTCGCGAAACTTAAAGTCAAGAACATGAGGACCGGCGCGATCGTCGAGCTCGCCCGCAACTCCGGATATGGCGTCGAGGACATCCACGTCGATAAGAAGACGATGAATTACCTCTACGATGACGGCCAAGCCTATAACTTCATGGATCCGAAGACCTACGAGCAGATTCCTCTCCCGCACGCCGTTCTTGAGAACGAAATCAAGTACATCGCCCCCAATAGCGAAGTCACAATCGTCACTTATGAAGACGAGATCCTCGGCGTTTCCCTTCCCGCGAAGGCCATTTTGACCGTCACGAAGACCGAACCGGGCGTCAGAGGCGACACCGTGAGCAACGGCGGCTCCAAAGACGCTGAGCTCGAGACCGGCATCACCATCCGCGTCCCGCTCTTCATCAACGAAGGCGATAAGATTTCCGTCGACACCTCGACCGGCAAATACGACGGGAGGGCTTAAGAATGAGCCTCCCCGCGCTATTTGGATGGGATGGAGGCTGGTTCGGCCTTGTTATCGGCGCGCTTATTCTTGGCGCCGTCGCTGGTTTTTTGATTGCCCGCTACGTTTTCAAGAAACAGCTTAAAGACAACCCGCCCATCAACGAGAACATGATCCGCGCGATGTTCCGCTCCATGGGCCGCAAGCCCTCGGAAGCGCAGATTCGCGCGGTTATGAAACAAATGGAAAGCGAACGCAACCGCTGACATCAGCGGTTTTTTGGTATAGAAAGGAATTTATCTATGAAAACCAATTTCGACATTTTTATCGACAGCACCGGCGATATGTCCGCCGAACTCAGGACCAAGTATGATGTGGATTACCTCCGCATGGGCGTCGCCGTCGAAGACGGAGACAGGATGGATGCCTCCCTTGATTACGATCAGGGCATGAGCCATCATGACTTCTATCAGATCATGAGGGACGGCAAGCGCATCTTCACCCAGCAGATTACCGAGCAAGAAGTCAGCAAGCGCTTCATCCCCAGCCTTGGAAAAGGCAAAGACGTCCTTTATATCGCTTGCTCAAGCGGCTTAAGCGCCTCTTTCAACGTCGCGGTCAAAGTCAGCGAAGAGCTTTCCAAGAAGTATTCTGACCGCAAAATCATCTGCATCGATTCCCTCATCTCGGGCTATGCCCAAGCGGATATGGCCATCAAAGCCAGCAAAATGAGGGAACAGGGCAAAACCATCGATGAGGTGGCCTCTTGGCTCAAGGAAAATCTCCTTAAGTTCAATCAGTTCGCGACCGTCGAGAATCTCACCGCGCTTAAAAAAGCGGGCCGCGTGACCGCTAGCTCCGCCTTCTTCGGCAACATCTTCGGGGTCAAGCCGATCCTCATCAGCGACGTCAAGGGCCATAACTTCGCCATCGAGAAAGCCAAAGGCAAGAAAGCCTCCCTCAGCCGCATTGCCGACATGGCAGTCGAAGCTTGCGAGGATCCTGAGAACGAAACCTTCTACATCTCCGACGCGGACAATCCGGAAGCCGCCGAATTCACCAAAGAAGCCTTGCTCCGCCGCCTTCCCAACGCGAAGATTTATCGCGGCAACATCGGCCCCATCATCGGCGCTTCGACTGGCCCGGGCACCGTCGCCGTCTACGTTTTTGGTAAAGCTGTCACTGCCTGCGGGGAATAGCCGTTTCGAGGTTTCCCCCTATGAACAGCATCAATTCAACCATGTTCCAGGCCATGGTCTCCAACGGCCTGAAAAACCTGAAAGCCAACTATCAGAAAATTAACGACCTGAATGTCTTCCCTGTCCCAGACGGCGACACCGGAACGAATATGACCGCGACCCTGAAAGGCGGGGTTGAGGCCATGGAAAAGGAAAAAGAAGACACCGTTAGCGCGAAAAGCGCAGCCTTGGCTTCCGGCATGCTTCTCAGCGCCAGAGGCAATTCCGGCGTAATCCTTTCCCAATTCTTCGCCGGCCTTGCCAAAGGGCTAGAGGGGCTGAACGAAGTGAACCCCACCCAATTCGCAATCGCCCTCCAGCAAGCCACCCATACGGCTTACGAAGCGGTGGTGACGCCTGTTGAAGGCACTATTTTAACCGTCGCCAGAGAAGGCAGCGACGCGGTCGAGAACAAAGTCGAGAAGCTCGCCACCATCGAAGAATTGTTTTCCATGCTCCACTTCGCCATGGCCAAAGCCCTCAAGAAGACGCCCGATCTGCTCCCCGTCTTGAAAGAGGCCGGGGTCATCGATTCCGGCGGAGCGGGTTTGCTCACCGTCATCGACGGCATGAGCAAGGAGATCAATGGCGAGGAAGTGGAGGATTCCGCTTTCGATGGGCCCAGCAACGGCGCGACCGCCACCGATCTAAGCGCCTTCAATGAGGACAGCGTCCTCACCTATGGCTACTGCACCGAATTCATCCTGCAGCTTCAAAATTGCAAGAACGGTCCGAAGGAATTCGACCTTCAGGCCATGATCGACTATTTCAAGACCTTCGGCGATTCGATCGTCGCCCTCCGAAACGGGAATATCGTCAAGGTGCACGTCCACACAAAAGATCCCTCTCTCCCCATCCGCTATGCCCAGAAATACGGCGAGTTCCTCACGTTCAAAATGGAGAACATGAACCTTCAGCATAACGAGATCCTCCTCAAGGAGATGCCAATCGAGGAGAAAAAGAAGAAAAAGTACGCGGTGGTCGCGGTTTCTCCTTCCGCGGAGATCTCCGCGCTCTTCCGCGAGCTCAAAGTCGACGCCATCGTGAGCGGCGGCCAAAGCATGAATCCGAGCGCCGACGACTTCATCAAGGCCTTCGACGAAGCCTGCGCGGAGAACATCATCGTTTTCCCCAACAACGGCAATGTCGTCCTAACCGCGAAACAGGCCGCCTCGCTTTATGAAAAGGCGAATGTCGTGGTCATTTCATCCAAATCCATCGTTCAGGCTTACAGCGCCCTTCAGCTCATTGATTTCGAAAGCGAAGGCCTTGAAGGCACCGTCGAAACCATCAACGGGGCCATCGAAACCGTCGTAGCCGGCGAAATCTCGACGGCCGTGAGGGATTCCGTGAACAACGGCATCTCCGTCACGTGCGGGGATTACATCGGCATTCTCTCCGGAAGCCTCGTCTCTGACAACTCCGATCCTATTTCTTGCCTTATGGAGACCATCTCCAAAGTCGAGGACATCGACGATCGTTCCGTCGTCACGGTCTTCTTTGGGAAGGACGTTAGCCCTGAGCAAAAAGAAGCGGTGGGGGCAGCGATCGAAGCCAAATACCCTTTGATGGATTTCTTCCCAATCGAGGGCGGACAAGACGTCTACCCTTTCATCTTCGCTCTTGAATAAAGAGTTAGATAAAACGTCAATCAAAAAAGGCGGGCATTCCCGCCTTTTTTCTATGTCGCTTGCAACAAGAAGCGGAAGTGGTGGTTGATGAAAATAAACGGGAATTTTTAACGTCAACTGCTGGAAAAATGTTTTGCGCAAAAATAATGTCAATCAAAAACAAGCCTATTATCGTGGTTTTTAAAGAAAAAAGGAAATCCACATTTGGATTTCCACAAAAAATAAATTAACTAGAAAACTACTAAATTTTTTCTAACTTGTCAGTCGTCTTCGCTTCCGTTCCTTCTTTGAGACGTTTGATGTTCGCACGGTGACGGAAAATAAGAAGAGGCGCGATTAAAGTGTCAACCAAAGCGAATTCCCAGCCGAAGTGGAACAATGGCAAAAACCCGAATCCCCAAGAATAGT
Source organism: Parasutterella excrementihominis (assembly GCA_963614595.1). Lineage (GTDB taxonomy): Bacteria > Bacillota_I > Bacilli_A > RFN20 > CAG-826 > Alloenteromonas. The sequence continues at coordinate 34,658 of CAVECL010000003.1, read as the reverse complement.
AAAGGTCGAAGGGGACGTTTGTTTTTATTGTCACCGCAAGGATGAACATGACCCAGGCGGTGAGCGTTCCGACGATGGAAGTGATGATTGAAGCCAAGGAAATGATCTTCTTTTTGCCGGCGATGATGAGATAAGTGCATCCGGCGAAAACGAACTCAACCCAGCTCGTCATGACGTTCGTCCCCATGTAGCAAGAAACGGCTTTCCCCCCTTTGAAGCGAATGTAAACCGGCCAGCAGTGACCGATGGCTGCGGCTAGGCCCGCGAGCCAATAATAAAGAGGGGCGGCATCGTATCCGTTATCCCATAGCATGTAGTTGCGGAGCCCAGAGAAAGTGAGCGTCGCCCAAATTGCGTAGATGGGGAGCGCGGTTTTTATCATGTCGAGGATGATGACGAGAACGCCGATCTTCTTGCCGAAGACGCGGCCGGAATTCGTCCCGCCGGAATTGTGGGAATAGTAATCGCGCGGATCCTTATGGAAGAAAACCTTGCCGATGATGACTCCGCTCGGAATTGATCCGAAGAGATATCCGACGATTAAGCTGACGGTGATTACGACGATGTTTATCCAGATGATTTCCATATCCAGGACCTCTTTTCCGGGGCCTATTATATCGAAAAAAGCGCATAGTCTTCCTCAAATTTCGGTTGTATAATGCGTTTTGGTCCTAGGGACATAAATTTTTTTCTTATAGAACGACATGGCAGACATCGAAAAAGCGGAACAACTTTATACGGCGAAGAACATTGAGGTTCTTTCGGAAATGGAAGGCGTCAGGAAGCGCCCTGGCATGTACATCGGCGCGACGAACGCGCAGGGTTTGCATCATCTTATTTGGGAAATCGTCGATAACGGCGTCGACGAAGCCGCCAACGGCTATGGCGACCATATTTACGTCACCTTGAACAAGGACGGCTCCGTCTCCGTCGAGGACGAGGGCCGCGGCGTGCCCGTAGATATCCATAAAGGAACGGGCAAACCCGCGATTGAAATCATCTACACGAAGCTCCACGCCGGCGGAAAATTCTCCGATAAGGCCTATCAAACCGCCGCTGGCCTCCATGGCGTGGGCGCAACCGTCACCAACGCGCTTTCCGAATATTTGGACGTCACCGTCTTCCGCCAGGGCTTCTCTTATCACATCCGCTGGGAGAATGGCGGGCACCTCGCGAAAAAACTTGAGCAGACGGGAACCACAAGAAAGCACGGCACCCTCGTTCGCTTTAAGCCCGACAAGACCATTTTCTCGACCACCGAATTCAAATGGGACACCGTCTATAACCACCTTCGCGAGGAAGCTTTCCTCCTAAGAAACATTCACTTCGTCCTCAAAGACGAACGGACGGGCCAGTCCATCGAGTTCTACTACAAAGACGGCTTGAAGGAATACGTGGCCTCGCTCAACGAGCACAAGACCCCGCTTGGCGACATCCTGAACTTCAGCGATTCCAAGAACGTCAAAGGCACCGCGAACCCCATCCGCATGGAAGTGGCTTTGCAGTGGTGCGTCAAGGATTACAACGACAACCTCATATCCTACGCGAACAACGTCCGCACGCACGATGGGGGCTCCCACGAGACCGGCTTCAAGGCGGGTCTGACCCGCGCAGTCAATGACTGGGCCATCCAAAACGGGCTCATCAAAGAATCCCAAAAGCTCGACGGCAATGACGTCCGCGAAGGCCTCACCGTCGTCATCTCGGTCCAGATCCCCGAGAACATCCTCCAATACGAGTCGCAGACGAAAGCCAAGCTGGACACGGCAGAAGTCACGCCCCTCATGAATGATTTCGTCTACACGAACCTCATGTATTACCTCGCCGAGCACAAGGCTTTCGCCATTGACCTCGTCCATAAGTGCAGCGCCTCCAAGCAAGCTAGGGAAGCGGCGAGAAAGGCCAGGGAAGCCGCGCGCGGCGGCAAGACAAAGAAAGTAGACGCGGTGATCTCCGATAAGCTAGCCGCGGCGCAAAGCAAGGACTACGCCGAGAATGAGCTGTTCATCGTCGAGGGCGATTCCGCAGGCGGCAGCGCCAAAACCGGAAGAGACAGGCTCCACCAGGCCATCCTCCCTTTGAGGGGCAAGCCTCTCAACACCGACTCCATCACCATGGAGAGGATGAAGGCCAACGTCGAGTTCTCCACCATCATCCAGACGATTGGAGCGGGAGTGGGGGCGGATTTCGATGCCTCCGAGTCGCATTATGGCAAAATCATCATCATGACCGATGCCGATACCGACGGCGCCCACATCCAGATCTTGCTTTTGACTTTCTTCTACAACTACATGAAGCCCCTCATCACCAACGGCATGGTCTACATCGCCTGCCCTCCTTTGTATGGGGTCTTCAAAAAGAACGACAAGAGCCACATCGTCTACGCCTGGGATGACAAAACCCTCGCCGAGGCGAAGGAAAAAGTGGGTCCCGGCTATTCGATCTCCCGCTACAAAGGCCTCGGCGAGATGAACGCCGACCAGCTTTATAACACCACCATGAACAAGAAGACGAGGAGGCTGCTTCGCGTCCGCATCGACGATCCCTTAGTCGTCGAGAACCGCATCTCGGTCCTCATGGGGAGCGACGCCAGCAAGCGCCGCGAATGGATTGAGCAGAACATCCAATTCAACGAGGAAGATACCTTCCTGAAGGAGGTCAAGAAATGAGCGCCCGCAGGAAGATAGACAACGAGCCAATCATAGAGAACATCGAGCCAAGCACCCTCGACGAGCTGATGGGCGACCGTTTTGACGTATACGCCAAAGACGTCATCCAAGATCGCGCCATCCCTGACGCCAGAGATGGTTTGAAGCCCGTTCAGCGCCGCATAATCTACGCGATGTACAACACCCATAACACGATTGACAGGCCCACGAAGAAGTGCGCGCACATCGTCGGAGAGGTCATGGGCAAATACCACCCTCATGGAGACTCCTCAATCTACGGGGCCCTCGTCCATATGTCTCAGAAATGGGCGATGAGGCTCCCTCTCATCGATTTCCAGGGCAACAACGGCTCCGTCGATGGCGACGGCCCGGCCGCCTATCGTTACACCGAGGCCCGGCTCGCCGCGGTCGCCAACGAAATGGTCCGCGACATGAGCAAAGACACGGTCGACATGGAGCTCACCTTCGACGATACCGAGTTTGAGCCCAGCGTGCTTCCAAGCCGCTTCCCCAATCTTTTCGTCAACGGCTCCACGGGCATCGCGGTAGGCATCGCGACCGAGATCCCTCCGCACAACCTAAAAGAGGTCTGCCAAGCGATCATCCATCGCATCAAGCATCCCCGCTGCCCCATTGAAAGCCTGATGGCCTACATCCCCGGCCCCGATTTCCCAACCGGCGGCATCATCTACGAATCCCAAGGGCTTAAGGACATCTACCTCAAAGGCAAAGGCAGGGTGGACGTGGTCTCTTGCTATCACACGATTGAAAACGAGGACCAGACCGCCCAGATCATCATCACAGAGATTCCCTACGGGGTCGTCAAAAGCTCTTTGGTCCGCTCCATCGACGAAATCCGCCACGACAAGAAGATCGATGGCATCGAAGAGGTAAGGGATGAATCCGACAAGGACGGCACCCGCATCGTCGTCGACATACGCAAGGGCTTCAAAGCCGACGCGGTGCTTGCCTATTTGATGGGCAAAACCCAGCTTAAGACCGGCTATAGCGCCAATATGGTCGCGATCGTCGATGGGCGTCCTCAGACTTTGAATCTTTCCTCTTATTGCGATACCTACATCGCCCATCAGATCGAAGTCATCACCCGCCGCACCAAATACGACCTCAAGAAAGACGAGGATAGGCTTGAAATCGTCCTCGGCCTCATCAAGGCCTATTCGATCATCAACGAAGTGGTGGCCACGATTCGCGCCTCGCAGGATAAGGCGGACTCCATGAACAACCTCATGGCGAAGTTCGCTTTCACCCAGCCTCAGGCCAAAGCCATCGTCGAGATGCCCCTTTATAAGCTGTCCCATACCGACATCGCCACTTTGGAGCAAGAAAGGGACGCCTTGCAAAACGAGATCGCCGAGCTCAAGGCCATTCTTGCTGACCCAAACAAGAGAAACAACCTCATCATCGAGGATCTCCGCAACATCGCGAAAACCTACGGCAACGACCGCAGGACGCAGATCACCGAAGAGAAGGAGAACCTCACCTCCGTCGATAAGCGCGATCTCATCGCGAAAGAGGAGGTCATCCTCACCGTGAGCCGCGATGGCTATGTGAAGAGAAGCTCCATCGCCTCTTGGAGGAGCAGCGGCGGACTTACGGGGGCTCTCCCTGGGCTGAAAGCGGGGGATGCCCTCATTTACGAAGGCAACTGCCTCACCACCGATTTCCTGGTCGCCTTCACGAACTTGGGCAATTATCTCTATGTCCCCGTCCATCTTCTTAAAGCCAACAAGTGGCTTGATGAGGGCGTGCACGTGAATAATGCGATTTCGCTCGCGGAAGGGGAGAAACTCGTCCGCGCCTTCGCGATCAAATCCTTCCGCGAGGATCTTAATTTCGCGATCCTCTCAAAGCTAGGGCAGATCAAGAGAGCGAGGCTAAGCGATTTCCCCGTCACCCGTTTCAACCGCCCGATCCGCATCATGCGCTTGCTGCGCGACGACGAGGTCGCCGACGTCGCCTTGACCTGCGGGAACTCCACCTTGGTCTTGGTTTCCAAAATCGGCCAATGCTCCCGCTATAACGAAAGCCAGGTCCCAATGAACGTGGGCATCAGCTCTGGCGTCAAAGCCGCGGCCTTCAAAGGGAACCACGCGGTTTCGCTTATGGCTTTCTCCCCCGAGGAGCTTGATGGAAAATTCTTCATCGTCACCGATTTGGGCAATGTGCGCGTCGTCTCTTTGAACAACATTCCCGAGGGCGAGCGCCTCACCAAAGCCACCTTGCTTTATAAGTGCTTCAAGAGCGAGCCTCATACGACCGTCTTCGGCGACAAAGTGGGGGATAAGGCCTCTCCTTATTCGCTTTATGCGAATCTCAGCGACGCCTCCCGCTATGAGATCAGCCTCGCGAACTGGAACCTCACCCCGATGGAAAAGAACGCCAAGAGAGAAGAGTCTTTCCCCAAGAAAGAAACCGTTCTCTCCGTGAACCGCAGGGCGAAGGATTACATCGACGAAAGCATCGTTTCCTATGCCTCCCCGGTCTCAGAAGAAGGGGAAGCGGCCTTGCCTGAGAGCGAGGAAATCGAGAAGCCAGCCGAAAGGTTCGAACAAATCTCGATTTTCGGTGATGATGATTAATTAGTTTAAAACTAGTTATAAATTAGTAGGTATTCATTCGACATAATCGAAAAAAAATATCAAAATAGTTATTTAGACTAAATTTAAAAAAATTCAGTTTTTCGTCTGTAAATACCGCCTTTATCGCTTACCCTTTTAAGGGTAAAATATCCTAGATGCTGAAGAAACGAATCCCTTATGCCCTGGCCGCTTCTCTCTACGAGATTCCTTTCTCTTTCTACAAGGCAAAAGGCGTGAAGGTCATCTTCCTCGACCTTGATAACACGATTGCCCCTTATTCCTGCCCGCTCCCCGAAGAGAGGGCAGTCAAATGGTGCGAAGAAGCCAAGCGCAACGGCTTAACCGTTTATATCCTTTCCAACAACACCGGCGCGAGGGTCAGCCGCTTCGCGAAGGATCTCGGCATTGAATTCGCGAGCATGATGAGGAAACCCTTCTCCGGTCCTTTGAAAAAGTTCCTTCGGACCAAGGGGCTGAGCCCGGAGGAATGCATGATGGTCGGCGATCAGGTCATGACCGACGTGACCGCGTGCAACGGGGCGGGCGTAAGATGCATTTTGACCGAGCCTCTTGATCCCCATGAGCCCCCTTGGACGAAGTTCAACCGTCTCTTCGACCGCCCGAAACGGGAAAAGATCAAAAAGAAAGGGCTCGCGAAGCCCTGGGAGGAAATGTTATGAGCGAATTCAGCGTTGTCAGACGCTGCTACGGCTGCGGGGCGATACTCCAAAGCGAGGATCCCAGCGCGCCGGGCTACATCGAGAAGAAGAACGTCGAGAACGCGCCTCTTGGCGCCCCTTTGTTCTGCGAATCCTGCTGGAAGAGCACGCGCTACAATCTTAGCCCCAAGACTCCAAAGGCTTCGCCTGACTTCCTTTTGATGATGAAAGACGCGCAGGCGAGCGATTCTTTGATCGTCTATGTGGTGGATCTTTTCTCCTTCGAGACAAGCTTCATCCCGGAGGCCAACGAATTGCTCCAAGGCCTAAATATCCTGGTGCTCGCCAACAAGAGGGATCTTCTCCCGAAGAACGCGGACGACGAGTCCTTGAAAGCCTACGTCGCCCATCGCTTCCGAAAAGAAAGGCTCTCCGTCCGGGCAGAGGACGTGGAGCTCGTCTCGCTGCAGTTCGCCAGCGACGTCAAAGACATCGCAGAACGCATAGAGAGGGAAAGAAGGGGGCATGACGTCTACGTCATCGGCGCTTCCTCCTCAGGCAAAAGCGTCTTCGCGAACGCCTTCCTGAGGACTTACAAGAACCCTTCGAACCGCTCCATAGCAACAAGCGCCTATCCCGGCACCTCCTTGAACGTCTTGACGGTGCCTTTAGATTCCTCTTCCTCGCTTTACGACACCCCGGGTACGAGCGTCGAGAACTCGATGGTCGCCCACGTGGACGCCCTCACTTCCTTCTCCCTCGCACCGAAAGAGGAGGTGAAGCCTCGCTCTTTCACCCTTTTCCCGGGAGAAGGAATCTTCTTCGGCGACCATCTTGCCAGAATCGACCTGCTCTCAGGCCCCAAGACGCCGATCAAGATCTACGTCGCCAAACCGGTCCACGTCTTCAAGACCAAGGCAAGCCTAGGCGAGCAGACGATGCGGAAGCTCATGATGCAGTTTGGGAAGCAAAGCGAGAGGAAACTCCCTTTTTCCGCCAATGACGCCGACGCCTTCGACCTCAAGGTGGACGAGCAGACGGAAAGGGACATCGGAATCGAGGGCTTAGGCTGGATAAGCTTCAAGGGAAACGGGCAAACCTTCCGCATCTACGTGATAAAAGGCGTTGCCTTATACACCTCGAGGGCTAAAATCTCTAAGCCAAATTAAGGAGAAACCATGCTTAAAGGAAATCAGAAACGCTATCTAAAAGGACTCGCCAACCCCATCAGCCATCGCTATTTGCTCGGCAAAGGGGAGATCGACGAATCCTTCATCGCCCAGATCGACGCGGCTTTAGAGGCCAAGGAGCTCATCAAAGTGGGGCTGAACTCCAATTGCCCCATGAGCGCCAAAGACGCAGGGGAGACCCTCGCATCCAAAACGGGCGCGGAGCTCGTGCAGGTGATCGGCAAGGTCGTCGTGCTTTACCGCCGCTCGAAGAAAGCCCCCAAGATCGTCCTCCCCAAGTAAGATGGAACGGAAGCTTAAGCCACTTTATTTCTTCGGCGATTTCGACCCCGTCAACCAAGGGCTGCTCGAACTCGCGAGGAAAGAGCATGAAAGGACGGGGCGCCCGATCGTTTTCGCGCCTCTTCCGGCGGAAAAGATCGATGATGCGGACGCAAGCGACGAAGACCGCCTCGCGATGCTGGAGCTCGCCTTGAAAAACGAGCCCTCTTTTTCGATTGATTCTTCTTACATCCGCAAAGACGCAACGGATATCTATTTGGAGGAATCGCTAGGCTGCCCGGCGAACCGAAGGCCTTTCATGAGCGAAGAGGATTTCGGAGAAAGGACAGAGATTTGCCTTGACCCGGATGTGGTGCGCTACAAGAAATGCAAGCCATACGAAAGCAATTGCCGCGGCGGGCGCAGCTTCATCGCGGTTGACCCGGTCAGGGACTACATCGAGGAGAAGCGCCTTTATTACGTCGGAAAACTGGCGAAATTCTTAAAAAGCGAACATCGCTTGGAACACAGCATTTCCGTGGCGAGGCTCTCTTACCAGATTGCCATAAGCAACAAATACGAGTGGCCGGGGGATGCTTATTTGGCGGGGCTTTTCCACGATATAGGGAAACATTACGACAAGGCGAAAAGCCTCGAGATCATAAAGAAGCATTTCCCTAGCTTCGTCAACAACCCCGAATGGTCCTATCATCAGACCGTGGGGGCCTACCTCCTCACCAGCGAATTTCACGTCTTCAACATGAACGTCATCGACGGCTTCGTGGCCCACGCGACCGGCGAAGCGAAAATGAGCACAATCGCGAAGATCGTCTATGCCGCGGACAAGATCGATCCCTTAAGGGGATATGATTCCTCGGCGATGATAAAAGAATGCATGAGGAACATTGACAAAGGCTTTCTCATGGTGCTTAGAGAGAACCGCAAATACTTGACGCAGAAAGGCTATAAAGTCGATAATCCCATGACGAAACGATGCTTTGATTACTATTTAGGAGATAAGGAAAAATGAGTGAATGCAAAGAACTCGAGATCGCGAAGAAGTGTCTCGAAGACCACAAAGCGGAGGACATCGCAGTGGTGGACGTCCAGGGGTTCAGCCCCTTCTCATCCTATTATGTGCTCTCCACGGCGAACAACGTCCGTCAGCTCGGAGCCCTCTCTGAGAACCTTGAAGAGGAATTCGAAAAGGCTGGGTTCACCGAGCTCAAGAAAGACGGGATCCCTGAATCCGGATGGATGATAGTGGAAGCGGGGGAGGTTGTGGTTCATATCTTCCTAGACGTCAATAGAAAAGAAATCGACCTTGAAGGACTTCTTGAGAAAGAAGTGACCTCAAAGAGAGCCTAAGCCCTGTTGAATTGCAAGCAGCCACTGCGGTGGCTGCTTTTTCATATTTAAATTAGTTGATTCGACTTTTTCTTTTTCCACCGATTTTCCTCTAAAATAAGGGAACTTCGCATAATGTCTATTATGTTAAGTAAAGCGCAAAAAATAAAGATAGTTGGCCTTATTTTTAATCTATTTATTCTCGTCAAAACGTTTATTCACACTAGGAATTCCCCATTTTCCCCTCAAAATGAGAATTACCAAAAAACTACTAATCGTGAATTTCTGCTTTTCCGCTCTTCAAAACGAAAATCGTCAACCCGCCTCGCTTAGCGAGAATCCTCTCGTCTTATAGGCGAGCCAACGTTTATGAATTTGTTGAGACGGCAAGAATGTCAATCTAAAATTCACTCTCAGTCTTTTTTGGCCTTGAGGACGAAAAACGGTAAATCAAGCAAAGCCATGAGAACCAAGGTAATCAATGCATATGCCGGGATGGCCTCAATCCCTCCGTCAACCTGTCTGGACAAGACGATCAAGGTTCCTAGGCCGATCTGCCCTGAGCTCGTGTTCGTAAGAACCTCCGCCATGATGGAAACCTTGAACCCAAGGCCGACGCTCTGGGCTAGGCTCATCCTGATGAACGGCCAGGAATCCGGAAGATAGACCTTCCGGATCGTCAAAAGCTTCCTTGAGGCCCCCTCTAGGGAAAGGGAATCCCTCACATCTCTGTCTTCATTCAGAACGCCGCTTTGGAAGGCTTCGAAATACAAAGGAAAAGCCACGACGAAAGTCAGGACTACAGGCACCCAAGACAGCCATTCATGGGCGCGCGCGCCCATGATCACGGAGATCAAAACCAAGACGATCGCGACCGTCGGGATGGCTCTTAAGGCCCCAATCCCAGGCTTGAAGAAATAACGGAACGGCTTGAATAAGCCCGCGACAATCCCGAAAAAGCCCCCGAGGACGAAGGAAAGCGTCAGGCCGATCAGGATTCTTAACAAGGTCCAGAATATGGCTTTCCAAGTCGAAGAGGCCCCATTCGCGAAAAGAAAAGAGCACGCCAAAGCGATGCTCTGATGGGGATAAGGGACGCCGTAATTCTCCTTTTGATGGAGCAAGAAGGCGATCAGATACCAAAGCGCGAAGATGAAAAGGACTCCAAGAAGAGCGAAAAGCCAGACAAGGCCGATCTTTTTCTTCCTTCTCTCCCCCACTGCGCGCCTCTAGAATCAAAAGAACAAATCGTCAGAGAAACTCGTTCCGCCCAAGGCCGCATTGAAGGAATCCGCGACGGCTTTCTTATCGCTGACATCCGATGTTTTCACGAATCCGAAGGCGTTGTTTGCTTGCAGGGCCGCCAAATTGCCCACGATCGAGGAGGAGATGCCGAATTTCACGTAATTGCCCCCCACCACCGCATCGCTATTGCTTTTCGCGTATTCCTCCAAAGCCTGCTGGGCGGTCAAAGGGGTGTCCACAAGCGTGTTCAGGCGCTTGTCGGTCTCGTTCAAAAACCTATCGAGCTCGCTTTGATGGGAACTATAGAGCGAGGTATTCACGAACAAGGCGGCGCTGGGGATCTTTTGGCCTTCATGCGCCTTCGTCCATTCTTCCTGCATGTCGTAAATAAGATGGAGCTTATCGCCCATCTTGGTCTTCAAGGTCGTGTAGACGGGGTCGGCGACCACGTAGAAATCATAGCCGTCGGCGGCGATGTTGCTCGCGACCTGGCTCACCCCGGCCTCGTAAGTGACTTGGCTGGAGACATCGCCCCAATTCCAAACGGAGCTCGCCAAAGAGAGGAAAGCGCGCGAGGAATTGCCCGATTGCACGAATCCGTCGATCTTCCAAGAGGAATCCCAGGTCTTGGTTTCCTCTTGGGTGTGCTTCAAAGAGACCACGTAGAAACCGAGATTGTTGATCCATCTTGCGAGCTTATAATTCGCGGCGTTCGCGTTTTTGGCCATGACGTTTAGCCCGGAGACTCCGTCGAAGACGATGAAGTCATAGCTATTCGCGGCGAAGCTAGGGACGACGACTTCGCTGGGGTTTGACGCGCTCACCCAATTGGAGTTTTCTCCCTGGTCATAGAAAGCCAAGGTCGGGGCGCCCGTCGGGGTCACCCATTTGACCTCGTAACGGTCTTGGTTCCCGCCTCCGCAGGAAGCTAAAGCCAAAGCCATGAGCCCCAATGCCAGAATCTCTTTTTTCATAAACCTCTCCTTGTCTATTTTCCATTATGGACCTTTAGGAGGCCCAAACCCATTGAAACGCTTCGGTAAATCGTTATTTATCCTCTAAAAGCTCCTCTAGGACCCCTCCGAGCATCGAAGGGTCCTTCTTGAGGGTGAAATTCTCTAGAATGGTGTCGCCCATGACGGCGAAAGTCGCCTGCTCAGCGAGCTTTTTGCCGTTTTTGAAGGAAGGGCAATAGCAAAGCAAAGGGACTTTCTCCCTGGTGTGATCCGTCCCTTTGAAGGTCGGATCGTTCCCGTGGTCCGCGGTGATGAGCAAAAGGTCATCGCCTTTCATCGAGGCAATGAATTCCCCGATGCGTTTGTCTAATGCCTCTAGGCAACGCGCGTAGCCCACGGGGTTTCTGCGGTGCCCGAATTCGCTGTCGAATTCGACGAGGTTCACGAAGCAAAGCCCCGTCCAGTCCTCGCTTTTGAGCTGCCTGATGGCTTCGTCCATGCCTTCTTCGTTGCTTGCGGTGTGGATGGTTTTCACTATGCCCGCCCCATTGAAGATGTCGTTGATCTTCCCTACGGCGCTTACCATATACCCGTTCTTTTTCAGGATATCCAAGGCGGTGATGCCGCTTGGCGAGACCGTGTAATCGTGGCGATGCGCCCCGACGCGCTTGAACTCGCCTTTCCTCTCTCCGACGTAAGGCCTGGCGATGACTCTGCCCACGAACCATTCCGGGCGCATGGTGAGCTCCCTGGCGATCTCGCAGCAACGGTAGATTTCCTCTAGCCCCATATGGTCTTCGTTTGCGGCGAGTTGAAGCACGGAATCCGCGGAAGTGTAGACGATGAGCGCGTTTTCTTTGATTTGCTCTTCGCCCAGCTCATCGAGGATGAGGGTCCCCGAGCTTGCTTTGTTGCCCAAAAGCTTATGGCCCGTCTTTTTCTCCAGCTCATCCATGAGGTCTTTTGGGAAACCCGTGTCGGTGAAGGTCTGAAAAGGCTTCGTGGTGTTGATGCCCATCATCTCCCAGTGCCCCGTCATCGTGTCCTTGCCTTTGCTTTTTTCTCGGCAGGCCAAAGAATAGGCGTGAGGGTGATTCGAAAAGGGCTTCACGCCGCGGATGTCATCCAGCTCGCCGACGCCCATGGCTTCCATGTTGGGAACGCTCAATCCCCCGACGCTTTCGGCGGCGTGGGCCCAGGTATTCGAGCCGCAGTCGCCGAAAAGGGAGGCATCGGGCTCTTCGCCGATGCCGGCGCTGTCGGCGACGATGAGGAATATCCTTTTGAATCTTCTGTATTCTTTTTCCATTTTCTTTACCTCTAAGCGAGAGAGGGATCTCGCCCGTAATTATAGCTTATTTGCGCGAGGAGAAGCGGTCGTAGGCCTCGAGGATTCTCCGCGTGGAGACATGCGTGTAGATCTGCGTCGTGGAAAGGTGGGCGTGGCCTAGCATTTCCTGCACGGCGCGCAGCTCGGCGCCGTTCTCCAGCAAATGGGTCGCGAAGCAATGGCGGAGGGTATGGGGGCTGATGGAGACCTCGATCCCGACTTGCTCGGCGTATTTCTTGACCTGCATGAAGAAATAGTTCCTGCTGATGGGCTCGCCCCTAAGATTCAGGAAGACCTCTTTCTTCTTTTTGCCTTTGTTGAGGGAGCGGAAATCGTGGATGTAGGTCTCCAGCCATTCCAAAGCGAAAGGAGAGATCGGCACGGTGCGCTGCTTGTTCCCTTTGCCATGCCTTACCACGATAAGGCGGTTTTGGACGTTGATGGAGCTCAGAGGAAGGGAGCAGAGCTCCGAGACGCGCAGACCTGTGGCGTACATCGTCTCTAGCATCGCCTTGTCCCTCATCCCGCTTTCCTTGCTGGTGTCAGGCGCGTCCAAAAGGCGCTCGATCTCCTCGAAAGAGAGGATGACCGGGAGGCTTTTCTCTTCTTTGGGGCGGTCGACTCGCTCAGGGGCGACCTCGATGATGCCTCGCTTGGAGAGGAATTGATAGAAGTTGAAAAGGGCCGAGAGCCTTCGGGCGATCGTCGAGGAGGAGCGGTCTTTCTCGCCCTCCTTGATCGCGAAATCGTTGAGGTCGGTCTCCAGAAGGTCCTCGGTCGTCTGCTTCTTCGGGAAATCCCTAAGGAAGATGAGAAGATCTTCCTTGTAGTCATCGATCGTCTTCTCGGAGAGCCCCTTGGAGGCGAGAAGATAAGTGAAATATTCCTCGATCGCTTGCTTAATCTCCATGCTTCTTCCCCTTTTTCTCCGCCTGAGACGCCATTTTCAGCTCAGGAGCGTTCATCCTGCGCCTCATTTTCCGGTTGATTTCCTCAATCAATAGCTTCGTCGCGTCTTTCTTCTCGTAATCCTCGTAGTTCCATAAGCTCATCTGAACGCTTTCCCTCTGGGGGTTCACGAGCTTGTTGAGCGTGATGCCCACCTGCCTGATCTTGGGATTCCCGAGCTTTTCCATCAAAAGCTTGAAGGCTTTTTCCGCCTCATACTCGATGGTCACGGGGTCGCAGGTCGAATCCCTTAGCAAGGAAGCTCTGCTGTGGAGGCGGAAATCCAGGGTCTTCACCGAGATGGCGATGCCTCTCCCCGCTTTGCCTTCCTTGCTTGCTCTTGAAGAGATTTCCATGGCGATTTGGCTTAGGAAAGGGGCGACTTCCTCATAGGAGGAGCAATCGTAAGGCAAAGTGATCTGCGCCCCGATCGATTTGGGATCCTCCTCTTCTAGTCTGACCCTGTCCTCGCCTTTTCCCTCAATCCAATCCTTCGCGTTGAAGAAGAACTTCCCCAGCTCTTTCTGAAGCAAAGGGTCGTTTTCTTTCGCCCTCCTCGCGAAGTCGCCGATCGTGCTGATGCCTAGGCTTCTTAGGCGCGGCGCGGTTTTCTTCCCGATTCCCCAAAAGGATTCGATGGGCAAAGGGTAAAGGATCCTCTCGATGTCCCGCCTTCTGCAAAAGGTGAGGCCCATCGGCTTTTTGAGGTCGCTTGCCATCTTGGCGAGCCATTTCGTGGGAGCGACCCCGATGGAGCAGGATAGCCCCGTCTCCTTCTTCAGTTCCGTCTGAAGGTCGAGGAAGAATTTCTTTGGATCTTCCACGCCCTTTAAAGCCTCGCTCATATCGGCGTAGCCCTCGTCAATCGAGGCGGGTTCCACCAAAGGGGTGAATTTCCGGATGTAGGAAAAGAAAGAAAGCGACATCATCGAATAATAATCGAAATCCGGATGGATCACTTTGGCCTTTGGGCACAGCTTCAGAGCCTGGAAGGTCGGCTGGCCGCTGTGGCAGCCGTATTTCCTGGCCACGTAATTCGCGGTCGAGACGATGCCGGAACGCCCGGAATGGCCAATCAAAACAGGCAGAGAAGCCAAGGATGGGTCGCGGATTTCCTCGCACGTTGCGAAGAACGCGTTCAAGTCGATGTGCATGATCACCTTCGCCATGGCCTAATTCTAAAACCTAGCCCCCGTTATGTTAAGTAATTCGGAAAGGAAAAAAGATCAGAAAGCCTTCGCTTCCGCTAAAACGGCCTCCATATCGACGAGGCATTCTTTCTCTTGGTCCGATGTGCAGCCGAATTTGATGAATTTCAAAGGCAAAGCCCTTACTTTCACCTGGCCTTTATAGCCTTCTTCCATCAAGGAAGAGAGAATCATGTCCCCGAAGCCTTCCTTGACGCTATAGGGATCGTAAACGAAGATCTTCTTATAGCTCATCAAAGCCTTCAAATCTTCTTTGGAGACCTCAGACAAGACCACGGGATCGATGAAGCTTCCCTTTATATCGGATTCCTGGCATTTCAAAGCGAATTCCTTGCCTTTTGGGCCGACGCATAAAAACGCGGCATCATCGGAAGATTTCCATAGTAAACGGAAACCAAGGCGCATATTCCCCAAGGCCTTCTCGCCTTGCTTCATGAAGGCGTTCGGGTAACGGATCGCGAAGACGCCCTTTTGGCTGAAGGATTTCTTGAAAAGCCAGCTCGCGGACTCCTCGTCGCTAGGCATCGTCACCAAAACATTCGGTATGGAACGGAGGAACGCCACATCGTATATGCCTTGATGGGTCTCGCCGTTTTTTCCGGAAAGGCCCGCCCGATCGATGAGCAAAGTCATATCCGAACCCATGCGGGCGCAATCGTGGCTGATCTCGTCATAGGCTCTTTGAAGGAAGGTCGAGTACAAAGAGACGATCGGGCGCTTGCCCGCTAAAGAAAGCGCGCCGGAGAAGGTGAGCGCATGCTCCTCGGCGATGCCGACATCGATGCAGCGTTTCGGATGGGCTTTGAAAGCCTCGCCTAGTTTGCTTCCCACCGCCGTCGCCGCGGTCACGAGGATGTTGTCTTCGTTTTCATCCAAAGCTTCTTTGACCAATCTCCCATAGAATAGGGGCCAAGAAACTTCGTCATTATGTGGATTTTTTGCTTTTCCTGTCTCGATGCAGAAAGGCGAGACGCCGTGCCAGTTCCCGGCTTTGTCGTTCTCTGCGAACGGATAGCCTTTGCCTTTGACCGTTCGGCAATGGATCACCACGGACTTCGTGGAATTCTTCGCCGAGTTCATGGCTTTCTCAAGGGATTTGATGTTATGCCCATCCACCGGGCCGACGTAGGTGAAGCCCATGTTGTCAAACATGGTCGTCGGAACGAGCTTGTACTTCAAAGCCCGCTTAAAACGATAGGTTACGTTGTAGATCTTCTTGCCGAAAAAGGAACGGGACATCGCCCTTTGGAAGCCTTTTTTGGTTTTGTTGTAGATTTTGCCGGTCGAGATCTTCCTGAAGAACCTGCCCATGCCGCCGACCGGCTGGTTGATTGACATCGCGTTGTCATTGAGGATTACGATGACCTTGTTGTGGCGTTCCCCGATGTTGTTGAGGCCTTCGAAAGCCAAGCCGTTCACGACGGAAGCGTCGCCGATAAGGGCCACCACATCGTAATTTTCTTTCTTTTGGTCACGCACATAGGCAAAAGCCTCGGCTGCCGACAAAGAAGTCGAGCTATGGCCGGCGTCATAGCAGTCATAAGGCGACTCCGCCCTGTTCTGGAAGCCGTTGCAATAGCCCCTCTCGTTAAGATGCTCCAGCTTTCTGCCGGTAAGCATCTTCTGGGCGTAGCATTGATGGCCCACATCAAGGATCAGCTTATCCTTCGCGAAGTCGAAAACGCGGTTTAGGGCAATCGTGATCTCGACGACGCCCAGATTGCTCGAGAGGTGGCCGCCACTATTTGAGGTAACCTCTATTATTTCCTTTCGAATGTCCTTCGCAAGGCTTGCGAGCTGCTTGTAATCTAACGATTTCAAAAAAGAAGGGTCTTTAATGTCATTAAGCTTGATTGTTTCGACAACACCTTTCTTTTTCATATACTAAAAAACTACTAAATATTTACTTTAAATCTTCTTCGCTGACACTTAGGCTGCCAACTTTCTCTTCCGCGGCTTTGAGTTCGCCCTGGAGCTCTTTGATCAGGACTTTCCCTTCTTGATAAAGAGAAAGGGTCTCCTGGAGAGGAAGCTCTTCGCCTTCGATTTTGGCGACGATCTCATCGAGCCTTCGGAGTTTCTCTTCGAAACTCATTTCTTTCTTTTCCACCATGGTCAATCCTCCTTCTCCGTGATTTTTGAGACAATGATACCATCTTTGAGTCTTGTTCTGATCGTTTCCCCCACTGCGAGCTGCTTCTTGCTTCTTAGGGGCTTTCCGTTGCTAGTCAAGGTGATTGAGTAGCCGCGGTTAAGGACTTTTTCCGGATTAAGGGCCTCTAAGCGTGAGTCTAGGCTCTTCAATCTCTCTTTGCATAGGCCAAGTCGACTAATTGCGAGGGGCTTTAGGCGGCTTGAGGCGTAGCTAAGCTCTTTTCCCCTCATCTCAAGGATGTTTTTCATCCTTTTGTCGAGCCTGGCCCCGATGCCATCCAACTTCTCCACCTCATTCGCATACAACGCTTTGGGGTTCTTGAAGTAAGGCTTGGAGAGGTATTTCTCGACTCTTTCTCTGGCGAGATCCAAAACGGAGGACATCTCCGAGTCAATCTTCCTTTCCGTGTCATCTAGCCTCTGCATGACCTCGTATTGATCGGGAACGCAGGCTATCGCGGCCGCCGTCGGCGTCGAAACCCGCCTGTCGGCAACCAAATCCGTCAAAGTCACATCGATCTCGTGCCCTACCGCGGAGATGCTAGGGACGGGGAAAGAAGACAAAGCCCGCACCAAAGCCTCGTCGTTGAACGCGCCTAGGTCCTCGCTTGAGCCGCCGCCCCTTCCGATGATCAAAACATCGGGCTTAGCCTTTTTGGCCTTCTCTAGGTTCTCTATGAGGTCTGCGGGGGCATCGTTCCCTTGGACTAAGGAAGGGAAGGTCAAAACCTCGGCCAAAGGCCAACGCTTCGCCAGATTCACCTCGATGTCGCGCATCCCGGCGCTCCCTCTGCCCGCGATGACGGCGATTCGCTTGGGGATAAAAGGCAAAGCCCTTTTCCTGCTTTCGTCGAACAGGCCTTCCTTTTTGAGTTTGAGGGCCAATTCGCGGAGCCTCTTTCTTTCCTCCCCCTCCCCGTCTTTCTGCATGGAAGCGACGGTGAGCTGATAATTCCCCTTAGGGGGATAGACGGTGATCTTGCCGTGCACGAGGACTTTGTCCCCGTTTTCCGGGCGGAACTTCAGATAGGCGAGTGAGCTCGCCCACATGACGGCGCTGATCACGGAACCCTCGTCTTTCAAGGTGAAATAGGCATGCCCGGAAGGATAGACCTTGAAATTGGAGATCTCCGCGCGAAGGAAAACGGAGCTGAGCCCCTCATCCCCTTCCAAAAGGTATTTGATGCGGGCGTTCAGCTCGCTGACGGAAAGATAGCTTCTCTCTTCGCTCATTCTCTCACCAGGACGTTATCCAAGATTCCGTTTACGAATTTGTAGTCGTCTTTGCCGAGGTAGTTCTTCGCTAGGCGCACGGCGACGGAGATCACGACCTTCTTGCTGATGTCCTTCTCTATCGCGTAGAAATGGACGTAGGCAAGCAAAAGGATGGCCTGCTCCAAGCGGTTCAGGCGGTCGAAGGTCCATTTGACCATGTGGGCGCTGTATTTCTCGATCGCTTCCTCGCGATACTTGATCGCGTAAACCGCCGCCGCCTTCACGAAATAGTCGCAATCCTCGTAATCTTTCTCCAACAAGGAGGAGACGATTTCCTCGACGTTGACTGGCTCCCCCATCCCAATGTAGGTGAGCTCATCGTAAATCGCGGTCATAGCCGCGCTCTGCAGGGAATTCCTGCTTCCTTCTCGCCAAGCGATTTCCTCTGCAATCTCTTTCATAAATAACAATGCCCCTAAAGCCCGAAGATGATAGCACGTTTCGTCCTTCTAAGCGAAAACAATCGCTTAAGTAAGCGTTTACGGGCGAAGAAAAATGCCCCGCAGGGCATCAGGCAAACGACGATACGTGGACGTGGATCTCGTTGGGGACCGCCTCGATCATCATCGAGAGGTTCGTCGCGATCTCCTTTTGGAGAGCCAGGCAGATGTCTTTCACCTGGGATCCCGTGGGAAGGATGATGTCGACGCTGACCTTGATCTTGCCTTCCTTCGAAAGGACGATGGAGATCGGGCTCGCGATCTGCAGCAGGCGCTTTCTGCCTTTGACCAAAGAGGCCCCGCTGACGTTGCTCACGCTTTTCCCCACGACCGTGCGGATCGCCTTCCTGGAGATGCGGAGTTTCCCGTTCGAGGAATAGTTGTTGATTTCTAGGTAGTCGCTCATGGGCTTATTTTACCATTTCCTTCACCTTGTTTGCGATCCCTTCCGGAGTGAAGCCGAAATCCGATAAAACATCGCTTGCCTTGCCGCTTTTCCCAAAACGGTCGACCCCGATGCTATGCCTCGCGTACCTCCCCCAGAGAAGCGTTGAGCCCATCTCGATGGAAACCCTCTTCTCGTAAGGCAGGTTCAGGATCTCCTCTTTGTAGGAATCCTCCTGCGAGCAGAAGTTCTCTAGGCAAGGCATGGAGACTACGCTCGCGAGGATTCCTTCCTTCTCCAGCAAGGAGGCGGCCTCCAAAGCCAGGGACACCTCGCTGCCGCTAGCAAGAAGCTCTACGCTCGCATTCTCCTCTTTCTTCACGAAATAGGCGCCTTTTTTCACCCCCTCTTCCTCGTGATAAGGAAGCACGGGCAGGCTCTGACGGGTCAAAATGAGGCACGTCGGGGTCTTTTTGGAAGCGAAAGCCTCCCGATAGGCGAGCATCGTCTCGTAGCTGTCGGCCGGGCGGATCACCTTGACGTTGGGGATGCTTCTTAGCATCGTGAGGGTCTCGATCGGCTGATGGGTGGTGCCATCTTCCCCGACCGCCAAAGAATCATGGGAGAAAAGATAGAGGACGGGGAGCTCCTCCATCGCGGCCATTCTGATCGCGGGCTTCATGTAATCGGCGAAGATGAGGAAAGAGCCCCCGTAAGTGACCAATCCCCCGTGCAAGGCGATTCCGTTCATCGCCCCGGCCATGCCGAATTCGCGGATGCCCCAATTGACGGACTTCCCTTCTGGATGGGACGGGGTGAAATCCATCGCTCCCTTGATCGCGGTCTTGACTGAGCTTGCCACGTCGGCGCTTCCCCCGAAGAGGAAAGGGATCGATTCGCTGTAGATCTCTAGCAGCCTGCCGGAGCTAACGCGCGTCGCCTCCTCTTTCTCCTCAAAAGCGAAATGAGGGAGGTAGCCTTCTAGATTATGATTCATCGCGTCGAGGAAAAGCTTCGCGCTGGAGGGGTTTTCTTTCGAATATTCCTCAAAGCGCGCCTTATATTCCTCATGCGCTTTCTCCCCTCTTTCCCCAAAGGTCTCTTTGAAATGGGAATAGACCTCCTTGGGAACGCTGAATTCGGGATAGGCATAGCCATAGACCTCTTTCGCGTGCGCCCCGTCCTCTTTCCCTAAAGGCGCGCCGTGGGTAGCCGAGGTCCCTTGTTTCGTAGAGCCATAGCCGATGATCGTATGGACGATGATGAGGGTTGGGTAAAGGGTGCTTTGCTTAGCTTCCTTGATCGCTTTCGAAACCGCTTCTACATCGTTCCCGTTGCTCACTTCCAAAACGTTCCATTCTTCCGCGAGGAAACGCAGCTTCACGGATTCGCTCAGGGAATTCGAGGTCGGCCCGTCCAGGGTCGCCCCGTTCTCGTCGTAGATGAGGATGAGCTTGTTGAGCTTGTTGTGGCCCGCGAGGGAGATGGCTTCCTGGCTGATTCCTTCTTCCAGACACCCGTCGCCGCAAAGGCAATAGGTGTAATGGTCCATGATCCTCTTGCCGTCAGGATACTGCGCCGCGACCGCTTTTTCGGCGATCGCCATGCCCACGGCCTGCGAAATCCCCTGCCCCAAAGGGCCGGCGGTCGCGTCGATTCCCTCGGTCAAGGTGACCTCGGGGTGGCCCGGGGTCAAGGAATTGAGCTGACGGAACGATTTCAGATCGTCCATGCTCACTTTATAGCCCGCGAGGTGGAGCAAAGAATAGATGAGCGCGCTAGGGTGGCCTGCGCTATAGACCAGCCTGTCGCGGTTCACCCATTTTGGCTCATTGGGATCGGCGATAAGATGGTCGCGGTAGAGCGCGTACATGATCGGCGCGGCGTCTAACGCCATTCCAGGGTGTCCTGAATTGGCCTTGTTGATGGTGTCGATGACAAGGGCGCGGATGGCGCTGACACAAAGTTCGTCGATGCTGCTGCTCATATATAGCTCCTAATGTTGGTAGTTTTTTAGTTAAAGATTAGTTGTTCTTATATACTACGTATATAAATCAGTCTTCCACCACTTTGACCGCGACGGATTCTAATTGCTCGTCGGTCACTGGCTGGGGCGCATGGGAGAGCGGGTCGCTTGCCTGGAGGTTCTTCGGGAAGGCCTCGACGTCGCGGATGTTGTCCGTGCCTGTGAGAATCATGGCCAGGCGGTCAAGCCCGAAGGCCAATCCGCCATGCGGGGGCGCGCCATACTTGAAGGCGTCGATGAACCAGCCGAACTTCTTGGCGACGTCAGCGTCGCTTAGGCCGAGGAGTTTGAAGATCTTCCACTGGATGTCGTGGTCGTAGATCCTCAAAGTGCCTCCGCCGGCTTCGTAGCCGTTGATGACGATGTCGTAAGCGTAAGCGAGCACTTCTTCCGGCTTCGTGTCCAATAAGGGCAAATCCTCGTCGCGAGGACGGGTGAAGGGATGATGCTCAGCCACATATTTGCCTTCCTCCCCTTCCACGGGGGTGAACATCGGGAAGTCGACGACCCAAAGGAGGTCGTAGGTTCCTGGCTTAATGAGGCCGAGCTTCTTGGCGAAGAGGGTGCGGAGCGCCCCCAAACCGGAGTCGATGTCCCTTCTAGAGGAGCTGGAGGCGAAGAGGAGAAGGTCATCTTCCTTCAGCCCAAGCGTCTTCACGATCGCGCTTTTGTGCGCATCGTCGACGAATTTGGCGAACGAACCCGCGAGAGCGCCTTCCTCTATCTTAAGGGAAAGCACCCCTTTGAGATTGAATTTCCTGGCTTCGGCGGTGAGCTCATCAAGCACCTTGCGGGAGGTTTCCTTCCCCTGCCCCGGCACGATGATGCCCTTGATGTATCTCTGATTTTCAAATCCCTTGAAGGCGATGTCGCCCATAAGGGGCATGAGGTCATGGATGATTAGCCCATAGCGAGTGTCCGGCTTGTCGCTGCCGTAGGTGTCCATGGCTTCCCAGAAAGGGATTCGCCGCAGCGGCAAGGGAACCTCGTAACCCGCGACGTCCTTGAAGATTTTGGCGAGGAAACCTTCCATCAGGGAAAGTATCTGGTCTTGGTCCAAGAAAGAGCATTCAAGGTCAAGCTGGGTGAACTCAGGCTGCCTATCGGCGCGCAGGTCCTCGTCGCGGAAGCATTTCGCGACCTGATAATAACGCTCCACCCCTCCGATCATGAGAAGCTGTTTCCAAAGCTGCGGGGATTGGGGGAGGGCGTAGAAGCAGCCGTGATGGACCCTGCTTGGAACGAGATATTCCTTCGCCCCTTCCGGCGAAGAGACGTTCAAAGCCGGCGTATCGACCTCCAAGAAGCCCTTGGAGTCGAAATATTCGTGGAAATCCTTCACGATTTTGGCTCGGGCTTTGAGCTTGTTCAGGATATAGGGCCGGCGTATGTCGAGATAGCGGTACTGAAGGCGCGTCTCCTCAAGGGCGTCGGTCTTGTCGGCGATGATGAAAGGAGTCGTCTCGGCTTTGTTCAAAACGGCGATGCTGGAGACGATGATTTCGACTTCGCCTGTGGGCAAAGAGGGGTTGGGGTCTTTCTTAAGCCCCACCACGCCTTTGACCTGCAGGACGTATTCGTTCCTGACGTCTGGGATGGAGTCAGGGTCATTGACGGTGAGCTGAACGATCCCCGTCGAATCGCGGAGGTCGATAAACTCGATGCCGCCGAGCTTCCTCACCTTCGCGGCCCAGCCGCAGAGGATGACGCTTTGCCCGACGTGCTCTTTTCTTAGCAAACCGTTATAAATGGTGCGTTCCATAATTCACTCCTTATCGTGGCAGCAGCAATGATGCCCGTCTTCTTCGCGTTCCTCTTCATGGCGATGGGCGCAGCAGCAGTCGTGCTCTTCGCCTTCTTCCTGCCCGTGGCAGCAGCAGCCATCATGGTGATGATGGTCTTCCATTTTGGCGAATTCCTCGTCGAGATAGGGGCCAAGGGCCTCGATCTCCACCGCAATCTGCTCTTGCGTGGCGAGGTTTTTGACTTGGACGAGGTTCTGATCGAGGTCGTCTTTGCCGGCGATGATCGCGAATTTCGCGTTCGCTCTGACCGCTTTCTTGAAAAGCGAGCCTAGCTTTCCGCTAGAGAAAGGCATCTCGACGGAATAGCCTTCCCTGCGGAGAGCCTGAGACAAGGCGAAGCAGTCGTCTTTGCTCTCCTCCCCCACCGGCATCATGTAGATGTCCAAGCCATGGGCGATGTCGCCCAGCATGAGATTGTCCTTCATGAGGGAATAGATGCGCTCAACGCCAAGAGCGAAGCCGACGCCGGAATCATTCTCCTTCGGGCCGTTGAAATTAGCCATCATGCCGTCATAGTGGCCTCCGCCTAGAAGCGCCCCGTAGTCCTTGCCCTCTTTCGAGATCGCGTGGACCTCGAAGACAACCTGGCCGTAATAATCTAGGCCCCTGACGAGCGAATCGTCGATCTCATACTCGATTTCCTGGTCGTTGATGATGGAAAGCGTCTGGTAGAAGCGCTTGCTCGCCTCCTCGGAGAGATAATCCTTCATCTTCGGCGCGTCTTTGACGATCTCTTGGTCTTCGGGGACTTTGCAGTCGAGGATCCTCATCGGGTTGAGGAGCAGCCTCTGCTTGCAATCCTCGCACATGGCGTCGATTTTCGAGGCGAAGAAAGCGCGGAGCGCCTCTTTGTAGGCGCTTCTGCTAGTGGCGTCGCCAAGCGTGTTTATTTTGACTTTGAGGTGGTCGAACCCAAGATAGGAAAGCACATCCATCGCTAGGCAGATGCACTCGGCGTCGAGCCTCGCGCTGTCTTGCCCAACCGCTTCCACGCCGGCCTGGATGAACTGGCGGTACCTGCCCAATTGCGGCCTTTCGTAGCGGAAGACCGGCCCGTGGTAGTAAACCTTCAAAGGAAGATCGCCTGTGGCGTAGAGCTTATGCTCGACGATCGAGCGGATGACTCCCGCCGTCCCTTCGGGGCGGAGGGTCAAAGAGCGGTTCCCCTTGTCGAGGAAGGTGTACATCTCCTTGCGCACGACGTCGCTGGATTCGCCTGTCGAGCGGTCGAAAACCTCGGTGTATTCCAAGATCGGGGTCTCGATTTTGGAATAGCCGTAAAGCTCGGCTACGGCGCAGAAAACGTTTTGGATGTAAGAGTAGGCGTCCGCCTCGTCCCCATAGAGGTCGTGCGTGCCTTTGATGCCTTGGTAAGCCATGATGAAAGCTCCTTTCGATTCGCGTCAAATTATAGAACTGGCGCGCGCTTTCTTCAACGAAAGGCCTAATGAATCAAGCGGGAAACCGAGAAAACCCCTTTCACGCCGAGAAGGACCGCGAAAAGGTCGTCGAGGCTCTTGGAATCGGTGACGGAGATGGTGACGTTGATGACGTCGTTCATGGTCTCGGTCACCAAATGGGAGCGGAGATCGCTTGTGACGATGCCTTTGGCGCTGATCGCCTGAAGGATATCCGCGACCAGATTCGCCCTGTCGTTTGCGAAGATCTCCAAGTCGACGGGGTAATGGCCCGCTCCGAGGTCATCCTTCCACTTCAAATCGATGAGGCGGGCTTTCTCGTGGGCGATGTTCGGGCAGTTGCTGCGATGGACCGTGATGCCTTTGCCTCTGGTGATGTAGCCTACGATCGCGTCTCCTGGGATCGGCGTGCAGCATTGGCCGAGGGTGACGGCCAGCCCCGTGATGCCTCCAGGCACCTCGACGGGGCAAGAGGAACCCGCCTCTTTTTGGGGCGGCGATTTCCTTTTCCCCAATTTCTGGATCACTTTTTTCTTGATGCGAAGAACGTCAAGCACGGCGCTCGGCGTCGGGTTGCGCGTGGAGACGCTCACATAGAGGTCGTCCAAATTCTCGCAATGGAATTCGTTGTTGAGCTTCCCGAAGTTCTCGCCAAGGATTTTGAGCGCCTCTTCTTCCTCGAAGCCGCGCAGCTTGAAGCCATCGAGCAACGAGGCTTTCCCCTGCTTGATCTTCTCGTCTTTCAAAAGCGAGGCATCCTTCTTCTGAAGGGCTCTTCTGATATGGTTCCTCGCTGAGCTGGTTTTGGCGATCTCTAGCCAGGAATCGTTCGGCCCCGTCGATTTTTCGGAGGTTTTGATCTCGCAGATGTCGCCGGTTTTGAGGACGGTGTTCAAAGGGACGAGGGCGCCATTGACGATGGCCCCCACCGCCGCATCGCCTACTTTCGTATGGATTTTATAAGCGAAATCCAAGGTCGTGGCCCCGGTAGGAAGGTCGACGACTTTGCCAAGGGGAGTGAACACGTAGACGTTCGCCCCGAAGATGTCGTTCGTGAGGCTCGCCATGTATTCCTTCGCGGTGCCGGACTCGTTGCCGGAAAGGGTCACGAAATCGCGGAACCAATGGAGCTGGCTCTCGATTTCCTTCTGCTCTTCCCTCGGGTTGTAATGGCTGCCCTCTTTGTATTTCCAGTGGGCGGCGACGCCGGTCTCGGCGATCTGGTCCATCTCCTCGGTTCGGATCTGAACCTCGTACACGTTGCCATCCCCCGCCACGATCGAGGTATGAAGCGACTGATAGAGGTTAGGCTTGGGCATCGCGATGTAATCCTTGAAACGGCCTGGGATTGGCGTATAGGTCGTATGGATCATCCCGAGGATCTCATAGCAATTGACGACCGTCTTTGTGATTACTCGAATCGCTAGGATATCGTAAATCTCATCGAAGGAATAACCCTTCTTATACATCTTCTTATATATGGAGTAAATTGACTTGACCCTGCTCTCCATCCGAAAGGGGATGCCATGCTCGTAAAGCTGGTCGGCGATGCGCTTCTTAAGCTGTTCCAAAGCGCCTTTGCGGTTCTCGAAGCGATCATCGACGAGCTTCTTGATCTTCTGATAGGTCTCCGGCTCAAGGTATTTCAGGGAGAGGTCTTCCAACTCGCTTTGCATCGTGTAGATGCCCAAGCGATGGGCGATCGGGGTGAAGACGTCAAGCGTCTCCTGCGCGAGGGCTTTCTGGCGGTCGGGGGAGAGGGAATCCAAAGTCCTCAGGTTATGAAGCCGGTCCGCGAGCTTCACGATGATGACCCTCACGTCATGCGCCATGCCCAAGAAGATCTTCCGATGGTCTTCGGCCTCGAAATCCTCTTTGCTCATGTGGGAGAGCTTCATGCGCTGAATCTTCGTCAGCGAATCGACGATGAGCCTCACGTCTGGGCCGAATCTTTGCTGTATTTCCTCGATGGTGACGTCGGTATCTTCCACCACGTCATGAAGAAGGGCCGAGGCTAGGGTCGCCGGCCCGGACTGGAGCTGGGCGCAGATATAGGCCACCTCCAGAGGATGGTGGATGTAAGGCTCCCCTGATTTCCTGTATTGGTTCCCGTGCTTCTCCTTGGCGAGAAGATAGGCGTCATAGATGAGCTTCTGGTCATCGGGGTTTCTGATGTAGGTCGCGAAAAGCGCCTTCAGATCCTCGTAGCTGTGCATGGGGTAGCCTCCGTTTGGGGGCAATGGTTTCGCGGCGGATTTTTCCATGGGGGTAGTATATTCCTACTTTCTCTATTTGTTAGGGGTGGAGACCACTCTGAGCTCCAAAGAGGCGTTTCCCCTGAATTCGTTGATCTCGAAACGGACGTAGAAAGAGGCTTTCTCCTTTTGGGCGAAATCCTTTTTCCCGTGCTCGAAATCGACTAGGCGCACGTTGTAGCCAAGAGGAGTCAAAAGACACTTCCCCTCCTTCCCGTATTGGAAACTGTCCGTGGGGAGGCCGCTCAGCATGAACAAAGGCTCTTCGTGCTCCTCGCCAAAAGGCCCGAATTTCCGGATCGTCCTGAAGGAATCCATCGTCGCCTCGCTTAAAAGCAAAGGGATCGCCGGAGGCTCCTCCTTCGTGAAGGGATGCTCCCTGCAATAGGCCAAAAAGACCTTCGAGAAAGAAGGGTAATCCTGCTTCAGGATCGCTATCCCTCCCGCGTGGCTATGCCCGCCGAAGCGAAGGCAATAAGGCGCCAAGGTTTTCATGCATTCAAGCACGTCGAAGCCCTCTTCGCTCCGGATCGAGCCCACCAAGACGTTTGGATCGGCGTAGGAAGAGGAGAATATGGCAACCGGCACCTTGTATTGCTTCATGAGCTTGTTGGCCAGCAAGCCGTTAAGCCCCTCTTTGAGAGGGAGATTGGCCACGATCCCAGGCGCCCCAGGCTGATATCTCACCAAGGCGCCGGCCTCTTTGGTCAGGGCTTTCCTCTCTTCGTTGACCTTCTTCATCCAATTCGCCAGAGCAACCCTCTTATTCGCTTCCCTATAGCTAAAATAGGAGACGGCCTGCCTGGCTTTATGCCCTTCTTCCATTCTGCCCAAGGCGTTGATCGAGGGGATGACCAGCATCCCAAGAACCTTCTCGTCGATCCGCTTTTTGTCGCAAAGCAGGGTGATCTCAGGGTATTTCTCTTTCCTTAGGTCCCTCAGCAATAGAGCCACCAAGGTGCGGTTCATCCCTTTCATGGGCATCATGTCGCTTAAGGTCGTGATGCCCGCGAGGCTTCTCCGGTAACGATCTTCCCGGCCCGTCAGAACAAGGGAGAAAAGGTAGCTCACGAAGCCCGCGGAAATGTTGAAGCCCCCCGCTTTCCCTATCCCCAAGGGAATGGGATGGATCAAAGCGAGGGAATCGGGCAGCTTCTCAGGGAGCTCATGATGATCGAAAATCAGCACATCGACGCCTTTGCTTCTGAGGTAGCCCACCTCCTCAAGGCAGCTGACGCCGTTATCGATGAGGATCACGAGGGAAAAAGCGCTATCAGCGATCTTTTTGGCATTCTCCAAGGTGAGCCCATAGCCATCGCTGTAACGGCTTGGGATGAAGTAAGAGGCGTCCATCCCCCTCTCTAGAAGCGCGTTATGGAAGATGGAGGTCCCGAGGATCCCATCCGTGTCGTAATCTCCGTAAAGGAGGACCTTCTCTTTCTTCTCTATCGACTGCTCGATGCGGGATTTCGCCTTTTTCACCGCCTCGTTGCCTGAGATGTCTGGAAAAGAAAGAGAGGAGGGCTCGCGGATAAGCTCCGCGAAACTCTCCTCATCCAGGGAATAATAATGTTTCAGGCGTTCCTCTAGGCTTTCCATCAGTCGTTGATCCCGATGAAGATGGCCTCTTCCGGCTCATTGCTCTTCTTCTTGAGAGCCGCGCCTTTCTTGACGCTCTTCTTCCTGGGCTTGAACTTGATCTTCGAGAAGAGCTTCGCGAAGAAGACCGCGATCGGAGAGAGCAATCCAAGGTCATAGGCCCCGAGGAAGAGGATGCCCATGATGAGCCCAAGATAGATCATCATGAAGCTCCTCGGCCCGAAGCCGAAGAAGGCGATTCCCCCGTAAGAGGCGATCATGAGGAGCAAGAAGAAGCTCGATGCCGAGCGGGAAACCGCCTTGTTGAGGCAATCCGAGCGGAAGGCGAAGTTGTTCTTCTCCTTCTCTCTGCTCTCCTTGTAAATCTCTTTCTCCTTGTTGAGGGCGAAAAGGGAGAGGAGCATGGTGAGGAGGCAGGCGGCGAGGACGCCAAGGCTCACAAGCGGGGTCACGGCGATGCGCGTGAAGACGAAGAAGGCCATGGCGCTATAGGACACGAGCGCCCCTCCGATCGTCGCGGCGATGCCGCGCGAGGGACGGAAGCGGATCATGAAGTAGACGAGCATGACGGCAAGGGCGACCCCAACGGAGAGGGCGATCTTGTCGACGTAAGGCTGGCCGAGCTCCGGGGAGACGGTGGCGAAGCTCACGAGAATGGCCTCTTCGTCCACGCCGCTGCCGAATCCGGTGGCGAGGTAGTTCTTGACCTCCGCGTTGGTCTCGTCCAGCGTCAGCCCGCTCTGCCTCTCCCAGCCCGAGGCGGCGCCGACATAAAGGCCAACTTCGTGCTCGGCGTCCTTATCGATGTACTTATTGAGCTTGATGGAATAGTAATACCAGTAGGTCGTGATCTTCGTGTCTTTGTCGTAGACCGAGTGAGGGGTGGATGAGAGGGAGATGTCATTCACGCCATCGATCATATCGGCGAGCTTCTTGCCGTCGATCTCGACGCAGTGGAGAAGGTCGCTCGTGCCATCCTTCTCGTAGATGTTCTCAACGCCGGATAGGCTGGAGACCGAGATCTGCTCGTTGGAGGTCGACTTCACGTCGATCCTCAAAACCGTCGATTTCTCCGTATAGGCGGAGGTGTTGTAGATATTGCCGCCGTTCTGGATCCCGAAGACGATCATCGTCGCGACGCCCGCGGTGATGAGGCATCCGAAGATGCCCATGAGCCACTTCTTGCCTTTGGTGAAGTCTTTCTTCTCGTAAGGACCGAAGTAGGACTGCTTCTCTTCCTTCAGCAGATCCGGGATCTTGCTGGAATCGATGTTCAGCTGCTTGGCGTAGTTCGTCTGCATCGAGGAGTCATTGGCGAGCAGCCATCCGCCGATGCGGGTGAGGGCGATATTGGCAAGGAAGGCGAACACGGAGCCCAAAACGAGCATCGTGCCGAATTTTGAGGCGAGCTCCCCGCCGAAGATATAGACGAAGACGCCGAGGATGACCCCCACGATCGAGGCGTCGATGATCGGCCAGGTGGTCTTCTTCGCGGCTTCCTGATTGGCTTTTTTGAGGGTGCGTCCCTTGTAGATTTCATCTTTGAGCGCGGCCCCGTAATAGATCGCGCCGAAGGATGCGACGCAAGCCACGGCAAGCAAGCCCAGGCAAGCGGCGACGTTGAACTGGGCGCCGAAGCTCACGAAGGTGATGAAGGCGGCGTAGCAGGTGCCGAGGATCGAAGCGATCTGGACGAGGGAGAAGATGCGGTTGAACAAAGCGAGGACGACGCACATGAGCGCAACGCTCACCAAAGTCGCGATGAGGGTGCCTCCCAAGGCGGGATAAACCGACCAAGCGCCATAATAATTAAGGCTTTCGACGGTCGCCGGGGTGGACTCGCTGTAGGTGAAGGTGAGGGAGAAGCGATGCTCGCTGCTGCCGTTTGTGATGGTGAGCGGCTCGGCGTTGTACATGTTCTTGAGGTAAACCGCCGCGTCATAGGCCTCCTGGGCGTGAGAAGGGTCGTAGCTCCCTTCGCTGGTGATGGCGTTGCTCGCGGGGATGAGGCGGAGATAAGGGTTCTCCTTGTCTTCGTCGCTGTCGTAATAATAGACCGCGTTGTCGTTGGAGACGCTTTCGACGGCGAGGATCTTCTTGCTGAGGTTGATGTTGCTCCCCCCGCCGCTGGTGGTGTCGCTATAGAGGTCGCCGTCGACCCTATTGGCCCAAAGGACCAGCTTGCAGGCGTCCTCGCTGCTCGAAGAGCTGTCGCTGGAGGAATCGGAGGAGCTCGCGGAGTTGGCGTCGTTGGCGGCCTTCAAGAGGTCGGTGAAATCGCTTTTGTACGCATCGGGGATCTTGACGAGGACGAAGGGGAAGTTGTAGCCGTTGAGCTCCATCGATTGGATGAAGGCGTCTTCGCTGTCGTCAAGCATCGTCGCCCAGGTGTCTTTCCTGGATTCCTCGACGACGCTTTCGTCGGTGACGTCGAGCTCGTAGTCGCCTCCGGAGAAGGCGAGGTAGTTCTCAAGATAGGTGTATTGGGTGTCGCCTTCGGTCTTGGTGCGGACGCTGACGGCGATCGTGTCGTAGCCCTGGACGCTGACCTCGTATTCGGAAAGGTTCCAGATGTCGAGGCGGCTTTTGATGATGTCGGCGAGCGTGTAGATCGCGAGCTGGTTGTCCTTGTTCTGATCCTTGATCTGGTCTTGGTCGAGGAAGGAGCCCGTTTCGTTGCCGTAGTTGCCGTTGGTGCTCTCCTCGTTGTATTCGCTGGCTTTGAAATAAAGCGTCTTGCCCTCGCTATACGAGAGGTCGCTGTTCATTTTCGCGATGAAAGGCGCGGTCGTTGCGGCGATGCCCAAGAGGACGGCGCTGCACATGACGACATATCCTATATAACGTCTCATATCTAAAACTCCTTTGCGAAAACAACCCGGTCGCAGGTCGCGGCTTCTACTTTATACTTCCTCTTA
This sequence comes from Parasutterella excrementihominis, assembly GCA_963614595.1. Lineage (GTDB taxonomy): Bacteria > Bacillota_I > Bacilli_A > RFN20 > CAG-826 > Alloenteromonas. The sequence goes on along the minus strand of CAVECL010000003.1, from coordinate 3,970 downwards.
CCCTTAGGCAAGAAAAAAGGCCCCCTAAGGGGGCCGTTTTTGCAAATTCGTCAGAAGAGGGATAGCTGATGGGCTTTTTTGAGGTGCGCGTAGGCTTTTTCGGTGGCCACCCTCCCTCTTGGCGTGCGGTTCACCATGCCGACCATCAAGAGATATGGCTCATAGACGTCCTCGAGGTTGCTCACCTCTTCCCCGATCGAGGAGGCGATGGATTCGAGCCCGACCGGCCCGCCGTGGAAACGCTCGATGATGGCGCTCAAATAGCGGATGTCGACGTCGTCTAGCCCCAGCTCGTCGATCTTTAGCGCCTCCAGGCTTTCCTTGCAGCGGGAGGAGGCGATGGTGCGCTCCTCGTGGAAGGAGGCGAAGTCCCTGATCCTCTTGAAGAGGCGGTTGGCGATTCTTGGGGTTCCCCTGCTGCGCTTGGCGATGAGCGAGACCGCTTCTTCCTCGATCGGGGTCTTGTATACCTTCGAGGTGCGCCTCACGATCTCGCCGATCTCCTCCTCGGAATAGAAATCGAGCTTCATGGAGATCCCAAACCTCGCCCTCAAAGGCGAGGAGAGGTCGCCGCTTCGGGTGGTCGCCCCTACCAATGTGAAGGGAGGGAGGGGCATATTGAGGACGTGCGAGCTGCCGTTTTGATTGATGAGCACCGAAAGGGTGAAATCCTCCATCGCCCCGTAAAGCACCTCCTCGACCACGCGGGGCAGGCGGTGTATCTCGTCGATGAAGAGAATGTCCCCGGGCTCGATTTCGGAAAGGATCGCCGCCAGGTCCCCCGCTTTTTCCACCGAAGGCCCGTTGATGAGGCGGATCTTTCCGCCCATTTCGTTGGCGATGACGTAGGCCAGAGTCGTCTTCCCTAGGCCCGGCGGGCCATAAAGCAAGACGTGGTCCAGCGGCTCGTTGCGTTTCTTCGCCGCCCCCAAAAAGACCTCGAGGTTGGCCTTGCTTTGGCTTTGCCCGACGTATTCTTTTAGGGTCTGGGGGCGGAGAGAAAGCTCGCTTTTCTCGTCCTCGACCTCCTTTTTCGCGCTGAGGAGCCTCGACATCCTACTCACTCCCCTTTCTAAGCTGCTTTAGGGCGAGGCGGAGGATGTCGCTATTGGAGAGATCGGGCTCGTTGATCGAAGAGAGCGCGGCGTCGATCTGGGCTTTCTTGAAGCCGAGGGATTTGAGGGCGGAGGCGACTTCCTCATAAGCTTCAGGATGCCCCTTGCCATCGGTTTTCACGAGTTTCCCCTTGAGGTCGAGGATGATCTGGGCGGCGGCTTTGGGGCCGATGCCGGGGAGCTTTTTCAAAAACGCCGTGTTGTTGGCCTCGATCGCGGCGAAAAGCTCATCGGGATGAGTCGCCCCAAGGGCGCCCAAAGCCGTCTTCGGGCCGATGCCTTTGACTTCGATCAGGGAGCAAAAAGCCTCCTTCTCCATCTTGCTTGGGAACCCGACCAGATAATGGTCGTCTTGGGTGAGGACCTCGTAGGTATAGACCCTCGTCTCCGAATTGAGGGAGAAATCCTCGCTGCGGGCGACGAAAACCTCATAGGCGATAGCGCCTAGATCGATGGCGATTCTGTCTTTGGATACGTCGCTTACGACGCCTTTGAGGGAATAGATCATAAGTTCAAGATAAGCTCAGGCAAAGGAGGAAGAGGGCGAAGAGGGTCAAACTGGAAAGGAAGCAAACGAGCACCCCTGTCCAAAACGCCTTCTTTTCCATGGGAAGGATTATAGCAAAGTTCCTGAAGGAGGGAGAAAAGCCTTACTTCGAATAGGTGAATTCGAAGTCGGCAAGGCGGACGGTATCGCCATCCTGCGCGCCTTTTCTCTCAAGCTCTTTCTCCACGCCCAGCCTCGCTAGGTAGGCGATCAGGCGCGCCACGCCCTGGTCGTCGCTGAGGTTCATCAGGGCATATTGCTCCAAGACCTCATGGCCGGTGATGAGGAAGAGGTGGTCGGAAGGATGGGAGATGACAAAAGGCGGCTCCCGCTGCTCTTTCGAGGCGTCATAGACGCGGTATTCCGGGCTGTCCACCCCTTCTTCTTTCTGGAAGAGAGCGAACTCCGGGGTCTTTTGGATCAGCTCGTAGACCTTTTTGACGAGCAGCTCAACGCCGTCGTTGGTCAGCGCGGTGATCCCAAAGGATTCGAATCCGAGCTTCTTGTCGAACTCCTCTTTCCTTTTCTCCGCCCCATCGCTGTCCATTTTGGTGGCGACGACGATCTGAGGGCGCTTTTCCAAATCCGCGCCGTAGTCCTTGAGTTCCTCATTGATGATCTTGTAGGACTCATAAGGGTCGCTTTCCCCGTCCATCGACACCATGTGCACGAGCACGCGGCATCTTTCGATGTGGCGGAGGAATGTGATCCCCAGCCCCTTCCCTTCATGCGCCCCCTCGATTAGCCCGGGCATATCCGCCAAAACGAATTGGTCGTAGGCGTTGGGGAGAGTCACCACCCCGAGGTTCGGCTCCAAGGTGGTGAAGGGGTAGTCCGCGGTGGGGACGTTGGCTTTGGAAACGATGTTCAAGAAGGTGCTTTTGCCTACGCTAGGGAAGCCGATGAGCCCGGCGTCAGCGACGAGCCTAAGCTCCAAGACGATGCGTTTTTTCTCGCCGGGATGCCCGTTTTCGGCGATTCGCGGGATTCTAAGGCGGCTTGATTTGAAGCAAGCGTTGCCTTTGCCTCCCCTGCCTCCTCTGGCGATGCAGACGACATCGTTCTCACTGGAGAGATCGGCGAGCAAATGGCCTCCCTTTTCTTCGGAAACGAGGGTCCCGACGGGCACTTCGAAAATCTTGTCCTCGCCGTTTTTCCCGTTTCTTAGCTTCTTGTCGCCCTTTCCTCCGTTAGGGGCTTCCAAAACCCTTGAGTGGCGATAGGCCATCAAGGTGTTCACGTTCTTTTTGGCGATGAGGAAAACCGAGCCCCCCTTGCCTCCGTTGCCCCCGTCAGGGCCGCCTTTGGGCATGTTCTTCTCCTGCAAAAAGGAGATGCAGCCATCCCCTCCGTTCCCGGAGCGGGCTTCGATGATAACGCGGTCAGTCAGCATGCTCTTCCCCCTCTTTCAAAACATAATGCGCTTTGTTCCTTTTGATGGCTTTGAGGTCCTCGTAGAACCGTTTGCTGGACCCCACCACCCCTTGGAGGGTGCTTTCGGGGTCGTCTTCCCATTTCGCGGGGTATTCCTTGATCTTCTTCCCGTTCAGGTGGAGGAAATAAAGATATTCTACGTCGAAGGCGCTCCCTAAGGTGAGCTGGCGCTCCGCCATGAGCTTCGCCAAAGGCAAGGCGAACATCTTGAATCCGCACTGGGTGTCGCTAACTTCCTTCATCCCGAACTTCAGGGCTATGATGGTCTTCGCGCCCCAATGGGTCAGCCTTCTTTTGAAGGGCTGCTTCTTCGTGTAGGTCGCCCCTTTGCAGTCCCTGGATGCGATATAGGCGTCGAACTTGCCTAGATCCTTCTTCATGGAGTCGAAAACGGAAAGGTCCGTGGAGAGATCGGCGTCGAAGAAAAGCGCGTAGTCGCCGCTGGAATGGAGGATCCCTTTCTTGACGGCCCACCCCTTGCCCTTCTTGTCCTCGTATTCGTCTAGCTGGACGTGGGCGGGCATCTCTTTCAATCCTTCTTTCAGGATCTCTAGCTCCTCTAAGGAAGAATGGTCCGCCTCGATGAGGACGCTGTAAGTGACGCCGCTATTGTCGAAATAGGGCAGGATTCTCTCTTTGAGGTTCTTCAACAGTTTCCTCGATTGGTTGTATGTAGGGATGATTATGGTGATTTTCATGCGCTTCGATTATAGGTTAAGGCCGTTTTTAGGCAATCTCTTCCGCCTTTGCCCTCGTTGAAAGGCAGGGCTAAAAAAGGCGTAGCGGTATTGTATCCCCCTTTCGCTTGCAGGCAAAGGAAAAAGGAGGCCCCGAAGAGCCCCCTTCCTTCTTTAGGCGGCTTTATGGGCGATGA
>CAVECL010000002.1:0-120016 GCA_963614595.1 Parasutterella excrementihominis | reverse complement strand
TGAAAAAGGAGGCCGTTTTTCTTCCCGATGCCCCATTTGGAGTCGCAATTCACAATTTCAATGAGTCTATTCATATCGCCACCGGGATCTTCTTTCCGAGTTTTTCGAACTCATATCCTTCTAGTTCAAAATCTGAAACCTTGAAATCATAGAAGTCTTTTATGGCGGGGTTAATTTTCAGTTTTGGAGCAGAATGTTCAGGTTTTGCAAGGATTTCTTCAACCAAGGGGATGTGACGATCATAAAAATGAGCATCCGCAATAACATGCATCAATTTGCCTGGCTTAAGTCCGGAGACCTGAGCAAACATCATGAGGAGCAAAGAGTATTGAAGGACATTCCAATTGTTCGCGGTGAGCATATCGTTCGAACGCTGATTTAAAATTCCGTTCAGAGTATCGCCTGAAACATTGAAGGTCATCGAATAAGCGCAGGGATAAAGATTCATCTCATGAAGGTCATCGAAATTGTAGATGTTCGTCATGATTCGGCGAGAATGGGGGTTGTTCTTCAAATCGAATAAAACGCGATCCACCTGATCGAATTCGCCTTCAGGGTAGATTGATTTTTTCGCAAGCTGATAGCCGTAAGCCTTGCCGATAGAGCCATTCTCATCCGCCCAAGAATCCCAAATATGGGAATGAAGGTCATGGACATTATTCGATTTCTTTTGCCAAATCCAAAGAATCTCGTCGAGAGCGGCTTCGAAATTAGTTTTTCTAATGGTGAGAATCGGCAATTCCTTTTGAAGGTCGTAGGTATTGACGATTCCGAACTTTTTAATGGTGTGAGCAGGGGTCCCATCATCCCAACGGGGACGCACCGGATAATCCGTGTCCCAAACCCCGTCTTCCAAGATATCCTTGGCGTTTTCCTTGAAAATTTTATCCGCGTATGACATGCCTATAAATTTATCAAAAAGAGGGTCTTTCTTAAAGAGACCCTCATCGTTTTTCTTAAGATTTGACGGCAATTAATTATCGGTTCGATGATAGTTGTTCTTCATGTCCGCAGAAGAGACGCGAAGGATGGTATCAAGAACGTCATTGGTTTGCTTCTTGGCTTCTTCCGCCATCTTTTTATTGGCCTTAACGAGAATATTCTCATCGGGGCAAGTCGCGCTTAGATACTCGTCATCCGTTTCTTCGATGTGAGCGCGGGCGAAGCTTTGCATCGCCTTCTGATAACGCTCGATGTAAATGGAAGTCGTGGCGAAATGAGCGTCCGCAATGATCCCGATTAGACGGTTCGCCCAATAGAAATTCTGCGAATCGACAGTTTTGGTAGTCCCAGAGAAATAAGAGGGAATACTTGGAACATTCGGATAAATTGCAACGAACGAATTGAAAGGATTCGGCCCCATGCAAAGCCATTCGATGGTTGAAATTTCTTTAGGGAGATTCGGCCTTGCTTGAAGGCAGGTCATGAAGGAGGTCTTTGCCACTCCTATGGAGCGGTAGATACCGCGCAAAGAAGGATCTCCCGCTTTGCCGTAGGGATCATATGGAGTGTCTTGGTAATGGGAGGAAAGAATGTATTTTACGTCCTCAACCGTTATTTTTCTTTCAGGGACCATTGACCAAGGGAGATCGTCGGAAATGGGGGTGAAATAGGCGTTAGGACCGTCGAAGGAAGTGGTTCTCCCGTTGAAGTAGCGGAGCATGAACCAAGCGCGAGGGGTGTTATAAACGTGATCGGAATCATCGTGCGAGCCAAAAGCCAAACGAGGATTGAAGGCATCGCTTTGATCAAGCGCCAGGCTATGCTTTTCCACGAATTCTTTCAAATCCGGGGAACACATACATTCTTTTTTCTTCCCATAAGCATCTTCGAATGAGAAGTTGTCTAAACCAAATTGGTTTGGCATAACGACGTAGGAATCATCAGGAACGCGCCTAGCTATCCAATGATGCCCGCCAACGGTCTCAAGCCACCAGATCTCATCCGAATCGTTGAATGCGATGCCGTTGGGCTCATACGTGCCATATTTCTCAAGCAAAGAGCCTAAACGTTCCACGCCTTCGCGAGCGCTATGGATATAAGGGAGAACCAGAAGAACAAGATCCTCTTCTCCAAGGCCGCCCGGCTGGTCTTTCTTGGCCTTGACGTAGGGATCGGCGCCCAAAACGCGAGCGTTGCTCGTGATCGTTTCCGTCGCAGTCATGCCCACGCCCAACGAATTGACGCCAGAAGCGGGCCAAACGCCACTGCTCTTATCAACGTTAGGAAGCATCGTGTAACGCAGGGGGTTCTCCGGCAAATCAATCTTTAGTTTCCCAATGACCGATTTATAGGTCTTTCCCTGTTTTTGAGGATCTACGACAATCAATTTTTTAGCATCGAAATTGCCATCGTCATTACGGGCGATCATCGTAGACCCGTCATTGCTGGCCTTCTTGCCAACGAGAATGGTGGTGCATGCCATATAGTTAACTCTCCTTAATCGAAAGAGATTGTATCCCTTCTCAAATAAAAGAGTAGGGAGGTTTCGTTCTTTCTCTTTTTTAGGCTCAATTCCATTAGAATATCCGCGAAAGGAACGTCATGGAGATAGGAAAACCCTTCAGCTTCGCAAAGACAAACGCCCCGCTGGACCATCTAACGATTTCAGAAAAAATCAGCCCTGGGCTAACCGTCTTTTCCTTGGGAAGAAAAACTTCGATTTCAAAAGAAAGCTATCTTTCGCCGTGCTTATATATTGGATTAAGCGGCGAAGGGACGCTTGAAAGCGAAACGGAATCCCGCTTGTCTCAAGGGGAAGGCTACTTCTCGGAAGCAGGAGAATACCTCGGAAAACGCGGAAATGAAGGTTTTTTATATCTTGAGGTGACGTTAAAAAAAGAAACGCATATGAATGAAATCATCAGCAAAGGCAAAGCATTCGCCTTAAAAGACCTTTTGCCCTATCAAGAAGGAAAGATTGCGAACCTCACCTTAATGGAAAATAAAACCTCTCAACTCGCCGTTTTGGCCATGAGCAAGGGAACTGAGCTTACGCCCCATAAGGCCCCGGGCGAGGCCTTGCTTCTTATTCTTGATGGAGAAGGCATTATCGCCTACGAAGGAGTCGAAAACCACGTAAAAGCCGGGGATTCATTCGCTTTTGCAAAAAATGGTCTCCACGCGGTTAAGGCTATTACCAATTTCAAATTCGCTTTGCTCTTAGAGTTTTGAAATGAACAAAAAGTACATCGCGAACGCTGCCAAGCCCATTGGTGAGCTTGGCAAAAAACGAGTCGCCGATATGAACGAGCACCATGCTCCTTTGGTCGCTTGGGGATTTTCGTTTCTTTCCATAGAGCCCGGTATGAAATGCCTTGATCTCGGGTGCGGTGGCGGTGGAACCATCGCCTATTTGTTCGACGGGGCAAACGCCTCCTATTGCTGCGGCATCGACTATTCAAAAGTCGCTGTTGAAGAGGCAAGAAAGAAAAACGAGAGCCAAATCAAGCAAGGACTTTGCGAAATTCGCAAAGGAGACGTTTGCTCCTTGCCTTTTAAGGATGGAAGCTTCGATTTGGTATCTGCGATAGAAACGATTTACTTTTGGCCAAATCCTTTGCAGGCTTTAAAAGAGGCCCATAGAGTCCTGAAGCCGGGCGGATACATCATCGTCATAAATGAAGACGATGGAGAGGACGAAGACAAGGTAAATCATTTGCTGCTCATCATGCCTACGATGAAATTTTATGGTAAAAACACGTTAACCTCCCTGCTGAATCAGGCTGGTTTTCATGAAATAAGCATAAAAGCGAAAAGCCCTTGGATCGCCGCAATTGGGCGAAAATAAAAAGCGCCTCAGCGAAAGCCAAGGCGCCCAAGGTTTACCGCGATTAAGCGTTATGCGCTTCGTCGCTTTGGTTTTCGACCGGCTCGCCCTTTTTCACCGTGACAACGGCAATTAAAGGAATCGAAACGAAGGTGGCCAAAACAAGGAAACAAGCATAAACCACAAGGATGATGCCGAAGATGATGAGCTGGACGTTGCTAGCAATGACCGTGTCCCCATTTTCCGCGGTAGCGATGCAAAGCGCGCCAAGGACAATGGAAGCAGCAGCCATAACAATGCCAAAAATCATCGCGGGAAGAGCCTTTCTAACAGCTTTATCCTTGATGCCTTTGAAACCGATGAAACCAGCATCAAGCGCCAAAACAGCGCCGACAACAATCATCACGAAGGGAACAAATCCAATCAAGACGAACATGAGGTTGCCAGCTTGCTGACGAACTACAAGCCAAATACCAGCGGCCAAAGTGACGCCGGCGCTGATTGCAGCAGCCGCGAAACCCGCTCTTGAGAAGATGGAAGCGAAAATGCCCGCGAGGATGCCAAGAGAGCCAATCACGATGAAAGACCAGCCCAAAACAAGCGAAATGGACTTAATCGTTTCGCTGGAGCCATCGCCATTAACAAGGGCATCCATGCTGGTGTTACCCATTTGCGCGCCGGCGACGATAACCAAGATGCCGATGACCAAAATCAAGGCCGCTTCGACCCACTTCGACAAAGATTTTTTAACAAATTCCATGTTTCTTTCTCCTTTCCGGCGGGAAGTATATCACTAGTCAAAAGGATGAAATATGATTTTCGTCCTTTCGTTAATGGCCATCTTTATAATAAGGCGAACACAAGGAACCCTTATGAACCGCAAAGAAAAAATCCAACATCTTAACGAATTCCTGAAAGCCAGGCATCGGTTATCTTTGGCGGAGGCCATTGAGATGAAAGATGAGGCTTTTGCGGGAATTTTAGAGGGTAGCGAGATTCCATCAGCGGAAATTCTTAAGAAGATCGCCGACTTCTTCTTTTTAAATGTCAACCTCCTAACGGATGATGGTAAGGAATTGCCTCATGACGACGCGCTATACGTCGACGAGACCGTCGTCGCGCTCCGCAGAAACGAGTATGAGCAGCAACTAAGCAAGAAAAAGCATTCACACGTGATTAAAAGAAACTACGCCTTGCTCGATAAGAAGGGAAAGAGAAAGCTTTGGCTTAACCTCGCGCTTACATCCATTCCGTTCTTAGCGTTCATCGTCTATTCCTATGCAACCGTTTCAGTGAACAGAGCAGAGACCCTTGAAAACTATCGCGCAGGAAACGAATTATCAGAAGAGCAACAAGCAATAAGGGATTCATTGCCACAAAACGGAGCAAATGGCGTCACCCATTATGCCGAGATTAATATTGGAACGCAGTTAGAAAGCATCAGCAACATTTCGACTTCCGATAGCAATTACACGGTGACGATGTCCCTCCGTTATGATTTCGATCAGATGGATTACCACAAGATGTGGTGGGAGAAGGAAAAAGGAATCCCTTTTAATAAGGATGGCTTCTATTCGGAAGAGGATCTTTCGCAAGACGCCTGGTCATTAAATAGCGAAGGAGATGGATGGCTTCCTTATCCAGACAACGTTCCAGATGTGATTCAATTTAATTTCGAAGACGCTTCCGGAAACCCCCTGCATCTATCTAGCTCGCTTGAGCCGACCAGCATTTCCACTTTATATATCGCTGAGCGCGCCGCCTATCCAGGAGAAAAATCTTCAAACGTCTACGCAGATAAAAACGATGAGTTTTCAATTGGCAACGGGCATATATCAGCAGACAGTTTGGAGTATCAAGATAGGGGAACTGCCTATTACGATAAGTCCGCAAAAACCTATCGTTTTTCCCAAAAACTTCATTTTTCTGCGCAAATCACAAAGAAATTCGACTCGCCTCGTTACCCTCTAGATTCCGCCCAATTCCACATTTATATCCAGCCGACAAGGAATACAAATTACATCCGTTATATCCCCGACTTATCCATGAGCGGACTTTCCCCCTACTTTGACATCAGCGGAGGCTATCAATTAATCAAAGAAAAAGACGGCATTACCAACTTCGCCATCCTTACAAATTACTATACAGATACCGACTTAGATCGTTCTTCCTCGACTTTCGGCCAAAAGATCGTCAAAACACAGCTTGAAGTCATCGTAAGAGCCAATAAGCATGGCATCTCCGTCTTCTTAAATTCCTTCCTGAACATCATCGCGGTAGCTTGCTGGCTCACCTTGGCCTTCTTCAACCAATCCTTTAATAAAGACGATAGCATCTCAATGATCGGCACGGGATTCTTCTCCGCGATATCCGCGATTCTGCTTGGGCTGTCTTTAACTTCTTCTGGCAACGTCTTCTCCTTGCTTACAATGGTTAATATCTTCACGTTGGGGATGGTTTTGGTCATGGGCTACGAATCCATCGCGGCGAAAAGAGCCATTAAAACGTCCAATGCCGCTCAGGTTGCCTATCGCACCGTTAAATTACGCATCTTGTTCTACTTCTTCGTGATTGCTTCTTTGGCCGTCTATTTCGGCTTGCCCGCGTTAGCGTATTTGTGGGCGATTTAAACTCCCGGCTTATGCAGCGGAAGAATAGAACGTCGTCGTAATGCTATCGGTTTCAATCAGGATAGAATTTTGGTTCAAGGCAGCAATCGCCTCATCGCATATTTTGTAGACATTCTCTTTGACGATGTCTTCCAAAATACAGGCGACCGTCCTCTCCTTGGTGATTTCGCTTTTCTCGTCTTTCCAATACCCCGTAGCCTCGTAAATCGTGCATCCATCCGTGTATTTTGTGCAGATTTCGGTGACCTTACTCACGCAGTCAGAAAACTCCATTACGGGTAGATAAGTATCCTTGTCATTCGTCCCAATATATAAGGTGTATTTTGTCTTAAGGCTATTCGAGACGTTGCTCGCATTAATCTGCATCCCAAGAAGCACGCCAGTGGTGGCAAGATTCGCGGCAAGCAGGACTCCAAAGATTGTTAAGCACAACCCTGTTTTGCTTAGTTTCTTCTTTTCCATAACTTAGTACCCTTTCAAAGCCAGCCTATCTTACTAGGGTTTGCAGAAGACTCACCATAATTTTTCTTTTCAAAACAAGATCAAAAAAGGCGAACATCGAAGTTCGCCTATCATCCGTTTTGGTGGACCTTACCGGATTCGAACCGGCGACCTCCTCGTTGCGAACGAGGCGCTCTCCCAACTGAGCTAAAGGCCCAACGCGGAATAATTATAGTCATTCGGTATGCCATTACAAGGAAAGAAAAACGAGTTGGAAATCTAGACAAAGCAGGAAATAGGAAAAGACGAAAAAGAAAACGCGGCGCCTAAGGAAAGACGACTTTGCAAAAAACTTTCATCCGCTTACATCGGTTTTTTTCGTACTTTGTCAAAAGATTTTGAAGAAGAGACGGCACTCCCTATTGATTTTGAAGCCAGACAATCGCACGTCCTTAAAACCAAGAAAATACAAGTCTCAACTTTATATTTTTTCCTCCTTATATTTGTTTTCCCATGGAAGAGGTCTACGCGGTAATCGACATGAAGAGTTTCTACGCCAGCTGCGAGTGCGCGGCTAGGGGCCTAGATATTTTTTCGACACCACTCGTCGTATGCGATCCCACAAGAACGGAGAACACCATCGTCATGTCGGCAACCCCATATCTCAAAAGCCATTACGGGGTTAAAAACGTGGAAAGAATGCGCGACCTTCCTAAGCTAGATGGCATGATTTATGCGCAGCCTAGAATGGAATATTACATTAAAATCTCCGCAAAAGTAGTGGATATCTTCCTGGATTTCGTTTCCGAAGAGGATCTGCACGTTTATTCAATTGATGAATCCTTCCTGCATTTAACGCCTTATCTGTCGCTCAACCAATGCAGCGCAGAAGAACTCGTCGCCAAGATTCAAACCCGCATCAAGGAGGAGCTGGGTCTTGTCGCGACAGCCGGTTTGGGCCCAAACATGTTTTTAGCGAAAGCGTGTTTAGATAGAGAAGGCAAAAAGAAAGAGCCTTACCGCGCCCATTGGCATAGGGAGGATGTTCCGACGAAGCTTTGGAAAACAGATATAACCGACGTTTGGGGGATCTCTTATGGCATCGCATCGCGCCTTGCCAAAATGGGAATTCATACATTGGAAGCCCTAGCCAAAATCGACGTCGCGCATTTAGAGAAAGAATTTGGAATCATCGGCGATCAACTGCACGATCTCGCTAACGGAATCGACAATACAAACGTCAGAGAGAAGTATGTTCCCAAAGAAAGAAATCTCTCATTGGGGCAAACGCTGCCTAGAGATTATGACGGGGAAGGGGTGAGGCTTTTGCTCCGTGAGATGTGCGATGAACTATGTTTTCGTCTCCGCGCATCATATCAAAAATGCGGAACAGTGCATCTTTTTGTGGGCTATAGCGCAAAAACCGGCGGTGGCATTTCCCATCAATCCGCTTTAAATATAGCGACCTCATCTTCAAATAAGCTTTACTCCGTCATTCTTGAGATATTCAACCGTTACTACGACGGCAGCCCCGTGAGGAATCTTGGAATCTCATTTTCAAAGCTTTCCCATTCTTCCGGGCACCAATTTGATTTGTTTTCTTCCCCAGAAGAAGAAAACGAAGAGCAAGATCTTTGGCAAGCAATGGACGACATCGCGGCAATGTATGGGAAAAACGCCGTCCTAAGAACAAGCTCCTTAACCAAGGATTCGACCATTAAAGAAAGGCATCAACAAATCGGAGGGCACAAAGCATGACCGTAAGCAGTGAACGCGGAATGATGAAATGGGCGCCATACCAATCCTTAATCGAGCAAGGCAAATATTTAGCGGAACTCCGGGAAAGACGCTCCCGCGTCCCCCGTCCTTTAATTTCCTCCGATCGAGCAGAAGAGATCAATTATGTTTTGGCTCACTACGAAAGCGGCCCGGTCAAAGCCAAGTATTGGCGGGATGGCCATATTCATGAGTTCGTGGACAGCATAAAGAAAATCGATGAAACAAGCAAAAGACTTTACTTTTCAACCCGTTCCATCGATTTCAAAGATCTATTGGACCTGGAAGAGGCCTGATTTCAGAAAGAAAAGGCCCAGTTCCCGTTTTTGAAGATTTCGATCTCCTCGCCGTTTTCTTTCGTTCCCACGATGTTCAAATCTTCTGAGCCGATCATGAAATCGACGTGCGAAAGAGAATGGTTAATTCCAAAGTTTTGAAGCTCTTCGTCAGTGTATTTGTCGAAGTTCGGATACAGTTCATAGAACCCTCTGCCAAGAGCGAGATGGCAGCAGGCGTTTTCATCATAAAGGGTGTTATAGAAGAGAAGGCCTGTGTTATTGATAGGGGAATCATAGGGCACCAAGGCGCACTCTCCCAAATAGGCGCTCCCTTCATCTAAGGACAAGATGGAACGCAGGGCTTCTTCGCCTTCTTCGGCATAGGCTTCAACCGCTTTGCCTTCGCGGAAAACCAAATGGAAATCGCGGATCATTTGGCCATTGTAAACCAATGGCTTCGCGCTATAGACGACGCCTTCTGCTTCGCCTTTTTTGGGCGAAGTGAAGCATTCTTCACTAGGAATATTGGGTTGGAATTCGAAATTGCCGCCAATGATGCGCTCACCCCCGCCAAGGAAAATAACGCCGGGGATCAGCCCTACCGTCAAATCGGTTCCATTTTTAGAAGTGTAATGTAATTTTTTAAGGCGGAGGGAGTTCAGATATTCGCAGCGTTTCTTTAGCTCCGCATCATGCTTAGCCCAGTTTTCGATGCCGTTCCCGTCGCTTGCTCTGGAGGTAAGTAAAATCGCTTCCCAAAGCTTTTCCATCGCGACAGATTTTCTGTCATTTGGGAAAATTTTCTTGGCCCAGGCGGAGGAAGGGGCACCGGCAATGCACCACTGATAGCGGTTTTCCATTGCTTCCTTATATTTGCCGATCACCTTATAGCGACCCGTTCTAACCGCCGCCATTTTGCCAGCGTCGATGCCTTTGTTTCCATCTGGATCATCGCTGTCAATCCAAAGAAGGGCAGGGAGTTCTTCTGCCTTCCATTTCGCTTCTTCAATCTCAAAAGAGAGGGGATTTGCAAGGTTTTTAAGGCTTTCTTTCTTAAAAGCGACCCGATTCACTTTTTCAGAAGACCATTTAACGATTACTTTCTTTGCTCCGGCTTTGTAACATTCGTCGCAAACGAGGGCGACGAAATCCTCCTGATCAACGTTCGCTTGAATCATTACCGTTTGCCCTTTGCGCAGAGCAAGACCGCTACGCACAAGCAATTTTGCGTATTCTTTTATTAAGGTTTTTCTCATTTTTCATTCCTTTCGCGACTATACTAAGCACGGCAAAAATAAAGAAAAGGGGGAGATTCCTATGGCCGACATCAAAGAAAGCAAAGGGCTCAATAAATTCTGGACGATTTGGAACATCGTTGAAGACGTGATATTGCTCGCAGCGGGCGTTCTTGCAATCGTTTTTGGATGCATAAACGGCAACGAGGACGTCCGTGGCGTAATGAGCACCATCATTACCTATGCAATCGCTGCGTTCATCATTCTCGACGGTTTGCTTCGTCTTATCATGACGCTGCTTAAAGTTAAAAACAGCGGGGATGAATCCATCATGCTCGTCAGCGGTTTTGAAATAACCCTGGGCATCGTCGCGATGGTCGTTCTAAAGACAGTGCTCATTGAAGCAATGGTCTATTTTATCGCCATTGGAGCTATCGTCATCGGCGCGATGTTCCTTGCTTTTTCAATAGTTTCCTTGGTCAGAAAGGCCGTCGAAAAATTCGCGATGCCAATTCTTGAAATCGTCTTTGGCGGCATTTTGATCGGCGTTGGTCTTTATATCATCATTCTTTATAACGTGAGCGCGGAAGCGAAGAACCGCATTTGCTTGATTCTCACCGGCTCCGTTCTTTCCATCGTCGCCATCGCCTTGGCGATTATTACGCTCATCTCCTGCAAGAAGAGAAAGAACAAAGCGCTAGTCCCTGCGAATAAGGAAAAAGGAAAGCGTTCCAAGCAAGAGAAGAAAGAAACCAAAAAAGAAGAAGCGGAAGTCAAAGAAGCCGAAATCCAAGAAAAAGAAGAGCCAAAGGTAATTGAGGCGGAAGTCAAAGAAATCGAGCACAAATCCAAAGAGAAAGACGAAGAAGTCAAAACCGAGGAAGGGGAATAAGGTTGCCGCGGATTCAAACAATCCGCGGTTTTCTTTTATCTTTTCAAGGCAGCCTCAACGAGGTTTTCCATCAAGGCGAGGCGCGTCAATAGCCCAACGCCTCCAGGAACGGGGGTTTGCAAAGCAACTGGAAGCCCGGGAACAACATCGCCATGTAGCTTTCCGTCTTCCCCGCGATTAATCCCAACGTCAACAATGAAGGCATCTTTTTTGAAAGCGAAGCGATGATCCAAATAACCAAGCTTTCCAATAGCGACCACAATTAAATCCGCGTGGCCTAAATAGAAAGCTTTATCTTCCTCGCTTGTTTTGCTATGAAGCATCGTGACGTTGCAATCTTTCGCGGTAAGTAGTTTTGCCATAGGCTTTCCAACGATATTGCTTCTTCCCAAAACAACCGCGTTCTTGCCGCGGAAGGGGAATTTCTCTTCTTCCAAATAACGGATGATCCCAAGAGGAGTGCAGGGGGAGAAAGTAGACAAAGGATGAAACCCATCCACGTCTTTCGAAGGGGAAACTGCAAGTTTCACCTTATCCTCAGAGATGTGCTTGGGAAGGGGCAATTGAACAATAATCCCGTCAATCGATTCGTCTTGGTTGAAACGTTCAATCGTTCCAAGGAGCGTTTCTTCTGAGACGTCAGGGGGGAATTTCGTCATCTCGACATCCGCGCCGATTTCAGCCCCGTCTTTCATCTTCCCGCGGTCATAAGAAGCGGAAGCAGGATCGTCGTTTGCCAAAATGATCATCAAATGAGGTGGCCTCTTCATCCCGGCGATTTGCCTAGCTAGGGAAAGTTTTCTCTCTTTTACGAACTCACGGATTTCCATGTCAAAAAGGATACTACGAAAACAAGATTTGGAGGATAAAGAAAACCCTCCGTGATGGAGGGGGAGTTGAACGTTCTCAGAAGATGAGGCGAATCGCCGCTTCGAGGCTAGCCGAATCCGAGGAGTCGGTGCTCGCAGACTTCGTATTGATCGAGATGAGCAAGGCGATGAAGAGGAAGACAATCGCGAAGCCGAAGGTCAAATAAGTGATGACTTTCTCGGAACCGCGCTCTTTGGTTTTGGCGAAGACGTTAAGTCCACCGCCGGTAATCGCACCAGACGCGCCTTCAGATTTGCCGCCTTGAAGCAAGGCTAAGATAATGACGATCAGAGATACGACGACGAAGACGATATCATACCATTGCATAAAGGCCGCTCCTTTCAAACAGGCTAATAAAGGATAGACTTTTCTCGCTCGTGTTACAACTAAAAAACAAGCTCATAAAGTGAGGCGATTTTAACGCCATCATAATCGCGATATTTTCCGTCGCGGTCTAGCAAAATCCCAGTAACGCCAGCATTTTTACCACATTCCACGTCTTGCAAGGAATCCCCAACGAGGCAGATTGATTTGCTTGGGGCAAGACCCATGCGTTCCAAAGCATAGAGACAAGGCTCAGGATTGGGCTTGGGTTTGGAATAGAGGTCGGAACAAGATAAGGCGGCAAAATACTTTCTCACTTCTTTGTCATCTAAAACCCGTTCGATATGAGTAGACACATTGCTTGAAACAACCCCTAAGGGAAGACCTCTAGAATGAAGGGTGGCGATGAGAGAAACCGTATCCGGAAACATTTTGGTGGCTTTGATAGTCTCTTCAAGCTCCAGCCCTTCCTTAATCGCATCGTAAAACAAACCGAAGTCTTTGACTCCCATTTCCTCAGCGGCGTATTTCAAGGGATGATGGCTGAACTCTTCGCATTGCTTTTCGCTGATCTTTTGAATCCCGACCTTTTCAAAAGCGTGGCGCCAGACAGGAAGCAAGGACTCCCTGCTGTCAAACAAGGTCCCATCGAAATCAAAAAGATAAGCGTCGAATTTTTTCATTTCTTATCCCCTAAAGAAGCACGGGCTTCGAAAAGGATGTCTCTAAGTTCCGCAGCACGCTCGAAATCATAGGCTTTTGCGGCTTTTTTCATCTCTTTCTCTATCTCGGAAATATGCTTCTGAATCTCAGTTCGGGACATTTTTGCGGAGTTTTTCACAAAGTTCTCGGTTTCTGTCTCACTATTATGAAGCGGCGGATTAATCGGTTTGATGATCGTGGTCGGTATAATCCCGTTCTCGTCATTGTAGGATTGTTGAATCTTGCGCCTACGATTGGTCTCTTCGATGGCTTCTTTCATGGAATCGCTATAGTAGTCCGCGTACATGATGACTTCGCCATGCGCGTTTCTCGCCGCACGCCCGATAATCTGAATCAAGGAACGGGTGGAACGAAGGAAGCCCTCTTTGTCTGCATCAAGAATCGCAATCAAAGAGACCTCAGGGATATCAAGGCCTTCGCGGAGAAGATTAATGCCTACCAAGACATCGTATTTCCCTTTACGCAGCTGATAAATGATTTCGGTTCTTTCGAGGGTTTTTGTCTCATTATGGAGGTAGGTGACCTTGATCCCTCTTTCTTTTAGATAAGAGGTTAGATCTTCCGCCATCTTAATCGTCAAAGTGACGATCATGATCCTCTCCTGCTTTTTGATTCTTTCTTGAATCTCGAAAAGCAGATCTTCGATTTGGCCCATAGTAGGACGAACCGCGATAAGGGGATCCAGCAAGCCAGTCGGACGGATGATTTGCTCCACGACCTCGCCGCCGCTTTTGCCAAGCTCATAGTCTCCTGGAGTAGCGGAGGTGCAAATAACCGTCGAAGGCATCAAAGATTCGAACTCGCTGAAATTAAGGGGGCGGTTGTCCAAGGCGCTAGGCAAACGGAAGCCATATTCAACGAGCGTTTCCTTGCGGGAATGGTCGCCATTGTACATCCCTCTGACTTGAGGGAAGGTGACGTGGCTTTCATCAATCAGCAAAAGGAAATCCTTCGGCATATAGTCAAGCAAGGTAAAAGGGCGCTCGCCTGCCTTTCTGCCATCGATATGGCGGGAATAGTTTTCGATGCCTGGGCATCTTCCTAGTTCCCTCATAGAATCAATGTCTTGCCTTGTCCTCATTTCAAGGCGTTCCGCTTCCAAAAGCTTTCCTTCTGATCTGAAATAAGCCAAGCGTTCTTCCAGCTCCTCTTGGATGCTCACGCAAGCGCTCTCAATGCGCTTCTTCGTCGATGCATGGTCATAAGCCGGGAAAATAGGATACGTTGCGAATGTTTTCAAGATTTCACCGGTGATGGTATCTACCTGGGCGATTGAATCAACGGTATCTCCAAAGCAATCGATGCGGATGTAATAATCATGGGTAGCCGGAGCAATATCAATGACATCGCCTCTTACGCGGAAAGTTCCAGGCTTAAGCTCGAGATTGTTTCGGATATACTGCGCTTCCGTCAGCTGATGATAAAGCGCATTTCGATCAAGTTCCTCTCCTTGGCGAATCTCAAAAATGAGGCCTTGGTATTCATTAGGATCGCTCAACCCATATATCGCGGCGACGGAGGCTACGACGATCGTATCGCTCCGCGATAATACAGAGTTCATCGCCGACGTGCGCATCATATCGATTTCCTCGTTCATCACTGCGTTTTTATCGATATGGGTATCGGTTTTTGGAATATAGGCTTCCGGCTGATAGAAGTCAAAATTCGAAATAAAATATTCAACGCGATTATTTGGGAAAAGTTCTTTGAATTCCGCGTAAAGCTGGCTCGCCAAGGTTTTATTGTGAACCATGATGAGAGTAGGGCGGTTAAGCGCAGCGATGATATTCGCGTCGGTGAAGGTTTTGCCAGTCCCGGTCGCGCCCAAAACAACTTGGACCTGTTTTCCTTCTTTGACGCCTTCTAAAAGTTTTGCGATTGCCTGAGGTTGATCGCCGGTAGGGACATAAGGAGCCTTCAGTTCAAAAGGACGAGATTCGTATCCTTGAACCTTACTCATCCTTTTTCCTCTTCTTGGAGGCGACAAGAGGGGCGAAGCCTTCTCCGTTGATCATGGATGCTTGAGTGAATGAGACAAACGCGCGCGGATCCACCGCGGCGATGAAGGAGCGGAAAGAATTCAGTTCTTTCTTGTTAAAGGCGACGCGGAGTATCTTGCGAGATTGCCCAGTGTATCCGCCGATGCAATCGATCACCGTAGTGGCGTGCTCCATTTTTGCATGCACGTACTCCATGATTTCCTCTGTTTTGTCGGAAATAATATCAGCAATGACATATTGGTTCGAATTGACGTACACATATTGCACGACCAAAGCGCAGACCAGCGCGGACAAAATGCCAATCAATCCATTGGCGATATCCTGAAGGCAGATCATGCCGACGATAACGATGGTGGCATCAATAATAAAGGTAGACAGCCCTTCTTTCACGGGCGTGAGCTTCGCGCAAATCGCGGCAAGGACATCAAAGCCGCCGGTTGAGCCGTCTCCAAGGAAAGTAATCGCAACTCCCGCACCCGAAAAGGCACCACCGAAGATGCCGGCGATGAGCGTATATACAATCTGCAAATCTCCAACGTTCTCAGGCTTAATCGCGTTCGAAATGAAATCCAAAGCATGCGTGCGCATGAGAATCGTTAAGAAGGCAGGATAAAGGAGAGTCGCATAAATCGTGTGAAGGGTGAATTTCTTTCCGAGGAAAATGAAACTCACGATGAGCAAAGCAACTTGGATGACCCAAGCGACGATATCCTGCACTGGCGTTCCCAAAACCGGTTCCAGATAATGGTTTACGATAACGGAGACGCCGCTCACCCCTCCCGTAACCAAATCAAGAGGTAGCAAGAAAGCGACGGTTCCCGCGGCTAAAACAAAGCACCCCACGGTAATGAGCGAGATGTTTTTAAGAAACTTTTTGATTTCGGCCTTATTCCATTGCTTTTTGAGCATCGGCATTTTTGGCCTCCATCTCTAGATAGGCGTTGATGAACAAATCGATGTCACCATCCATGACCGCCTGGACGTTTCCGGTTTCGGCATCCGTGCGGTGGTCTTTCACCATTTGGTAAGGCTGAAAAACGTAGGAGCGAATCTGAGAGCCCCATTCGATGGCTTTTTGCACGCCAATGATGGACTTCATCTTCGCCTCGCGCTCTTCGACTTTTCTTTGCATCAGCTTGTCGCGGAGCATCGCCATGCAGTTCGCCTTGTTTTTGGGTTGGTCACGCTCGGCTTCGCTTGAAACCACGATTCCTGTGGGGAGGTGAGTGATGCGGACGGCAGAAGAGACCTTATTAACGTTTTGCCCTCCCGCGCCGCCAGAACGGAAGATATCAACGCGCAAGTCTTTCGGATCGATCACAACATCGGCAACAGGGCCGAATTCGGGGACGACGTTCACGGATGAAAAGGAGGTGTGTCTTCTAGCGTTTGCGTCGAAAGGGGAAATGCGGACAAGACGGTGGACGCCTTTCTCGCCTTTCAGCATGCCATAGGCATTATGACCAGTGATTTTTATGGTAACGGATTTGATTCCGGCTTCATCGCCATCTTCAAGCGAAAGGACCTGGCATTTGAAATTATGGCGTTCCGCCCAGCGGCCATACATTCTTAAAAGCATGGACGACCAGTCTTGCGCTTCGGTCCCCCCTGCGCCCGGATGGATGTCCAAGGTGCAGTTCAAAGCATCGTACTCACCAGAGAATAGCAAAACAGCGCGCAAGGCCTTTGCCGATTCTTCTAAGTCATGCTCCATCGACTCGATGAGCTCAAGCATCTCAGTGTCTTTTTCATCGCAAGAAGCAATGAGCTCATTGATGTCGTTGATGTCCGAGGCGCCCTTGTCGTAGCCGTTGACCTTCTCTTTGATATCGGCCAAGCGGTTAACGATTTGCATCGCGGAATTCTGATCATTCCAAAAATCTTCCGCGTTTTGTTTCGCCTCAAGCTCCGTGATCTCTTTTCTCAGACTGACGAGGTCAAAGAGAATCACCGAGATGCGAGACTACTTTGCCCAGATCCTGGGCTTTTTGTTTTAACTCGACTAACTCTTTCATGTTTATTCCTTTTGGTTTTGCGGTTATTTTGATTCTTCTGCGGATTCTTCAGCGGTTTTATCGGAAACTTTGTTTTCCGGGGTGTACTCAGGCTGTTCCACCTCAAGCTGCTCTTTTTCTTCGGGCTTATCCGCGGGGATTGTCTCCTCGGCTTTCGCTTCAATAGGCTGAGCGGCAGGGGCGGGAGCCTCTTCCTTCTTCACAAGTCGGACGTTCATGAAGTTGTAAACGCAGTCGACCGCGATATTCGAATTCATTTCACGGAAAAGGGCGTAGCCTTCGTTGACGTAATCCTGAAGCGGATTGGTCTGAGCGTAAGAACGGAGACCGATTCCTTCACGAAGGTGAGACATCGTATCGATGTGCTTTGTCCAATTACGGTCAATGACGGAAAGAGAGATGGAGCGTTCCACGCGATCGGCTTGGTCGGCCGGCCAGGTTTCACGCTTCCTGAGGTAAGCGGAATAGAGATATTCCCCTAAGTCTTCGCCACCTTCCTCAACGGAAGCTTCGTCGTAGGCTCTAGCCGGGAATTCCCCAACAGCCACGAAGGCAGGTTCGACGAGTTTCTTAAGGGCTTCGCCAGAGATGAGGCCTTCGTCTCTGCCGGGAACTGTAGCCTTTTTGGCTAGGAATTTGCCGGTATCGGCGAAGAAGGAATGAACAAGCTCATTGATGTCGCCTGCAAGCATGATGCGGTCGCGGCGGTCATAGATGATTTGACGCTGCTTCGCCAAAACATCATCGTAATCCAAAAGGTTCTTACGGGTGTCAAAGTTGCGTCCTTCAATTTGCTTTTGAGCATTCGTGACGACGCTTTGGAGCATCTTGTTCTCCAAATGGTCATCCCCAAGCTGAGTTTGGAAAGTCTGGCGGATGTTGTCGTTAACGAAGCGGCGCATCAGTTCATCGTCAAAGGAAACGTAGAAACGGGAATAGCCCGGATCGCCCTGGCGCCCTGAACGGCCACGCAGCTGGTTATCGATACGGCGGGATTCGTGTCTTTCGGTTCCGAAGACGCATAGACCGCCAAGTTTTTTGATGTCGTCAGTAAGCTTAATATCAGTACCGCGCCCAGCCATGTTGGTAGCGAGGGTAACGGCGCCTTTTTCGCCGGCGTGAGAGATGATCTCGGCTTCACGGGCCTGGTTCTTCGCGTTGAGAACCTCATGAGGGATGCCCGCCGCGGTCAAGAGTTTGGAAATTTCCTCGTTGCTCTCGACCGAGACCGTACCTATAAGAATCGGCTGGCCAAGTTCGTGACGGCGTTTGACC
Source organism: Parasutterella excrementihominis (assembly GCA_963614595.1). Classification (GTDB taxonomy): domain Bacteria; phylum Bacillota_I; class Bacilli_A; order RFN20; family CAG-826; genus Alloenteromonas. Next base: position 101,788 of record CAVECL010000002.1, on the reverse strand, counting down.
TCTTCAACCAAGCCTTTGAGCTTAGCCTGATGGGTGCCATAGATGACGTCGTCATCGTCCTTGCGTTGAATCGGACGGTTCGTAGGAATGCAGATGACCTTCATGTTGTAGATCTTCTCGAATTCCTCTTCTTCGGTCTTCGCGGTGCCGGTCATGCCGGAGAGTTTCTTGTAAAGACGGAAGAAGTTCTGATAGGTGATCGTCGCAAGAACGATGGTTTCCTGTTTTATTTCAACGCCTTCTTTGGCTTGGATCGCCTGCTGAAGGCCATCGTTGTATTCGCGGCCTTTCATAATGCGGCCGGTGAATTGGTCGATCAGCTGAATCTGACGTTCGCCATCAACCATGTATTCGACGTCTCTAGCCATAACATAGTTGGCTTTAAGCGCTTGATGGATGCGGTGGACGAGGTCCTGGTTTTCCGGATCGTATAGGTTGCGGATGCCGAACATCCTTTCAGCCTTGTTATTGCCTTCATCGGTAAGGGAACAAGTTTTTGTTTTGATATCGATGGAGAAATCTTTATCTTTGCGGAGGGTTTTAACAAAACGGTCAGCGACCATGTATTGGCTCGCAGAGGATTTCTGACCGCCTGAAATGATGAGAGGGGTCCTCGATTCATCGATCAAAACGGAGTCAGCTTCGTCAACGATGCAGAACTTAAGGCCGCGAAGTACGCGGTTGTCCAAGGTTTGGGTCATGTTATCGCGGAGATAATCGAAGCCAAGTTCAGAGTTCGTGGTGTAGGTGATATCGCAAAGGTAAGCGGCTTTCTTTTCCGCAGGTCCTTTGGATGCTAAGTTAACGCCGACGGTCAGACCGAGGAAACGATAGACCTCGCCCATCCAGTTCGCGTCACGTTCAGCAAGGTATTCGTTAACGGTGATGACATGCACGCCTTCGCCAGTCAAAGCGTTAAGGTAAACGGCCATCGTCGCGGTCAAGGTCTTACCTTCGCCGGTCTTCATCTCAGCGATGTTGCCATCGTTAAGAACCAAGGCGCCGATTATCTGGACTTTGAATGGGAACTGATGAAGAGCGCGCCTAGCGCCTTCACGGCAAACGGCAAATGCCTCAAATTTAATATCCTCAAGGGTCTTTGTTTTGTTTTTCAAAGCCTCTTGGAACTCTTTGGTCTTGGCGCGTAGCTCATCATCGCTAAGCGCCTTCATTTGATCCTCATAGCTCATGATCCTATCGGCTTGCTTGCCGTAGCGGTTCAATTCGCGTTTCTCAAGGTGGAAGATTGATTCAATGAAATTAGCCACAAAAAACTCCTTCGCGAAAAAGCCCGGTAATCATACCATTTCAAGAAATGGTAAGCAACGCGACAAAAGCGCTCATTTTGGGAGGGTTTTTGCCATCGTCAAGAAGGCCAATTTTCGGGGATGATGGGCCGCCAAAAGCTTAAGACATCCACGCGCTGTCGAGCCGGTTGTGAAGACATCATCAACAAGGAGGATTTTCCGTTTCGAAAGGGACTTTGGCCCACGGTAAATCAGATATTTCCCAATCTTTGCCCTCTCCTTCGCGGAGAGGTCGCTTTGTTTTGCGTCCACTGTCTTTTCCAGGCAATCTAGGAGGGGCAAACCCAGGCATTCGCACATTGCCACCACCTGGTTAAATCCCCTTTTCTCGTTATGAGATCGAGACGAAGGAGCGGGGACAATGGTGTAACCGCGGTATATCGTCCTCAAAAGATAGCGCGGGTATGCAAAGAATGCGTCTTTCAGCTCATAGTCCCCGCAGCCTTTGAATTGATAAAGCATCGTTCGGATGGTGTGGTTGTAAAAGTACAACGCAGTACAGGGGACGTTTCCTTCTTTCCACTTGAACCATTCGGGCTTCATTTCGCGATAACAATCAGGGCAAAGCGTCGAATCGCCCAAAAAGCCCGAGAGAAAAGAGTCCTCGCCTATCGGCTTGAAACAAAATTTACAGAAAGGTGTTGCAATAGCGGATTTCCTTAACCGCCCTCTCCATTGCTTCATTTGATTTGTCAGCCACGAAGAACACGTCACCTTTTGGCGCATCTGCTTTCCTCCCTGCCCTGCCGGCAATTTGAATAAGACTAGCCGCGTCATAGATCCGGGAATCGGCGCCATAAACAATCACTTGGAGGTTCTTGACCGTGATTCCCCTTTCCAAAACGGCGGTTGTGATTAAGTAACGGTATCTGCCTCTTTTGAAGTCGTCGATGACTTTTGAGCGATCAGGCTTCTGAGAAGAAACATAATTCCCTCCAGGAGCTAAGAAGCGAATGAAGGAAAAGAGAATTTCACTGTCTCCAATCGTTGGAACAAAGACGAAACATTGCTTGTTTTCCTTGCGATAATCCCTCAGTTTTGCGATTAAAAATGCCACTTTTGCGGGATTATGCACAATTTTTATGATTGGGACGGGGATGGGCTGCTTATGGAATCTCGTATGCAAAGTAAGCATCTCATGACCTGGGCTTTTGAATTCTTTCACGACCGCCTTTGAGGGGGTGGCGGACATCATCAAGCAATGCCCTCTTAAAGAGCGGCGAAACATGGCTAGCAATGTTTCGTTCCCTTTAAATGGGAAGGCGTCGATTTCGTCCATCACAAGAAGGTCAAAATATTTTGGGTAGCGAAAAAGCTGATGGGTGGTCAAGATAATGCAGTTTCCCTCAAGCACGCTAGTGTGGCCGCCATAAACCGCTACGATTGAGTTCTTGGGAAAGGCGGATTTGAGACGGGCGTAAAGCTCAATGACAACGTCTCTCCTAGGCAAGGCAAAGCCAACCGTCATCCCCCTCTCCATCGCATATTGAATGATGGGGTAGCTAATTTCCGTTTTTCCAGATCCACAGACGGCGTAGACCAAAGTGTCGATGCCACGCCTGAAATTCTCAACGGCCCTATTCGCTAACTTAGACTGCTCTTCAGACAAGGAATAAGAAAGACAAAGAGGAGACTCCCTAGGCTTAGGCAAAGTAACGCGGGCTTTTTTGCCTTGAAACGAAATACACCTACGGCAGTAGGGCTCGTCATTTAGACGCCCGACATATTTGGGGTCGCTATTCCCACAAGTAGGACAAACAAAAGTAGTGCTCACACCCTTAAGTAAAGGAGAATAAGCAAATTTGCCCCATTATTTTTCTAATTCGATGATTTCGCTTACACGTCGATGGTGTTTTTCAAGCGGAGAGAAAGTAGATGAAAGGAAAATATCAATGCGACGAAGCACGTCTTCCGTTTTCATATACTTGGCGCCAAAGCTGATGACGTTAGCGTTATTATGCTCACGAAGTTTAGCCGCGCAATCATCGTCGTAGCCAACCCCGCAGCGCACGCCTTTGATTTTGTTTGCGACGATGCAAACGCCCTCTCCAGAAGTGCAGCAGACAATTCCTAGATCCGCCCGTCCTTCTGCGACATCTTTTGCCGCTTTCGCCGCAAAAAGCGGATAATCGCAGGAATTTTTGGAATCACACCCTTCATCCAAGACATTGAATCCTTTGCCTTGCAAATAAAGGCGAATGGTGTTTTTTAAATCAAACGCGCCATGATCGGAGGCGAGCGAAACGTTCATGGAAGCATCTTCATAGACTCTCTTGATTTCTTCAAAAGGAATAGGGCCTTCACGAATGAGGCTTATGCCGATCCCGGGTTCCATCTTGACGATGGTAGAAGCGATATTCGATTCGCATTTGCCCTTTATGATGGCGCTCACCTCATCCTTGAAAATGGAGTACGTCTCCTCAAACGTTTTGGCAGTCGGTTCGCCCGAATGATTCGCGGAAGGAACAAGCAAAGGGGTTCCGACCTTTTCAATCAAATCAAGGACTTCAGGGGAGTTTGGAACACGAATTCCGATCCACGGGGTGCCTAAAGTAATCCATTTTGCCACATCTTTCCTTGCGGGAACAATAACCGTAACCTCGCCAGGCAAAAAGCGTTTCATGACTGCGATCGAGCGCACATCTACATCGCAGTAACGCACTGCCTCCCCAATCGAGGAGCACATCAAAGTAAAAGGTTTATCCGCTGGGCGTCTTTTCGCGGCAATTAGTTTGTTAAACGCTTCTTCGGAAGAAGAAATCACGCCCAAGCCATAAACCGTCTCAGTCGGAAAGCAAACAAGCTCGCCTTTCTTAAGAAGCTCCACAGCTTCATCAACGTTTTTCCAATACAGAACCTTCCCCATAAAACCTCCTTAGTGCAAATGCACAAATAAGAATCGAGTCAATCCGTTCAAATCTTTTTCAAAAGAATAATCGTAATCCTTAAGATGCTTGTTCATAAGCGATAAGAGATAGTCTTCTAAGTCATAACCGATTTCAAAGAAAAGCATCATCTCTCCTTTTTTCGTTTTATAGACATCCCTAAAAATCTTCTCGTAGACAGAATTTTCTTTGTCTAGCCACAAAGCGGATCCCGGCTCATAATCCTTCACCGAATCCTGCGCTTCCTCGGCATTCAAAATATAAGGCGGATTAGAAACGACGATGTCTAAATTCATGTTTCCTTTGATGTAAGGTTCCAAAGAATCCCCTTCGTAGAAATGAATTGGAAGATTGTACTTCTCGGCGTTTCCCCTAGCGACCTCCAAAGCGCCATCCGAAATGTCGGAAGCGGAGACAATCCAATTGGGAAACAAGGACTTCAGCGCGATGGCAATCGCACCGGATCCGGTGCCGATGTCCGCGCAGACCAAGAAGTTCCTAGGATCAAACCAATTCGAGATGTTCTCGGAAATCTTGGCCACGAGCTCCTGAGTTTCCATTCTCGGTATCAAAACTCGGCGGTCAACATGAAGTTTAAACTGCAAAAAAGAGGCGGTTTCTGCAATGTATTCAACCGGTTCTCCCTGCAAAAGCCGCTTGAATTGCTCTTCAAACAAATCGAGATTTTTCATCTCGGAATCTCGATAAAACAAAGTATCGATTGGCTCTTTGAACCCATTATCTTGGGCAATCAAAATACGCACATCGTTAGAAAGGATGCCAGCGTCTTTGCCTTCTTGAAGAGCTTTGTTGTAGACTTCAAAAATCTTAGGCATTTTGTTCTTTTTTCCCTTCATCGATCATCTTTTGTTCCTGGTCGTAATGGATAAGGGCGTCGATCACGGAATCAAGTTCGCCCTCCATCACGCGGTCAAGCTGATTGATTGTAAAGCCAATGCGGTGGTCGGTTACTCGGTTTTGAGGGTAGTTATAGGTACGAATCTTTTCCGAACGTTCGCCCGTCCCAACTTTGAGTTTCCTTTCCTCTGCGCGTTTGGAATCTTCTTTCTCTTGAAAATAAGCAGCTACCTTTGCGCGAATCATCTGCATAGCGATTTCTTTGTTTTGAAGCTGAGCCTTCTCCGTTTGGCAAGCGACCACCAAGCCTGTTGGCAGATGAGTAATGCGAACAGCCGATTCGGTTTTGTTCACGTTTTGCCCACCGGCGCCTTGGGAATGGTAGGTATCAATTTTGAGATCGGCAGGATTGATATGAACATCGAGCTCTTCCGCTTCCGGCATAACCAAAACGGTTGCGGTGGAGGTATGGATTCTTCCTTGAGACTCGGTCTTCGGAACGCGTTGGACGCGATGAGCTCCGCTTTCGAATTTAAGTTTGGAATAAACGGAATCGCCTTTGATCATAAAGGAAACATTAGCGTAACCGCCCGCGGCGCCGAGCGACGCATCCAAAAGTTTCAAGGTCCAGCCTTGCTTTTCCGCATATTTGGCATACATATGCAAAAGATCACCAGCAAAAAGATTGGCCTCGTCTCCTCCGACCGCGCCGCGGATCTCAACGATGATGTTCTTCTCGTCGTTAGGGTCCTTGGGAACGAGAAGGAGTTGCAACGAATCCTCAATCTCTCTCATTGCTTCGGAGGCGCTTTTTCTCTCCTCCTTGGCAAGTTCGACCATCTCTTCGTCCCCACTTTCCTCCAAAGCAAAACTATCCTTGTAGTTTTCTTCGTTTTTCAGATATTCTCTAAACCGAGCGACAATTGGATCAAGAGAAGCTCTTTCTTTGGTCAGCTTCGTGAGTTTAGAGAGATCCTCGGCAACTTTTTCATCCGCAAGTTCTTCTTCAATTTGGGTAAGTCTAGCTTGAGTAACCTCAAGTCTTTTACGCATGCTTTCTTCCATAAACGGCGGAAATTATAGCATGGCCGAGAAGCCTCTCCTAATCTTTGATTAGACCTAGGAAGTGGAAAAAGGGAAAGGTATAATTCTCCTTGCCATGGCTTATACCGCTTTATACAACAAATATCGTCCGCAAAGTTTCGAAGAAGTAGCGGGGCAGCAAGTGATTGTTCGAACTTTAAAAAACGCGATCGCAAACGACAAAATCGCTCATGCTTATTTGTTTTGCGGCCCACGCGGAACCGGAAAAACCACGATGGCGCGCCTTTTTGCCAAGGCATTAAATTGTTCGGAAGGCTTAGGCCACCAATGCAACCACTGTTCGAACTGCGAAGCCTTGAATAATGGCTCCCACCCTGACGTTGTGGAAATCGACGCGGCCAGCAATAACGGCGTCGACCAGGTCCGCGAATTAATCGAACGCGTGAACTATGCGCCAATCCGCGGACGCTATAAGATTTACATCATCGACGAAGTTCATATGATGTCCCAAGGAGCTTTCAACGCCTTGCTTAAAACGTTAGAAGAGCCCCCTGAGCACGTCATTTTCATCTTAGCCACCACAGAGCCCCATAAAGTTTTGCCGACCATCCTATCCCGTTGTCAAAGATATGACTTCGGAAAGATCGAGCCAAACGATATGAAAGCGAAACTCATCGAGGTCCTTTGCAAAGAAAACGTCAGCTATGATGAGGGGGCTTTATCGGCGATTATCGATTTGTCAGACGGAGGCATGAGAGACGCTCTCTCCATTCTCGATCAAGTCTTGGCGTTTGCCGGGACCTCATTGAAGGAAGAAGATGTTCTATCGGTGTTTGGCTTAGCCTCCACGAAAGAGAAAGTGGAATATCTAAACTCCCTCATCCAAGGAGACGTCGTAAAAACCATTGCAAAACTCAATGATTTCCTAACCGGTGGCATTGATATCAAACGTTTAATTGCCTCTTTGCTTGAGGTCTTAAAGGATGTCCTCATCTATAAAAGAACGAAGAGAGTAGACCTTTGCTCGTCTCTTAAAGAAGGCGACGCCAAGCAGTTAGCAGGAGCGCTTTCCTTCGATCAGACCAACAAAATGATTGAATTGCTTTTGAAGACGCAGATCGATTCGAAGGCAGTCTCTAACGTTCGCTCGCTTTTTGAGCTTGCCTCATTAGAGATGTGCTCAATGTCGGCTGCGCTAGTGGAAGAGCCGAAGCCCATAGAAAAACCCGCAAAACAACAATACGAAGTCCCGAAAGAGCCAGCCGACCAAAATATCCAGCCGACGCAAAAGGCATCAATATATAGCGAAACTGCAACCCTTGAGCCAAGGCCGATCTACGCTGAGCCAGCTAAGCCCGCAACGGCGTCAAGCAATCCCCCAGCACAGCCTTCGCCAGTTCATCCCACTATGGAAGAAGAACCAAAACCCGCCGTTTCCCCAATGCCTAAAAACGAAAGTGAGTTAAAAAACCTCACAGAGCTTAACTCGGGAAAGAGCCTGGCGGCGGAAGGCGAGCCCATCATTCTTCCAGACGACACCATGATTCAAATTATGGTTCTTGGAGGAAAACACAAAGCGCAGCGGCAACAACTCGCTAGGGATTGGAATAAGTTCGAAACCATGAAGCTGGATCCCGAGGTCGGCGATGCCGCAACATTGCTTGCCCAAGCTAGACCGTTTTGCTTGTGCAGAGATGCCTTGTTGATTAACTTCAACTTCACTCGCCTGAAAGAACACGCGAACATAAAAGCCAATCAGAAGATTCTCGAAACCCTCGTTGAACGAGTCTTAGGACGAAAAGTATTTGTCTACGGCTTAGATAGGAACGATTCAAACCGCGTGCAGCAAAATTACTATAACCTCGCTCAGCTCAGCAGGTTGCCTCATCTAGAGGACGACGAGCTCAAATTACCTCGCTAGGAATAAGGAGATATACCTATGAACCAAATGCAACAAATGCTTATGCAAGCCCAAAAAATGCAGAGGGAGCTGCAAAAAGCCCACGCCGAGCTCGAGACCAAGGAATTCGCCGTCGAGAAAAACGGCATGGTAAAAGCCGTTGTTATGGGCAATCGCTCCATCAAGTCTCTCGACATCGATAAGGACGCCCTCGACCCAGAGAACAAAGATATGCTGGAAGAGGCCATTGTCCTCGCTTTGAACGACGCCTATGCTCAGATCGACAAGGCCAACGAAGCCATCGAGGAGAAAGTCACCGGGCAAAGAGGCCTATTCTAATCATGAAAGAACTTTCCGCCTATCTTTCTTTGGTGGATTCTTTCTCTAAACTTCCAGGAGTGGGCAAAAAGAGCGCTGAGCGCATGGCCTATTCCGTTTTGGAAATGAGCGAGGAAGACGCTTCGGAATTTGCGAAATCCATTCAAGACGTGAAAAGCAAAATCCATAAGTGCCCTAATTGCGGGCTCTACGCGGAAAAGGACCTCTGTGAGGCCTGCGGTGACCCTAGTCGCGATCATTCGACGTGCATCGTCCTGAGTTATCCAAAAGATGCGTTGGCTTTTGAAAAGCTCAATGATTTTCATGGCATCTACCATGTTCTAGGAGGGGTCATCGCCCCTTCTAAGGGAGTTGGCCCCGAGGATCTTGACGTAGACCATTTGCTAACCCGCATCAAAGAAGAAGGCATTAAAGAAATCATCATCGCGACAAGCCCAACCTTAGAAGGGGAGACGACCGCCTTATTCATCGCAAAGCTGTTGCAGGGGCAAGACGTTACAGTTTCCAGGCTTGCCTATGGGCTTCCAATGGGAGCCTCGCTCGATTACGCAGATAGCCTAACTTTGACTAGGGCCTTGCAAGGGAGAACGAAACTATGAGTTTATTCGTAACGTTTGAAGGCGGAGAAGGCTCCGGCAAATCCACCGTTTTGAAAAAAGTGGATGCCTTGCTTCGTGAGGCCGGGTATGAAACCGTCCTTTCTCGTGAGCCGGGGGGAACGCCGATTTCCGAAGAAATTCGCAACGTCATCCTAGACCGCAAGAACACCAATATGGACCCGCGAACCGAAGCTTTGCTTTACGCCGCCAGCAGAAGGCAACACCTAGTCGAAAAAATATGGCCTGCTTTAAAAGAAGGAAAAATCGTTCTATGCGATCGTTTCCTAGACTCTTCTTTAGCCTACCAAGGCGGAGCGAGAGGATTAGGGATTGACGAAATCCTCAAAGTGAACGAATACGCGACCGAGGGAACGCTTCCCGATCTCACCATTCTTTTCGATATCGAACCAGAAAAAGGACTCGCCCGCATCGCGGCGAATCAAGGAAGAGAAGTCAATCGTCTCGATTTGGAGAAACTCTCGTTTCACGAAGGCGTCCGCGCCACTTTCCAGTCATTGGCCCAGCGTTTCCCGAACCGTTATGTCGTCATTGACGCCTCGCAACCATTAGAGAACGTTGTATCCAATGCTTACAAAGCAATAAAAAGCAGATTATGAACGTCAAATCCTACCTAGAAGATAAGCAAAGCGTTTTATATGAAACGTTTTCGAAGGCCCTCCAATCCGGAAAACTTTCCCATGCTTATCTTCTCGTAGGAGAGAAAGGCACGCCGCTTCTTCAAACAGGCCAATTCTTGGCAAAATCAATTCTTTGCGATTCGCCAAGCCCCCTAGCCGACGAATCTTGTGAAACCTGCCATAGAGTGGAGAACAACGACTATCCGGACTTCCGTTTCTATGATGGTTCGGAAGGGTCCATAAAAAAAGACGAGATACAGGAACTCATTCATTATTTCGATCAAACGCCTTTAGAAAAGAAGGGCGTGATGGTTTACCTAATTCACTGCGTCGAAAGCATGACGACCGAAGCCGTGAACAGTCTTCTTAAATTCTTAGAAGAGCCCAACCCCGCAGCCTACGCAATCCTGACCACGCAGAACGAATCCAAGGTTTTGCCGACCATCGTCTCCCGCTGCCAAACGCTACATCTAAAACTTTTACCAAGAGAAGATGTTCTAAATTCCTGCAAAAATCTAACAATATCCCCGCAAGACCTCGATATTTTGTCTTTCTTTTGCAATGATCCAACCCTGATAGAAGAAGAAAGCAAAAGCAAAAACTATCTAGCGGCCAAGGGCGCCTTCGACGCCCTCATCCCAGCGCTAGCAAATAATATTTCCGAAGCTAGATTCGTCGCAGAGACGGAAGTGATCCCCGCTTTGAAGGAAAGGCCAGCGCTTCGCTATTTTATCGAGATGATTGGGCTGTTCTTGCAAGATGCGTGCTTTGCTAAAGCTCACGCACCATTAAAGATGCCTTCTTATGCTACAATGAGCCAAGCGTTCGCCGAAAATCACTCAAACCCGAACGCCGCGCTTCTCTTCATAATGAAGCTTAGACAAGAAACGGAAACAAATATCAATGGGGGGCTCTTAATCCTCCATATGCTTTATCAATTAGACAAGGAGTAAATTCATGAGCGAGATACAGAAAGACCCTTATTTCGTAGGGATTAAGTTCAAAAACTCCGAGAAATCCTATTATTTCTCAACGGACATGGACGATTTGAAGCGTGGCGATTTGGTGGTCGTCGAAACACCGAACGGCTATGAAATGGCGACCGTTTCTACGTCTTTGATGTCCCAAGAGCTTTATCATTCCACCTTGGAGCTAAAGCCGATCCTTAGAAAGCCGACCAAAACCGATTTAGAGGATTACGCTTTTAACCTTGAGCAGGATCGCAAAGCTTTGGAAATAACCCAAAAAGAGGTGGAAAAGCTTGGCTTGCCCATGAATCTTTTGGACGCGGATTACAATCTCGATGGCTCGCGGATTACCATCACTTACACTTCCACCGAATATCGCGTCGATTTCCGCGAGCTGCTCAAAATTTTGCCGCCAGTCCTGCATGCCCGCATCGAATTCCACCAGCTCTCTCCACGCGAAAGAGCAAGGAAAATCGGAGGCATCGGCATCTGCGGGCTCCCGCTATGTTGCTCTACCTTCTTAACTTGGGCGCAGTCAGTTGGCATCGCCCTCGCAAAAAATCAGATGCTTACTTTAAACACCGCGAAGCTTTCCGGGCCATGCGGCAAGCTCATCTGCTGCTTAGCTTATGAAAACGATACCTACGACATTGAAAAGAAAGATTTCCCTCACCCTGGAACAATCGTTCATTTGGAAGAAGGGGAATACCATGTCGATAGCTTCAACATCATTTCTCGAACCGTCCGTTTAACGAACGCGAAGCGCGACAACTTCAAGGTTTTTTCATTGGAAGACGTTCAAGCGATGATGGCGGGGACTTACAAGAAAAAAGAAGAGAAAATCAAAGAAAACGAGCTTCCTGATTTCAACATCCCCGGAGTCCAAAGCCCGAAGTTTGAAAGCAATAAACAGCAAAATAACAATTCAAGAAACAACAGGCAGAACGGCAAACAAAAACAGAACGGGAAGAACAATGGGCAAAATAATAACCGCCCGAAGAACAATGGAAAGCCCCAGGGAAACGGTGGAAATCCAAACCATCATTACCATTCGCACCATGGGGGATATCACTCCTCTCATCGCAACAGCCAAGGAAGCAAACAGAAATGAACCCTAGAGAGCTGAATTTCGAAGGTTCATCCCCCTTGTTGTATTTGATTGCCACACCCATCGGCAATCTAAGCGAATTTACTCCTAGAGCAATCGAAATCTTATCTAGTTGTGACTTCATCGCCGCGGAGGACACAAGAAACTCCGGCCAATTAATGGCCCATTTCAAAATTAGCAAACCATTCATCTCTTGCCACGAGCACAACGAGAACGAAGCGTCGACGAAAATCATCTCCTTGCTAAAAGAAGGCAAGAAGGTTTGCTATATGTCGGACGCCGGATATCCCACGGTGTCTGACCCAGGCCAAAAATTAGTGTCCCATTGTTTGGAAGAGGGCATCAAAGTTTCCGTGATCAGCGGCCCAAGCGCAGCAATCAATGCCTTGGCGATCTCGGGATTAGATACTTCGCATTTCTATTTCGAGGGGTTTTTGCCCGCAAAAGAGAGCGAAAAGTCCGCAGAACTCAAAGATTTGGCTTCCAGAGAGGAAACTATCATCTTCTACGAATCGCCTCACCGCATTCTTAAAACCCTATCATCTATGCACGAGGTTTTAGGAGACCGCAAGGCGACCATTTGTCGTGAACTGACAAAAGCCCACGAAGAAGTCATCCGGGGAAGCCTCAAAGAATTTGTTTCCTTAGACGAAGCCTCTCTCCGAGGGGAGATGGTGATTGTTGTAGAAGGCTGCAAGACCCTCGAGCAAAAGCTTAATGACAAAGATATTCTAGATGCACTCCAAGCAAAATTAAACGAAGGCAAAAGAACGAAAGAAGCGGTTAAAGAAGTCGCAGAAGAGTTTTCCATCCAAAAGAACAAAGTCTACGACTTGTCCCTTCAACTAAAAAAATAGCCGTTACTGCGCAGGGTTTTCCTTTTGTTTCTTCGCTTTTTTGAGGAAAGCATAGATGCTAAAGCCAAAGAAGGCGGAGGAGCCAATCATCGCTAAAGCCACGCCCTCATTAAGATAAGGCGTCTTATAAGACAAACGATAAGTCGCTTTCCCTTCGGGCGCATAAAAGCCAACAAGGCCGCCATCAAGTTTATACATTTGGCAGTTCACCTTAGCGCCGTCCTCTTTCGTAGCAACGCAGCTCCAGCCTTTATCGAATCCCAATTGAGTCACGACGATCTTTGGCGAAGAGTAATTCGTAGAGAAAGAATATTCATTCGCGTTCTCTTTTTTAACGTCTTTCAAAGAGCTTTCCGCAAGTTCAGCCTGTTTTTGCAGGATTTTTTGCTTCCCAGTAACATAAAGCGTTAGGTTGCCCTTATGGGAATTTGCATCTTCCTCGCCATCCGGCCAGACGAAGCAAAGATATTTTGCGTGCCCATTAACATAAAGACCGAAAGTCGAGGAGCGAGCGGAAAGGTATCCTGCTTGCTTCGCGTTGTACAAAGAACTGTACTCAAAAGTCAAAAGCTGATTCGTCAGTAAGGTTCCGTCTTCCTGCTCCACGTCCCCGAAAACCAATACGCGAGGCACCGAATCATCGTTATCCACCCAATATTTCATTTCGATATAGCAGCCTGTCTCATCATCAGAAAGGTAACCGCCGGTTGATGAGGAGAAAATAAGATGCCCTCGATCAGGCGCTACTGACACAGAACTAGAATAAGTGACATCTTTCCAAGCATAGAGGGATGAATCCAAGAAATAAGCTGCGTCATTCACGCTGCCAGTCAAACCTTCCTTTGGGAACAAGCCGTCGCCTTCATCGGCGGTGGCCAGATAACAATTAAGGCCATTCCCGCAGCGAAGCGCCTTAAGCCCATAGGCCGATTCAACATCGGATACAGAGGGCGTAGCGGTTGTGCTCAATCCTTCGGGCAAAATAGCATCATCCTCGAAAATCGCGCCATTCAAGCAGGCATCCTCAGCGCGGATTAGGCATCGCAAGCCCGAGCTTCCCGTTTCGTTGCGATAAAAGGAGTTCAAGTAATAGGAATTCTCTTCCTTCCCAAATCGATAGAGCTTCGAGGAATCTACGGCATGACCTAAAGTAGCGGCGGAACTATCCCCGACTTTATAAACCTTATAACGGGATCGCTCTTCTTTTCCGCTCACAGGCAAAGAATAGATTTCTTCTGAGCCGAAAGGCACATTCGCTGGCATGAAATCCACCCAGGCGGAGTAGTCGTTTTTTACCGCGTAGTAGCGGTAACCTAACGTATTATCCGTGGCGAAACGCTTATTCCCGTAATAGCCAGACCAATTTGGGTTATAAACTTCGGTGTCGTTATAGGTAGTGCGAGTGCTCCCGTGGTTTTTCATGTTGTTTATCAAGGCGAAATCTTCCGTATCGAAGTTCATCAAGGAATGGAAGGTGGCCGCTCCGTTGAGGCCCAAAACAGTCGTATAGGATTTTGCTTCGCTGCTGCTGCCAGTAGTCTGATCAATTTGAGTTCTGCCAAAGGCTAAATCATCCGATTTGATTGCATCCGCTACCTTTAAAGCATTCGAGAAATTCGACGTGCCGCCCATATAGCGGGTCGCGTACTTATATATGGAATAGTAGTTGGAGGAAGCCGCGTTGCCGGCGACAATGATTTCAACCGAAAGCAAGCCAAGCCAAACTTGAGGCATCCACTTTTTCGCGTTGAAGGCGACGAAAACCAAGCCTTCCACCAAAATATACGCACATTGGACATAAACGTACCAAATCGCATTGGCTGCCCCCTTCACATCAGCGGGAGCAATATAGGAATCAGGATATTGCCAATACGTGAGGTTATTGGGGTTAGGCCAAGTGGCGTTGCTTAAAATGCTTTTGATCAGGAGATAGGTCGCTAACGTCCCAAGCAGAGAAATCGCGCTGCCCATAAAGCGAACCCATTTAGGCTCTTTTCTCGCTTCGTCAAACGCCCAGCAACCATAAAGAATGATCTCAGGAACAAGCATGATGAACCACCGTCCATAGCCATTCCCCGAGAAAGCATAGAAAAAGAAATAAGCAAAGTTGGTGAAAAGCAAGAAAAGGCAAAGCAAGATGCCGATGATGTGGTTCCACCTTTGTTTCTTGATTGAGATGATGATGCCCGTAAAAAACAAAATGATGAAGGGGGTATAGCAAAATACGGAGGCAGTCCAAGCGTCATAGCCCGTATGAACTAGCGGCAAATAGAGATAGCCACCCGTTGGATAGAAGAAAGAAACAAGACCCATCAGCTCACGAGTTGGATGATCGCCGACGGGCTCAAATATGAATTTGAAGAAGGATTTAAGGTCATGGCTTTTCAAAGAAGAAATAATCGACGAAAGATAAGCGGAGCCAATCGAAGAAGAGCGTCCGGACAAGGTGGTTTGACGAAGGGATGGCAGCAACGTCCACGCGCTCATAAGAAGCCCAACGGCGAAGGCGGCTACGCCCATCAAAATAACCGTAACATTGTCTTTCGCTTTTCGGGTTTTTATGCTCCATAAATAACGCCAGCCCGCATAGCAAACGCCCCATATGCAGGCAACCACCAAGAAGAAAAATGAGGTGATGCCGAGCAAAAAGAGGCCAATCACAAGGCAATAAGGTTTCTTCTCGCGAATAATCTTATCAATGCCCAGCAAGATCAAAGGAATGTAGACGCAGGCGGAAACCGTAGTCGGGAAACCGACCATGAACATCATATAGCCCGAGAAAGCCAAGGCGGTTGCGCCTAATCTCGAAGCAGCCTCGCTAATCCCGTGATAACGGAGATACCACCTCATCAGAAGCCCTGAAATCATGAGCTTTAGGAAGGTCGCAAAAGAAAACAAGAACGGCACCCAAGAACGAGGGAAAAAGATGACAAGGACAACGAAGGGATCAAATAAGCTGTAATAGGAGTTTGAGCCAATGTTATCTAAGCCAAACCAAATCGTGGAATCGTATAAGGGGAAATGTCCGGTCGAGAAGAAGACATGCCATTGATCATAAAAATCGTACGCAAACGAGACAAACTGCCAGGTATAGTCCCAGCCAAGCAAGCTCGTCCCGGCGTTCTCAATCAAAAGGTTCGCGGACCATGCGATAGCAAGCAAAAACAAAAAGAGGCCGAAATAAAAGACGCTTTTCCAATCAAAAAGAAAAGGGGCCTGGGTTTTCAGCCAGCTTTTGAAGCGGGGTTGACTTTTCTTGTAGCCTCTTAACGAGTTGCTTCCCTTTTCTTCTGCCATAACTATTTCCCGAATCGAAAGGCTTTTCTCCTTTGCTTTCCTTTTTGGATTTTGATTTCCGCGCGAGAATCGCGGACCTCTTTGACTTTCTTTTGGGTTACCTTGTTTTTCATCTCCCTTTGTTGTTCTCTCGTGACGAAGAACAGGGATTTGAATTCCTTTGGCATGGGGGACTTGATGTCGTACTCCTTCCCATTCAAAGGATTCGTGAAAGCGAGCTCATAGGCATGGAGGCCAAGGCGCTTCAGAGGATCCGTCGGCTCGCCGTATTTGTCATCGCCAATCACGTAATGGCCAATGTTTCCCAACTGAACACGAATCTGGTTCTTCCTGCCGGAATCGATGTCGACATTCAGCAGAGAGTAAGGGGCTTTTGACTCAATCACTTTGTAATGGGTGATAGCAAGTTTGCCTTTATTTTTGTTTTTCGTAACGCGGACAAGCTGAAAATTGTCTTGCTCCAAGTAATCTTTCAGCGTGTCCTCGGATTTTTCCATCTCGCCTTCAACAATCGCGTAGTAGCCGCGTTTCTTCACGATTTCCTGCCAATTATGTTGCAAGGCCTCTCTGACCTCCTGGCTTTTCGCGAAAATCAAAACGCCCGAAGTGTCTTCGTCAAGACGATGAACAACATAGATTCTTGCCCTCTTGTCTCTGGCGGCGACATAATCGGAAACCAAGCGATAGGCCGTCTTGCCCTTTTCTCTTTCCGTAGCGACGGAAAGAAGGCCGCTGGGCTTATCCAAAGCAAGGATGTCGTTATCTTCATAAAGGATGGGCAAGTCTTTGCGGGTCTTTCTCGCGATGCGATATTTTGAAATGGTGACGACGTCTTCTTTCGTGAGGGGGTAGTTGAACTGCGAAACCGGGACTCCGCCTACGGCCACCTGGTGATGAGAAAGCAGGGCTTTGACATTTTTCTTAGGAGTATCCGGCATCTTAAAATAAAGGAACTCCAAAAGAGTCGTATCTTGGTAAACCTTGTAGTCCCGAATCGCGTTTGGGTTCAAGACGCCTTTCGCGTTGGGGCGATGCTGCTTCTTGTCGTTTTTATTCATAAATCAGTCTTCTAGATAGTCTCTCAGGGAATCTAAATTCTCTTCAGCGATGCGTCTTCCCTCCAAGTACAAAGCAAGGAGGGCCTTCTCATCTTTTTCCGTTTGGGAAACAGTCACCGGAAAGGCGGGCTGAACGAGGAAAAGTTTACCTTCTTTTTGAAGATTTTCCATTTCATTAGCATCGTCGTTATACACTTCGACAGAGCGATTGTAAGATTCTATGAATTTTGGGTAGGGGCGGTAGAACCTCTTGCATAGCCTTTTGTAGGATTCTTTTAAGGGCTTCTTGCGGTATCCTGGCTCTCTTGTTCCTACTACGACGACCTTCTCGCACCCATCTTCCATTGCTTTTTTGAAAGGAATGGACGCGGTAGGGCCTCCATCTAAATAAAGCTTGCCGTCAACCTCAACAGGCTTAGCAAGCAAAGGCAAAGAAGCGGAAGCAGCGATTGCATTCCAAAAGTCGCGGCATTCGCCTTTTTTAAAGTAATGGGCCTGCCCATCTTCCATCCCGGTGCAGGCAACAAGAAATTCGGTAGGATTTTTTTCGTAGGTTTTGCTGTTGAAGGGAAGGATGTTCTTCTCCGGCAAAGTGAACAAAAGATATTTGAAGTCAAAAAGGCTTCCCTTAAGAAGCAGGTTCTTCACGGAGAGGAACTTTCTGTCGTGAACCATCTCGCAGGTCACGTATTTTCCTCTCCCGATGTCCCCTGAAATGAAATTCACTCCATTTAGGCCGCCTGCCGAAGTGCCAATAACGTAAGAAAATGAGATGTGGTGCTCCATGAGCACATCAAGCGCCCCCGCGGTGAAAGCCCCACGCATACCGCCGCCCTGCAAAACAAGTCCTGTCTTTTTCGCCATGAACGGATTTTACCCTAAAGGGTAAAGCCTTGCTATGGACCTACAAAATCTCAATGAAGAATTCGACAAGGGACTTGATGCCGATTCCCAGAAGGACAAGGCCGCCAAGAAGATTCGCGATCTCATAATGGCCGCGCAGCAATTTATTGATTCCCTTGCCAAGGAAAACGCCAAGAAGAGAGATGATGAAAGTGCAGATCGCGATGATGGAAATCACCCACATGGTAACGGAGAAAGGCACAGAGGCTGGGTTCTCAGCATTAATTGTAGAAGTCAAAGTAATGCCGACGGCGAACGCATCGATAGAATCTGCAACGCCTTGAAGCAAGACGGAAGGAATGGAGAATTCGCCTTCTTTTTTCTCCTCTGGCTTCACGATGCCTTTAATGCCATCAAAGATCATCTTTCCGCCGATGATTGCCAAAAGCCCAAAGGCAACAAGAAGATGCCAGGGACTAATCTTATCGATGAAAGTCGCGCCCAGAAAATAGCCAGCAAGGGGAAAGAGGCCCTGCAAAGCAGCGTAGACGAAGGCAATGAAAATGGCCTGCCAAACTTTGAGGCCTTTGTATACCAACCCGTCGGTAATTGAGAGCGCAAGGCAATCCATCGCAAGCGCGATGCCGAGCAAGATTGCAGTTCCTATCCATTCCATCGCCGGCAATTATGGTTCACAGCGGTGAACAATTACAAGGAAAACAGCATCGCCAAAGCAAATTAATCCTCGAAAGCGCCCAAGCTTTCTAGAGCAAATGCAACTCCATCTTCTTCAATGCGCTTAGTCACAAAATCAGCGTGCTTTTTCACCTCGTCTTTGCCATTGCCCATGCAAACGAAAGTGCCGCAGGCCTCGCTCATCGAAATATCTTGGAGGTCATCTCCAAAGGCGATTGCCTTTTCCTTGGGAACACCGATAGACTCTAGAACCGCTTTTATGCCTTCGCCTTTAATGTGAGGGAGGATCTGAATGTCCATCCCAAAGGGAGCGAAGCGGAAATAGGTTAATCCAGGATTTTCTTTTTCAATCTTGGAATCGTATTCTGCCGGCCCAAAGAAAAGGACGCCGACGCAATCCTGGTTTTTATAAGGTCTCACCTTCGGAAGCGAATCTTTGAAAACCTCGTAATAGGCTTTCGTATATTCGTCGGGCTCATGAATCATAAAGCGGGACTTTATGGTCACGATTTCAAGGTTTCTTCCTAAATCGGTCACGGTTTTGCAAAGATTTTGAATAATGCGATGATCGACGAGCTGTTTAAGAACAAAGCGATTTCCCACTTTTGCGACACCGCCCGCGTGGCTGATGTAACCACTCCAGCGAATACCTAAATCATAAAGGCCGAGGGAATGGATGCTTTCATAATTCCTCGCAGAGCAAATAAAGACTTTCGTGCCTTGCTTTTGCAGGCGTTTGATCGCCTCTATCCCAGAAGGAACGAACGTTCTTGAAACATGGTCGAACAAGGTCCAGTCGATGTCAAAAAAAGCCGCTTCGTATTTCATATTACCAACTCACTTTGCTATTCAATTCGCGCATGAGATCAACGTCTACTTTCACGATCTCGCGATCATAAGTGACAAGACCATTCGTCTCTTGTTCCACGTCGCTCAGCTGAGTGAGGACGTAGGAGGATACTTTTTGTTTTTGCACGGCCTTTTTAAGTTCCTTCAAGAAAAGCTTCGTTAGCCCTCGTTCCAGCCTTTCCTTCGTCTTAAAAATTTTATAGCCGAATTCCTTTGAGGAGAAACAATGGCCGGAAATTCGCAGCGAATACCCGCCAAACTCGGACAAAGACAAAATGCGTTTGCCATCATGTTTCATGTGAATTGGCTTAAAGTAGATGTGATTGCCGCTATAATCGCCAGCGCCTTGATCGTACCAACCGCAATCGGAATCAATAAGGCGGCCAGCGTCTAGTCGGTGAAGTTCCTTGGTCAAGCGAGCGGAATCGAATTGACCCCAGCCTTCATTGAAAAGAACATAGGTGCATATAGAGACCACATTAAATAAAAGCGAGGTAATTCCCGACATCTGGGACTCAAAAAACCTTCTTGAAGCCTCATCTTTTTGCCTAAACCGCGCGTAATCTTTTGGCCTTGTATCCTTAAAACGGAACGGAATAAAAGGCGCCAAAGAAATCAAAAGAGGGCTGTAGCGGCCACCGTTATTCACAAAGTCTTGAACCACAAGAACACCCAATCTATCGCAATGATAATACCAACGGGCGGGCTCAATTTTGATATGCTTCCGAAGCATATTGAAACCCATAGACTTCATCAAGGCGATATCGTCAATCATTGCCTGGTCGCTAGGCGCCGTAAGGCCGCCGTCCGGGAAATACCCTTGGTCCAGAACGCCTTTCATAAGATAGGGCTCATTATTCAACGCGAAGACCTTTTTCCCATCCAAAAGCGTAGTTCCGAATTTTCGAAGCCCGAAGTAAGAACGAATTTTGTCTTCGTTCACGACAATTTCCAAATCATATAAATTCGGCTCCTCTGGCGACCATGGGTGAAAAGAGGAAGAGCAGTCAATGTTAGCGCGCCCCTTTTCATCAAGCTTTCCTTCAAAGATAACGTTCCCCTGGAAAGAAGCCTTTACGAAAGAACAAGTAATGTCCCCGTCAATCACTGCGGTGATTTTCACGTTCTTGGAATCAAAATCAGGTTCAATTTTCAATACACGTATCGCCTCTTTTGGAATCGCCTCAAGCCATACGCATCCCCAAATTCCAGAAGTGGAGGTGTACCAAATTCCTTTGGAATCCAAAGACTGCTTTCCTCTTGGATAAATAGAAGAAGTAATATCATCTTGAACGCAAACCAATAATTCGTTTTCTTCTTGAGCGGACTCGATTTCAAATTCAAAGGGCAAATAACCGCCTTCATGCCTCCCCAAAGTCTTTCCGTTAAGGAAAACCTCTGCGACTTGGTCCACAGCCTCAAAATGAAGCAAAACCCGCTTTCCGACAAATTCCTTCGGAAGGGAAAACCGTTTCCTGTAATGAAGAAAATCATCCTTCGCAGGAACCTTTTCTATTCCAGACAAAGGGGTTTCCATTGCAAAAGGAACCAAAATTTTGCTCGGATAGTCTTTGGGCGTTTCCCTTTCCTTGTTTAGGCAAAATTCCCATTCGCCATTCAGAGAAAAATATGATTCGCGTTCCATTTGAGGACGCGGATATTCGCCTCTAGGGCAGCGACGATCAATCTTTTTCCCTTCGGACGTGAGCATGGCCATATTGTAACAGGGGACCAGCCCCATCGTGATATAATCCACAGCCGAAAGAAGGACAATCATGAAGCTTTTTGACATCCAAAATTCCATTGGCAAAGAAAGGGCAGACGCATGGGTGCTCGTAGACTACGAAAACAGAAATCCAGTGGTCGCCAAGCTCTTGTGCCACAAAATGCTCACTAGAAAAATCATTGTTATCATTCCCTCAAGAGGAAAGCCTCAGATCATTTGCCACTCAATCGATCGAGTTTTCTTAAACGTTGAGGAGATCAGCAAGGATTTCTCTCTAAACGTCTACAAAACCTGGCAGGAGATGCTGGCTTTAGAGAAAACATTGTTATCGAACTACAAAAAAGTCTTGATGGATATCTCCGAAAGCGGGCTACTGATGAGAGTTTCGTTAGCGGACTATGGTTCGGTGGATTATGTCAAAAGTCTTGGATTAAAAGTGTCCTCGAGCATGAATATCTTGCAATCAATGACGGCATTAATCTCGGAAAAAGGCCGCAAATTGCAGCAAAAAGCCTGCAAAACCACATTGAAAATAAAAGATGAGGCTTTTGCGAAGATCAAAGAAGAAATAGAGAAAAATGGCGTGAGCGATGAATATGAGATTCAGCAATTCATTTGCAATCGATTCCACGAAGAAGGAATGATTTACGACGACCCCGCGATCGTGGCAATCGGAAAGAACGCCAATAACCCTCACTATGGCCCAACGAAAGAAATTCACTCCCCTATAAAAGAAGGCGATCTGGTTCTCATCGACATGTGGGCCAAGTACGACGAAGAAGAAGCTGCGTATGCAGACATCACTTGGATGGCCTATGTCGGAAAAGAAATTCCTCAAGTTTATAAAGACCGCTTTGCCATTGTGAAAGCAGCTAGAGACGGCGTTATCTCCTTTTTGAAAAAGGAGCTCCGCTTAAGAAGCGTGCACGCCTATGAGGCTGACGATGTAGCTAGAAAAATCATATCCGACGCTGGATACGGGGATTACTTCGTTCATAGAGTTGGCCACAATATCGCCGATGACGTTTCCCCTCATGGCCCAGGCGCAAATTTGGACAATTACGAAACGCATGACGAAAGAGTTTTGCTTCCCGGCACATCATTCTCCGACGAACCGGGAATTTACGCGCCCGATTTTGGCATGCGCAGCGAAACTGATTTGTATAACGATAACGGGAAATTAGAAATCGTTGCCGGGCTTCAAGACGATCTCATCGCGCTTCTAGCTTAATCGCTAATCGAAACGACTTTGTAGCCCGCTTTAACAACGGCGTCTCCAAGAAGAGAGTTTTCAACGTTGCCATCCGTCTCAACGATCGCTTTTTTATCCGCCAAGATTACTTGAACGCTTTTTACTCCAGCAACCGATTCAAGAGCGCCTTTCACATGAGCGGCGCAGTGCTCGCACATCATTCCAGAGATAACGATTTCCTTTTTCATAATAGTTCCTTCTTTCTTTGCGGATAACAGTCTATCAACGTCTCCACGATTAATTTTAACTTTTCTATGGCAACCGTAGTTCTTGTAAATGTCGAAAAGGTTAATTCGCAAGGCGTTGCAAACAACGGTCACAGAAGATAAAGCCATCGCCGCGGCCCCATACCACGGTTTCAGTTTTGCTAAGCCAAGACCGGAAAAAGCGCCGGCAGAGACAGGAATCATAATAAGGTTATAGAAGAATGCCCAAAACAGGTTTTCCTTGATGTTCAAAAGAGTGCGTCGAGAAAGCCGAATGGCCGCGGAGGCATCGCGGAGAGTGTTCTTCATCAAAACAACGTCCGCCGAGTCAATTGCAACGTCGCTCCCGGCGCCGATTGCAATTCCAATATCCGCCGCGGTCAAAGAAGGCGCATCATTAATCCCATCGCCAATCATTGCAACGCGGCCAATCTTTTTAAGGGATTCCACAAACGCTAATTTGTCTCCTGGCAAGAGGTCGGCTTTCACATATTCAATTCCTGCCTCTTTCGCAACGTAAGTAGCGGTCCTCAAGTTGTCGCCAGTAAGCATGACGGGGATCAAGCCTAGATTTTTGAATTCTTTAACGGCTTCTTTAGAATCTTCTTTTAAAGAGTCGGAAACCGCGATAACCCCGCAAAAGTCATTCCCTTTGGCGAAAAGCAAAGGCGTTTTTCCTTCGTTTGATAAGTCAGCCACAATTTCTAATGTTTTAGAATCCAAACGCAGTTTGTCCTCGAACAAAGCAACTTTTCCGCCATAGCAAATATCGTTTCCGATAAGCCCGGAGACGCCCGCACCCGAGATGGCTTTGAAACTTGTGACCCGCTCAGGAGCAATTCCTTTTTCTTTTCCTTTTTCGACGATTGCTTTAGCCAAAGGATGCTCAGAGGATGTTTCCAAAGAATAGGCAAGGGAAAGAAGCTCATCCGAGCTATGCTCGCCGAAGGGAATGATGTCCGTCACGTCTGGGGCGCCTTTCGTCAACGTTCCCGTCTTATCAAGAAGGACAAAATCTATTTTCCCAGTCTCTTCCAAGGCAGAAGCCGTTTTAAACAAGATTCCATTTTTGGCTCCTTTGCCTGAGCCAACCATAATCGCTACAGGGGTGGCTAAGCCAAGCGCGCAAGGGCAAGCCACAACAAGAACCGAAACGCATCGCTCAAGAGCGTAAGTCAAAGTTCTCGTCTCTCCATGAAAGGCCCCATTAACGTAATTGCCTCCAAAAATAAGCCAGCCAAGCAAAACAATCAAGGAAACAAGGAGAACTGCAGGAACGAAAATGCCGGACACCCTGTCCGCGATTCGGGAGATCTTGGCCTTGCTCATCGAGGCATCTTCAACCATCTTCACAATCTGCTGAAGGGTTGTTTGGCTACCCACTTGCGTAGCTTTGCAACGCAGCGCGCCATTCTTATTGATCGTCCCGCTTGATACACGATCGTTGGCATTTTTATCAACGGGAATGCTTTCTCCGCTCAAGGCAGACTCATCTACCGCGCTTTCGCCTTCCAAGACAACGCCATCCACAGGAATTGCCTCTCCGGGGCGGACTAAGAAGATATCCCCAACCAAAACATCCTCCGTTGGGATGGTTTCCTCCTTGTCACCTCCAAGAACGTGGGCTTCTTTAGGTGACAAATCGAGCAAAGATTTTATGGCGTTTGTGGTTTTTCCTTTTGACAAAGATTCTAAGGTTTTCCCAACCGTAATGAGCGTCGGCACCATACCAGCGGTTTCAAACGTTAAGCCCATGGAAAGAGTCATCACCTTCTTCCAACCCGCTGCGCCCATCTCAGGCCCAAGGACGGAAGACATTAGGAGCAAGACGGCAATGCCATAGACGAAGGCGATTCCGCTTCCAAGGGAGACGAGCGTGTCCATGTTAGGCCCCCCGTGAATCAGCGAGCGGAAACCTGAAGCGAAAAAGGAATGGTTGATAAGCAAGATGACTAGCGATAAGCACATCGCCAAAATCCCGTAATAGAAGGGATTCTCGCCGATCGCCCCCAAAGGCCAACCCCAGCTAGGATTCATATAGCCCATGGAGAAATAGAAAAGCGGGATTAGAAGAACTAACGAAGCAATCAGCCTTCGAACTAATCTAGGGGTTTCTTCGTCCGCGATCGTCCTTTTCTTATTGTCTGCTGTCCCTGAGGTTTTCGCCTCATAGCCAGCTTTTTTCACAGCCTCGCAGATATCCTCTTCGCTGGTGGAGGAGTCGAAGAAGACGACCATCGAATTTGTTAATAGGCTGACATCGGCCTCTTTCACGCCAGGCAAAGAAGAAACGGCTTTTTGAACATGGGCTGAGCAAGCGGCGCAGGTCATTCCGCTTACATCAAATTTAACTTTCTTATCCATACTTATTTAAGACGTTTGATGAGTTCCATCGTCTCTCCGATTACCTCGTCTTTACCTGCGAGGATGTCATCTTTTACGCAGCTTTCCAAATGGGCGTTCAAGATGGTGTAGCCAAAGGATTCGAGGGCTTTCTCCGCCGCAGAGAGTTGAATTAGGATGTCCCCGCAATAACGGTCTTCCTCGATCATCTTGGCAATGCCTTTTAACTGGCCTTCTATTCTCGAAACCCGATTCACGAGTTTTTTCTTTTCCTCTTCGCTGCGAGGGTTATGTTTTTTCTTAGTGCAGCAAGCGCAAATGTTTTCTTCCATAATATATACCCCCTAGGGGTATTTTAATCTTAGTATGTACTCTTTTTATATTCAAGCCATATGCGCACGAAAAAAGCCTCAGGTTTTCCGAGGCTTATAGGCAATTGATGCGATTAGTCTTCGTCCTTCGTGACATCCACGATTTGCGGATTGGCCGAGAAGTTCTTCGAACTTTGCGCAGCAGAGATCGCGCGATCTTTGCTCTTGTAGGACTCGCCCATGACGAGGACGGAGCCGTTGTCGCCATAAACGATGAACTGGTAACGGCCTTGCTTATCGCAAGTCACGGTGACATCGGAGGAGTTAAACTTCTTTTGAACCTTTTCTAGAGCGCCATTGACGCCGTTCTTCGCAGCGTAGGCAGAAGTCGCGAAAAGGAGCTGGCCGTTATTGGCAAGAAGCCTTCCGCGATATTTCTTGGTCTCATCGATGTAGATTTCGAACTTGCCCTTGCCGCTATTCTCGGCTTTGCCAAGGGTGATGCGCCATTCTCTGACTTCCTCTTCCGGGATTTCGTCTAGGTCAACAATCTTGTCGGTCTTGTAGAATTTCTCGACGGACTCAAGAGCGCTTTGAGCGCCTTTGGTGTTCGGGTAGTATTCGCCAGCGACGATCAAACGGGAATCAGAAGCGGTGTAGAGGCGGAACTGCGCGTATTTGTTTTTGTCGATGACGATCTTAGCAACGCCACCGGCAACGGCTTTCACGAGGGTGTCGATTCCTTTATGGGCGCCGTCTCTGGTCTTATAGCCATTGGAGACGATGAGGATCTCTCCGTTATTGGCCTTCAGACGATATTTGAAGAAGCCGGCTTCCGGATAAACTTCATACTTCCCTTGAGCTTTCTGAGCTTTCGGGGCCGTTTTGGCGGCTGCAGTGGCTTTTGGGGCGGCCTTAGTGGTTGCGGCCTTAGTGGGTTTCTTTTCTGTTTTCATCGGTTTTTCCTTCGTTTTGACTATTTTATCATCTTTCGAAGGGGCGGAAGGAGTTTCCAATGTTTCCTCTTTAACAGAAGAAGCGGCTTCCGTTTCCACGGGTTTTTCTTCAGCTGAGGCGTCTTCCGTTTCAGCGACGGCCTCTTCAGCTATAGGCTCTTCCTTTGTTTCAGAAGCAGGCTCCTCCTTGGCTTCTTCTTGGGCGGGAGTCTCGTTGGAAATCGAAGCAGCGGATTCGCCGTCTTTCTTCTCCTCCGAGGCACCGGCAGAAGAAGTTTTCTTTTCTACGGTCGGGATAGTGGAAGGAAGGGGCGTAAATGAAGCGGTGGAATGGCTATCCGAATCGGAGGTGACGCAAAGAAGCGGCAAGATGGCGACGGAAAGGCACATGACAATAAGGACGATGGCAAAGACGAGGGAAACAACCGAGTCGCGGTTCATCATCGCCCAATAAGTAAGGTTCAAAGTCGCGCGGAAACCCAAGAATAGAGCAAGCAAATCAAGCAAGGCAAACCAGCCACGCTTCTTGCACAGAGCGACAATAAACATGACGATCACAAAGACAAAGCCCACGTACATCGCAATGCCAAGGAGCAACCCGATGGTCCCGCCTTGGAAGTAAAGGGCCCTAAGCACATTGTTGAATTCTTCCTGCGAGAAATATTCCTCCCAGCTCCCACTGATGCTGATAGGCAAAAAGGAAAATCCAAAGGTCAATAAGCAAATGGCTACGACGACTATCGTAACGACAATCGATGTTCTCTTTGTTTTCATAAGTTGTTGCTCCAATCGGGAGACATTCTACTAGTTTATGGGTATTTGTCACGCACGATAAAAGCCCCCGCCAAAAAGAGCGGGGGCATACAAGCGAATTTGAAGGCGTTTAAATGCCGTTAGGGTTTTTCTTTTGGAAATTGTATGCGTCTTTGCAAGCGTCGAAGATATCTTTCTTCGCTTTCCAACCAAGTTCTTTTTCCGCTTTGGAGGCGTCTGCGTAGTTTTCCGAAACATCGCCTGGCCTACGAGGGTCAATCACGTATGGGATCTTAATGCCGTTCGCTTTTTCAAAAGCGTTCACAAGCTCAAGGACCGAAGTGCCTTTGCCCGTGCCAAGGTTATAAATCACTAGGCCGGGATTCTTAGCAAGCTTAGAAAGCGTGGCGACGTGGCCTTCCGCCAAATCGACGACGTGAATGAAATCGCGGATTCCAGTTCCATCGGGGGTAGGGTAGTCATCGCCGAAGACGTGAAGCTTTTCTCTTTTTCCGACGGCGACCTGGCAAATATAAGGCATGAGGTTATTCGGGATGCCATTGGGATCTTCGCCAAGAAGTCCGGAAGGATGGGCGCCAATGGGATTGAAATAACGGAGAAGGGCAATATTCCAATCGGGATTCGCCTTTTGGGCGTCCGTAAGAATTCGTTCAATCACTAGTTTCGTTTCGCCATAAGGATTTGTCGCATCCGAAGTAGGATCGCTTTCTTTCAAAGGAACGTGCTTGGGGACGCCATAAACGGTAGCAGAAGAGGAGAAAACGAGGTTTTTGACCCCGAATTCCTTCATAAGAGCAAGGAGGGTAAGCGTGGAAATAAAGTTATTCGAATAGTATTCAATCGGCTTCGCGACGCTTTCGCCAACAGCCTTAAGGCCGGCGAAATGGATGACCCCGTCGATCTGTTCTTGCTCGAAAACCTTCTTGAAAGAAGGATAGTCGCAGCAATCGACTTGATAGAATTTAGGCATCACTCCCGTGATGGTCTGGATACGGGAGAGGACTTCTTTCTTTGAATTGCTGAGGTTGTCCACCAAAATGGGTTCATAGCCATTTTGAATTAGGCAAATAACGGTTTCAGAACCAATAAACCCGGTTCCGCCAGTAACAAGAATTCTTTTCATTTTTTCGCTCCTTTTTTAACTGGGGTTTCTTTCTTCTTCGCTTTCGCTTCTTTTTCCGCAGCTAAGCGCCTTGCCTCCTTTTTGGCGTGGCGCTCAGCCCTGTGATTCGCTTCTTTTTGCTCGGCATCAAGGGCTTTTTTCTTCCTCTCGTTGCCATGCATATCAACGCGGAGAGCCGCGATAATCGAATCGGATATTAGTTTATTCGCTTGTGATTGAATGGCAAGGCGCAGAGCGATTAAGCCAAGCGAAGCACGCACATCTTCTTCATTATTTTTGCCTTTTTTGCCTTTTTCAGAGGCATTGTTCTTGGTGAAATTCTCAATCCTGGAAATGGTCTTCTTCGCCGTTTCGTTGAGAATCGAGCTTTCCATGCTGGCCCAAAAGGCATAAAGACGCCCCTTGTCCACAGAGACGCAGGAATCTAGCTCCAAAAGCAAGGACATGTCCGCCATAGAGATGGTCGATTTCATTAAGCAGATGGCCATTAAATAGCCGATCTGGTCTTTGGAATACTTCTTTTTAACCGGAAGGTCGATCATTTTGGCTTTAACGTAGTTGTTGACCATAAAAGACGTAAGCATATTCTCTTGGTCAAGAGTTAAAGAATCCAAGGTTCCGTTAATGTACTTCAGAACCTGCTCCATGTAGAGTTCTACCCCGGGCAATTCTTTGTACTTAGGCAAGGAAAAAGAAGCGACGGTTTCAAGATATTTTTTAAGATCCGCGATTTCCTTTTCCATATTGATCAGCGCTTTTTGATCTCTTCCTGCAAAATCTTGCTCACAGCGGCGGGGTTGACCTTGCCTTTGCTGGCTTTCATGACCTGTCCGACCAAGAAGCCAATGGCTCTGTCTTTTCCGGCCTTGAAGTCCGCGATTGACTGGGGGTTTGCGTCCAAAACCTGCGTGACAAAGGCCAAAACAGCGCCTTCGTCATTCGACTGTTTTTCAATTTTGAGAGCAATCCTGGCTTCTTCGGCAGTCCCTCCATTCTCGAGCAAATAAGAGAAAATTTGCATCGCTTGCTTATGGGTATACCCCTCATCCTGCAAATTGCAAACATCTTTTAAAAGAGCAGGCGGCAATGGGAATTCACCAATTTTCTTCCCCTCTTTGTTGAGATAGGAATTAACTTCGACAATAAGGAAATTTGCAACAGTCTTGGCGTTTTTCGCCCCTTCGAGGGCTTTCTCAAAATAAGAGGACATCGCGAGGTCCGACAAAAGGATGGAGGCATCCTGATCCGAAAGCCCATTCTTTAGATAACGCTCCTTCTTTGCGTCATAAAGTTCAGGGCAGGTCGCGATGGCCTCGTTAACGAACTCATCGCTCAAGTGAATCGGAGGAATGTTGGGCTCGCAGAAATATTTATAGTCGACCGCATCGGTTTTGACTCTCATCAACACGGTTTTGCCGCTCGCCTCGTCGAAGCGTCTGGTTTCTTGTTGAATGGGAACGCCCGTAAGCAAGCACGCGCTTTGGCGAGCGATTTCATAATCGAGGGCCTGTTCGATGTTTTTGATCGAATTAAGATTCTTGATTTCGACTTTGGTTCCGAATTTCTCTTCGCCGAAGGGGCGCAAAGAGACGTTCACGTCGCACCGAAGGGAACCTTCTTCCATTTTGCCATCGCTTGTTAGGGAATAAACGACGATGTTGCGAATCGCCTCAACATAATGCATGGCTTCGGTGCCTGAACGAATATCAGGCTCAGAAACGATTTCCACAAGAGGAGTGCCCGCGCGATTGTAATCCAGAAGGGAGCAATCGGAGAGGTGCAATTGCTTGCAAGTATCTTCTTCCATGTGGATACGCTCAATCTTAATTCGTTTGGGGTTGCCATCCTTATCAAGGATATCTAGATATCCGTGACTGCCAATTGGGCGGCGCTGCTGCGTGATTTGGAATCCCTTAGGAAGATCGCTGTAGAAATAGTTTTTGCGATCGAAATAAAGGGTATGATCGATGGTCATGTGAAGGGCGTTTGCCACGCGAATCGCGTTGATTACCGCTTGTTTGTTCACGCGAGGCATCGTGCCTGGAAAAGCCATGTCGAATGGGGTGACTTCGCTATTCGGAATTCGAGAAAAGGAGTTCGGCGACGAGGAGAACATTTTGCTCTTCGTCTTCATTTGGACATGGATCTCAAGTCCAATAATCGCTTCAAAATTCATAGATTGCCCTCCTTTTTGTTCAAAACAGAAAGCCCATCAAGACCGGTGATGTCTTCAAAGCACTTGACGATCTCGTAAAGCTTTTTCTCATCAAACGCCCTGCCCATGAAGTTAACCCCCAAAGGCATGCCGTCTTCTAAGCCTAAGGGAAGGGTAATCGAAGGAAGACCGGCAAAGTTCCCAAGCGCCAAATGGTTATCGGCGACTAAATACTCGTTGGAAAGTTTATTGGAAACGCCGCCAATAAGCGGGGCAATAGAAGGGGCGGCGGGCAGATAAATGCAATCGTAGTCGCTGAGGATTTGATTCACCCGTTCAACGATTTTGGCGCGATTCTTCTGCGCGCGGAGGAAGAGAACGTCTTGGTTTTCCTTCATAAGGGCGAAGCTGCCGATGACGAAGCGGCGCTTTATTAATTCGGAAAAACCTTTCGTCCTCGCATTGAACATAACGTCTTGGTATGTGTTGCCGCCATAATAAGGGCCGAATTTGATGCCATCTAAATTCGCATCGTTGCTCGTCGCCTCGGCGCAGCTGATGACAATATAGGTAGGATAGATGGACTGAAGCAATGCGAGGCCGAAGTCGACATAACCGACTTCCGCGCCGCTTTGTTTCATCCTTTCGATGGACTCATCGAAGAATTGCAGGTTTTTCTTATCGGAAACAGAATCAACGATTTCGCGCAAAACCGCGATCTTTTTGCCTTTTAAGGAGGAAGAGGCTAGATTTGCGTAGTTTTCAACAGGATTGTTCGATGAGGTCAGATCCATATCATCTCTGCCGGAAAGAGCTTCGAGAACAATCGCGCTATCTTCCACTGAACGAGTGAAAAAGCCAACGTGATCGAGGCTTGGGGCAAAGGGGAATAAGCCATAACGGGAGATTCTCCCCCAAGTCGGTTTCATGCCAACGAGGCCGCCAAAAGAAGCGGGCTTGCGGACGGAGTCGCCGGTATCGGAGCCTAAAGCGAAGGGGACAATACCAGCAGCAACCGCCGCGGCGCTGCCACAACTAGAGCCTCCAATCATTCTCTTATGGGAGGGGTCGTAAGGGTTGAAGGTAATGCCTTTGTGCCCTGTGGTCCCTGTTCCACCCATCGCAAGTTCATCTAGCGTCGTCTTGCCGATGAGCACGCATTTTTTATCTTTGAGTTTTGAAATAACCGTCGCATCAAACAAAGGAACGTAGCCATTCAAGACATTGCTAGAAGCCGTCGTTTCGATGTCCTTCGTGGAGAAGTTGTCTTTCGCCAAATAAGGAATGCCCCAAAGAAGGTTGTCTTTTTCTGGCTCAGTCAAAGTCGAGGCAAAGGCGATCGCCTCGTCTTTAAGAATGAGTTCGAAGCAGTTTTGCTTGTCTTCTTCCGCTCTTTTAAGAGCCTCTTTCGTAAGCTCAAGCGGAGTCGTCTTTTGTTCCACCAACGCTTGGTGGATTTCTTTCATGGAACAATCTAAGTAGCTCATCATCCAATCACCTTCGGCAATTTGATTTGTCCGTCCTCTTTTGATCCGGCGTTTCTTAGAGCCTCGTCACGGCTCAAAGGCGCAGTCGGAACATCTTCCCTCAAATAAGAAGTGGTGCAGTCAAAGGGGAAGGTCATCGGCTCATAAGAATCAAGACCCTCAATTTCCCCAATGAGGTCCATTTGACGTTTCAAAACGTTGAACTCCTCAAGCAAGGTTTGATACTGTTCGTCGCTCATCGTGAAAAGGAGACGATTCGCCGCATCTTTAAGCACATCTAGCGTGATTTCTTTCATGCGTTTTCCTCAATACTAACAACTTAGCGCGGTTATTATAGGCGAAAGAGGTACTCTCTTCTAGAAGAGAGGACCTAGGACTGACGGAGGGTTGAAAGATGGCTGCGAGCCTCATCTTCATCCATCACTTTAATCCCAAGTTCCTGGGCTTTCGCAAGTTTGCTGCCTGCGTCAGATCCAGCAATAACGACATCTGTTTTCTTTGACACGGAACCCGATACTTTTGCGCCTATGCCCTCTAGAATCGCGGTTAAGTCGGAGCGAGTGTAATGTTCAAGGGCGCCCGTCAAAACAACCGTCTTCCCGTAGAAATAGTTGTTCACATCAATCGTATCCGTCCCCAGATAAGCAAAATTTACGCCTTCTGCTTTCAGGCGTTCGAGCATCGTTAGGTTCGCCGGGTTGTGGAAATAATCAAACAGGCTCTTGGCGCCAACGGGTCCGATGTCGGAGATCTTCAAATAATCTTCCTCGGTGAGGGAATAGAAATCCTCCAGATTGCGGTGAGCCTTTGCCAGGGTTTTCGCGGTTTTTGCGCCGATTTCTTTAATCCCAAGACCATAAAGCAGCCTCTCCAAGGATTTCTGCTTCGAATTTTCGATGGCGGCCACTAGAGCATTCATGCTCTTGTCTCCCCAGCCATCAAGCGCCTTGATTTCTTGCACATGGTCATAGAGGCGGTAAATATCCGGAATATCTTTCAAGAAGCCCTCTGCGAAAAGTTCTTCCACAACAGAGTCGCCCATGCCGTCGATATCCATCGCATCGCGCGAAGAGAAGTGGATTAAAGACTCGATTTTGCGAGAAGCGCACTCGGGGTTCAAGCAATAATGGAGGCCGACGACTTTCTCCAAAGGCGCGCCGCAGACGGGGCAAATTTCCGACATGACGAATGGTTTTTCACTGCCGTTACGCTTCTCCGTCAAAGGACGAACAACCTCAGGTATGACATCCGCGGCTTTCCTCAGCACAACGTAATCGCCGATCATGAGGCCTTTTTCTTTAATGAAATCCTCATTGTTGAGGGTCGCTCTTTGAACCAAACTCCCCGCCACGCGAACAGGCTCGAGAACGGCGTTCGGAGTGATCCTTCCCGTGCGGCCTACCGTCAAGACGATGTCGAGCAACTTCGTGCTGACTTCAAGAGGAGGAAATTTATAAGCCGTCGCCCATTTTGGGGTCTTGGCCGTGTAACCCAAAACATCATAAGAGTCGATGTCATCCACTTTGAAAACAAGGCCATCGATGTCATAGCCAAGGTCCTGGCGCTTCTTCGTGTACTCTTCGATATAAGCCAATAGTTCTTCGACCCCATGAAGCTTTCTTCTTTCGTGATTGGTGCGGAAACCAAGACCGTCAAGGTAATCTAGGGATTCGCTGTGGACGTTATGGCCAAGCTCTCTTGCGTTCACTAGATAATACCAAAAAGCATCCAGGCCGCGTTTCGCGGCAACGCTGGAATCGAGATTGCGGATGGAGCCAGCCGCGGCGTTGCGGGCATTGGCAAATAGCGGTTCACCCGCTTTGGCCCTAGCTTCATTAAGTCGGTCCAAAGAAGCTTTTGGCATATAAACTTCGCCGCGGACTTCAAGAGGACGCGTCTCTTTGATATGCAAGGGAATCGAAGGAATCGTGATGACGTTTTGAGTCACGTCTTCACCCATGACGCCATCGCCGCGAGTGACGCAGTACTGCAGCTCGCCCTTGTCGTAAACAAGGCTCATTCCAAGGCCATCGATTTTTACCTCTCCGACGTAATCAACGACTTTTTTCCCCAGGGCTTGTCTAACTTTGCGATCAAAGTCGCGGACATCGTCTTCGTTATAAACGTTGCCCAATGAAAGCATCAAACGTTTATGAGGAATTTTCTTGAATTCGGAAAGAACCTGCCCACCGACTCTTTGGGTTGGGCTGTTTTTGAATTTCAGATCGGGGAAATCGGCTTCAAGCATTTGAAGCTCATTCATCGCCCGATCATATTCGGCGTCTGAAACGGAAGGATTGTCCTTCACATAATATTCATAATTCCAGCGCTCGAGCTGCTCGGTTAAGAGCAGAACGCGGCTTTTTGCTTCTTCGTGGGTCATGCTTCTCCTCCTTTTTTGTTGATTCGATGTAACAAAGGCACCGTGCCTAAAAGGGTTTTCTGCTCTCCGGAATCAAAGGCGACGATGATGATTCGGGAGTCGATGATTTCTTTGACCGTTCCTTCGCCAAATTTGTCATGGAGGCAACGATCGCCTACGCCCCAATCCAAGATTCCGTTTCCTGAGGTGGGCTTTGGGGCCTCTTTCTTTGGCTCTTCAAAAGGCGATATGGCATCGCCGTCGCCGAAGAAAGAAACATTGCTGTACCTACCACCTGAGGAATTGGACCAAGTGGCCTTGTCCTTTTTGGCCTGATAAGGATTGCCGTAAGCGTGGTAGAGATTGGATTTCGGGAATTCAAGCTTCGCCTCTTTGAAGAACTGGCTGGGAACGGCATGGGAATCGGTCACGTAGGAATAGCCGGAATTGCAGGTCATGAAGAGCTGCTTTTTGGCTCGCGTCATCGCGACGTAGCAAAGCCTTCTTTCTTCTTCCATGCCATCGTCGCCTCTTTCTTCTTGGCTGCGCATGGAAGGGAAAGAACCTTGATTCATTCCGATGATGAAAACATTGTCGAACTCAAGCCCTTTGGCAACGTGAATCGTCATCAGGGATACATAATTGCCCTCGTTCATGTCGTCTTGAGAGGTCAGCAAAGAAAC
The DNA here is from genome assembly GCA_963614595.1 of Parasutterella excrementihominis. Taxonomy (GTDB): domain Bacteria; phylum Bacillota_I; class Bacilli_A; order RFN20; family CAG-826; genus Alloenteromonas. Next base: position 67,164 of record CAVECL010000002.1, on the reverse strand, counting down.
GTTTTGCAGGTATTCCTCGAACGTCGAATCGGGATGAGAGGAAACGAAATGGTTAATATCGTCGAACAAAGCGTTGACGTTGCCGGCCCGATCTTCATCGACGCCTTGATCCTCAGCGATGTATTCGTAATAGCCAAGGTCTGTTATAAAGTCCCGCAAAACCGCCCCGTAAACCTCAAGATTGACCGCAAGACGCTTTTTGCACTCTTCCATTTTGGTGATAAGAATCATCAATTGATTAATCGCGCGGCTAGGGATGTCGCCGGAATCGTAACGCTCAATGTTCTGACAGTAGACATATTCGGAAACGCCTTCGTTTGCAGCGTGATTTCTTATTTTCTCAACCGTCCCCTCGCCGATGGAGCGTTTTGGCACGTTCACGATACGTTCAAAGCTGACATCGTCCAATGGGTTAAGGAGCAATTTGAAGTAGGCCAAAACGTCTTTGACTTCCTTCCTTTGATAGAAACGCAAACCGCCGAAAATGCGGTAGGGGATGCCGTGGCTTGCAAATTCGCTTTCAAAAGGGCGAGTCAGATAAGAGGAACGATAAAGAACGGCAATGCGGGAATAATCCCCGTCGCTAGCAACCGATTCGATTTTTTCGACAACCCATTTCGCCTCTTCGTTTGCATCGCCGAAACGTTTGAGCGAAACGGGATCGCCGCCCCCGTGTTGGGTGAACAAATCCTTCGGGACTCTCTTCTTGTTGAAGCCGATAAGAGAATTCGCCGCGCTTAAGATGTTTTGGGTCGAGCGGTAGTTCTGGTTTAGGAAGATATCTTGGAAATCAGGGAAATTCCGCGGGAAAGCAAGAATGATATCCTGATTCGCCCCGCGCCAAGTGTAAATCGTCTGGTCAGGATCGCCGACGACATAAAGATTGGTCTCGCTCGTCATCAAAAGCTTGATGAGCTCATATTGCTGATCGTTCGTATCCTGGAATTCGTCAATCAAGATGTGAGAGTAGCGACGTCTCCATTTCTCGCGAATATTCTCATCGCCTTTAAGAATCGCGACGGTTTGAAGAATCAAATCATCGAAATCCAATGAGAGCATGCCGCGCTTCTTCTGCTCGTATTCCGCATAGAACTCAAGGCATTCCTTTTCATTTTCGAAACTAAATTTGTTGATCGTGATATCCCCGGGATAGACGCCTTTCCCTTTTTGGTCGCGTATATACATGAGCGCCATTTTCACCATAGGATCGCTCTTCTTGTAGCCTTTATCCATGGCGATGTTTTTAACTAGTTTCTCTTGGTCGTCTTCATCGAAAATATTGAAGCTAGCGGGGTAGCCGATCGCTCCGGCCTCTCTTCTTAGAAACCTCGCGCAGAAGCTATGGAAAGTGGAGACCGTGAGGAACATCGATGCTTCAGGGACTAAGTTTCCAACGCGTTCATGCATTTCCCCGGCGGCTTTGTTGGTGAAAGTGACCGCCAAGATGCGGGAGGGATCCACCCTGAAATGCTCAATCAAATAAGCGATGCGGCAAGTCAAAACGCGAGTCTTCCCAGAGCCGGCTCCAGCGATGATGCGCACATGTTGGGCGGATGTTATAACGGCCTTCCGCTGTTCCGGGTTCAAGGTAGATAAGTAGTCATTGGTCATACCTCCCTATTTTAGACTCGGGAAGGCTCTTTATGAATAAAGAGACCTAGGAAAAGCGAAAGATGTGGAAAACTTGTTTCGCCATGTGAAAAACTTTCTTAAAAGCCCATGGCGTTAGTAAAATATCGCCAATGAAGGTTTTCGCGAAAAAGGAAACGCCGGTTCAGAATCTTGCTTTCTGCGCCATCATCGCCGGATTCGACGGAATTTTGTCTTTAGTCAGCGCCTTGCTGCCTTTATCGGCTTTTTTCTTGATGCTCGTCGCGCCACTGCTTTCTGCTTTGATCGGCTACTTTTGTCAAAAGAGATACTACGCAGTCTATCTTTTCGGTGCTTTAGGGGTTTCCATCGCCATTTCAGCCTGGAATTTTGAAAACACGCTTTTCTATTTGCTTCCCGCCTTGTGTTCTGGAACCGCATATGGGTTTTTTCTGCGTCACGAGACGAATGTCGTCGTAACGAACTTCGTTGTCGCGATGATCCAATATTCTTTTTTCTGGCTTTCGTTATTGCTCGTCAAAGCAATCTACGAAGTGGACATGAGAGAAATCATTCGCTCCCTATTGAACCTCAAATCATCCGAACTCCTATATAACAGTTTCGCTCTGTTTGCCCTTGCCTACTCTTTTGCCGTCACGGGGCTGTCTCATCTGTTTTTCTCTTTGCAGGCGCCCCATATCGGCATCGTGTTTGCAGACAAGGAAAAAACAGAAATCTGGTATCCAATCATCGCCATCGTTTCCAGCTTATTTTGCGTTTTGTTCATCTTTATCTACGCAAAACTGGCTTATTTTTTTCTTGGATGCGCTTTTTACTGGGCTCTTGCAGGGCTGGCGTCGCGTTTTCCAAAGCCCCATTGGTCTTTATACATGCTTCTAGGGTTAACCATTTTCGGCTCAATCTTATTGATTGCTTACTTCTTTCAGATTGTCTCTATCAGCACGGCCATCCTCACTTTTATCGCCTTCCCATTAAGCTTTGCATTGTCCTCTTTGCCCGATGTTTTTCTAGGATTGAAGGGCAAGTCAAACTAAAATGGAAAGCGGAGCGAAAAAATGAAGTTCCTCAAAGAATTTGGCATCGGCATCATCTTCGCGATTTGTTCGCCTCTTCTTTTGATATTGATTGCTTTGGTCGCCGTTTTCGGCGTTTTGGACTTCATCGTCGAGTTCATCATCATGATGGTGAATTTCTTCTCCGGCAAGAAGTGCTTCCCCGTTTTCGAAGAGGATGAAGAAGCCTATAAGAGAAAACAGGAAGCGTTGAATCTCGCCCAGGCAAAAGAGCAACCCCAGCCTGCCCCTCAGCCAAACAACATCTATGTTCAGCAGGTCTATTACAACACAACCCCGGGCGCAATGGGCCCTATGGGCCAGCAGGGGATGCCTTTCCAGAATCCTCAAGGAATACAGCAGCAGGGGATGCCTTTCCAAGCTGGACAGATTCCGCAGCCGAACCCATCTTTTGTGCCTTTCGCCGCGGATAAGATCCCCGGAGAAGCCGGATCTTTTTCAGAAGCGAGCTTTCCTGGACAAATCCCTATGCAGTCCCAAAATGAAACCATAGAAGCGCCAGCTGAGCAAGCGGAGGAGGCAGAACATGAATAATCTTTTCCTCGTCTCCGTTTCCATGAGCGACTCAGACAGAAGGCTCCTTATCATCCTGATTGTCATCCTTTTCGTGCTTTTCTTATTGCTTGGCTTCTTGGGCATTGCCATCCACAAAACCATGGTTCACCAAGCGGAGAAAGTAGACACGATTATGTCCGATGCGGCAAGAACCCATGTCGTGGATTCCCCTAAGGCTTTCAAAAGCTTAGCCATGCGCAAAAGCAATCGCTTGCTTTATAAGCAAACATTGATTCCCTTTGCGATTTCCGTGGTTGCCTTGCTTATTTGGGTGTTCTGCTCTTTGGGATTCGACACGTGGAAAGATAATATCTTCGCCCAGTTCTCGGAGCTGTTTTTCCATTACGAATGGAACGCGGGCGCGGAAGTCTATCGCGATGATCCCCTCATCGTAAAAGTGTTTGGCGTCTCAATGCTCGCCCGTTTCCCTGCGGTCACCCATAAACCGACTTTTGTTTTAGAGCATCTGCCCGCTTATATCGAAGTGGCGCTTTTCTACGTCTCTTGGATTTGGTATGCCTATCTTTGCCAGGCCTGGATTTCCCGCTTCGTGATGATTCAGCACCGCGCGAAAACCATTTACTCAAAATCCCTAAAAGACTTCAAAGCGGAAGAAGACATCAAATACACTCAGAAAAACCCGACGCCGCCGAGCCAAGATTAATCAAGCCAATTCTTTGCCAAGAACCACCCGATAGAATAAATCAGAATATCGAATTGCATGGAGAAGAAATTAAGACCGAACGTTTTCCAATCGAAATTGCTTTGAAAGAGCGCGCGGACGTTTGCGGCGAAGTCGAAAACCGATATTCCGAGCCCGATGATAGCCGCCCAAGCGACCCAGTCGATGAAATGGCCGCCCTTATCTTTCACGTAGGCAAACGCGCCAAGGGCAGCCAGGAATTTCAAAACGTAAAGAATCGGATTGAAGGCGTCTGAGATCACATTGATGAGATCGATGGGCCTGATCCAGAAAGCAAGTTCAGGGAAGAGCGTTTTTAGTTCCGTGAAGGTCTCTTGACTCATCGCGCTTTCAGGAAGCCAATGAAATCCAAAGCAGATTCCCCAATAAGCCAAAGAGTTGATTGAGTTAATGATGAAAAGAATGCCGCCAATGATGAGCAAAACCCTCCCCACGCGAATGGAGGTGGGGACTTTGTTCTCTTTCCACTGAATGACTTGGGTTTGGGTGCGTTGTTTTCTCATAAAACTAAATCAATAATCTCCCAGGCAATCAAACAAGCAACCACGACGATAAGACCCAAAAGAACAAAGAAAGCTCTCTTATGGGCGAGTTGTTTTCTCGCCTTCTCGGGATCGGGCATATCGGTGGTGACAAAAGAGTTGCCCGGCAAGGCCTGATCGGCTTGATTTTGATTCGTGAGGTTCACATTGTCCATGGGATTAATATTTTAAGGCAGAAGAAGTGCGGGGGAAGGGCTCAGTATCACGAATGTTCGCAACGCCGGTCAAATACATAAGCAAGCGATCGAAGCCGATGCCGAAGCCCGAATGGATGCATCCGCCGTATTTTCTAAGGTTGAGATACCATTCAAGCTCAGCGGCGTTGCCGGCTTTTTCCATCTTTTTCTTAAGGACGTCATACCGTTCTTCGCGTTGGCTGCCCCCAATGATTTCTCCCTCCCCAGGAACAAGGCAGTCGCAAGCGGCCACGGTTTTCCCGTCCGGATTCTCCTTCATGTAGAAAGCCTTGATTTCTTTGGGGTAGTTAATGAGGAAGAGCGGTCCTTTCGCAATTTCCTCTGTTAGGTAACGTTCATGCTCCGAAGCCAAATCTTTGCCCCAATAGATATCGCAATCATCGAACTTGTGCCCGTCTTTCACGGCTTTCTGAAGCAGTTCGATGCCTTGGGTGTATTCCATTTTGATGAAAGGAGTGGAATAAACGCGATGAAGTTTATCAAGCAATCCGGGGGCGATCATCTTGTCGAAGAAAGCCATCTCGTCCGGGCATTTTTCCAAAACCCAGTTGATGCACCACTTAATGCATTCTTCCATACACGCCATATCATCATCGAGGTCGGCGAAAGCAAGTTCGGGCTCAATCATCCAAAACTCGGACGCGTGGCGGGGAGTGTTGGATTTTTCCGCGCGGAAGGTTGGGCCGAAGGTATAAACGTCGCGGAAAGCGAGGGCAAAAGCCTCAACGTGAAGCTGCCCGGAAACGGTCAGGGAAACCTTCTTTCCGAAGAAGTCGGTTTCGCTTAGCTTTCCATCTTTGTCTTTCGTGCAAACGCTGAAGACCTGACCGGCGCCCTCGGCGTCATTTCCAGTAAATTCAGGCGTATGGACGTAAACAAAGCCACGGGACTGAAAGAATTCATGAATGCCCAAAGCCAAAGAGGAACGGACGCGATAAAGGGCGGAGAAGGTATTCGTGCGAGGACGCAAATAGGCTTCATCACGAAGATATTCGAAACTATGGCGCTTCTTTTGAAGCGGATAATCGGAGGCGACGTCCCCTAACACTTCGATTTCAGAAGCGTGCACTTCAAAAGGCTGCTTCATTTCAGGGGTCATAACGATTTTCCCCTTTACCAAGATTGCGGCACCGGTAAGAAGGTGCGACACAACATCGTGATTAGCGATCTTGTCATCGTAAACGACCTGAATGTTTTTAAAGCAGGTGCCGTCGTTTAAAGCAATGAACCCAATTGACCCCGAATCGCGGTTCGTGCGCACCCATCCTTCCAAGAGGACAGAATCGAGGTTCGCGATTTCTTCTTTCTTCGCGAAGCGAGCATTGAGTTCGGAAACAGTGATGGCTTTCGGTTGCATAGCAAAATTAGTTTACTACGTAATTCGTATTTTTTAAGGGCGAAAAAGGTTTTCCGGGGCCCAAATAGGAATAAACTAAAGCGCATGAAGTACAAAGTGGGTGACAAGGTCATTGTATTGGTCGAGCGAGGCGTTGCAAAAGAAGGCGATGTCGGCGTTATCGATGCCGTCCATAAAGAGGGGTATACGGTCGGCTTTTATGCGACGGAAGACGCTCTTATCGGCAACGCTTCCTATTACCCGGAAGAGCTCCGTCCATTGGAAAAAGAAGGCATGGTTTCTCCTTTCGAAAAAGGTGAGCACGTAATAACGAAGGCGGAAGTGGCCGGCTATCCAGCGGGCTTAAAAGGAATCGTCATGGACGTCTATCCCGAAAAACACGCCCTAGCGGTTCAAGTCATAAAAGACGGGGATGATTTCCCCGCAATTCTGCCTTATAAAGAAGAAAACGTCGAAAAAATAAGCTAATTTCTTATCGTAGGAAAACGTCGCAAAAACACGTTATTCGTCAAAATCCATCCAATGGTCGATTTTCCAGTTGGGGTCAACCCCCAAAGTAAGCGGAGCGAAAATTTTGCGCTCATACAGTCTTTCAGCAACTTTCGCAATCATCGCCGCATTATCGGTAGTGCACCAAAGAGGCGGAATGATCAAGTCGATTCCAGTGCCTTCGAGCTTGGCCTTCATTTGCTCGCGGAGATAGCTATTCGCGGAAACTCCGCCGGCTAAAACAACCTGCTTAACATGATAGTCACTTGCCGCACGGAGAGCCTTTTCGACGACCATGCCGATTGCGACGTCCTGGAACGATCGAGCCATGTCGTCAATGTTTACCGTCTCGCCCTTCATTTTCATCGAATTGACAAGGTTGATGACCGAGGTCTTAAGCCCTGAATAAGAGAAATCGTATTTTCCGGCGCTAGGCCCCGCATCAGGGATAGGCAGTTGATAAGCATGCTGGCCTTTCTTCGCGTGCTGATCGATTGGCAGTCCACCGGGATAAGGGAGTCCCAGAACGCGGGCGACTTTGTCGTAGCATTCGCCAACCGCGTCGTCTTTTGTTTCGCCGACGATCTCAAAATCCAAGTCGCCTTTCATAAGAACAAGCTCGGTGTTCCCGCCGGAAACGACTACGCAAAGCATAGGGTAAATGAATTCGCCGACGTACTCATTCGCATAGATGTGCCCAGCCAAATGATGCACGGGGATTAAAGGCTTAGCGTAAAGCATCGCAAGGGTTTTCGCCGCTTGAAGGCCAACGTGAAGGCATCCAATAAGGCCAGGGCCGCGAGTGACCGCGAAAGCATCCATGTCCTCAAATGCCAAATGGCTTTCCTCAAGGGCCTCTTTCAAGCAGACGGCGATGTTTTCCGTGTGAAGACGAGAGGCGATTTCGGGCATGACGCCGCCAAATTTCTCATGAACTGAAATCTGGGTTGCGACAACGTTGGCCAAAAGCTTTCCGTTATCCGTGATTGCCACGGCCGTTTCGTCGCAGCTTGATTCAATTGCCAAAATCTTAGCCATGGATGAGACTCCTTACCATCGCCACGGCATTCTCACCATTGGAGTAATATCCTTTTTTGACGGTGATTGCCTGGAATTTATGCTTCTTATAGAACTTTTGAGCGTTCTCGTTGCTTTCTCTCACTTCTAACGTCAGGAACTCAACGGGGTCTTCTTGAGATTCGCAGTCTTTGATGATTTGGCCAATAAGCAGGTTGCCGATTCCTTTCCTTCTAAAAGCCTCTTTCACGCCGATCTGAGAAATGTACGCGGAATTAAAGGTTATGGAAAAGTCAACAAACCCGACGACCTCGTTATCGACAACCGCGCAGTAGAGGTGAGAAACAGGGTTCTCATTCAGCTCGTAAAGCATCTGAGCTTCGGTGTAAGGGGCTACGAAAACCTCATTCTCGATTTTCATAACAGCTTCCATATCGCTAGGGAGCATCTTCCTCACGATGGTCTTGAAATGTCCTTTGTCGTAGTCATCCTTCAAATAAACCGGCTTTGCGCCAAGAGGCTCTTCGCAACGATGCGCAGGGGTGTCGCAACGGTTGAGATTCTCTAAGACGTCATAAAGGGCGCTTTGAAGCCCAAGGTACTTGATATCGCCGCAAGGCGTGATCTCTGGATGCGAAGAAAAGTACGCAAAAACCTCTTCGTTTTCTAAAATGCAGTCTTTTTCAATAGCGTTCTCGCCGTCATAAACAGCAAAATAGCTCCGTTTTCCGCGGGCATTGGAAAGACAAGCGGATACATTGCCTTGATGCTGCAGCACTTCCAAAGATGAGGCGAGATACAAAGGAATGCCAAGAGCGAAGCAAATTGTTTTGGCAATGGTCAAGGCGATGCGCACGCCCGTGTAGGAGCCGGGGCCTTTCGAACACACGACATAATTGATGTCTTTGCCGCTTAGCCCGTTATTAAGAAGGAGCTTATGAATCTCATCCACGAGAAGCTCGCTTTGTCTTTGCCAGGCTTCATAAGAGACCTTGCCTAAAAAAACATGGTCTTTTACTAAGCCTGCAGAAAGATTTTTATCTGAGCTATCCAAAAGAAGGCCAATCATGCTTCTACCTCCATTTGCTCAATCACTTTTGCGAAACGTGGCGATTCGCTTTTGAAAGTGATGGACCTATCATTCTCGCCTTTGTTCGTGAGAACGATTTCCAATTTATCATCGGGGATAAGAGGGGAAATAAACTGAGGCCATTCGATAAAACACGCGCCATCGCCCTCGATATATTCGTCTAAGCCAATCTCGATGTTTTGTCCCTCAAGACGGTAAGCATCGATGTGGTAAAGAGGAAGAGTGCCATGGAAATAGCATTTCATGATGTTGAAAGTCGGCGAGATGACGTCTTCTTTCACGTTGAGCCCTTCGCCGACGCCGCCGACAAAAGTCGTTTTGCCTGCGCCTAAGTCGCCTTCAAGAAGAATCACGTCTCCTTCGTTTAAGAGGGCGGAAAGGCGCTTCCCAAGGGAACGGGTTTCTTCTTTGCTATGCGTGACAAAAGTTTTTTCCATAAGCGATGCGATTATATACCCCCGCAAGAGAGGAGGCGAAGCTACCCCTTGCGGTTCGCGGGGGCGATGGGCTTATTTTCCATCAAAAATTTGTTGTAAAGCCTCGTGACGAAAGAATCGACGAAAGGAGCTTCCCCGCGGTTAATCATTTCTTTGACTTCTTCCGCGGATTTTTGGATGGCCGCCGTTAATTCAGGGGAATAGCCATACGTCTGGATATGACGCTCGAATTCATTTTCGTCGAGGGTCTTTTCGGTGTGATTTGGATAAAGTTTGACGTCCAAATCGTAATCAATGTACTTCAAATACCCATTATCAAGAATCGTAGGGGTTGCAATGTTTACGTAATAGCAGATCCCTTGCCCTTCCTTGAACATGCAAATCACGTTCATCCAGCGTTTCTTAAAGAGAACGAAAACGGCTTTTTCTTTGGTCATCCATTTGCGGCCGTCATTTTCCGTGACGGAACTCATTTTGGACGCCAAAGCCCAATATTCGTCATTTTCTTCGACGAGATAAGCCGGGGACCATTGGCGGTGGAGGGCCCCATCGTGTTTGTACGCCTGGACTTTCATCCAGCGCGCGAATCTGGGATCTACTTCATTCATACGAGGTTACCAAGAAGAAATCCAAACGTCGGATTCCTTTGCGGGCTTATTATAAGCGCGATATGCGCTTGCGAGAATAAAAAGAAGCCCCTCGTTAACGAGGGGCAATCATTCATTCCGCGTCTTTGCTTTCGCCTTTCTTTTCATAGAAGGCATAAGCGAGCTCTAGGAACGTCGCAAGTTCTTCTTTGTACTCGCGAGTCGGACCGGGGTTGAAGGGTTTTTGCATCGGGAGGACCATCAAGGAATCTTCATAGCCAAGGGCGAAGTAGGTCTTTCCGGGTTTGATGGCAATCGCCACATCGACGAGGACCTTGTTCGTATGGATTTCCTTAAGCATCGAACGGATCTTCGGGGTCAAATATTTCTTGTCGCTGGGATCGCCATAGATCTTGTAGAACTTGTTCTTTTCCAAAAGATTGAGCTTCGGGAGGATTTCGGGAGGAAGGGCTCTTTTGTTGCCGCGGAAATAAATGACGAGGCCGCCTTCCTTCCCTTGGAAATTGTTCGTGGTGCGGAGGTACTTTCCCACGAAGACGGTTTGCATCGCTTTGCCGGCTTCTTTTTGGGCGGCGGCATCGGCGAGGGCGCAGTCCATGTCGTGATAAGTGAAGGTGATGTTGTCGCGACTGCCAATGGAAGAGGCGCCAGGATACATGCCGCACGCGGCGAATTCGTCTTTGGAAATCTTATCCTCGACCTTCCCCTGAATATTCTCCGCGGGGATGCCGCTGAATATATATTGATTAAGATTTTCGTAGAGAACGCCGAAGTAAGCTTTGACTCTTTTGTCGTTGGCTTTTCTGGTGAAGAAGGACATCACGCCGAGAAGAGCAAGAACCCCTGCGGCGACAGAAAGCGAAACCACCATCGGAACAACGGAATTATCGCCTCCCCATTTCAGGGCGTTAGGCAAAATCCAGAACAGGATAATGATGGCTAGGCCAACCACGGAGAGGGCAATTTTAATGCCGTTGATCTTCTTATATTCCTTATAGAAAGCGACGCGGGCCTTCTCAATGTTATCCAAAAGGTCGTCCGTGTACTCGTAAGAAGCTTGTTCCGGAAAAGGATCAGGAAGCTCTTCGAGGGCTTCTTCCTCCTCTTCTTCCTCTTTTTTAACCGCGTCCTCTTCTTGCTTCTTTAACTTTGCGGCTTCGATTTCGGCATTGCGTTTTGTGTCAGCGAAATCATCGTCATCGATAGGCTCAACGATGGGTCCAGAAGCAGGTTCGGCTGCAATTTCCTTCTTCTGCTCAGCAATCGTTTCTTGGGCGGGATTTTCTTCCTGAGAAGGAAGGGTATCTTTCTTTTCTTCTTCCATATGGGCCTCCTTAGAATTTGAACGGAGGAACTATAACACGGGCGCGAAAAATATCCTTTAAAAACTCAAGGGAATTAAGGTGGATTCCATTTACTTCGTTTCTTTGGTTTTAAGCAGGCAAGCGGAAAGCAATCCCATTAGCAAGGAAACGAAGAACCAGCCCCAATAAAACGGAGTGGCGGAAAGGTTTTTCACATAGCTTTTGATCACCATGAACAAGGCGTAAACAAGGGAAATAAGGCTAATCGCGGAAAGCCCTCCAAAAAGGATATTTTTGTTTTCTTTCTTCTTGAGATGAGCAAAGAGCAAGAAAGCCCCAAGGACTGCGAGGAAAAGTCCAATCAAAGCAAGGATAAGGTAATCTTCGTTAAAGGAAACGTCCGTCCCCCATCCATCGTTATAAGAAGCGAAAGACAAGATATAGTAGGAGAGGAAGCAGCCGAACATCCCCGTTCCTAAAGTCAATATTCCAATAGGCAAAACCATGTTATTTCTCCTCCTTTTCCGATGCTTCAGGCGTCTCTTCTTTCTCTTTTCCGCGGGAATAGAGCCGTTCAGGGTCTTTTAAAAGACTCGGTATTCTCCAATAGAGGACGAGCAAAAAGGCCAAGGACAAAGCAAGGCAAGGCAAAACGTATAAAGCGTTATAGAGAAAACAATAGACATGGGGGTTCATCCACGTCCAGGAGAAAGCAAAGCTGCTTGGGTCGGCCCAGAACAAAATCCCAGAAAGATAATGAACGAAGAGCTTAAGCAAGCCGCCGAGAATCGCGCCCAAGCAAAGGAAGAGAATTTTCTTGCCTTTGCCCTCGCTCTTCAAGAAGGCGGAGCGGAACAAAGCGGCGAAAGCAACCATCGGATAGGCCAAAACGTAATCGAGGAGAACTTGGACCACAGCTCTCCAGGCCTCGCCCGGGATGATATAGGGGCCAGTGGCCAAATCGAGCAACCCCATCACTAGTCCCGTGACAAGGGCGGGGACGAACCCCCTTCGATAAGCCATGAGCAGCACGCAAAGCATCGCGATGCCAATCGAGCCTCCGTTAACGAAAACCCCTTTGAACATGATGCCGGAGAGCTCATCCAAGACGAAACCAAGCGCGGCCATCACGCCGATTTCGACCATCGTCATTACCAGATCATGCGTTCTTTTCTTTGCCATAAGTGCCTCCTAGAAAAGAAAATCCGTCAGAACAGGCCGCTGACGGAGAAGGAGACATCCTAAGAAAAACGGAATTGCGCTCGATTCCCTACGCTAGCATTGCCTAGTTCAGGTCAAGGGTCGCTACCATTTCAGATAGCCTCTCAGCCTTTGCGGCTCCCCTATCGACGTGCAAAATCCTAAAACCGGGCGCGGGCAATTTCAAGAGTCAGACTTAGAACGGACCAAAAGGAGTTTTCCTTTTTTTAGGATGATGCGTCCCCTTTCCCCCTCAATTTGATTCGACACGCCCAAAGGATTTAGTCTCTTCAGAGCAAAATTGTCCAAGGGATAGGCGAAACCTTCCAAGGAAACGAGGGAGTCTTCCACGGCGAAAATCGAAAAAAACTTATAAGGGCCTTTTTTAAGAACATAATCGCCCGGAAGAAGAACGTTCAACAAACTATTATTGTCTTTCAGACAGACGCGTTCGTCATTCGCCAGCAAATCGAGTATCGCCAAAAAATGTTCAATCCGTTTTCCTTGGATCCCCCCAAGGATCGTAATTTCCTCGCAATCTTTGAGCAAAGACAGAGCGTGGGCCGTATCCGTATCGTCTTTAATCGGGTTTAACGTCACCGTCTTTTTTGCAAAAGAGCGCACACGTGCCCTCTCTTCTTGGCTTAGTGAATCAAAATCGCCAACAGCAACATCCATTCGAATGCCATTCTTGTAGCAATAGAAAGCGCCCTTGTCCGCGCCGATTACAAAAGCGCCTTCGCATTCTTCCCGCGCCAAAGCAGCGTCGAGATTATTGCCGATGATGATAACGCCCTTCATTGGTTGCTCCAATCAATCGGGGTTGCGCCGTGGGAAGCCAAGATTTCATTCGCCTTAGAAAATTGATGTTCGTTGAACCACCCTCCGCGGTTCGCGGAAAGAGGAGAAGGGTGAACGGACGTCAGAACAAAATGGTTCTTATTTTTCACAAAAGGAATGAATTTCTTCGCAAAACCGCCCCAAAGCAAGAAAACGATTGGCTGATCCAAGGTGTCCAAATAGCGCATCGCGTCCGCGACGAAGCAGTCATATTCCTTCCTCGCATGAGAAAGCGGCGCGTTTTCCCTAACCGTCAAATAAGCATTCAAAAGAAGAACGCCCTGCTTGGCCCAACAAGTCAAGTCGCCATTGCTAAAGTCCATCTTGCAGCCAAGATCGTTTTCGATCTCTTTGTAGATATTGACCAAAGAAGGAGGCAAAGGGATACCTTTCGGAACGGAAAAGGACAAACCCATCGCCTGGCCGGGATTGTGATAGGGGTCTTGCCCAATAATAACCGCCTTAACATCTTCCGGCGAAGTCAAATTAAAGGCATTGAGCACCAAGTCGCGGGGAGGATATACAACGCAAGAAGCATATTCGTCCTTCAAAAAATCATGCAATGCTTTGCTGTAGGGTTCGGCGCGAACCTTGTCAAAGAACGTTTTCCAGTCCGAAATCATAGGACGATTATAACTTCCCGTGAGATAATGAGGGGGATATGAAAGTGTTTTGGCTTTTCAATCACCCGGCCCCTTACAAGATCAATTACTTCAATGAGCTGGGAAAGCAAGTGGACCTCAATGTCTATTTTGAACGCGCAAGCGAAAAAAGCAGAAACAGCATCTTCTATTCTGAGAAGCCTCTTTCGTTTTCTTGCCATATCTGCGCCTCCAAAGCCTGGGGCGAGGGGGATAACTATACGCGTGATCCCGTTAAGGCTTTAAAGAAAAACAGATATGACATCATCGTAATTAACGGTTGGAGGACCCTAACCGAACAAAGGACCATCGCTTATTGCAAACGTCATAAGATCCCTTACGTGTTTTGGATCAATGGGGGCATCGTTAAACCGAATGAGGGCATTTTTAAGCGCCTTATCAAAACCCACTTCATCAAAGGGGCGAAACTTTATTTCAGCCCCGATGAGAATAGCGCCTCATATTTAACCTATTATGGGGCGGACAAAGATAAAATTGCTTATTACCCCTATTCGACGGTTTTCGAAAAGGAACTCCCCAACGGGCCAATCGACCTAAAAGAAAAAAAGACGCTCAGGGAAACGCTGGGACTAAAAGGCGAAAGAATCTATTTTTCCGTAGGTCAGTTCATCGAAAGAAAGAACTACAAAACCTTGATTCGCTTATGGAGGCTCATGAATCCTTCGGATAGCCTCTATATCCTCGGGGAAGGGGAGCAAAAGGAAGAGTACGAATCCCTAATTCGTTCTTTGGATCTTCATAACGTTTTCTTGCTGCCCTTCAAACCGCATGAGGAGATCTTAAAATACTTTAAAGCAGGGGACTGCTTCGTTTTCCTCTCGAAAGAAGACATCTATGGTCACGTAATCAACGAGGCTTTAAGCCAAGCGTTGCCGGTTGTGTCCTCCAAAAACGTGAATGCGGCGCTTCATCTAATCAAAAACGGGGAAAACGGATATCTCATCAATTTGGATAACGAAAACGAAATCGCCAACCTTTTGCGGGGTTTTCCAAATAAAACCATGGAAGAAAACGCTTTAAAAGTCGCCCGAGACAACACAATGGAGAAATCCGCTCAGTTTTTCGTCGATTACTTTTCAAAAGCCAAATAGATCATATCATGAGAATCTTTTACCTTAGCAACGCCCTCGAGGAAAGCGACTTCGCGCTTCTCAACGCGAAAGCCGTTATGAAACCAAACCCGGCCGGGCAGAACTTCCACAACAAATTGCTTCATGCGCTCTCTGGTTTTGTGCAAACCGAAGCCTATTCGTTGATCCCAAGCCAGGAAGGATGGCTGGAAGCGAAAACATTTGATCCCTATGGCCCTCTGCGCGTCCATTATTTAGACGGCAGGGGAAATAAGGTTTTTCGTTTTTTGTCTTTGCCCAAGAAAATCGCTGAAAAAGTAAAGTCAGACTTTCCAGACATCGGAAAGAACGACTTTGTTCTTTACGATTCTTTGAACTTGTCTTTGGCAAAAGCCGCAAAAGTCCTAAGCAAAAAATATGGGCCTAAACGAATAGCGATTCTAACGGATGACCCGCATAACATCTCCAGCACAAGCAAGGCCTATCAAAAGACATGCCTTTCCTTGTCTTCTAAAGCCGACGGATATTTTGCTTTGACGAAAGGGCTTGTTTCTTTATTCAATAAAAACGAGGCCCCTGCCTTGGTGAAAATGGGCCTAGTCGAGGATATTCCAGCATGTCCTTCTCCTTTAGGCACGCCTTACATTTATTACGGAGGGGCGTTATTCGTCAAAGACGGGACCAAAGCCTTGATCGACAGCTATTTGGTAGCGCGGCCAAATATCGACCTCGTTATCGCAGGGCACGGTCCTTACGAATCCATTCTTAAAGAAAAGTGCAAACTCAGCAAAAGGGTTCACTTCGTTGGGCAATTAACAAAACAAGACCATTACGCCTATTTGAAGAATGCCACATTGCTGATCAATCCGCGCGTCTACTCAAAGAAGCTCGATGAAGTTTCGGTCCCTTCGAAGGTTTTGGAATACCTTGCTTCTGGATCCACCATTCTATCGACTCCCTCAACGCCCATTTTGAAGGCTTACGAAAACTCGATAAACGTCCTTCCTAATAACGGGGAAGACCCAACGGCTAGCCTGGTAAAATTTTACAAAGAACACATTGGAAAAAATGGCATAGTCACAAAAGTTAAGCCAAATATGTCCCCTTCAAGCATAAAAAGGGACTTGGGCTCCTATGCGATTGGGAAAGCCTTCATCGATTTTCTCACTTCTTTAAGTGCTCGTTGATTTGTTTCATGCAGGAAGAAAAAGAGAAAATATCTTCGAAACATTTTTTGTTTGCTTCGCCCATTTTCGCTTTGTCTTCCTCGCTTAGCTTCAAAAATTGAAGCAGCGCTTCCTTAATGGAAGAGGGATCTTCGCCATTTGAAAGAATGGCACCGCCGGTTTTCTCTAGAATTGCTCTGCCGTCGCCTTGAATAACTCCAAAAAATGGTTTCCCGTAATAAAGAGAAGAACTTAATTTATTAGGGATTGTCTTACCAACAAAACCTTTGTCCATAAGGCTGACGACGATTGCATCGACGTTGGCATAGTATCTCGCCGTTTCTTTTCTTGGCTGAGGGCCCAAGAAAGCAACGCGACCTTCTAGATGCTTCTCTTCAATAAGCTGTTCAACCTGTTTTTGTCTGGCGCCCATCCCAATGATGTAAAGGGTGGTTTCAATGTCTCCAGGAAGTAGCGAAAAAGCCTCGCATAATTGCTCAACAAGTTGCAAACGGCCGATATTCCCCGCATAAAGAAAGGCGTTTTTGCGGGGATATTGGAAATTATCTCCGCTTTGTTCTACCAAATAAGGGGGCTGAGGGACAAAGGAAATATTGTTTCCCGGCAATTTGAGAACCTCTTCAAAGTAAGTTTTAAAAGAAGGGGATGAAACCAAAATTTCGTCCGCCTTTTTATAAATCTCTTTCGACCAATGATAAAGAATGCGGTATCCGGGATTCTTCTTACTCATCGCACCCGTAGACGAAACGGATTCCGGCCAAAGGTCAAGACAGTGCAAAACGTGGCGAACATGGTGCTTTCTTGCATAAACGTTGGCCCCAGAAATGCTCATGATGGGGGATAGGGAGAAAGAATAAACGACATCAAACTCTTCCTTAAGATGAGCAAGGTAACGTTTCGTGGTCAAATAATAGGAAAGGTAATTCTTAATGATCGAGACTCTCGAGTCCTTGCGGGCAAAACTATTGCAGCGGTGGACTCTTACCCCGTTTATCACTTCATCGTTCACATGACGATATTCAGGCAGAATCCGTCCGAAGCCATAATTGGGTTTATCGGTGACGACAAGAACTTCATTTCCTTCTTTCGCCCATTCCTCGCACATCGCAGTGATGGAAAAACCTTCGGGATAATAATGGGGCGTTACGACAAGAATTTTCATCAGGCCCATTATCTCACAAAAAGAAAGAAATTCTTCCGCGCGTGTATAATAATCCAAGCAATGGCCGCCGAAACGAAGAAAAGCGAAAGAAATACCTTGAGCGTGCGCTCGAACGTCATCATCAATCTGATCCGCACGCTGACGATGACCATCCTTTCCTTTTTGACTTATCCCTATATCACCAGGGCCTTAGGAGATCAGGTTTTCGGTCTCTACAGCTGGGCAAACGCCTTCGTTTATTACTTCATCGTTTTAGCTAAGATCTCGATTCCGAACCTTGCGATTCGGGAATGCTCAAAAGTAAAAGACGACAAGGAAAAATTGGCCTCTTTAGCAAAAACTTTCTTTCTTATCCAAGGAATTACGACCCTTTTTTCGTTCGCCTTAATGTGCGCATTCGTCTTCAGCGTTCCTTCTTTGTTAGAAAGCAAGGAGCTTATTTTCCTATTGTCGCTGAATTTCCTGGCGGGGGCTTTCAGCTTCGAATGGATATACATCGCTCTCGAAAAGCATTTCTATATCACAGTCCGCTCCATTTCTTTCATAGCTGTCGGGGCGCTAATGACATTTATGTTCATCCGGCGCAGCGATACTTACGCTTTTCTAATGGGCGAAGTTTACATCTACGCTTTGATTGCCATCAGTTATACCTTGCTCACCTCATTAGCAAACTGTTTGCTGCTGCCTCGTTACATCTCGCTGAGGAAGGCAAAACTGTGCCCAATCAAACCGCTTATTCAGCCTCTTCTCGTGCTTTTCCTCATCTCATTCGCGCTCACCCTCTATAACCAAACCGACCAGTTCCTACTAGGTTTAATCGATGCGAGCAAAGCCAGCGTCGGTTCCTATTCGGTTGGGGTCAAAGGCATCGACATCGTCATTACCCTGATCACTTCTCTTTATGCCGTTTTCCTTCCTAGAGCCTCTTATTACTATGGGAAAGAAAACAAGCGCTTCTATCAAATATTAATCAACGGGTCCTTCGCTTTGACTTTTTTCATCGCGATTCCCGCTATCGCGACGATGGCCACGATGGCAAGGCCAATCACCTCTTTGATCTCAGGTTCAGGAGACGTTTTGTCAGGGAGCAATATGTATCAAGACGCAGATTGGGTGCTAGTCACGCTTTCGCTGATGATGCTGACCTATTCTATTGGCGATAACATCTACAACGAGATCCTCTTGCCGATGAAAAAAGAGAAGTACTACCTCTATGCAATGACCTTCGGAGTCGTGCTCAATGTCGGTTTGTCCGTCCTTTTCGCCTTGGTCTTCTTCAAAGATCACCCGGCAATCGGCGTCGCTTTAGCAACCGCAGTAAGCGACTTATTGCTTTGCGCCTATCTCATCTACGCATCCCGTCAATACTCCTTTAAGGCGGTCTTCAATTTGAACAACCTGAAAATCGTTGCGGTGGGCATCGCCATCGCCACGTTCTCTTATTTCTTCTGCCCCTTCCTTTCTAACGTCCTCGCCAATGTCTTTGAAGAAGCCTGGCAAATATCCTTATGCTCATTGCTTATCACCGTTGCGCTTGACGCGTTCGTCTATCTGATTTCTTTGTTCTTGCTAAAAGAGCAGACCATCTATTCCTTTTTCAAAAAGAAGGAGGCTAAAGAATGAGCAACCCCAACTTAAGGGAAAACAAGGTGAAAAGAGCATTGGGCTCCATCGCCCGCCCGTTTGTGAAATGCATATCCCCGACGCTTTACGTAAAGCTGCAATATCGCTACATAACCCATCATAAGCTTCATTTGAATCCGCCTGTGCGTTACACGGAAAAGCTCCAATACCTGAGGCTATACGTTTACCCAAAATGGAAGGAAGTCAGCCGCTGCGCTGGAAGAGTCGGAGTAAGAGATTACGTAAAAGAAAAAGGATACGGGGATAATCTAATCCCGATTTACGGGGTTTTTGATCGTTTCTCCGACATTCCTTTTGATAGCCTCCCCGATCGTTTCGTCATGAAATGCTCCCATGCTTCAGGATGGAATATCTTGGTCAAAGACAAAGCAAGTCTTGACCTTAACGCAGCAAAAAAGAAATTCGACCACTGGCTTTCTTCCGACTATGGCAAGAAAACCGTGGAGCGTCATTATTCGCCGATCAAGCCTCAAATCATCATTGAGAAATGGATGGGCGACCCTTCTTCCTTGCCCGTCGAATATAAGATCCATGTCTATAACGGAAAAGCAAAGAACCTGTATGTGGTAACGGGAAGAGGCAAAGATATCCGTTACACGGAGCTGACAACTGCTTGGGAGCCTTTTGATGGAAGCCAGTTCAATGGCTGGAAAAAAGCAGACGTATGCCCGGAAAAACCGAAAGATTGGGATGCCATGGTCAAAATGGCGGAAGACCTTTGCGCGCCCTTTCCTTTCGTGCGGTGCGATCTTTATGAGATCGATGGGAAAATATATTTCAGCGAGATGACTTTCACTCCAGCCAAAGGAACGCTCATCTTAGATGACGATTCCTGCGATTTCACTATGGGAGAGTGGCTTGATATCTCGCCTTATCTCAAAAAGAAGTGACCCTCAATTCCATTCTGAATCCGGGAACAAAACTTCAAGCATGATCAATCCCGTATGATAGGTCGCATCGGGATCGTCGAAATCATCCGTCGGGCAAACATAGACGCCATCGATTAAGGATTTGTCCTCTTTTAAAGAATAAGTCACGGACATGCCGACCACTCCGCTTGGATCATAGCCTACTTCATCGAAGTAAAAGCCAACTAAAGAAGTGTGTTCTGCGGAGATATTGGTCTCCAAAGGAACATTATCAAGAGCAAAAGTCGTCCCAGTATAACCCTCATTTTCCAACTTATAGAAGGTCACATTTATATCAAAGCGACTGAGTCTGCCTCCAGAAGCGCCTGGAGTGTCGCTGCCTCCGCGGCAGGAGAACGCGAAATAAGAGGCGCTATGAAGCTCCACGGGGAAGAAGGTCCCATATCCCGATCTATCAAGCTCAACAAGAGAATAACTCGACCAAGCGTCGCATTGAATCTGCCCATTATAAAGTTTCGACAAATAGCCGCGCGAGAAGGCGGAGTTCAAAAGATTGAGCTTTTTGGTTTGGCCATACAGCACGCCAACTAAGGGCGACTGATCCGCCCATTCCCCGACGCCATTGTTGATGATGTCAGCCCCGGCGTATATGCGGGTCCCATTGCTTAAAGTCATGCCTCCGCTGGGAATCGTCCAATACAAAGGCGTCCCATCTTTTGTTCCGTCGACCGTCACGGCTTCCGGATGTCTGGCTTTAAGCTGATTGTAGCCATAGCAAGTCACTCCATCGCCGGCGATGTCGCTGCCGGCGAAATAGCAACCATTCGTGCTGCCGTCTTCCTTGACGTTCACGAGATTTTTCGTTTCTTTAATAGTCGCATTCTTTAGTTTATCCGGCCAAATGGAATAACGGTTGTCTATGAAATTAACCGCGATATAAGCGTTCCCTTTGTATAGTTCGGATGTGTCTGCGCAGGAAATCAGAGAGAGGCAAATTAGAAGTGGCGCGCAAAGGTTTCTCTTATTCATGACGAGCCTCCTTTTTCTTATGGGTATAAATCAAGCCGGAAGCAAAGCAAGCAAGCATCGGGAAGGACCCTCTGCTACAAGCGTAGAAGGCTTCCGAATGACGAGCGGGCTGCTCATCGTTGAAAATGGAAAGGTAGAGGAATAATCCAAGAAGAAGCGCGACAACGGCTACTTTATAATCCATTCTCTCATTCCCTTTCACCAAGAAGCGGTGGGATTCTTTGATCATGAAGAAAGCGCAGCAAAGGAACAAAGCGAACGCGATTAGGCCGTTTTCCCAAAGCAAGCTAAACTCAAAAACCCTAGTGAGCATCTTATCGCTTGCATAGGAAGAATTGACCCCGAAAAGCATTCCGAGCAAGTTAAGTTTTTTGCCTGAGTCGCCTTCCTCTAGGAAAACGCCGCGAATGGCGTTGGCGATGCGGGAGAGAATGCCGTTTGCTCTGCTTGCCTGCACAGCTTTAATAGGCAATTTGGAAATAATGGAATTCGTCAAGGCGTCAATCGTCAAGAAAACCAATCCAGCCAATACAAGACCTATCAAAACGAAGAAGCAAATTTTCAAGGCTTTATCGGCTTTTTCTTGGCTGCCGTTCTTTTGCACATTCCCCCAAACAAGCCGATAAATAAAAGCGAGCAAATAAATAAACGCCACAAGAATCAAAGCGAGCCAGAAGGGCACGATGATTAAATCCAATAGGCCAAACAAGCCAAAGCCAAGGAAGCAAAGGAAGCGCTTCGTCTCCTTTTTGGGAGAGATGAACATGCACGGAATCGCAGCAAGGCTCAGCAAGAAAGAAGCGAACTTCCCATAAGAAAGGCTGACTTCCAAGAAAGAGAATCCGCTCAAAGCCTTCGTCTCATTTGCGATTTGGAAAACAACTCCATCGTAGTAATAAACCATTCCCTTGTATTTTTGAGCGTAGAAGAAGCCATAGCGGACCAAGGAGTAAAAGCCGGGGATCAAAACCATTAAGGCAAGCGTTCCGCCTAGGCAAAGCAAGATGATGTCTTTTTTAAGGACGGGGATCGATTTAACCCCTTGTCCTAGCAAAAAGAAGCCGATGAGGCCCACGCTGACAACTAGGCCATTAATGAGATCGCTGAAAAAAGACGTTCCGCTTGTTAGAAAAAACCGCGAAAGCCCAAGAAGCAAGGCAAGGCAAAGAAAGGGGATCAAGCGTATCCAGTAACGCTTTTTTTCTTCCGCGCAGTAGTTGTTGAACAAGAAGCCAATCGTGATGAAGGACAAGAAAAGGCTGAGAATGCGGAAAATGGTGAGGCCCAATGCACCTCCCAGGGCAAAAGTCCCTAAACAAAGAACCTCAAGGGATAAAAAAGATAAAACCGTATCATAGCGAGACAGAAAAGCCGTCTCTTCGGCATTCTTTGAAATATCGTTTTCTTCCATCACCAATACGCTCCTCCTTCTATTTTCTCATATCCAGCAGGTTTCCGAGAGGGCCTAACCCACGAAGAATTAACATATTTTACCACGTGGTCACGCTTGTCCCACCGTTTGCCAATCAACCCAAAGAGAGTCATCGTGGCCCCGCCTGTCTGAATGCCTTGTTTCCCAAGACGCTTCGCTTCTAAGGCAAGGAATGTCCCGTAAGCCCCCGCGCCGATAAGCGCGATGTCAAAATCGCATTCCGACATCGCTTTTTTCATTTTTTCCAATTCGGCAAAGAAGTTCGACCCTTCTACAACGCCATCCGCGCAAGTCAAAGGAGATTCGATCGTTAGCAAAGTGAATTCGGGAAGGATGTCGCTGCCCTTGGGGAATAACTTATCTCTTTTCGCGTACTGATCTTTAATTTGATCGGCGAACGGAGAAATCACCAGCACCTTCTTTCCTTTGAGATGGCTAGACCATCGACCATGAAGCGGTTCAAACCCTTCATAAAGGAGGGTTTGGCTATCGGGGCAATATACTTCTTGGAAGTACTCTTCCATATGGACGCCCGAGATTCCTAAGAATGTCGTTTCTTTTAGCAAAGGCAGAAGCCGGTCGCCATATTCCTGCAAGGATGCTTCGTCGGCAGGGAAGAATCCCGCGTTGTTTTTCATGGAATAAACGACGGACCCCTTATAATGTTTCTTTAGACCGAGCTCGATCTTCTCGTGGTTATTCAAGCAAGAGAGTTCGACAGCCCCAAAACGAATCGCAGCAAACGGAACCTTTGAATCTATCGCTTTGCAAAGAGATTCGTCCGTTTCCTCCAAGCTAGGCCCTTTTTGGCCTTTCCACTTCTCCACGGACTTGGCCTTATGAAGCACGCGCAAGCCAATGGAAGAAAGGATGTTCTTCCGAAACCAATGCAAATACCGCTTCTTTTTTCCCATTTACCAGCTCACTTCCTCAGGACTCAAGGGATGATCGTTATGGATATCCTCAACGATCCGCCCATCAGCGATCTTTAAAACCCGTTTCGCGACGGAAGCGATTTTCGCGTTGTGAGTGACCATCAAAACAGTCTTCTTATAAGAAGCGCAGACATCCGAAAGAAGTTTGATGATGCTGGCTCCGGTTTTCGAATCAAGCGCCCCCGTGGGCTCATCGCAAAGAAGCAGGGCGGGGTTCTTCACCAAAGCGCGGGCGATGGCGACCCTTTGCTGCTCGCCACCAGAAAGCTCGGAGGGGAAATTGCCCAAGCGTTTGCCCAAGCCAACTCCTTCTAAGGTCGTCTTCGGATCGAAGGCGTTATCGACAACAGACGCTGCTAATGCAACGTTTTCTAAAGCCGTTAGGTTCGGCATGAGATTATAGAATTGAAAAACAAAGCCGATCTTGTCACGACGAAGCAGCTGCAATTGCTTCGCGCTGAACTTCGAGGCGTCCTCATTCCCAATCCAATAAGAGCCGGAAGTGGAAACGTCCATGCCGCCTAGTAGGTTAAGAAGGGTGCTCTTTCCAGCGCCAGAAGGGCCGATGATGACAATGAATTCGCCTTCTTCCGCGGAAAAGGAAACGTCGTTCAGCGCGATAACTTCATTTTCTTTTCCTTGATTATAGATTTTGCACAAATGCTCTACGCGAATCGAAGACATAGCTTATCCCTCATAATTCGGATCTTTTTTCTTCCAAGAATTGATTAATGCCTTCCAAAGGAAATGGGAAGCGAACATCAAAACGGAAAAGCCGAAGATAACCAACGCCAAAATCAAAAAGATTAAGAAGAAAATGTTCTCAGGATGCTGAAAATAGCCAATCCAAAGCGCCCACGACCCAAGAGCCCCAATCAAAAAGAACGGGAAAAAGAAGCGCAGACAAAGCCAATCGATTTTCGTGAATTTCTCAATCCGCCTGCCGTATTGATACTTGGCTTTCTTCGGCTTTTCATTCGGTTGGGCATCGTGGATCGATTTGTCGATTGCCTCAACCTCGATGATCTCTTGTTCTTCCATGTCTTACTCCAACAAAGCAATCAACTGGTAAATCTTCTGGCCGCCAGGAAGCGAATAGGTCTCAAGGAAGCCATCCGATTTTTCTTGGGCGATGCTCTCGCAGGCGGAACGGGTTTCCTCGGCAATATTGTCCGCGAAGAACATCGTCAGCACGGTTTTCTCATCAAAACCCTCTATTTTTTCCAATAAGCCCGCAAAAGCCCCTTCGAAATCATCATTGTAGTAAACGGGCTTGCCGTTGATGAATGCCAAATATCCGCCAGGAGCAACTTCCTTGCCGTCTAGGACAAACGTTTTCGAAGTCTGCCCAATCTTCAAAGAAATGCAGTTTTCGATTTCGTTTTTGGCGTACTCTAGGTTCTCTTCAAGCGAAAGGTTCGCCTTATCCATTACGGAGGCGACGCCCATTCCAACCGCGACATCTTCTGTTTTGCAGACAACCGCTTTGATATCGCTAAATGTCGAGCAGGCTTGCTCAGCGACCATGGTCTCATTCTTGCTGTTGGGCAAAACAATGACTTCTTCGGCGTTGGCTTTTTTGATTGCATCAATGAATGCCTGAGCGGATACGTTCATCGTATCGCCCCCCAAAATCACTTGATCGACGCCGTATTCTTTAAAACGCGCCGCAAGAGTGGTGCTGGGAGCTACGGCGACGATCCCTAGCTTCTTTTTGGTCTGCAAAGGTTTGCTCGCAAAGCCACGGTGACGAGATTTTTCGATGGAAGCCTCGTTATGCTGCAAGGTCATGTTCTCCATCTTGAAGGTCAAGAATTCGCCGAATTGGCGGGCATAAGCGATCGCTTTTTCTGGCGTTTTTGTATGAACGTGGACTTTGACCAATGTGCCTTGCGCAAACGCGACGAGCGAATCGCCAAGGGTATTGAAATAGGAAATGAGATCTTCAAGCTTGAATTTCTCCACCCCACCCTTGAGATTGCTAAGCTGCAAGATGAACTCCGTGCAATAGCCATAATCCAAAGGGGTGTCCGGAGTAAACGCGGAAACGTCAACGCTTTGCTGAGTGGAAGAAGATAAATCAAGAGACACGTTTTCAATGATTTTGCCTCCGATTGCTTGCCCCATGCCTTCCACGATGTAAACAAGCCCCGCGCCGCCGGAATCAATTACGCCGGCTTCTTTTAGAATCGGGAGCAAGTCCGGGGTTTTGTCTAAGCTTGTTCTCATCGCAGAGATCAAAGATGCGAAATAATCCGCGAAGGAGGTGTGGCTGTTTAAGTGCTTCCCAGCCTCCTCGCAGCCTTCTCTCATCACGGTGAGGATCGTCCCTTCGACGGGTTTCACGACAATCGAATAAGCTTCTTGCACACCACGGAGCATCGCCTCAGCAAATTGCTCCACGCTAGGCTCTTCAATGCCTGCTAAGCCTTTGGCAAAACCAGCAAAGAATTGGGAAAGGATAACGCCGGAATTGCCTCTTGCGCTCAGCAGCATCCCCTTTGCCATCTCAGAGGAAAGTTCGCCGACTGAATGGCTCTTGGAATTCGAAAGAGCGAGGATGCCCCCGTTCATCGTGCCGCCCATGTTCGATCCCGTGTCTCCGTCGGGGACAGGGAAAACATTCAGGTCGTTTACTTCGTTAAGGTGGCTCTTCAAACCGAGATAGCCATTGACCATCATCGACCTGAATAGCGCAGCGTCGAGATTCGGCATTCCTTATTTTCCTTGAAAGCAATCGGCGAGGACGGCTTTTTCCATGGACAGGTCGTCGGTGATTTTTTGCCCGTAGAAGAACACGGCGACTAGGCCTGGGCCAATGTTGGCGCCGCAAACCATATCAACGGAAGAAACGATGACCTCTTTCGGCCCGACTTTTTCTTCGATGGTCTTCTTGAAATACTCAGTCTCCTTTTCGCGGAGCGAATGAGCCACAAAGAGAACTTGATCCTTGGGGTTGATGGCGAGTTTCTGCAAATAAGCGACCGCCGCATCGAGGCTCTTTCTCTTTCCTTTTCCTTTGCCGATTACCGTGCAAAGGCCATTGGAAGAGAAATCCGCCATTGGCTCAACGCCGACTAACGACCCCATGAATGCCGCCGCCTTGTTGATGCGGCCCGTGCGAGAGAGGAAGAAAAGGTCGTCCAT
This sequence comes from Parasutterella excrementihominis, assembly GCA_963614595.1. Lineage (GTDB taxonomy): Bacteria > Bacillota_I > Bacilli_A > RFN20 > CAG-826 > Alloenteromonas. The sequence continues at coordinate 41,004 of CAVECL010000002.1, read as the reverse complement.
GATGCCGATCTGGTGGAAGCATTGTTTGTTTTCTTCAAGCCAATCCGCGACTTCGTCACAGTTCTTTCCTTCTTCTCTGAGCTTTGAAGCGTAGGAAAGGAGCATGCCTTGGGCAGTGCTATAACGAAGGGAGTCCACGATGCGGACTTTGACTCCAGGGTATTCGCTCATCACCTTTTCCGCAGCTTTGAGGGCAAAATTGTAGGTTCCGCTTAAGCCGGAAGAAATCGTGACCATCAAAATGTCGCGACCGTCTTTCGCGAAAGGCAAAAACATTGCTGCGATCTCATCAACGTTCGGGCAGCTGGTCTTAAGGATGAATTTCTTGTCTTTAAACGAGTTGAAATATTGCTCCGGCGTCATCGTCGTCCAATCAAGGTCAGATTTGACCGTGCGACCATCAGGGTAAGTGACGTTTCCATCAATATGAGCATCGATTTGGAAGCGATCGCGTAGGTCTTTGGTAAGCGCGCAACCGAAATCGGTTACGAGGGCAAATTTTGGGTTCATGTTTTCTTAATTCCTTTTAACGGGCACCATTCTACTAGAACTAAAAACAAGAAAGAAGGCAAACCATTCCCCTATGGGGAAAAGCCTGCTTCTATGCTTAAGGAAATGAAGAGTTTAGAATATCGCCATGCCTTGGTGGTTCTATCTAATTCTCGGACTTGTTCTCGTTCTCGTTGCAATGCCTTTGTTTGGCATGTTCTTCATCGTGCCCATCCCCATTTTCGATTCCCTTTTCAAAAGGAAAAAGAAAGAGAAGTGGAGCAGGGACGTTCCAAGCGACTCCAAAAACGAAGAGATGCTGAGGATGTGGAGTCTAGCCAAAGACTTCCAAGCCTCGAACCGGAAACATTGCTCGGAGGTCCACGTTCTGACCGAGGATGGTTTGAATCTCTATGGCGAGTATTACGATTTCAAAAGCAAAGAAGCCGTCATCATCATGCCAGGGCGCCCCGAAACGCTCGTCTATTCGCTTTTCTATGCGGAAAGCTATCGCAAAGCGGGCGTGAACGTTTTAGTGGTGGATACAAGGGCGCACGGAAAAAGCGATGGTGAAACCCATGGCTGCGGATACATGGAACGTCTTGACATCTTTGCTTTCGTCCATTGGCTGACGAGCAAGAAAGGGATCGAAAAAGTCATTCTTCATGGAATCTGTGTGGGTTCCAGCTCTTGCGTCCACGCCGCGACGGATCCGAATAAACCATCCGCGATAGTTGGCTTGGTGACTGACGGTCTATATGTGAGCCTTTATGAAACTTTGAAACTAAGGGTCAGGAAAAACGCGAAGATCAATCCGCTTACCTGCGTCGCTTACTTCCGTCACCGCATCAAAAAGCTCTATGGCTACGACATCAAAAAGGACGGGCCCCTATTTCATATGGGCGAAATTCAAATTCAAACCCTCATGATGGCCTCGGAAGAGGATATCTATTCCTTGCCGGAAAAAACCAGGCTCCTTTATTCCAAAATCCCCGAAGCCACCCCCAAGAAACTCGTCATGTTTCCTCATGGCGCCCACAGCCACCTTCGCATCGTCAATCCTGAGCTTTACGACAAATCCGTTCAGGAATTCGTCGACGCCCTTCGCCATGAATAGGCGCTAGGCAAATTCGTCTTTCTAAGGAAAGGAGTTTGAGCATTCCGCTTGAAAAGCATCCAAAGTGAGTGTAAAAACTTTCGTTGGTTCCTATGAAAATTGCCGAAGCAGAGAAAAAAAGCTTATCCGTCAACCCTGAGCTCTTTTCTCATTTGCCCGTGGCGTTCGCTTTAATGGAAGTAACTAGAGAAAACGGAACGATAAAAAAGGTCTCCTACGCCTATGTGAACGAGCGTTTCTGCGAGCTTTCGATGCGCGGCGAAAAAGAGTTCCTTGGCAAGGACATCAGCGAGGTCCATAGCCAAAAAGCAAAAGAAACTTGGCTTAGTTACATCGCGACCATCGAAACAAGCAAAGAGGCGATTAAAGGCTCTTGCTTTTATGCCCCTTTAGGCGGATACGTCAATTACATCGTGTCGCCCACCCATGACCCAGATTTCTTCGCCGTAATGTACATAAACGCCGACGTCCAAGAAGAAGAATTCAGAACATTGAGGCACGAGAAGCTCGTTAATGAAGCAAATCTCGAACTCGCTCAAAAAATCTCCGCGAGCGCAATGGATGAGGATTCTCTTTCTTCTTTGCTCAAAGCAATCGCTCAAAAAATCAGCGCCAAGCGCGTTTTCTTTGTGAAACTAGGCAAAGAGAAAGCGATTATTGCCCAATACAAAGAAAGCGAAGACCTCCCCGATCCAATACCGCCCACCTCAGAGGCCATAACCGCGCTTCTCCCCCGCGCGAAGAAAATGGGGGAACCTCTTATCTTGGATGAGAAAAAAGCAGAAGAAGGGGACGAGGCTTCCAAAACTTTTCTGTCTTTCGGGGTGAAGACCCACATGGCCTTCCCGTTTATTAACGAGGGGCGCCTTGCCGCTTGCTTATGCGCGGACGATTACCCTATCCAAAAAGAAGAAACTGCAAAGAAAATCCTGCAGAACTCGTGTTATTTCATGACGTTTAAGTGGGCTAACACGCTTTTGCTTAAGGAACTTCGTTACCGCGCTAGGCGAGATCAACTGACCGGTTTGCTGAATCGTTATGGCTACGAAGAGGCCGTAAAAAATTACTTTGAAGCGAATCCGGAGGATCCATGCGTCTTGGGCCTCATCGACATTGACGACTTTAAGAACATCAACGATCTCTATGGCCATCAAATCGGAGACACCGCTTTGCAGACGCTGTCCGCCGGCATCAAAGACTTCTTTGGGGAAGATGCCATCATTGGCCGATTTGGCGGCGATGAGATTTCGCTTTTATTACCTAGACAAACCGCCTCTTCCGTTCAAGAGGCCTTCACCAAGTTCGCTTCTTCTAGGCATTGCTTTAGCACCGGAAAAGGCGAAGTGAATGTTGCGGTATCCGTGGGATATGTGGAATATCCGAGCCAGGCAAAAGATTACACATCCTTACTCCTATGCGCGGATAAAGCCTGTTATGCTGCGAAGCTCTTTGGAAAAGGGCAAAGCCTTCAATATCAAAAGGGTTTCGACAATTTGGACAAAACAGCTCTGGGGCTCAACTTTCATTCAATCGCCGACAATCTTCCCGTTCCGTTTTTCCTCTTTGGCAATCGTGGAGAAATCTATTACGCGAACTCCCTGTGCTTAACGTTGCTTGGATATGACAATCTTTTGGACTTGGCTTCTAAAAACGCAAGGGGCGTGTATTCCTTATTTGAAGAAAGCGATGTTTTAAAAGCTCTTCTTAGGGATGCCCAAAATAACGAGAAAACCGCTCTTTTAACGCTTAATTCAGGGAAAAAGGTCAACCTGCTGATAACGGCCAAACATGGTTTGCCCTCTTCGGTTCGTTACGGGGTTCTCTTAGAAAAATAACTTCATGAACGAGACCTTCGTAAAAGCCCTAACGATTGCCGCGATTCTCTTAGTCTCTTCTTTTGCTTGCCGCCTCTACTTCAAGGAAACGAACAAAGGGGAAAACAATAGGAAGAGCGTTTCTTCAATTGCAAAAGCTGGCGTTTTTGGAGCTTTGTCCGCCCTTTTATATGTCGTGCCGATATTCACAATCAGGTTGCCTTTCTTCCCAGAATTTCTCACCCTTCATTTTGACGAAGTCCCCGTATTGATCGTTGGGCTGGCCGAGGGGCCTTGGTGCGCTTTCCTCACATTGCTTTGCAAAACCCTCATAAAGCTCCCATTCACCACAACAGCAAGCGTTGGAGAATGGGCGGATTTAGCTTTGTCGCTCTTCTTCATTCTTCCTGTTTGCTTCATCTACAAAGGGAAGAAAAATTGGAAGGCGCTCCTTCTTGGCCTAGTGATTTCGACGCCGCTGCAACTCATTATGGCAATGGTTTTAAATGTCTATGCCCTCGTTCCTTTCTATTCCTCTTTGTATGGCATTCCTTTGGATTCCTTGCTTGCGATTTGCCAAGCCGCGAATCCCGCGATAAGGAATTTGGAATGGGGCTATGCTTTATTCGCGGTTTTGCCTTTCAACGCGATGAAAGATACGTTTGTCATCGCTCTATCGTTGCTCTTGTACAAGAGCTTAAAAACATTCCTAGAAAAGCATTAACGGATTAATTTATAGATGCCGTCTACCATCATGACGATTCCCGTCACGAAGATGCCATAACCTAAAATGCTTTGAGGCGCGAAAAGCAAAAACATGCCGATCAACGTGTACAGGGTAACTTCGATGAAATTCACGACGCGCCGATAAATTCGTTTCCCGTCCGTTTGACGCAAGGAAATGCCAATAATAACGGCCAAGAACAAAAAGAGCATCCCTGCCGCCCAAGTGAATAGGCTGTTGATCACGTTATATCCAAGAACCGCCAAGCCCGCATAGGCAAGAGAGGCCATCACGACCACGGCGATGCGCAACTGATACAGTCGCCAATCGCCTTTTGATTTGACGAGGTAATAAATCGCGACGACCCAAGTCAGCACCAGCAAAGCCGAAACAATCGCGACGACAATCCATGGAAGAGAATCAGGCATCAAGGCAAGAAGAAGCCCAACCGTGATCAAAGCAATCGCTTGAGTAAGATTTGAAATGAGGAATTCAGGGAAGCTCTTCAGATGGATAACTTCGCGAAACGAAGCCCCGAAAAACGCCGCAAATCCAAGTTTTGCGACGGTTTTGCGCTCATTTCTGCCAGCACCAATATAAGAGAGGACGAGACGGTCCATCGTCCTAGTTGGGTTCTTTCCTAAATCCCAAATGGTCTTCTCGCCGTGCTTCGTCATCGCGCCAAAAATATCGGCAACAAACTGCTTTCTTTCGTCCAAAGTGACATCGACCAACCAATCGCGGACCATTTTGTTGACCCATTCGCATTCCGGGGAATAACCCTTCTTCTCAATGAAAGAGCCTCCGTCGATCCTCCAGGCAAGGAAAGCGTGTTGCAGCACGCCCATCGCGTCGCTTTGAATGATATGGGTGTGTTTGAACCCCATGGGAAAGAACTGTCCTACGACGTCATAGGCCGGAACGATAAACGTTGTTTTATCATCCAATGGCGAAAGGTCCACCTTTCCAAAGACCTCAGGGCAAAGGCCCGGGGAGTCAAGGAGATAAAGATGCTGCAGTAGGGGAAGTTCCTCTTCGCTTAAGGCGATGGCGCCGCATAAGGCAAGATTGCCGCCTTTTGAATGGCCGCAGAGAAAAAACGGTTTTCCCTCTTTGGTTTGCCTAAGGGCGTATTCGGCGGCTTTCTTTTGAGCGCTGGCCTTCATGAAAGAGAGCTGCGCATTCTCTTTCCAGCCAACGATTGTCTCGTCCGTCCCGCGGAAGCCAAGCGCAATCTCCCCGTTAGGGAAAGTAAATGTCATCGCCCCGAACTGCGTCGTGTCTTTCTCGTCGGTATTGTCCTCATAATGGGAGAGAAGCAGGGAAGAGAAGCGCTTGCTTTCAATAATCGCATCCAAAAGCTCTTTGTACGCTTTCTTTTGCATCGCCCAGTCGCAGGTAGCGAACACGGGCTCTTTGATTTTCCTGATTCGCGCGACCGCCTCGACTATAGGCAAAGCCTCTTCGCTTGTGACCGTGCCTTCGAAACGAATGTAGCTAAGCGCGGATATGACCATGGAATCAAAAACGTTGAAAGGCGAATTCTCTATGGTGATCTCGCCTCTCCATTTCACGTAATCCACTAAATAGCCCATAAGGTTATTATGGTTGAAAAGAGAGAAAAAGGCATTTCTTTCTTAAGAAATGAGGCTTATTTTCTCGCTTTGGCAATTTTCCTCATCGTTTGGCTTGTTTTGAGGAATTCAAGGAGTATCTTTTCTCTTACCAGGAGGACAGTTGCATGTACGCAAAAAACATTTGGACTGACGCAAACAACGAGAAAAAAGAAGCTATTTTCGCCTTTTGCGAAGGCTACAAACAATTCTTAAGCTATGGCAAGACGGAGCGTCTTGTCGTTGAAGAAGCCATCGATATGGCGGAAAAGGCAGGTTTTAAAGAACTCAGCACCTTCAAAGAGCTAAAACCCGGGGACAAAGTCTACGCGCTCAACAAAGGGAAGAACTTCTTGTGCGCCGTCATTGGCAAAAAGCCAATCGAAGAAGGATCGAGAATCCTTGGGGCTCACATCGATTCCCCACGTCTAGACATCAAGCAAAATCCGCTTTACGAAAAGGGCGGCTTCGCGATGTTCGAGACCCATTACTATGGTGGCATCAAGAAATATCAATACGTCACCATTCCTTTGGCGCTTCATGGCGTCGTCTACAAGAAAGATGGCACCTGCGTCAAAATCTCCATCGGCGAAGACCCTAACGACCCCGTCCTTGGCATCACCGATCTCTTGATCCATCTCTCCGCTGACCAGATGCAAAAGCCTTTGGCCAATGCAATCGAAGGCGAAAGCCTTGACCTCTCCATCGGAAACATTCCCGCCCAAACCCAAGACAAGAAAAAGCATCTAGTGAAAGAAAACATCCTCGCCCTTTTGAAGGCAAAGTACGGGATTGAGCAAGAGGATTTCCTCTCTAGCGAGCTTGTTGCCGTACCCGCAGGACCGGCGAGAGATTACGGCTTAGACCGCTCCATGATCGCCGGCTACGGCCACGACGACAGGGTCTGCGCCTATACCTCTTTCAAAGCAGTCCTTGATCAAGGCGAATGCGAATACACGACCATCGCGGTGCTAGTCGACAAAGAAGAAGTCGGCTCAATCGGGGCGACGGGGGCTCAATCAATGTGGTTTGAGAACACGGTCGCCGAGATGCTTGCTAAGCAAGGGAAAGACAGCAATTTGGCCACCCGCCACGCAATGAGCAACAGCAAAATGCTTTCTAGCGACGTCTCTGGCGCAGTCGACCCGCTTTATCCTAGCGTCAATGAGCCGAACAATTCCTGCTACTTTGGGAAAGGCGTGGTGTTCAACAAATACACCGGGTCTCGCGGCAAGAGCGGCTCCAATGACGCGATGCCTGAATTCGTCGCTTTCGTAAGAAATGCGATGGATGAGAACAACGTCTATTACCAAACCTCCGAGATCGGCAAAGTCGATCAAGGCGGAGGAGGAACGATCGCCTACATCCTTGGGAACTACAACATGTACGTCCTCGATGCCGGCGTCCCGGTGCTCTCCATGCACGCCCCAATGGAAATCGTTTCCAAAGCGGACGTCTACGAAGCCTATCTGGCCTACAAAGCCTTCCTCAAGGCCTAAGGCATAAATCATCAAGCGCCTCTTGAATGGAGACGCTTTTTTGTAGGGTGATGCGCCAAAATTTATTAGGATTTACCAATAAAAAAACATCGAAGCTGTGCTAATTTTTTAAGAAATTGACCGCTGCCGAACCCCGAAAGCTCACTTCGAGAGATTCGGATTGTCTTTCACATAGTCGTTGCGAGTTAATATGATGTCTTGTTTGCAAGGCCCTAAGGCGCGAAGAGAGGAGTGAATGAGGCGGAAGCTGTTTTTGCATATCACGCGATTGCTGCCGATGTTATCTTTCATGGCGGAGATATGAAGACGTGGGTAGCCAAGCGAGAAAAGATAATCGGCGAAAGCGCCTAAGGCCTCTGTCATGTAACCATGCCCCCATTCGGAGCGTTTCATGACATAGCCAAGAGCTGGGCAGCCGTCCTCTTTCTCAAAGCAGACGATGTCGATCATCCCGATAAGCTCACCATTCTCTTTTTTGTACAGGCCGAATCTTTCATTCCTAGGATCGGCGTAATCTCTCACCCAGTGCCGGAGCAAACGCTCGGTTTCTTTCACTTCTTTATGAGGGTTCCAAGTCAAATAACGGGTAACCGTAGAATCCGAAGCCCAAGCGTTGAAGATCGTCTCGGATTGATCTTCACGAAGATAAGCCAAAATTAGAGACGGAGTTTCTAATGACGGTTTCTTTTTGTTCAGGTCAGGATAGTTGTTCATGGGGTAAGAATACACCATGCAAATAAAATAGAGGCAAGTCTTATAATTTTCTCATGAACGAGTTTGAAGAAGAAATTGAAAAAACACTGCAGAACCTCGCTATTCCATTCAAGAAGATGGAACACGAAGCCATGTATACCATGGATCAATATGCAGAGATTGAGAAAAAACTAGAAACAATGGTCCCAAAGAATCTCTTTCTGTGCAATCAGCAGCATACGAGGTTTTATCTGTTGCTGATGCCTGGTGACAAACGTTTCAAGACCAAGGAATTATCCAAACAAATCAACTCAGCAAGGCTTTCTTTTGCAAATGAAGATGAGCTAAGCGAAGATCTTCATTGCTTCAAGGGATGCACGAACCCCTTCGGGCTAATTTATGACCGAAGCAACGCGATTCAGCTATTGATTGACGAGGATTTGCTCCAAGAGAAGACCCTGGGGTTTCACCCTTGCACCAATAGCGTCACCCTCTCCGTCCCCACAGAGGATTTCCTAACGAAATACCTTTCATGCGTTCACCATCCTTATATTTCAGTGAAGCTCATTGGAGAATAAGAAAAGACGGGCGAACCCGTCAATTCATTCCGCTTTCTTGACTTGCTTTATCGACAAGGAGATTCGCTTGCGATTCAAATCGACTCCGATCACTTTAACCGTGACGATCTCGCCCATATGAAGCTCATCGCTTGGATGGGAGACGAAATGATCCGCGATTTCGGAGATGTGGACTAAACCGTCCTGATGGACGCCGATGTCAACGAACGCGCCGAAGTCCGAAAGATTCCTGACCGTGCCGTTAAGAACCATTCCGATCGCAAGGTCTTTCATGTCTTTTACTTTGCTATCGAGCTTCGCGGTAACCGTTTTTTCGCGAGGATCGCGCCCTGGTTTCTTCAGCTCTTCGATGATGTCGCGAAGGGTGTAGTCGCCAATGTTGAGCTCCTTGGCTAAAGAAGCGACATTGGTGACCCTGGCTAAGGCTTCATTCCCCCGCGGCGTTCCGATATCCTTCAGCGACAAACCGAGCTTCTCCAGCAAAGCCTCAGTCGCTTCGTAGTCCTTTGGGTGGACCGCGGTGCGTTCCAAGGGATTGTCATTGTCGATGCGCAAAAAGCCAGCCGCATCCATGAAGGTCTTCTCGCCAAGGCCTTTGACCTTCAAAAGATCCTTCCTGTACTTGAAGGGCCCATTCTCATCGCGATAAGCGACTAAGGAAGTGGCGATTTTCTCGTTGAGGCCCGAAACGTATTTAAGAAGCGAGATGGAAGCGGTGTTCACCCAAACGCCAACCTGGTTAACCGCATCGATTGTCGTGTCGCCCAGGGTTTGCTTTAAACGGGTTTGATCCATGTCGTGTTGGTATTGGCCAACCCCGATGGCCTCAGGAGGGATCTTCACGAGCTCCGCCATCGGATCAAGAAGGCGCCTAGCCAAGGACACGGAGGAACGCTCATCGATATCCATGTTGGGGAATTCCTTCACCGCCAAAGGGGAAGCGCTATAAACGGAGGCACCCGATTCATTGACGATGGTGATCGCGACATTGCCCATGTTGTTCTTTGCCAAAAAGCTGTTCAAAAAAGCTTCGCTCTCTCTGCTGGCCGTGCCGTTGCCCAAAGCAATCGCGTCATAGCCATACTTTTTGTAAAGATCGATAAGCTTCGCTTCCGCCTGGGTTTCTTTGCCCACCGTCGGATAGATAATGCAGGAAGTGATGACGGCCCCGTTTTGGTTAATGAGGGCCAATTTGCAGCCATTTCGATACCCCGGATCAAAGCCGAGGATCTGCTTTCCCTTCAACGGAGAATCAAGCAAGAGCTGTTTGAGGTTTTTCGAGAAAAGGATGAGGGAAGCATCCTCCGCCTTCTCAAAGAGTTCGGAATTGACCTCATTTTCCAAAGAAGGACCCATCAAACGTTTGTAGGAGTCTTCAATCGTCTCTCTTAGGATATCGTTGAAGGGGCTGCCTCTTTTGATAAGCTCGCGGGCGATTTGGTTTTCAATGGTGACCTCGTCATAAAGAAAGGAGTAGGTGAGTTTCTTTTCTTTCTTGCCGCGGGAAAGCGCCAAAATCTGATGGGGCTTGATTCGATTCACCTGAACGGTGAAATTGTTGTAGGTGAGGTATTTCTGATCCTCATCCTCCTTCGTTTCTTTCGACGTGATTTTGCCCGCTTTATAAATATAGGACTTCGCGAAAAGATAGTAGGAGGGGTTGTCGCTTATTTGCTCGGCGATGATGTCTTTCGCGCCTTGCATGGCCTCTTCTTCGTTCTTCACGCCTTTCTCTTCGTTGATGAAGGTTTTCGCGTACTCAGATAAAGAAGAAAGGCTTCCTCCTTGCTTCAAGATATATTCGGCGAGTGGAGTCAGCCCTTTTTCCTTCGCGACGGATCCTCTGGTCTTCCTCTTTGGCTTATAAGGGCGGTAAATGGCCTCAAGGGTGGAAAGGACGGTGCAAGAGAGGATCTCTTCCTTTAATTCAGGGGTGAGCTTTCCTTGCTCTTCGATGCTCTTCAAAACCGTGGCTTTGCGATCTTCGAGTTTTTCGAATTTGGCTTTCTCTTCTTCGAAAGCGCGAAGAGTGACGTCGCTTAGATTCCCCGTCTCTTCCTTTTTGTAACGGGCGATGAAAGGGACCGTGCCTCCTTCCGCGAGGAGGCGAAGAACCGCTTCGACCTGAGCGGGGGCGATGTTTAAGGTCGAGGAGAGATATTGAACGATTTCCATGAGGGGTATTGTACCTTAATTAAGGGACGGAAAGACTAGGCAATGCCCCATTGTTCATAGAAATAGCTGAGCTGTACTCCGGATTCTCTATAAGTCGTGATCCCAAGCTCTTCGCAGTCGGCCTTGAAGGATTGGCGGAACGCCTTTAGCTTGCTGCTGCCATCGAAAAGTCCCCATTTGACGGCTTTCCACAACTCACATAACGCCATGCGAGGGAAAACCGACTCGATTTTGATATGGCGCTTCGCCGAGGAAGAGGTAGCCATCGCGTAAGCCGTGTCGCATAAATCAGCCCAGCTCTTTGTCTCGTCGAAATCCCAGAAATTCCCATTTGCGATTTGCTCAAACACGGTTTTGCCGTAAGAGGTTTCTAAATTATAAAGGTCGTCATGGAACTTCGAATTGGTTTCAATGGAAACGCATCGAGAAACCATTTCATCAAAGAATTGTTCCATGAGGCCGCCTGCTTCCCCGTAATAAGAGGAGAAGAACTCATTCTTCAAAGACGCATAGCTTTGGCTAACGTCCATCATCGTGCGGCCCGCCAAAAACTTCTTGAAGGCGCCGAAAGCGGTCCGAGGTTGCGCGGCGGTATGCTGACCTTGCAAATAAACCATCTTTACCCCTTTGGATTTAAGATAAACAAGGTTGTCGTGGTTGGCTTCAAAACAATTCAGCGGGAAGAGGTAATACATGAAGTTCGTGTCGTAAAGCCAAGCGGAGACGTCGCCGATTCTGGTCCAATCGTCAAACATAGCTTTCGACGAGGCGTTGCAGGAATCCGTTAAAGGATAGGTGTAATTCGCGTTGATGGGCGCAACCAGGCAGAAAACGTTGTTTTTCATTCGAATGGTTGGAGCGTCGTTGATGATTGGGGCTTCTTCATACCCGCCGTAAGCAAAGAAACCGATGCTGGCTTCTTTTTGTTCCGCCTCATCCAATTTGGGTATCACCAAATCACGGAGGTCGTTCACGAAATTAAGAACCGTTCCCGCGATCGAGCCATATTTCGCGACGCCGGCATTGCAAGCGGAGCAGTGGCAGATATTGCCGTTATCCGCGATCCCGAATAAGAAGGTCTTCACATTCTTGTTCGTGCGCGTGTTATAAAGCCACATCACGTAAGTCGCGGCTTGATTCACCATAGCCTGATACTCATCGCTATTTCCATGCGCGGTGTAGCAAAGCTGCCAAAGCAAATAATTATCCCCGTAATTCCCGCCCGATTCGCTCTCCGCGAACCAAGAGGGGTGATCCGCGTAATAAGTTCCAGGATAAAGCGCGCGAATGGAGGTATGAAAATACTCGCCGCTCAACGTTCCTACCGCTGGAGCAGGGATGTAATAGCTGTAATCCCCGTAACCTTGGTTATAGCCCCAAGAGTACATGTCTCCATCGCTGCCATCGCTCCAATCGCATTTGCGAAGCCCAAAGGAAGGGGTGTAGCTTAGCCTTAGATAAGGCAAATCGATTGACGTTCCCTTCGTATAAGTGAACGATTCGGTTTGATCGCCGACGTAGCGATAGCCAACAAGCTCCTCAAGAAGCTTCAAAGCGCCCGCTTGATATCCCATCGTGTCAGTCGAGAAAAGGAAGATTCCCTTGCCTCCTGTGAATAAAGTAAATGAACCTTTTGCATCAGGAACGCTCGTCCCATAGGAAGCAGCTAAGGTTGAATCCCCAAAATAGATATATGCCCTTTTATGATCTTCATCGACGCTGGCTTGCTCAAAAGAGACTAAAGGCAAGGTGACTCCGGTTGAGGCAGCAAGTTTCCCTTGGACATAACTCGCCGCGGTCTTGGCCTCAGCGCTTGAAGAAAGATAGGCCAAAGAATAGGAGGACGCGCCATTTTCCAAGAATGGATAAGAGCTTTCATAAGTAATGCCATCAGGCCGCAAAGCACGTCCTTGGGTATCCTTTAAATACATATCGGTCGAGTTCAGCCCATGGAAAACGACGTTCTCATAGGTGACTGGATTCTCCAAAGTCGAAGCGTTCTCTTTGGCGATCGCCGGGACCAAAGAGTCGTTCCAGCTTATTTTTGAGGAGGCTCCGCCGAAATCGATCGTCACGTCCTTCAAACAGACGCCGCTATACATAGCGTCGCAAAGAAAGCCAACTCCAGAAGCGGGATTGAGAGCCGAAGCTGCCTTGAAAGAGCAGTTCTCGATCATGGTGTCTTTTATTGAGGAGGCGAGAATGGAGAAAACGGAAACGTCTTTGTAATTAAGGTTTTTGATGGTCGCGCCTTTGACTTGCCCCAACAGGCGATTACCCCAAGCAATCGGATTGCTAATCGTATGATTTCGCCCATCAATGGTGCCAGAGAAATAGCACTCCGAAGCAAGAGTGTTAACAAAAGCGGTAGGGGAATCCAAATCCGCGGTGATGACGTAATAGCCGTCGTCGTTTTTCGCTTCAATCGACTTTGCGAAGCTGCTCAAATCCTCGTTGCTATCAATCACTTTGCTAACCGCCAAGGCCATGACGGAATAGATGGGCGAGTCATTATCCTTTGCGATGTTTATACGGGTTTTGCGGCCGATTTCGAAGTTGAAATTCCCAAAAACCTTGCAATTCCCGTCTATTTGGCTGATTTCAGAGCAGTCCACATTACCGACGGAAGAATCGTAGAAGGCCAAAGAGTCTTCGTTTATCCACTTGATCCAGCGAGGGTCGTTCTCTGCGAAGCCAGAGGTATCGTAAGAGGTGGCTTCGCGGATGTTTTTAGAATCGGGGGAGGTGAACTGATACTGATTCAAGCCGCAGGCAACCCAATACTCGCGAATGCCATTTTCCGTCGAAGTGGCTTCCTTTTGTTTGTAGTGGACCCAATTCCCGCCGGAAGTGATGGTATTAGCGAAAGTCGATACGCCTTTCGCCTTTACCGCGATAGTGCCAGCCACAAGGGAGGCAAAGCCAAGGGCAATAAAAAGAAAAATCTTTTTCATATCGAGTTTAGTTTAAATGAAAGGGCTTTCATCTAAATGCCTGCCAGTAGCATTTTTGTGCGGTTGCAAGCGAAAAGGCTCCCCCGCAAGGAGAAGCCTAGTCGACTGCTTATATCAGAAAACGATATTAAGATTTTGCTTATTTGCGGATGTTTTTATACATCGGCCCATAAGCTTCGCAAGCGCGGTAGTCTTGGCCTTCGAGATCGCTTCCGAATAGTCCCCAAGAGGCGGGGCGATAGACGTCTTTGTCATCGACGTTATGCATCGCGACGGGGATGCGAAGGATGGAGGCAAGGGTGAGGAGATCCGCACCGATGTGGCCATAGGTGATGGCGCCGTGGTTGGCGCCCCAATGGTTCATAACCTCGTAGGCGCTGGTGAAGTAGCCTTTGCCGTTGCAGCGAGGGGCGAACCAGGTGCAGGGCCAAGTGTAGTCGGTTCTCTTCCAAAGGGTGTCGCTGACTTCATCAGGAAGATGGATGCTATAGCCTTCGACGATCTGGAGAACCGGACCAAGGCCTTTCACGATGTCGAGGCGGATCATGGTCATCGGCATTTCGGCGCGGGTTAGATAGCGTGAGCTATATCCGCCGCCACGGAAATAACCAAGATCGGCATAAGGCCAAGTGGTGGCGTCCATGCACTTTTTGATGTCTTCATCCGTCATCTCCCACCAGGGCTTCATGACGTGGTTGCCATTCTTATCGGTGACTTCGCCGCAGGCATCGATGCACTGGGCGCCGCTGTTGATGAGATGGAGGAAGCCATCCGCTTCTTTGGCGTGTCCTTCGATGTCGTAGCCAGTGACGCGCTTGACGCTGGAGCCGGACCAATAAGTGCGGACATCGGCGAAGATGGAAGCGCGACCATTGAGGAGGCGTTCAAAGAGCATGCCGATGCCGTTAAGAGTGTCATTCTCGGTAGCGAGGGTATAGGGCTCTCTCGCACCGACCCAGTCGAAGGTGCTATTAAGGATCGCTTCAGGGAAGTCGCAGTTGGGATAGAAGTCGGTCCATTGACGCTGGCCTTGGAAGCCGCCGACGATCGCGTTGTGGCCAAGGGCTTCTTCTTCGCAGCCTTCGGGGAGGTTCTTGTTCCCGTTGTAGAGGTCTTTGATGATGCAGCACATCTTGACCGTGAATTCCCAGTCTTTTTCTTTTTGCTCGGCGCTGCGCTGCAGCTCTTTGGGGTTCTTGTCGATGCCAGGATGGCAGTTCTTTTTCACCCAAGCAAGGGCGCGCTCATATTCCTTATGGTCATAGATGCCCAAGGTCATGCGGCGGATGATTTCGACTTCGTCGACACTTTCGACGCGAAGGCCGAGGTATTCTTCCATGAAGTCATAGTTCATGAGAGAACCGCCGATGCCCATGGTGGCGGAGCCAATCTGGAGGTAGCTCTTGCCACGGAGAGTGGCAGCCGCAACCGCGGCGCGGGCAAAACGGAGGATTTTGGTTTTGACGTCGTCAGGGATGCTGGTATCGTCTTTGTCCTGAACCTCATGGCCGTAGATGCCAAAGGCAGGAAGGCCTTTTTGGGCGTGAGTGGCAAGGACGGAGGCAAGATAAACCGCGCCAGGACGCTCGGTGCCGTTGAATCCCCAAACGGCTTTGATGGTCATCGGATCCATGTCCATGGTCTCCGCGCCATAGCACCAGCAAGGAGTGACGGTCAAAGTGATGTCGACGCCTTCTTTTTTGAAATATTCAGCGCAGGCAGCGCTCTCAGGGACGCGGCCGATGGTCGAAGGGGCAATGACGACCTTAACCGGCGACCCATCGCTGTAACGGATGTTTTCCTCAAGCAATTTCTTGGCCGCGATAGCCATGCCCATCGTCTGGTCTTCCAAAGATTCTCTGACTTTGAGAGGTCCTCTTCTGCCGTCGATGGTCGGGCGGATGCCGATAACGGGATATCCACCAATAAGACGAGATTTAGATTCCATGTCTTAAGTTTTCCTTTCAATGGGGCTTGGGCCCCTATTTGCAATTATTATGAGCGAAGCCGAAAACGATAGAGTATAGAAAATGTGCTATTTCGTTCCTTTTTTCTCCCATATGCGCACATGCGTGCACGAAACATTAGTGATGGAAAAGACGCGCGATATGCTTTCGCGCAAGTCAAAGAAGCTGCATGCAAAACGGCATGAAGCAATTTATCTCAACCAGCGCTTGTCTTCGCCGCGAGACGGCCTTCTTCCAAAACGAAAATCCCTTTGGTTTTCGCAAGGGTTAGGCTAGCTCCAAATAATCACCAAATGGAAACGCGTTTTTCAGGGGCGAGATACATGCCATCCCCTTCCTTCACATCGAAGGTGGAATACCATTCGGCAAAGTTCCTAGGCTGCATGTTCGCCCGGAGCTCCGCGGGACCATGGACGTCATTGACCAAGAGGTATTGGATGTATTGAGGCTTGCCCTTCATGCACCAGACTTTCGCCCAGTTCTTGAAATATTTCGAATAATCCGCATTCGGGATGGATTTCATGATCTCGAGGGTGACTCCTACGCCGCCGTTATCGGCGATGTTCTCGCTGACGGTGAGGGTCCCGTTGACCTTGCCGCCATAGAAATCGATGCCGTCAAATTCCTCAATCATCTTCTTCGTGAGGGCGTTGAAGGCAGCGTAGTCTTTTTCCGACCACCAATTGTTGAGGCTGCCGGTCTCGTCAAAAGAGGCGCCATTGTTATCGAAAGCGTGGCTGATTTCATGCCCGATGACCGCGCCGATGCCGCCAAGGTTCTCTTCTTCGCTTTGGTCTAGGCCATAGAAGGGCTTCTGCAGGATCGCCGCGGGGAAAGTGATGTCGTTGGCGGAGGGGTTATAGCAGGCGTTGACCATATGGCCAGGCATTCCCCAACGGCTGCGATCAACCGGCAAGTAAAGCTTATCCCAGTCTCTTTGCACGGCTTTTGCGCCGATTTTGGTGATGTTGTCCAAAAGCGAAGCGTCTTCATCGACTCTTAAAGAGGAGTAAAAAGGATCGCCTTTGTCGGGATAGCCCATCTTGATTTCGATGGTCGAAAGCTTGAGGATCGCCTTTTCTTTCGTGGCTTCTTTGAGGAAGGAATTCTTAGCCATTCTGCCTTTGTATGTCTCGATGATCTTCCTTACCAAAGAAACGACGTCTTTCTTCGCTTCTTCCCCGAAATAGGTCTTGCCATAATAGATGCCGATGGGATCGGAGAACAAATTGGAGCAAAGCTGATAGGCCTGCTTGTCCAAAACAGGGTCTTTGGGGACGCCCATCAAGGTGCGGTTATAGATCGTGGAGATCTCATGGGTTTGCTCGGAGCAATATTTCGCCCCGGAGAGCAAAGCTTTGCAATAGGCCCAGTGCAGATACAAGGGGAGGTTCTTCTCATTGAAATAAGCGGAGAAATTCTCGATGGCCTTCGGATCGTAAACCACGATGATGGAAGGGGTTTTGTCTCCGAAGATGGAAGCGAGATACGTCTTGAAGGAGAAAGGTTTCATATAGCCTTCCACTTTCTCCAGGTCCATCGGATTATGGTTCTTCACGTAATCCGCCCATTCGACTTGGCTCTTCACTTGTTTCGCAACCAGCTCATCAAAAGCCAGGCAATCCTTCAAATATGTCTTTTGCTCCTCTTCGCTTAAGGGGGTCATGGCAAGAAGAGAAGCGACCATCTGAGAATAGACGGCAAGGAGTTGCTTCCCGGCCTCGTTTCCCTCCGCGTAATAAGAGGTATCTGGCAAAATGGTGCTCGGGCCAAGCAAGACGAAGCAATATTTCGTCGCATCCTTCATATCTTCCGTGACCCCGGAGTTGAAGGGGAGAGGGATGCCTGCAAGCTCAAAATCCTTGGCTTTTGCGCTTAAATCATCCACGGATTTGACGTCTTGAATCATCTTCAAAGAGGATAGCAACGGCGAAATGCCGTCTTTGTTTCTCTTTTCGACATTCAAATAAAGGCCATAGAGCTTCACGGCCTCGCCAACTTCGGGGGATGGGATTTCCTTCTCGCCTTTGGCGAAGGAAGCAAAGTCCGCCCTCAGGGTTTTCTCTACGTTCTCGTTGAGGTCGGAGAACCCGCCGCACGTGGGCCGGTCATCTGGGATGACGGCCTTCTCCAGCCACTCCCCGTTCACCGCATGGTAGAGGTCATCTTGGATTCTTGTTTTCATGTTGTCGCTCCTAAAAATCCCTCTCATTCTAGGCGCGAGGCAAAAAGAAGCCATATCTTTTTGTTTATTGGCCAAAACTAACCGCTTTCCTAAACCTCCACGGGCAAACTTTGCTAATCTATTCCCATGAAAATTACCATTGTCCGTCATGGCGACCCCGATTACGAACACGATTCGCTGACCGAAAAGGGATTCAAACAGGCCGAGCTCCTCGCCGATGAATTGTCGAAGCGACATTTCGATGAGATATACCTCTCACCACTAGGCAGAGCCCAGAAGACCGCGGAGCCTTATTTAAATAAGGCAAAGAGGGAAGCCGTCACTTTGCCTTGGCTGCAAGAATCCCCTTGGGTTTGGGATAGAGAGCCCGCATCATGGACCAAAAACCCTCTTTGCTACGATCCCGAAAATTGGTGGGACGCCCCCGAAATGGATGTTTCTCCCGAGAACAAAGAAATCTTCCGCAACGTCGAGAATTCCTTTTATGGTTTCCTGAAGGAACACGGTTATGAAAAAGACGGGAACTGCTTCAAGACCAAAAAAGGCAAGAACGAGCAAAGCATTTTGTTTGTTTGCCATTTAGGACTAGGCAGTTTTTTGCTTAGCAAGCTCATCCGCGTTTCTCCTGCGGTGATGTGGCATAACTTCTTCATGCCGACTTCTTCGCTAACCACCGTCCAAACGGAGGAAATGATTCCAGGATACGCAAGTTTCCGCATCCGCGAACTCGGCGCGTTGCCCCATCTGGAAAACCATCCCGAGCTATTAAGCGAAAAAGGCGCCTTCAGGGAAAGCGAAGGAAGCGAAGGAAGATTCGAGCGTCTAGAAAGCCACAATAAAAAGCATTACTGGGATAAATTTTTCGAGAGAGTCGATTAACACCTTATCTTGAGGCCGTGCTCTTCGTAGTAACGCTTCTTTTCTTCATACATCCTAGCGTCGGCAATGGCAACGAGCTTATTGAGACTCGCCTCATTGTTGGAGGCGACGGTCGCATAGCCAATCGCAAGGGACATGGTCTCTCCCTTGATTCCCTTCCATTCCGCGGCCTTGGCCTCGCAAAGCGAGGAAAGCCCTTTGATCTCTTCCTCGGAGGAATGGAGGAAGACAAGGAATTCGTCTCCGCCCGTGCGGAAGCATTCGCCTTTGCCATGCAAAGTGCTCAGCAAAATCGAACTCGCGCATTTGATGTATTCGTCTCCGACCTCATGGCCATACTTGTCATTGATTTGTTTTAAGCCATTCAAATCGATGTACATGACCGCGAAATCCTGGGCAAGAGGCTTTGACTCAAACGCGGCATAAGCTTGGTTATAGGCGAAACGAGAAAGGCAGCCAGACAAGGAATCATAACGAAGCAGTTTGTCTTTGCCTGCTAAATCGAGGTCTTTTTGCTGTTGGGCAAAGCTGACGTAATGGATGTAAAGCAAGATGGTGGAGAAGACAAGGCAAAGAGTCCCGATGCGGATCTCGCCGATGAATTTTTTGCCGAAGAACTCCTGAACAAGGATGCCGCCGACAGCAAGAGCGACAAGCAAGAGGAAGGGGATAAGGTTTTGACGGGGGAAGCGCTTGGCGTAAACCGCGAAGCCCAAGACGACGTAGCAAATCGCAAGCGCGTACACGGCAATATAGGCAGGGTGCAACAAGCCGTGCTGGTAAACGCCGGCCTCATCGATGTAAAAAGTCCAGTGGGTGAAGCAAGAGGCAATCTGCAGAACCGCGTTCAGCCCAAGCAAAATCAGGAAGAAAGGTTCGATTTTCTTAAGTTGAGCAACCTGACGGACGAAGAAAAACGCCACAGCGGGGGTAAGAGTGTAGTCCAAGCACTTCGCCGCAATATGAAGCCAGCGAAGAGAGGCCTCGCTTCCATTCAGATAAAGCGCAAGCCATTCGAAAATCGCGGACAGGGAAAGGACGATATAAGTCCAAGTGAACCTAAATTTCTCGTTTTTTGATAGTTGTTGGTTGTGCCAGGCCATGACACCCAGAATCGCGAGAGCGAGACACTCAACGATGAGGACCGACGTGTAAAGTTCAGCCATGCAACGGCAAGTATAGACCCATGGATGAAGGAAACAAGGGAATGCAGGTCAAAACAACGTGAGCTGTTCGCCTTCGCTGACATCCTTCGAATAATCCTCGATCAGGATCTTCAGGAATTCGTAATCTTTGCAGTAAGAATTAGGGATGCGGATCAAGCGAAGGCCTTTCGCTTTGCAGTCTTTCGCTTTCTTCTTGTCGCTCTTCATGCGGCCGACATCCTTGTAATGCTCGCCTCCATCGAACTCGAAAGCGAAGATCGGCTTCTTGGGGGAAAAGAGGTTTTTTGCGTAGATAACGGAGTCAAATTCCCGCAAATCCCCATTATATTCCTCTCCGAGAACATCTTTTATGGGCACGTTCCTGACCACGGATATATTCCCTCGAACCGAGACGATATGGGCAATCGTTTTATAGAATTCGTCCTCGGTGAGACTGCCGTTGCTTTTGCCTATCTCCGCGTTTTCGTAACTAGGCGGAATAACGTCGACTTTCCCTTTGGCACCGCAGTATTCGAAAAGGGCGTTCCACACGCTATCCCCCGTGCTCATCTTTTTCAAAGAAACCTGATCGCCAAAAACGACAAGTTTCTTTTTCGCGCGGGAAGTCGCCACATTGGCGATCTCGCCATGGCTATTGAGCCATTCAACGGTTTTTCTAGAGGAAGAAGAGGAAATGCCCGTCGAGATGAGAACCGTTCCCTTCTCGTCCCCTTGAACGGAATGAATGGTCGCAGCCTTCACTCCTTCAATGCCTTTTTTAGCGAGCAAAAGATTGATTAGGCTTGCCTGATTCACGAATGGGGTGATGATGGCCAAATCCTTCTCCCCATACTTTTCTACATAAGAAACAACGTTTGCCGCCTCCTGGAAGTTCTGATTCTTTAACGGGGCCTTCACTTTGTTATAAGAAGGGCAAAAAGCAACCTCGCCTTCGGCAAGAGCGGGGCTTATGCGCAGCTGTTTGCCATAGAAATAGCTATTGCTGAATCCGATGATTCTCTTGCCGCAGCGGTAATGCGAGCGAAGCAAAACGCGGTTGCTGACTTTATCGGCGGTTTTCATTGTCGATAATATCGAATTGCTTATGTAGTCATAAGTCTCGGCCACTTCGTATTCTTTGCGGATTGACTCATTCACAGACGGGTCAACGTCTATCACCGGAAGAAGCTGATCCTCGTCGCCGACAAGAAGAAGGGATTTGCCGCGAGAGATTGGCAAAAGAGATTTCGCCACATCCGCTTGACCCGCTTCGTCCATGATCACCAAATCAAAAAGGAAATCCGCGGTGCCAAGTTTCTCGCTTGAGATGTTTGTCGTAAAAAGAATGGGGAAAGCGGTGGTGAGGAGCGCGATGTTCTTGTCATCCCTTAGGAAGGAATTGAACATCGTAAGACGGCTATCCGCGTTCTCGTTGAACGCGATTGCCCGCAGCTCGTCAAAATCCGAGGAAGAAAGACGCGACAGGTGGCGAAGGGAGGATTCATTCAGATAAGCGAGAGCGTCTTTGTCGCTGCTTAAAGATACGAAGCTAGCGATGATTTCTTTCTCCGCGATTTCCGGAAGTTTGGCCAGCTTTTTCTCGATGATGTCTCTTTCTTTGGCGATGATTTTCCTTTTGGCGTCCAACGAGGATACCTTGTCTAGGAAAGACAAGTTATCCAGGAGGGATTTCCGTTGCATGAAAGAGGTGAGATTATCGACGGCTTGTTTGTTCTTCCCAAGGGCTTTTCTCCTCAATTCGTCTAACTCGTCTTGCGTTAAGGAAGGCTTGTATGATGAGGAGAAATAATCCTTCAAAGCCTCTAGGGCATTTTGGTTCACCTGCCTATTTCCAAGGCGAAGATAAGGAAAAGGGATTTCTCCTCCCCCGTCTGAAAAATGAAGTTTCGCGGCAATGCCGTCTAATGGCCTGTTGTTGTTAGTGGAGACCAAAACGGTTCTGCTATCGAAGAAGCAAGACAAAATAACGTTGAAAATCGTGCAAGTCTTCCCCGTCCCCGGCGGCCCCTGAACATAGGTGACTTTGTTTTTGAGCGCGCTGTAGATGGCGAAAGCCTGATCGGCGTTCACATGGGTATCGAACAAGACAACCCCCGGCTTCCTTTTGCCATTATCCGCGTAGGAAGTGTTCCCGAAGAACGCCCTCAAAGGAGCTTCAAGCTCGCCCTTCGCCCATCTTTGCTCAATCTTCTCAAAAAGACTTGCGAAATCGATTTGATATTCCCTTGAAAGGCAAAAGAAGTTGGGGCGTGTATCGATTATCTCGTTTGGTCTAAGCGATTCGCGGATGATTTCAGAAGCTTCGACGAAGTTCTTGCTTAGCAAATCCAAGAATTCCGAGGCCGACATCTCGGTATAGGTAGATAAAGAATGTTTCTTTCCTTCGATCAGGAAAGAGGGGTTTAAACGCAAGCCTCCAACTTTCTTGATGGATTTATCTTTCGGAGAGAAAGCCAATGGTTCATAAGCGACGATGTATTTCTTGTTCTGGATATCGATGGAGAGGCGGGACAAGGCCAGTTCGCTATAACGGGAATTCCATTCCTCAAGTTCATTCCTCCTAACGCATTGCCCCATTTGCTTCATTTGAGAATCATCAAGCTTATAAGCGCCTTTTCCTTTCAAGACGTCTGAATCAATCCCATCCACCAAAGCGGTGTCTTTGATGCAGGGATCGGAGTCCATTTGACAGCAAAGCTCAAGGTAACGCAGGATGTTGTTGTCGAAGTTTTCATATTCAAGCCAAGCAAAAGAAGGGAGATCTGCGTTGATTTTGCGAATCAGTTCCTTGTTTATTCCGCCCGTGGTGAAATTCAAAAGAATCGCCGACTTGATTCGGTTGAACTGCAAAGGTATGGATTCAAGGGTATCGGTTCCCTTGAAATCGTTATACATATCGCAGTGAATGATTTTTGTTTTCGGGTCGATGTCCCGAACATAGCACCAAAACGAAGTGTCTCTGTTCTCTTTGCGGGAATCATAGACAACCGAAAGCCATTTCCCCTCTTTGATTGACAAAGATATCACCCGCTGAGTGCTTGTCTTTTGCTCTTTTCTGGGCTTCACGGGGAAATTATCCGCCAAAGAAGGGGATTTGGCATCAAAAAGGGAAGGTCTTAGAAATCAATCCCGCCGATGCCTTCAAGAAGGCGGATGAATTTTCTTGAGGAATCCTTCATCAGCATGATGTAGGCCCCATAGTCATCGGTCTGGTCCGAATAATAAACCTCGTTGCCTTTTTCGGTGGTGTTATAAAGCGTGTACCCCGCGGCTTTGAGGCCATCGGTAATCGCCGTGTAAGTCGCGTCGAGAGAAGAAGCGGAGGCGGGATAGACAAACGCGTTCATATCCATGAAATAACCATATGCGGTGTATTCATACTGCTCCATGGTGTCGATAGGCAAAGCATAAACCATCTCCACTTTGCTTCCTTCCGGCAGAGAAATCTTCGGAATGGCGTTGCTCACGCCATTGCGCTCGTTGAATATGGAAAAATACTCGTCGAGGTCATCTTGATAAACCGTGCCCATGGGGGCGGTGCCTTTATAAATCATGGTCTCGATGCGGTAAGCGAAATCGCCATGGTTCAAGAAGGTGTAATCGCTCGTCGGGTACATGACCATATCAAGGAAGATTTTCTCCTCGCTCCCTTCGATATTCTTATAAAGGACGTAATGGGTGGAGCCGCGCGTCCTGTAGGTGTAGACCGAGTTGTCCGAATTGCGGCAAAGGGAATATCCCTTCTCGTTGATGTAGCGTTTTCTGAGGCTTTGGAAAATATCCTCATCCACGTCAAGGGTCACGCATGGTATGTAGGACCCGCGCTCGAATTTCTGCCCAGCCGCGCTAGGGAGCTCATAGTAAGTGCAATCGGCCTGATAAGAGCCCTCGGGCAAAATGAAATCGTCCGCGTCGAAGAAAGAGAGTTTCTCCGCGAGAATCTCGCTGATCGTGTTTTTGTAAATGAGCTTTCCTTTGTAGACCCAAATTTCAACGGTATAGCCGTTGCCAAAACTGCTTTGCATCGTCCGGAAATCGGCATAGACGTCCCCCATCTTGTAAATGGAATGGCTCTTGGAGCTATCGTCTTTGATGATGTCGAACAAAGAGAAGCCGTAGTTTTCCAAATCGGTGATCTCTTTGGAAAGCTCCTCGTCAGTCAAAGAGGCATAGTAATAGACGCCCTGCTGCTCCCTCTCGCTTTTCCCATACGTGGATTCGATGAACATGCCGCTGGAACCGCCGAAACGGAAGCAGCTGAATTGGGAAACCTCGGGGAAAGGGAAGCCTTTCAAGCCCGTCTTGTCCTCAACCTTCTCCGAAGGGGTCAGGGCCTTGCCAACGCGGCTTTCCTTCCCGTATTCCAAAGTCACGCCGAAAGCGGCCTTGGGATCGAATTGGAAGATGACCTTCTCAATAGAAACCTCTTTCGCGGTGTTGTTTTCCTCGGAATAGACGCCGAAAACCTCTAAGGAGGAAACAATGGATTCCTTTTCCGAAAGAGGCATCTTCTCTGGCAAGATGAGCTCCATTGAGAACAGGGTGCCATCCGTTGCTTTGAAAGAGGGGCAAATCAGCCCAATCGTGGCTTTCTTGCCTTCTTCCAAGGTTTCAGGAAGGGCGGAAATATAGGAATAAGCGCTATAGATCGATCCGCCATAAGTGGGGTTGTTGGCAAAAGCGTAAGCCCCGTAATAGCCGCCGCCATAATAGTCGGCTGCCGATTCTTCTTCGAAATAAGGATAGTAAGCGGCTTCCCCTGTTTTGCGATACGTCGCATCGTCGATATAGGCCACGTAATTCTTCGCATCGATATAGCCCTCCACGGTGACGATGTCATTAAGGGAAGGCAACGAAGAGCCCTCTTCCAACACCACGCGAATGCCGCAGCTGCCGCACCGATCGTCATCATTGGCGATGTAGAATGCGCCATCGTAGTCAAAGCCCGAGACAACGCCGCTAATCTCGACGGCATCGCCCATGTAGTTGAGTTTGTAGGAAGAGATGGTGGAATAGCCGGTCTTGAGATCGTAGATGCGGGTGTTCACTTTCGACCCATCTTCCACCCAGCGAGAGTAAGGGGCGAAGGAATCGCGATCGAATTTCGTGATGTCGACCGCATAAATCTCTGCGAAATCATAGGAGTCCTTCTCAAAGGCGGAAAAGGAAGAGATGCGCCCATCGTCCCCGACGGTAACGCAGAAATAATTCGTATACCTCAGGTTGCGGTTTTGGGTGTAGTTCCATAAATCATCGGCGAGATCTCCCACCGTGCAGACGAACGAAGATTCATCGATTTTCACGAAATCGTCGGCGTATTTGCCAAGGATGTCCATGAAGTTGGTGGAAAAGCAAGAGGCGTAGTCGCTTGCGAGGTCAAAACGCCCATACACATCAAGATCGAAGTCATAGACGAAATCGCCGCGTCCCCGCGTTCCAAAGGAATGGAGGTACTCCCGATCGGAAGGAAGAATCAGGTAGCCACCCTCCTCAGGGCTATAGTAGTAGAAAGAAGGATCGTAGATCTGATAGATGAATTCCACGCCATCGCTCACCGCGACGCTCAGCTTGTAGGAAGAGGTATTCGCAATCGCTTCCGAAAGGGTGTCCACAACGATTTTCTCGCTTGAAGAGTTTTCTTCGCTTGTTTGCCCGGAAGACGAAATGGAAGAAGTCCCATCTCCTGTGGTTCCGCAACTAGCGAGCAGCATTGCTAAACTAAGTCCTAGATACACCTTTTTTCCGACGTTTTTCATAAATTCCCTCCTTGATAGGTTAATTTGATGGTGGCTTTGCTCTCATCCATCGACAAGACTTCCATGGTAAGGCCCACTTTCGTTTTGTCGTTCCAGCTTCCATTAAGCAAATAAGCCGAGTCCTCCGAGGAGAAAACGTCTCCTGTTTGGAACAGAGAATCATTATCCGCGTTTTCACCGACTTGGAGCCTATTGAATTCTTTGTTTTCGATTAAAGCGATCTGCTTATAACGCCCTTGCCTCGATGCGTCCGTCCTCGAATCCTCATAGCTGTTGCTTGCTCCGATGAGGTAATAGACGCCGGCTGGATGCTCATCCGGGATTTCGCTCACATACGAATCGAAAGACAAAGAGGAAGAGGCATCATCGTAATTGCACTTCGCGATTCTGCTGTCCACGTGGTAGATTTTGATTCCGGACTCCGTGAATCCCTGCGGGCGGTTGGAGTACTTTGTATCCGCGTCCAGCTTGTTTAATCCGGTCGGGGTGTAATACTCAAAAAGAAGATACTCATCCATGACGGAATGATTCCAATCGGGTTTGAAAAGGAGAAAATGATTCCCGTTTTCAAAAGAAGGAACGTCGACCGTGACTTCCTGAAAATCCTTAAAGTCGTAATAGATGGGATCGGCCCAGCCCAAAAGCATCTTCGAATAAGGGTCGTGGTCGGAGATGTTGTAATCCATCATCGAATGGCCGCCTAAGGCCAAATAGTAATTGTCGCTTGGGTAATAGTCCCTCAGCCCCAAAAGATGCCCCGTCTCATGGATGATCGTATGGGCGTCAATGGAATAGCTGGCGTCGGTGAAGTTGTCGATGCCGACCCACATATGATGCGCAAAATTGGGACGGGATAGGTTGCTTTCCGTGGCGAAGGTATGGACCCAGGCCCAAAAATGGCCGCTTCTAGACGAAGAAGGGCTAGAGTAAACGAAGACCGCATTATCCACGTAGCCATCCTGATCCAAATCGTAGGATCGCAGGAATTCGTCGCTCACCCCGGAGGAGAGATAAGCGCTCGCGGGAACGCCTGGGAAGTAGTTCCCGTCCTTCTCGACCTCCTCCACGGTGTAAGGCACTTCCAAAACGGGAGTGACCTCGCCCGAGAAAGAAAGCTTGCCTCCGCTGCTTTTGCTATAAAACTCCGTCAGAGAATAATAATTGCCGCTAGAAGAGAGGCTAGCGTCAAAAAACGCGCGGCTTATCTTTTCCAGATCGCCGTCAGAGAATTCCCTTTCCTGTTTGAAGTGGCAGGGAATGACAAGGATTTTTTGCTCGCCCAGCGCGCTGCAGGCAACGCTCTCTTTGAACTCAGAGGTGTTCTCCAAAAGCAAAGAAGAAGCGACCAAGCCATTGCTTGGCTTAGGCGAAGATGCTCCGCAAGAGAGCAGCAACGGCCATAAGCCAAGCAAGATAATTTTTCGCCTCATGCTCGATCAGTCGCCTCTTCCGGCGGTGGCGAAGGCGAGTGAGAAAGAATAATCCGTTCCGCCGCAGGTGAACGCGGCGCTCAAAGTCTTGAAATCTGAGCTGAGGTAGAACGTTGCGGGCAGCTCGAAGAAAGGCGAATCGGATTGGCTTTCATCGCCGGTCGATATCGTGACCGCATAGCCATTCTCGGAAGGAGTGCCGGCAACGGAATAATGAGCGGAGTAGAAATAGTTCGCGTAAAAATCGCTGTCCGTCATTCTTAGATCAACATTGCCGTTGTCCCAGAATCTTGCGGTGAAGGTCATTTCGCCATCGACGCCTTTCCAATTCTGCACAAGGAAGAACTTGGAATCAGCGACGCTGAGAGCGTAGGTTGATGTGTAGTCATCTGACGTAACCGAGACATAAGGAGTGAAGTCAGGGGCGATGGCGATGGTCAAAGACGAGATGAGATCGTCTCCGCTAACGTGGGTAAGAGTGAAATCACCCATCCCCGTGGTCGCGTTTTTCGTAATGACGTAATTCGCGGTCTCGGACTTATCGCTTTGGACGTCGCTAATCACCACGCTTCCCTCTGATCCATCCTCATTGGTGGCGTTGAAATCAAAGGTGCATTTCACCGCTCCGCCATCGCGATAAGCGAAGCCGCTATCAATGTCGAGGACATCTTTGAAGCTCGGAGCGTCGGCGATTGTGATGGTGACGGCATATCTAATGGAGGAATCGACCGCGCTTTCGAAGATGACCGGATAAGTGCCGGCCTTGCTTGCAGAGAAGGCATAAGTGGTGACCGGAGTGGTGGAACCCTCATACATATAAATGCCGGTCTCTTGGATGGTGAAATCCTCAGCGGAAGCATCGACGGAAGCCGTCACATCTTGGTTGGCGTTATAAGGCGAGACGGAGGGAGAGAGATAATAGGTGACGCCGGCATACCCGCTCATGCTGTTGTTCGCGATTTCGCTCCACTGATATCCGGAGGGAGAAACGGTGTAGCAGGAGACGCTTACAGCATTTGGCTTAGGAGCATTGACGACGACGCTTAAGGTTTTGGTGATCTTCTTGGTCTTGATTTCAACCGAGTAAGTTCCAACTGAAGAAGCATCAAAATAAAGCGTTGGCCCATCATAATTGGCGTAAGAGACGTCAAGACCAGTCCCGCCGGTTACGGTTGTCTTTGGCGTGTCGAAGTCGAAATTCGCGCTATCGGGGGTGACGGAGGTGATGCTGATCTTCATATAGTCGCCCGCTTCCAAGGTCAAGGTATCGCCGATGGAAGCGCCTTCTGCGTCAGTTAAGGAGTAGCTGGTCGCAGCGAAATCATCGAGATTGTAAGGGCTGATGAAGGTCCTATCCCCGACCGTCTGTTCAATCACGTAAAGCTTTCTGTCTTCAAAAGAAGCGCCTTCGACCAAAGAGGTGGTTCCGTTTTCATCATCCGTGACAAAAGCGTCGCTTCCGTATTCGTTGATTTCCACATTGGCGTTGGTCAACGCGCCATCACTGACCACGAAGCTGACATTAACGGTGTAGTAGTACCAAGAGCTAAGCAGAAAGCCAAAGGAAAAGTTATAAGCATCGTCGCTATAGCTGACCTTGAGATCGTTGTTGGGGTTAGTTTTCGCGGTGGCGGCGAGATCCTGGACGAAGCCTTCAGCTCCATAAGCGCTTGAGCCGTAGCCGAGATAATTCGTAAACGGCAAAGAGGCAGTCTCATAAGAACCGGTGTCTCTGCTCAGCTCGTTCTCGGAATCTCTTTTGATCGCGACGATGGAGTCATCCGTGTCATAGATCAAATAAAGGTCATAATCCCCAGACCAGTCAGATCCAGTCATATGGAAGACGCCGGTGCCGTAATCATAATCGGAGACGGTAACGTCGGCTCCTTCATCGTTCCACATGCTTTCGGCGGTGGTGGTCAATTTGCCGCCGGCGATTTTGGTGATGTCGGCTTTTTCGGCCGCGGCAATGATATCGTCGATCGTGACAGCTGGAGTTTCAGACGAATCATCCGAACTGCTTTCTATGGTGGAGTCGTCGCTGGAATTAACGACGCTAGAGGAATCATCTTTCGATGAGTCCGAAGAGGAAGAAGAGGTTGGGCCAATGGCCGTGCAACCTGCGCAAACCGCGCTAAGCGCGAGCAATATAATGGGATTCTTTTTCATGGAAGTCCCCTCCTATGCGCGGAATTTTGGTACGAAACTAGAATTTATCAATCACGGAAATGAAAATGAAAGCGTTTACAGAGAAGGAGCGCATTTTAAAGGCCTATTTTGAACGCAATCTAAGCCCAAAACGCTCAACGATTGGTGAGATACCCTTCCTCGTTTCGATATTCGGGATGCTCTTTGGCAAGAGGGTCTTTATCGCCCACGATGAGGTAATCGCAGATATCCCCGTTCGAGCAGGTGCTCTTGCGGATCAGCTTCGCGCGCATATAGGCTAATCCCGGATAATCCGGGTTGCAGAAGGCAGGCATCAGCTCCAACAGGCCATGCTCTTTCGCAAACTCGGCCACGGGGCAGGAATGAAACACATAATGGATGGGCTTCCCTTTCTCATAAGGATCCACCTCCATATCGTAATCGCCCCATTTGTCGCAACGCTTCTTCGTGGAGAGGAAAGCCCGATGCAAAAGCTTCCTAAATAGGGGTTTGTTCGCATCGACAAAAGAGAGCTTTTTGAACGAAGGCAAAAACAAAGAGGATTCCATCTCCTCGATTTCCTCGACGCTGGAGAATCTCTTGCAAACTAGGTAGTAAGAAGAAAGAGCGATGCAATCATAGGTCCCCGCCAGACCGTTATGCATGTTCTTCTTGCCGCCGAGATCTTTTCGGAAAGTCCGCAAAAAGGCCACGTATTGCTCTTGAACCTTGTTCCAGATCTCCTCCCTTTGACTTTCAGGGTAATGCAAGGCAATCTTGCCCAAGATGGCCTTTTTGCAGGGTTTTGAGTACAGAACGTGGCAGTTGAAATCAATGTCTAGCTCTTTGTCTTTCATAGGGATATGAAAGCACAACAAAAAGTTAAGTTCAATTAAAATTCAAAGGAGACGATCTCGTAGACAGGAAGCTTCTCAAAGTTAAGAACCACTTCGCCGTTCTTGTAAGAGAAGGGGATCTCTTGGTGATTGGGCTCAAGATAGGCATGCGCCGGTTCCTTATCGAATTTGACCGAAACCTCGACCTCTCTTAAAGATGGGATCTTGTCGAAGCTAGAGAAGCGTGGGACGCGGTGATTGCCTAGCAAGTTGATGAGGTGGAGATAGGTATGTCCATCCTTCTTGCGGAGGACGACCTCCATGTCGCCCGCTTGATTATGGGAGATGAGGCGCCTAGAGGAAGCGCAAAGGAAGGAGAAGACATTCTCCGCTTCGATGGTCCTCTCTTTTAAGTAGGCTAGTCCAAGATTGATCGGAATAAACAAGATCTTGCCTTTCTGATAAGCATAAGAAGCCAAGCCAGGATAGGCATCCATCCCTTTCAAGACGGTTGGAGGGGGATTCGTGCAGTCGACGTCCCCTTCGATGATCGCAGGATACATGGAAAGTTTAGTCTCCAATCCCTTTCCTTTTAATAAGGCATAGGCATCGCGGACTTCGAGGTCGCCCTTGCCGGAGGCATAGAAGCAAATGGGGTGCTTCCCTTCTTTGACTTCGCTCTCAAGCCCAAGCGCGTCGGCGAATGTTTTAGCCGTATGGGCGCCGATCAAGATAAGCTCGCCGCCAATAGAGGCGTATTCTAGAAGCATCTCCACGACTTCCTTAGAAAGGGCAGTCGCGTCGCTTACGGCAAAGCGAGGGTAATCCTTAAGCTTTTCTAGTGTCAGGCCTTGCTCGGAAACGACGTTCAAAGACGTCCCTTGGTCAAGGATCCCAAGCATCGTTCCATAAAGCTCGTTATGGTAAGCGCAGTCCCTCCAGAAAGGAGCGGAAATGCAATCGTAATAAGAATCCACCGAATAGAGAATGCCCATATCGGGGACAAATTCGCCGCCGAAGCAATATTCTTTTCTATCGTGGCAGAACTTAGAGACCTCCGCCCAATTGGGGATGGCTGCAGGGTTCATGCAGACGTTCGTGGGATCCTGCATGTTGTAGATCTGAAAGCCGCCGCCCAAAGCAAGAACGCAGGCGGCTTCTTGCTCTAGCTGAACAACGCCCTTCGTGTGGTGGACGGGGAAATTGATCCCCCAGCTCATGATGTCCCAGTTGCGCCCGCTCATGGCCATGAGGCGGCCGTCGAAACGCGCGCTGTCCACGCTGTTTGTAGGAGACAGATCGCCCGAAATATAATCCGTGAAAGCGACATTATCCGGCACCCAAGCGGTGTTCATCCAGTTGCTGGTGATCATGAAATCCGGCTTAGCCTTGTGAACCTCGTCGACGTAATGATGAACGTAGTCGAAGAAGCTTTTGCGGGTGAATTTGAGATAATCGGCGAACCCCTCTTCTTCAGGAAGAGGAACCTCTTTGCCGGTTTCTTTCCTATAGGCTTCTTTGGCCATAGGAGAATAATCGACCGTCAAAGCCCAGCATTCCCCATCGACCCAGGCCCCATCGATGGCGTAATCGCCGATCAGCTCTTTGAGCTCGGGGATAAGAATCTTGTCGGGGTATTCGCCGAAGATGGAGATGCGGTCCCAGCGCTCGCCCTTCGCATTCACCGAGGCCCATTCGGGGTGAGCGGAAGTGGCTTTCATATCCCAGATGCCTGAGTAATGGGAATAAAGGGGAACCCCGTATTCAGAGGTCACTTCCCTCCACATTTTAAGAAGGTCTTTCTCTAGCCCTGGCGCCGGATAGCCGATCTTGGTTTTATAGGAGGTGTATCCCGGATGGCCTTTGGTGTCGCATTGAATGAAATCCGGCTTCACCTCCTCGATGATTTTCCTAAGGATGGCGGGGTCGAAATCCCTCCCGATGCCTTTGGTGAATTTGTTCGCATGGTAATCGAAGTGCAAACCGAAGAAACGTTCTTTTTTGTCCATGAAAGAAGTCTATCACAGCATAAGGAAAACCCGCTTCTTTTGGCGATTTATCGCAAAAACAGGCAAGGAAGGCGCAGGGTTCAACGACCGCCGGGGCCGCCAGGGCCTCCGCCTGGATGGTTGGAGGAATTTCCGATCGTCGTCAGGCCGGATTGAAGGGCGCCTGTGATTAACGACGATCCGCCTGTAGAGGCCTTGCCGCCGAAATAGACGCCGTTGCGCATCGCTTTCCCGACCGTCGCCCCTTTGACGATCTCAACAGAGGACCCGGTGGTCAAAGAAGGAGACTGCACGATGAAGCTGACGCTGGAGAGATTCTTAGGGAGGACGATCGAGAATTCCTCGTCCCCGCAATAAAGCGAATAGGTGGAGCCTGCGCTCCAGGAGGAGGTGCTGTAAGAGAGGGCGTTCACGCTGCTCGTGTTCGGAACCTGGGCCATGGAATTGGAGCCGACCGCCAAAAGATTGCCGCCCGTGAAGGCAAACGATCCATCGAAATCAAGCGAGCCATTGCCTCCGCTGCTAGGCCCGGCGACGATGAGGTTCCCCCCATCCATCGTGATGTCGCCGTTGGAATCGACGCCATCGCCTTCCGCATTCGCATACACCGTCGCCCCATCATGGAAATTCATGCTGATGCCGCTGGTCAAGGTATCGCTGGTCGCGTTGATGCCATCATCCTCCGCGTAGATATAGGTGTAGCCGGAATAGAAATGGATTACCCCGCCTTGGATGCCTTCGTAGCAGTGATAGATGCGGATATCCAAGGCAGAGGAGCTTCCGGACTCGCCGATCGTCAAAGCCTGATCGCTGTTGAGGCCCTGATCGTTCGTATAAAGGGAATAGTCGCCCGATAGGATGCTGATCCCCGTATCGGAAGCGATGCAGTCGTCCGCGGTTTTGATGTAATGGTCGCCGCCTTTGAAGGTGAGGGAGGCTTCCGATTTCACCCCTTTGCACTTCTGGTTCAGGTAATAACGGCTCGAATAACGGCTCATGGAATCCGAGTCGATCTTCTTGTATTGCCCATTCTCCAAAATATAGCGGGAGTCTTCGTAAAGAGTTCCGTCGGTATCCTCGGAAGCGTCGTAAAGCACATAGACGCCGGTTGAAACGAGGTGGGAGGTGACGTTATCAAGGGTCACCGCCAAAGTGGAATCGATGCCATCGCCATAAGTCGATGCGTCAATCACCGAGTCTTTCAAGACAACTTCGCCCTCTTCGGCATGGATGCCGTCTTTCCCCGCGTCCAAATAGAGTTTGGCCCCTTCGATGGAGGCGCCTCCTTTGGCTTGGATGGCGTGGCCGGTCGCGCTGGCGATGATGTGAGCGTCTTGAATGGACACGCCTTTTGGACTCTTGATGGCCGCGCCGACTGCTTCATCGACATTTTTGCTGGATGTCAGATACAAATAGCCGGAGCCTTCGATATTAAGCGCAACCTTTTTGTTGCAGACTAAAGCACCATCTCCGGCGGAAGAAGCCCCATCCGAAAGATGGTTCTTGGTCTTAGACGCGACATGGAGGGTAAAAGAAGAAGCGGCTTTCACTTCCAAGGGGGCATCCGATGAATTAGTGAGGCTCACCCCATTGAAAACGAGTTTCACTTCGCCTTCGGAATTAACAAGGATCTTCGCGTTCGCGTTGGTCCCTGTGATTAGATAAGTCCCTCCTTCGGAGATCGTCTTCGTCCCTCCGTCTTCGATGGTCGAAACATCGATGATGTTGGTGAGGGAGGAAAAATCCTCTTCGCTCTGGGAATCGAAATCCGCGGTGATGTCAATTCGTTCCTCTTCGACGAAGGCATCATTCACGTTCTCGCCTGGAGTTACCGCTTCAGAAGCAGAAGAGGCGCCGCCTCCGCCACCAGATGAACCAGAAGAATCGGGCGTCTTGTTGCCTGCGCAGGCGCTTAGGGTAAAAAGAGAAAGGGCAAGGATGGTCTTAGGAAGGATTTTCATAGAATGGTTCCTCAATATTTGGATGGCGTTATTAAATAAAGGAAACGAAAAAAGTAAAGAAGGGAAACGAAAAATTGTTTGGTCGGGGCCATCCGCGTTTTGCGGATTTATTTCTAGCCCATTAGACGTTCGGTGACGACTTTGGCTTTCTTTTTGGAGAAGGCGATGCCGTAAAGATCGATTTCAGACAGCCCAAGCGCTTTGAGCTCGGCGACGTATTGTTTGTCGCGAATCTGCGAGGACGCGTCAAAAGCGTTACTTTGCTATGATCGTCAATCAAATCTTTTATGAGCAACGTTTTGTCAACGTAATAGCATTCGAAGGAAACCTCTTTATAGGAAGAGATGCCAATCTGGCAGGGGAGCAATTTCCCGTGATTAGCACAATTTTTGGCCTAGAAGAGCGAAGAATAGAAGGCTTTTCTACGTCAAAGGGGATTTTCCAACGCCCACCTACTTTGATGGCGCCCTTGATTTCTTTTGCATTGCATAACTGATTGATGCGACGACCCGTCACGCCCCATCTTTCGGCAATCTTTTTAGCGGAAATCAGCTCTTTGGCCATGAAAACCTTCTTTCTGAAGTTAGTTTAAGGTAAAAAGGAAATGGAAACGGAAATTTCCGTTTTGTTTCCATTTCATTTCCGTTTCATTTCCGTTTATTAGAAATTAACTTTTTAAAAAGCCACGTTGTGGCGTGGCTTTTTGGAAAAAGGAAATTAGGCAAGACGAATGTTCTTTTGCGTGTCGTAGAAGGAAGCGCCATCGAGATTGATGGTGAATCTAGCGGGTCCTAGCTTCAGCGAATCATCCGCCTTCGCGACGACGCGGCTGCCAAAAGCATCTAAGACGGCGATCTTTTCGTTTCCAAGGTCAAGGATCTCTTTCACCTCGCACTCAATCCCGTTCGCATCATCGGTGAATGAAACATCATATGGGCCAAAATGCACCTCGACGTTGTCTTTGAAGATCTTCTTTTCCTTCAAAGACAAGAGGTTGAGTCCCAAGTCCTTGTCCGTGGGGATGATGTGCTCATGGATTTTGAGCGTGCAGTAGTACTCTTTTCTTCTGAAAGCTTTGCCTTTCTCATCATGGTGTTCCGCCATCACGGGGTTCTTGATGACAAGAGCGGTTAGGACGTTAGTCAAATCAACGGCTTTGTAGTCATGGGCGTCATTATGGAAGTCGCAGAGCTTCAAATCGATGTCGACGCTGATTTCCTCGCCAAGGTCGTGCTTCTCCTCTTTGCCTAAAATCAGATAGAGGAAGTTCCCGTTATTTTCCAGGGTATAGACGGTTTGCTCTTCCAAGACGTCTTTATCGACGATCTTGCAAGAGATAAGGCTGCCAAGTTTCAAGGCAGACACGGGGATGTCCGCGTCGTATTCCCCATTCTCAAACTTAAAGACCGAAGGAAGGGCGATTTCTTTGCCATACATTTCCAAACGTCCATCTCGAATCGAGGATTTCACGCTCATCATCTTGGGCAAGCGGGGGTTGATGCTCTCTTCCGTCTCGGCGTCGAACATCTTTAGATGCGCTAAGCCAAGAGACACATCGATGATCGTCCCGGCTTCGTATTCCACCCCGGTAGGAGCTTTGATGATGATGGAAGTGTCTTGGTTCCCAAGCACGCCGTCCTCACTCAGGTTGAGATCGCCATAGATCTGGGTTTCGACGCCGAGCTCTTCGACGTGAGACACCTTCACTTTTGTCTTCCATGGATACTTCTTTGGATCGATGGAGATATGCTCGCAGCGGAGGCCCAGGATCACTTCTTTCTTGCCGTCGAAGTAACGCGGATTCACTTTACTGAACAAAGAAATCGGGCAGCAGAAGGAGTTCCCCGTAACGTTTAAGGCGACCTTCACCTCATCCTTTTCTTTGCTCAGGGTCCCTTTGAAGAAATTCATCTGAGGGGTGCCGATGAACCCCGCAACGAACTTGTTCGTCGGGAAGCGATATAGGTTCCTCGGAGTATCGATCTGCTGCACGAAGCCATCTTTCATGACGACGACTCTCGTGCCAAGAGTCATGGCCTCAACCTGGTCGTGGGTGACGTAGACGAAGGTGGTCTTTAGCTTGTTATGGAGTTTGGAGATCTCGCTGCGCATGCTCGCGCGAAGCTTCGCATCGAGGTTCGACAGGGGCTCATCAAGAAGGAAGATCTTCGGCTCGCGGACGATGGCTCGCCCCAAAGCGACCCTTTGCCTTTGCCCGCCGCTCATTGCTTTGGGCTTGCGTTTCAGATAGTCTGTTAGGCCAAGGATCTCCGCGGCTTCCCTCACTTTTTTGTCAATCGTTTCCTTGGGGAGATGCTTCATTTTGAGTCCGAAAGCAATGTTGTCGTAGACCGTCATGTGGGGGTAGAGGGCGTAGTTTTGGAAAACCATCGCGATGTCTCTTTCCTTTGGTTCGACGTCATTGACGATCTGCCCGTCGATGCGGATGTCTCCTGAGGTGATCTCCTCTAAGCCCGCGATCATCCGGAGGGTCGTGGATTTGCCGCAGCCAGAAGGGCCAACGAAAACGATGAACTCCTTGTCCTTGACCTTCATGCAGAAGTCATTGACGGCCTTCATGCCGTTAGGATAGACCTTGTAAACGTGATTCAGTTCTAATGTGGACATACGGTTCTCCTTTTACCAAGTATAGTTCTCTAAAGCGATGCCTTCGGCGACGTAAACCCCGCCGTATTTGTTGAATAGGGTGATAAAGTGCTCCCTCCAAGCCTCATCAAGCTTAGCCATCATGAACATGGGGGTTAGCTGCAGCCTTTGGACTCTTCCTTGGATGGTCGCATCGCTTGTCGCGGAGTAGGCCTCATCAAGCTTTTGTTTGGCCTGATAAAGATTGTCTTCCGAGATGTTTCCGATGTTCTTGTAGTTATAGCCAAATCCCGAAGCGGAGAAGGCGGAGGAATAGTAGCCATCCATCATTGTATAGTATTCCTTCACGTAAGGGGCGCTGGCGGAATCGAAGTAAGCGTCGATGAACTGGTCGCGAAGCTCATTGGCGCTCAGCCCATTGTCGTCCCAGCAAAGCTTGCTGAAGACGTAGGCGTTAAGAAGCGTGTCCACGTAAACGTTATCCTGGAAGTTCCCTTGGATGAATGCTCCTTCGAAGGAATTGCTCTTTATGGAGTCCACGAAGCGTTCGATTCGAGACACGCCACCCGTATAAGTAGCGTAGCCATAGCCAAAAGCGCAGTCATAATACCAAGAGAAGAGGTTATCCGTGACTTTCGCCCAATCGGAGAAGAGGATGGATGCTTTGTAATGACCTAGGCGATCGCCATAAGAGGTATTGTCCACCATCCATTTGTTCGCAGTCTCATCATAAATGCGCCCATTGAACCTCTGGAGCTCATAGTTCGCGTCTTCTTCCACGCCGAGATATTGATCCATCACCAAAGGAGCGACGCGGATATAAAGGTGGTCGGCGTTTGGGATAGCGGTGGAATCCGTCGCGGTGTCGCCATCCGAATAGGCGTATCCGTTGATCGTCTTGGACGTTTTCTTGCTGATCCATCCAGAGGTGGACTCACTGACGTCCATCGTGTGGATGACAGGGGAGAAGAGATTGTACTGATAGGCGAACATCACGAGTTGGAAGTTGCAGTCTTTCAAAACGCTGTCCTGGCTTAGTTCTTCGATGATCGCGTTGTAGAAGCGAATCATGGTTCCGCTGTTGTTGTATTTAAGGGCGGAGGCTAAGCAATCATCGCAGCTGCAGCATTCGTTGGTATCCGCCTGCCCGACGGAAAGGAAGGCTTTCTCGCTATGATCATGGTTGGAGTAATAACTTGTAAGCACGGCTTTAAGACTATCATACATCGCCTCGCAGGCATTATCCGTCTCCGCGGTGCTGCGGTCGATTTTCCCGTCCTCGCTCACCCCATCCGTGTAATGGATGTCGGTGATGTTGCTCCCATCAAAGGAGTACCACATGTTCGGATAATCCGCGAAAGGATAGGTAGATGATTTCACTAAACCGGTGTTGTTGGAATCATAGGTGTTGTGGGCGGTTCCAAGGGAGGTCGTTTTGCCCTCGGCATCAGCAAACGTGCCGGTGATCCATGCATTATCGTAATCCCCGATGGAATTAGAGGAAGCGTAATCGCTGTCGTTATAAAAATGGGAATTGTAGGAATACTTCGCCTCCGTGTCGCTTCCATAAGCATCCTTTGTCAAATAGGTGCGGGAGTCGAAATAAGGGTTATAGGCCTTGCCGCCATTTTGGATGATGGCGTCGTCTTTGGCTTTGACGCTTTCTTCCTCGGAAGAGAAGAAGGAAACGCCTAGCTTCTCTTCGATAAGCTTTGTGGAAGCATAACGCAGAGCGTTCCCATTGTTCCCAAAGAGATAAAGGCCGTTCCTGCGAGTCGCGATCGCGAAGGAATCGTCTTTCTTAAGGAGGGTGGATTTCACAACGCCTACATCCTGGAAGGAACCGTCCAAGACGACTTTGCCAACGCTCTTAAGAGCAGTCGTGTTTCCAATCGAGATCAGCTTTGCATTCTTTGAGAATACATAAGAAGCATCGGAAACGACGCTTGGGGTGGCCCCTAAAACCGAGTTGATGTATTTCTTCAAATCATTCGCGGCCCAAGAAGCGCTGGAATTATTGCTCTCATAAACGATCACGTAGTTGTCGTTCTTCAAAGAGAAGAGATCCTCTTCGTAAGAGGCGAGGAAGCTCATGTCTTCGCTGGGGTAGATCGTCTCTCCGCCTTCGTAGGTCGTCCCATTGCATACCCAGCCTTTGAAAACCCCATTCGCTGTATCTTCCGCTTCCGGAAGAGTGAACGCCTCGGCGGCGTTAACTAGCGAGGTGCTAGTTCCATCGCTGGAAACGAACGTCAGATTGCAGGTCTTGCCCGCATCGTTTGCGTTATAGAAACGGAGATTCGAGATCGTTTGAGTGCTGTCGATATTCTCGGAGCCGCCTCTTCTAGGACGGATAGTGATGACTGTGTCATTGGAATAGTCGTAGGAATAGGCCGGGCTGAGGTCGATATCAACAGGCAAGGAAGAGCCGATCAAAGAGGAATCGTATTCGTCGTAGATGATTTTCCAGGCGTCGTTGGCATCAAGGCCATCGCTAGTGTAGACAAAGTGATCGAAGGCAGTTCCTCCATCGGAGGGAACGGCCTGGAAATCAAAGGCGATGTTCGTATAGCCCGCCAAAGACATATCCGTAATAAGGGCCTGACGAAGACCTAGGATCTTGCTGCTATAGGTGACCGATTTGTTGCTGGAAGAGAAAGAGGTGTCCGAGGAAATGGCGCCGGTGAGAAAGTAGCTCGCGAAAGAGTCGCTGCTAGCGAAGGCTTTGCCTAGCCTTTCCCTCGCCTTGGCTTGGTTATAGGTCGCTTCGTTCATGATGCTAAGCGATGCCACGCCTTCTTTGTCGAGGCAAAAACGGAAACTGTCCCCGGAGGCATAGGCGTAGTTCGTCAAAGACCAATCGCCAAGATCGATGACGTTGATGCTCACGCCATTCTTCCCCCAGACGACGCCGCGGGTATTGTCGCCTTGCTTCAGATATTCCGAGGTCACGTACATATTCACGACGCTGCCGCTAACGAATTGCTCATACCAATCGCTTGTCGTATTGAGATAGGAGTCGTTCCCGGAATAATAGGTGTCGATGACGAGGCTGCCGCCTTCAAAGCAAGCGTAGGTCTTGGCTTTCTTTTCCCAGGTTGTGGTGATGTTGTCTTTGTAGAAAGCCAAGTCGCTTAAGGTGATCGTCCCAGAGGCGGAGGCTCTAGAGGAATCCCAGAATTCCAAGGTGGTGTTGGAATAGTCCCCGCTTCCGACTTGGGTGAGGTCGATGCGGATGGTATTCTCGCTGCCCTTATAGAGTTTCTGATAAGCCCCGGCGTTCAGGAACATCTCGTTCGTGTTGCTTGTCGAATCGCTCACCGCGAACTTCATATGGGTGTAGCCTTCGCTCAAGGCTTGATCGAAGAGGTCTTTAGAAAGATTCAGCGTTCCTAGATTAGAGAAGACGGCTTTCTTGCCTTGGCTATCCAAAGTGTAGGTCGTGCCTTGGAAGTAGTGGTCGAAGTTCGTCTTGCTTGAGAAAACGGAATCCAAAGAGTAATCCGACTCATAAACGATGTCCGCGATGAAGAGCTCGCCTTGGAAATCGTTGATGTTGAACGATAAAGAGGTGGCTCCCCCGGTCGTTAAAGAGAGGGCGTGCCACGCGTTATCGTTAATGAAGCCAAGGTCATAATCCTTGCCCCCATAGGTTGCAAAGGAATGGAAGCCATTCGCATACGTGTCATGATTGAGATCGTAATACTTGTAAGATAACGTAACCGTATGGGTAGCGCTTGGGATATCAAGGAAGCTAAAAGAAGTGACCCCATTTAGCGCGGCGGAGTTCTTGATGAAGAAAGAAGCGTGCCCTTCATTGGAATAAAGCGCATGCTCAGAGACGTTGCTGAGCGTGGAATTGTTGAGCTTATCGATGAGATAAGACGAGCCATCGCCATTATCAAGCAAGGTCGACTCGGTTTTCTTTTTGAGGACGATCGAATCTTTGCTGATCTCTTCGGTATAGCCAGAATCCGCCCATTTCTTGTGGCAGGAGCAGCAAACCCAATACTCATGGTTGAGGCCCTCGTCCGTAAGCGTGGGGTCTTTGGCCTCATAATGGTTCACCTTAGGATGCTCGCACCCTTGGCCGGAAAGGGATTTCTGCTGCGTGCTTAAGCCAGCGACAACAGCCAAAGACAACACGGAAAAAGCCAGACAAGAGGTAAGCATTTTCACTTTGGTTTTCATGTCTAGGCAAACCTCCTATATTCAAGAAACAGGATGCTTTTTCAGCGTAAACCTTTGGTTTAAATTATGGGGATTACGTGGGTTTATTAACTAACACATAATGCAAAATTAGTAACGATTGATGAATGAGGAAGGCCACGTAAAAAGCCATAGGATTCGCTTTTACGGCGGAGGCCTATGGCTTTAAGTAAAAGGTTATTGAACCTTGATATT
>CAVECL010000001.1:0-150754 GCA_963614595.1 Parasutterella excrementihominis | reverse complement strand
CGCTAATAATATAGTTTTTTAAAACATAAACCGCAAGTTTGGACTGAAATAAACCGCAAGTTTGGACTGAAATAAACCGCAAGTTTGGCGAAATAAACAACAAAAGAAAATAACATAATTCTGTTATCTATTCTTATTGATGCTTTCGGTTTATTGGATGTGTCAAGAAACTGATGCACCCCCAATAAATTGTATCGGCTTATAAAAAAACAATTTAGATAAGGCAGCTAACTAATGCTAACCGTCTTTTCGTTAGTTGCTTATCGCTATCTTCGCCTTCGATATTAGATAATCAAAACTCCTTCTTTAATGCGAAATTAATGATTTAGATTAGTTTTGCACCGTTTTTCGTTGTAGCAACACAATAGTCTCCACATGTGTAGTATGCGGAAACATGTCGAAAGGTTGAATTGTTTCAACCTTGTAACTCTTGTTTAAATAAGCGACGTCTCTAGCTAAGGTAGAGGGGTCGCAGGAAACATAAACAACCCTTTTCGGCTTCAAAGAAATCAGCGCGTTCAGGAAACGTTCATCCGCCCCTTTGCGAGGGGGGTCCATGAATAGCACATCCACGTTCTCTTTGTTTCTCGCCATGCGCGTCATGAAGGAAGAGGCATCATCGCAATACATGGAGAAATTCCCCACCTTATTCCTTTGGGCGTTCTTGATTCCGTCTCTCACCGCTTGAGGGACAAGCTCAACGGAAAGAACGCTCTTGCAGTACTTGCTAGCGATCAGGCCGATGGTTCCAATGCCGGAATAGGCATCAAAGACGACGTCCTCCTCGCTAAGCTTCGCGACTTTCATCGCGTAAGAATAAAGTTTCTCCGTGATCACGGGATTCGTTTGATAGAAGGACTTCGCGGAGATGCGGAAAGAAAGCCCGCAGAGGGAATCCTCGATGAAGCCTTTCCCGTAAAGCACGCGTTCTTTTTCGCCAAGGATCACGTTGGTTGCCCTGGGGTTGATGTTTTGGACGACCGTGGTGATCTCGGGGCATTCTTTGGTTAAGGCGGAAACGAAATTGCTTCTGCCGGGGAAAGCATCCACAGCCGTGACCAGAACAACCATGATTTGGCTCTTGTAATAGGAGGTACGGATCAAAACATGCCGCAAAACCCCATTCCTTTCATCTTCCTGGTAAGGCTCGACGCGGATGGTTTTGCAGAGCTTTTTGATGACATCAAGGATATGAACCGCGCGTTTGTCTTCGATGAAGCACTCATTCACCGGGACGATCACGTGGGTGTTCGTTTTGAAGAAGCCGCAGTAAACATTGCCCTTCCTGTCTTTGCCGAAAGGCATTTGGATTTTGTTCCGGTAATAATAAGGATCGTCCATCCCGATGCAGGCGTTGGCCTTAACATCCATGTGCCCGACTTTTCGGAACTGCTCTTCGACTTTCTTGGTTTTAAAGGCAAGCTGAGCGGAATAAGAAAGCTGCTGGAAACAGCAGCCTCCGCAGGCGTGGCAGATTTTGCAGCGGGGCTGGACTCGATCTTGCGAGGCCTTGGCAAGGCTCTTGAGCTCCCCGAAAGAAGCGCCGGAACGGCGATAGGTAATTTCAACCTCGCCTTCCTCCCCAGGAAACATCCCGTCTACAAACACGACCTCTTTGCCGGATTTGAAAACGCCTTTCCCTTCGTAAGAAAGGTCCACGCAGGTGCCTTTTAAAAGAGAGGGCGCGTTATTCTTCACGCGGCCGCCTTCTCTTTCGGAGCAGCCATCATCGCGGCAATGGCTTCGATTTCAATCTTCGCATCAAGACGCGGGAAGAGCTGATCGCCCTTGCAAACAACGTGGTTGGAGAGGAATCCGAGCTTGGAGATATTCTCATAAAGCCTTTCGTCATTGGCGCAGCCAAGCGAGTCGAAGATCGCCTCGCTTTTATGAACGAGGACGGGTTTCAGCATCATGCCCGCGCTATAAAGAACGTGGGCGAGGTGAGCCATCGCGGATTCGAGCTCCTCTTTCTTCGCGGGGTCTTTCGCAAGAGCCCACGGGGCTTTCTCTTCGATGTATTTGTTGGCTCTGGAGATGAGGTTCATGACTTCGACGTAAGCCTCGGACACCTTAAGGTCATCATTGAGGGCCTCATAGGCTTTCAACGTTTTCTCGTTGAGCGAAGAAAGCTCGCGGTCAAGATCGTCCAAATCGCCTTTCCAAGCCGGGATGACCCCGTTGAAATACTTGATGATCATTGAAACCGTGCGGTTAAGCAGATTGCCGAGGTTGTTCGCTAAATCCTGGTTGACCCTCATCACGAATTGCTCCGGAGTGAAGGTGCCATCCTGCCCGAAGGGAACCTCGGAGAGGAGGTAGTAACGAACCGCGTCGACCCCGTAACGGTCGATGAGGGGGTAGGCGGAAATCGCGTTGCCTTTGGATTTGGACATCTTGCCGTCTTTCATCATGAGCAAGCCATGAACAAAGACGCGGCTAGGCTTCCTTAAGCCAAGGGAGTCAAGGAACATCGGCCAATAAATCGTGTGGAAGCGGGTGATGTCGGCGCCGACGACGTGGACGATCTCGGTTTCAGGGTCCATCCAGAACTTCTGAAAGTTCGCATCATCATCTTGGAGGTAGCCAAGCGCGGTGATGTA
Source organism: Parasutterella excrementihominis (assembly GCA_963614595.1). Classification (GTDB taxonomy): domain Bacteria; phylum Bacillota_I; class Bacilli_A; order RFN20; family CAG-826; genus Alloenteromonas. The sequence goes on along the minus strand of CAVECL010000001.1, from coordinate 148,151 downwards.
GTTGGTAAGAGCGTCAAGCCAAACGTAGACCACGTGATCGGGGTTTTCTATCACAGGCACACCCCAATCAAAGGAGGTGCGGGAAACGCAGAGATCTTGAAGCCCAGGCTTGATAAACGTGTTCACCATCTCGTTCTTTTTGGAGGCGGGGGTGATGAAATCAGGATTCGCCTCATAGGAGGCGAGAAGCTTGTCGACGTATTTGGAGCAGCGGAAGAAATAGGCGGGCTCATCTTTCTTCTCGACGGGGCGATGGCATTCAGGGCAAAGATGCTCTGGGCCAACTTGGGTCTCGGTCCAATAGGATTCCTCATGGACGCAGTACCAGCCGGTGTAGGAAGAAAGATAGATGTCGTCTTGCTTCACCATTTGGGAGAAAATCTTCTGGACGGTTTCGACGTGCCTCTTATCGGTCGTGCGGATGAAGTCGTCGTTGCTGATTTCCATCGCCTTCCAAAGAGGAAGGAACTTGTCTTTGACGATCTCGTCAACGAAAGCCTGAGGGGTGACGCCTTTCGCTTTCGCGTTGTCTTCGATCTTCTCGCCGTGCTCATCGGTGCCGGTCAAAAAGAAAACGTCGTAGCCGCGCATCCTTTTGCCTCTTGCGATGATGTCGCACATAGTTGTGCAGTAAGCGTGGCCTAAATGAGGAGACGCGCTAGGATAATAGATTGGCGTAGTGATGTAAAACTTCTTGGACATAACTTCCTCCTGAAGCGGAGATGACCGCTTTCCCTGGAAAACGGGCATATTCTACCATTGTTGAAAAACCCGTGGGCACGAAACAAACGAGCAAAAATTGGATGAGGCTTGAGCATGCTAGCAACCTTTCCGACCACTGAGGTTTTCAAACACATTTTCCGATTTAAAAAATAAATTCGCAACTTTGCGAACAAAGTGCTTTTATATTGAAATCTTTCTATTATAATGAAGTTGTTCGCATGTAGGCGAACAGTGTTTCCAAAAGGAGGAAAAGCATGAAATTCGGAGAGTATTTAGAAGGAAAAAGAAAAGAGAGAGCAATTCCATTAAGGACCTTTGCCCAAAAAATTAGAATTTCCCCTTCCTTTCTATGCGATCTAGAAAGTGGTTATAGAACATTTCCTTCGGATGAAAAATGTGAAGGTCTTATGGGGCGCATCATAAAAGAGCTCACATTGAACGACGAGGAGGCAGAAACCTTAAGGAAACTAGCGGATGAATCCATGTTTTCCAAAGGAAAGGTCCCATCGGAAATCATTCATTATTTGCAAAACGTCCCCGCAGCCCAAATGGCTTTAAGAAAAGCGAAAGAAAGCAACGCGTCCGATGAGACGTGGCAAGCCATCGTTGAAGATTTGAAGAAAGGAAATTGAAAATGGTTCAACTGCCTAATGTGAAAAGAGATAAAAACGGCGTACTAATTTTAAACGACTTTGATATCGAAATTTTTGCATACAGGCAATTGAAGGAGTTTGATCCACACTACTTTGATCAGCCCCATCCTTTAGACGTCGAACGGTTCGTTGAATTTTATCTAAACATAAACATTCGCTATTATGCCCTTTCATCCGACCGAAGCATTCTAGGGGCGACCGCACTGGCCGATGGAAAATTGCAAGTAATTACAGAAGACGGGGAAATCGAAAGCAGGTACTTGCATAGGGGCGACATATATGTCGACCTTAAAGCCTACAGTTCCCCGCAGGCGGCGCTTTTTACAACGATGCACGAAGCGTGGCATTCGCAGTTTGATGTGAATCTCAACAACTCGGCGTCCGATAGCGTCACTTGTTTAAGCCTGGAATCGAGCGAAACATTAAACCAGTGTAAGACGGTTAAAACCTTTCAGTTGACAAACCAGTGGATGGAGCATCACGCAAATCGCTACGCCACATATACGCTTATGCCAAAAGCGTTTGTGAAATCGTTATGGAAAAAGATGCGGGAAACATACTTCCCAAAACAGAAATTAGCGCCGGGAAAACCTAATAGAACTTGGAAAATTATCAACGAAGTAGCGCGCTGCCTTAACGTATCAGCAACAGCAATGGCATGGAGGGTAAAAGATCTCGGGCTTATTTCAAGCCAGGTTTTCAATTCCTTAAATTTGAAAAAAGGGGGGTGGATAAAAACCGGCAACTACTACTTTTTATTTTAAAAGCGGAAGACGCGTCACCGCCCTCCGCTCGCTGAACAGACACAGCATCTGCCTAAGCACAAAAATGCTAGCGTTGAGTTCAGCATCGGTCAATTAATTTCAAGGAAATAATAATGATCAATGAAAAATCAACACTAAACGGAAGCGACATACAAATGGCCGCTTGTCTCATTAACTACCTAAAAGCGAACCAAGTGCCCTTTGACCATAACGGATTCCCCGTTTTCAAAGCCGAGTGGTTTATGTCTTCAGTTCCAGAAGAAATGGTTCCCTTCTATCACAGGAACAAATGCAGGAACAAGCAAAAAACCTGTATATGCTTTAATTCTCCAGACGAAGATTTATACCCAAGAATATCCTCTGTTTTTTCAGACATCAGTACTTACAAAGAATATATGGGAGTCGGGCCAATGGATATCAGCGTCTCGCGATATATGCTTTTAGAAGTTCAAAATTTTAACCTGCTTCTCAATGCATTGTTCTTGGCTACTTTAGGTTTGAACGGCATCAAAATTGCCGCTCCAATCCGTTACGGAAGTATTGAAACAATACCTCTTTTCGATTGCTATAAAGACGCGACCATATACCAAGTTGGCAGCATTGGAACCAAGCCACTAAAGCACGAAACGGCAAGTTATGAAAATTACGAATACGAGCTATTTAACTTCCTCATTATCAGAAATCGCAAAATTAAACTTCTGATATATGGCAATTTATCACGTGGACAAGCGGCTGCGTGGAAGCGCAAGGGAGTAGCGCCATACGGATATTTAGACTATCACGCAAGAAGCAAGAAAGGGGAAATATAAACATGTATTACCAAGAAGAAGCCCATCATGCCAAAAAGCATTATCACTCAAACGTTGAAAAATGTTGGAAGAGGCTCAAAGGGATGAAGAGTTTATGCGCCTTTGGGAACAAATCAGGAACGAATACAAAAAATATGGACATCGACTAGAAAGCGTGAATATTGATGATTACGCGAAGCCCAACTACGAACTGTCGGAAACTCGCGCATCAAAGAGAAAACTTATCCTGCCATCGAAAAAGGAATCGGTTGACGTCGTTGCAGACTTCGCTGGAGGCTACATGCGTTTACAAGTAAGGGGGACAAACGAATATCTGGACAAAAACTGGCAACCAGTCAAAAACACCACGACAAAAAAGATGGAGCAGCTAACGCACTTCAGAATAAAGAAATTGGAGGAAATGTAATGTACGCATTTATCAATGGGCCAATAAACACCGTAGATGGATGGGTCGCGGCGCCGCTAAATAAAAAGGCCGCTCGAGATATGAACGTTCCATCTCATCCGGCGGCATTCTTTAAACGCGCCATGACCCCAGAAGAAATGCACGCCATGGAATATTCTCATATTGCAGAAAAAATGAAGGCCAAAACTGGAATTTTTCTAGATATATCAGAAACAGAGCAGCCATATGTTGAACCAAATTACATAGGGGCTTTAATTGAAATAGTAACTGACGAATTAAAAACATCGATTGAACCACTGAAAACCGCGCTTGAAAAAACGCTGTCCGTCTTAAATTTTGCAAAAGAGCGCAAAACTGGAGTTGTTTTTTGGTTTTAAATGAAAAACTATAGCATTCAGCATGATTTTCTTTATGTGGGCCTAAGCGTTAAAAACGCAAAGGTTTATAAATCCGCACCTCCAGCAAAAAAGGTCTGTGCCAAATCAACGCCAGTACGTTTGTCTTTGTTTCTTTCCCCAAGCGCAGAGCAATTAATGAAAGCTTACGCGCAGCAAGGGCTGCCGATAATGTTGTTGGATGACATTTTAGTGGAAGAGAACGAAGTTTTGTTCGCCTATAAACAAGTGCTGATAACCGGGATAGTCAACTGGTTCTCGCGCTATGGCGTATACGCTTTTGTCCGAAACTAAAGCTAAGCGAATAAAGACAAAAAGAAGTCAAAAGCTTCGACATAAAAACCGCCCGGTTAAGGGCGGCATCATTTTTATGATGATTATTACTTGCCGTTGTTCTGGGCTTTGGCGAGCTTCTTGTTGAAGCGATCGATGCGTCCGTCAGCTTGGACGAAACGCTGCTTACCGGTGTAGAACGGATGGCAATTCGAGCAGGTATCGACTTTGATTTCATCAAGGGTCGAGCCGGTTTCGAAGGTCGCGCCGCAAGTCGTGCAAGTGACTTTGCAGTGATGGTACTCCGGATGGATGTCTTTCTTCATATCCCTTACTCCTTTCGCCGTACACCATACTGGTGCACAGAGAGCTAGCGCAGTGCGCAAAAAGAAGGATACACACCTTTGACGGGTGGGGCAAGAACAAAAATCAGGGTTTTCTGGTTTGCGGCATCAATTGTTCCAATGCCTCAATCAAGCTCGGGGCGTCTTTGGTGGCAGCATCAAAAATTACATCGAGTTTTACGCTGCCGTAATCATGTACGATTCTGTTTCTTAGCCCGTTAATTTGATTCCAGGGGACGTTTGGATAAACCTTGAGCGCACTCTCCGGAATTTTTTTGCGCTTTCAGACACCTGCACAAATTTGAAGCAAACAGAATAAATCAGCAAATCATTCGCAGCAAAATCCATGTAGCGGATTCCCTTAGTGTGCGACTCGATAAACTTCAAATCATCTAGACTCTTATCGATATAAAAATAAGAAGCCTTTGAATCACCCATAGATTTTTATGCCTTCCTTCATAACATTACGAAGCAAGGTTTCGTTTCCGTCCAGCTGATTGAGTTTCAAGAGATCGACTTTTTTATGCAAAGAAGTTCTCAAGTCCTCGATCAACCCATAGAACGCCAGTCCAGTAATCTCGGTATCGATGATCAGATCAACATCGCTTGCATCTGTTGCTTCCCCTCTGGCGTAGGAGCCAAAAAGATAGCAAAAATTAACGCCGTAATTCGATAGGACGTTCGAAACGATTTTCCTAAGGTCTGACAATTCCAAAATCCCATGCTCCTCATCTATGTAATAAAAAGCATTTAGGGTTTTTGCCAAATATTCGTACTTAAAAGTTCTTTTTTTCTTTTCGTCGTTTTCGTAATCCTTATAAGATCTAAGCGACACGCCGAGGCTTTTCGCTGCTTGCGCCTGCGTTAATTTTTTGTTTTTGCGAAGTTCTTTTAGTTCCGTAGCAAAAGAATTATCACGCATTTTGCACTTTCTTCTAAACGCAAAAATGCAAACCCGTCTTTATAGTTCAATCGTCTCGCCCGCTCGGACGAGCATCGCGCCGGAATAAGTGACTTTCATGTCCTGCTTGATGTCAAAGAGCATCCCGGGGTGCATGTGATAGGGAATCAGATGCTCGGGCTTAAGGACATTCGCGCAGCGGGTCGCTTCCTCCGGGCCCATGTTGTAAATCCCGTCAATCGGAAGGAAGGCGTAGGAGAGCCCCTCTTTGCCAAGGCGTTCCATCTCCGGGGTGTAATCGGTATCGCCCGCGACGTAGATTTTCTTTCCTTCGATCGTCAAAAGGAATCCGACGCATTCATTGACGTTGTGATTCTTGTTAAAGGCGGGAACGGCTTCGATTGTGACCCCAAAGTAATGAAAGGTATGGTAGCCAAGGCTATCCAAAGCGTCTTTGGCCCGGATCACGATGGTTCTTTGGGTCAAAGGCACGAGATGGATGCCATTGTGATCATAATGCTCATGGGTGATCAAGACCAGCGAAGCGGGCTGGTCGTATCCCTCTCCCGCGTAAGGGTCGATGTAGATGAATTTGCCTTCCTTGGTCTCGATCCGGAGGGAGGCGTGTCCTTGGTAGAGTAGCTTTGCCATGCCTTAATGATAGCTTTTCTGCGAAAAAGGTCGCAAATACTTGTTCATTTTGCAAATGGTGCTAGTCTTCCCTTCGGCAAAAAGGAGCTCATTATGATATCGAAATCAATCGCTCTAGAGGTGCTTAACGCCGCCTTGTCTACCGGAGGGGATTACGCCGAACTCTACCTAGAACAATCAGACGGGGAAAGCATCGTCCTAGAGAATGGCAAAGTCGAATCCTGCGGGACCAACGAAATCTATGGCTGCGGCATCCGCATCCTGCAAAAAACCAATCAAGTCTATGGCTATACTTCTGACCTCAGCAAAAAGAGCCTCGTGAAGCTAGCCTCTTCCTTGGCCTCTTCCTTCAAGGGAGAGAGGCAAATCACCGTCAAAAAGATCGCCAAGCAGCGCGTCAAGGTCATCAACCCCGTCAAGGTTCATACCCAGGACGTCCCGATGGAAGAGAAAATCGGCTTATTGAAAGAATGCAACAAAATCACCTCTTCCGTGGATAAGCGCATCGTCCGCGTGACGAACGTTTTAGGTTCTTCCGTGAAGCAAATCGAAATCTTCAACGCGGAAGGCGAGATCGGAAAGCAATTCCAAAACACCGAAGAAAGGGTGCGTCTAGTGATCATGACGGTCGCATCAGGAGGCGAAGGGCAAGTCGAATCGACCTTCACCGGCCCCGGACGCCACGATGGCTGGGATTGGGTCAAGAACACTTTGGATTGGAGGAAAGAAGCCAGGGTGGTCGGCGAAAAAGCCATTATGATGCTTTCAGCGAAAGAGTGCCCAAGCGGCAAATACACGGTCGTCATCGCGAATGGCTGGGGAGGCGTGGTCTTCCACGAAGCCTGCGGCCATTCCCTTGAAGCCAGCGCCACCGCGAAGAAGCTCTCCGTCTTCAGCGATTCCATCGGCAAGCAAATCGCCTCTCCTTTGGTAACCGCTTATGACGATGGGACGATACCAAACGAATGGGGGTCGAACAACATCGATTCCGAAGGCGTGAAAACCCAGAAGAACCTCCTGATCAAAAACGGCATCTGCACGGGATTCCTGGTCGACAAGCTGAACGGCAGAAGGCTGAATATGGAGCCAAATGGCTGCTCGAGGAGACAGAATTACCATTTCGCCCCTACTTCGAGGATGTCGAACACCTATATCGCCCCGGGGAAAGATAACCCAGAAGACATCATCAAAGACACAAAGCTAGGGATCTATGTGGCGAACTTCGGAGGAGGCTCGGTGGAGCCGACTACCGGGGAATTCAATTTCTCCGCCTCAGAGGCCTACATCATCCGTGACGGAAAAATCTGCGAGCCCGTGAAAGGCTGCACCTTAATCGGCTCAGGGAAAGAAGTCCTTGAGAACATCGACCGCGTCGGCAACGACCTTGACTTGGGTCAGGGCAATTGCGGCGCCGCGAGCGGCTCCGTCCCCGTAAACGTCGGCCAGCCCACGATTCGCATAAAAGAGATCACCGTCGGAGGAAGAGGGGGAAAACTGGAATGAAATTAGAAAAATTCTTGGATTTCGCAAAGGAAAACGGCATTGAGCAATGCCAAATCCAATTTGGGAAATCGAACTCAACGTCGATCCGTTTGTTTGAGCACGAGATCGACACCTACAAAGTTACTTCCAGCCAATGGATCCTCGCCCAGGGGATTTATAAAGGCAAATTCGGCTTCGGCAAGACGGAAAAACTAGGCAAAGGGACCTTCGAATATCTTGTGGATCAAATCAAGAAGACCGCGACTTACAACGAAAAGGAAGACGGGGTCACTTTGTTTGAAGGATCGCCAAAATACAAAAAATTCAATTGCTTCAATAAGGCCCTGGAAGAGACCTCAATTGGGGAGAAGATCGCCATGATCAAAAAGATCGAAGACGACATCTACGCCTATGACAAGCGCATCGAGAAAACCGATGGGGTTGGATACGGGGAATCCTCTTCGGAGAGCTATTTCTACAATTCCTTTGGCTTAAGGCTTAAGCAAAGAAGCAATCATTTCTACATCACCGGCGGCTGCGTCGCTAAAGAAGGGGAAGAAGTCAAAACGAACTACGAATCTTTCATTGAGCGCGACCTTAGCAAATTCGACGAGAAGAAATTTGTGGGGGATATCTGCAGCAAGGCTTTGAAAAAATTCGGTGGAGAGCCTTGCGCTTCGGGCAAGTATCCGACGGTTTTGACGCCGGATGTCGCCGCAAGTCTAACGGATTACTATCTTTCCGCGATGATCGCGGATAGCGTTCAGCGCCATTCTTCTTTCTTAGAAGGCAAGCTCGGCAAAAAAATCGCTTCGAGCAAGGTGAACATCGCCGAGAAGCCTTTGGAGAGGAACCTGTATTTCTCTTCCTTCGATGATGAAGGCGTCGCCTGCCAAAACAAGAATCTCGTGAAAGGGGGCAAGCTTCAAACTTACTTCTATAACCGCGAGACCGCGAAGAAAGACGGCGTCGAAACCACCGCTAACGGCTCTTGGACGGGCGGAAAGATCGGCACGGGTTATTGCAACGTCTTCGTAAAACCCGGCAAAAAGAGCTTCGATGAGTTGATCTCCGACATCGAAGAAGGCGTCTATATCACCGACATCGCTGGTTTAGGAACCGGCATGAACAGCAACTCCGGCGACTTCTCTTGCCAGGCTGAGGGCTATTGGATTGAAAAAGGGAAAATCGTCAAACCGCTAAGTCTTATCACCCTATCGGGGAACTTGCTCAACATGTTCCTTGATTGCGAAGGCTTCGGAAGCGACGTCAAACTCACAAGCGACGCGATTTCAATCGCCTCGATGCGCGTGAAATCAATGTCGATCGGCGGCAAATAAGGAATCGAGCAACGACGAAATAAAGCGGGCTGCGGCCCGCTTTATTTGTTTTCGTCTTCTTGTTTCGCCCGCGTTTCCTGATGATCGATGAAGTCTGCTTGGATATCCCAATCAGGATGCATTTTCTTAAGGTAGAAATAGGAGTCATTGAGAAGCTTGCTTTCGCCTTCCAGAGTCACTCCGGATACCTTCTTCCGCAAACGTTCCACCTTATCGAAGGCCCAGCTCACTTCGGTATCGCTATCTTCAACGATGCCGGCGACAAGAGCGTAGCAGCGAAGAGCGGGCAGGGTAGCCAAGGAGGCAATATACCTTCTCGCGTTATCGTCCATGCCTTCGTAATAGTCTTTCGCCTCTTGCTTCTTTTCCATGAGAAGGAGCAAGGCAAGCCGTTGGCAAAGCGCTTCTTGGCGGATGGCTTTGGCGACGTTTTTCTCCGCGTCAGAGATTTTCACGAAAATTTGAAGGGCGCCTTCGTTGTCGCCTTTCAGTATTAAGCGATAAGCCGCCAAGGTATTGAGGGTCGCCGTGAAATCGGAAAGCTCTTCGTAAACGGGGAGGGACGCCAAGGCCTCTTCCTTGTTCTCGCTATGCTCCGCAACGAGGATTTGGTTATAAGCGATGCGGTTGATCGGCCTTGTGAGCAAGATAAGCAGATAACCATCCGTTACGGAATCAAGATGCGCAGGGAAATCGTTATAGACGAAGATCATGCCTCCGATCGCAAGAACGACGTAGCAAGCAATCGGAAACCAAGGGAGCGTTGAGCCCAAGCAAGCGGATAAAACCAGCAGGATGATAACCTCTAAAAGGTAACCGAGCATCGGGAAGAAAACTATTCCGCTAGGCGAAGATTTTTCGACGTCTTTCGGGCTGATTTTGGTTTCTCCCGTCAAGCCATCGAAGCTTGCGAAGGCAAATCTTTTCCCGTCTTTGCCTTTCTTCTTGAAGGTAAGGCTCAGGATGCAAACGCTGATGATCTTATATCCGCCGGCTGCCGCTCCGAGCATATGGAGAAGCTCAAGGGCGGCGCTATTGAAAATCACGCCGACAAGAACGGCGATTACCACAATGACAATCGCGGTCGGGGTGGCGATGTTATTGGCTTGAATCGCAGGCGAAATAACCAAAAGCCCAACGAGCAAAGCGATGGCGAACATCGCAAGATATACCAAGAACGTGGCAAAATCGTTTTTCTTTACAATATCATTCATAAACGAAGACAGCCTCCTAATTTAGGAAAGCAGGCTCATATAAATATTTTCGATGTCCTGCTCATCCAGTGATTGGGGGTAAAGGCCAATCACACGTGTTCCATTACCGCTTGCTAACCGAACGAGGCTTGGGATGTCGTTTTTGGTGATCCCGATTTCTTGAAACGAAGTGGGCATTCCAACGGAATGAAAGAAGTCTTTCATAGCCGCGATGCCCATTATAGCCGTTTCTAGTTCCGTTTTGGCTTCTAAATTGAAAATGCGGCGGGTTAGATAGGCAAACTTAGCGGGAGCTTTTTTGCAAACATAGCTTGCCCAAGCCGGATAAAGCAAGGCGACGCCCTCGCCATGGGGGATATCGGGTCGATATCCACTGAGCGCGTGCTCCAAGGGATGGACGACGAAAGGGGAGCATTTCCCAATGCCGGTATAGCCATTATGAGATAAGGAACTATTGAGCATCAGCGCAGCACGGGCTTCATAATCGTCGGGCTTATTCAAAACTCGTTTTCCGGCCTCCATCGTGTTCTTGATTAAATCCAAGGCCCATTCATCCGCCAGCTGCAAGGAATCGGACTCTCCGAAATAACGCTCCAAGGAATGCATCATGATGTCTGAAAAGCCGACCGCCGTTTGATATGAGGAAACCGTGAAAGTAAGCTCTGGATTTTCCAAGGCGAATAAAGGACGGATTAAATCGTTGTTGAAGCCAAGCTTGATGCCGGTGGCATCATCGGAGATAACGCAGGAGTTGGACATCTCGCTGCCAGCGCTTGCGATAGTCAAAATAACGCCAACGGGAACAGTCTTGCTCGGCTTTGCTTTCTTGAGGTTGAAATCGAAGGGATCGCCATCGTAATAATAGCCGACGCCCATCGATTTCGCGGCGTCTATCACCGAACCGCCACCAACGGCCAAAATAAGATCGCAAGGATGCTCTTTCAGGATTTTTATCCCTGCAAAAACTGATTCTTTTGTAGGGTTTGCGCGGATTCCACCGATTTCATAAAAAGCCGCTTTTGCGAGGTTTAGCTGATTGATCACCCTATCGTAAAGCCCGCTCTTTTTTATGGATCCACCACCATAGACCAAAAGCACGGAACGGATGTCGTATTCGCTAAGAAGTTCAGACAAACGGTCTTCCGCGGAGTGCCCAAAGACAACGCGAGTCGGGGCGACGAAATCAAAGTCGATCATTTGGCTTCCTCCTTTTTCGACAAGGCGAAAACGGCGGGCAAAAGGATGTTAATCGCGTGATCGATGAACTTATTCATATGATGGACGAAGCGTTCGGGGGTCAGCTTCTGATCCTTGAGGTAGAATCCAAACTCGTCCGCGACCAAACGCGAGAATCTCCTCGCCGCGTTGCGAACCCCTTCTTTCTTAAGGCCTATTTCCTCATCCCCCACCCAAAGGGTAAAGAGCTTCGCATTAATTTTCCCGTAAATGAAGTCATCGGTTAAATCCCTGCCCGCGGAGTTATAAGTCGAGCGGAGGAAAGAAAAATTGCTCTTCGCATAGCTTAAGAAGGCAGTCAGGGTTTTCTTGGTATCTTTCGCGTTTGCAACAGCGGTCAGGTCTTCGTTTAAAAAGATGGCCGCGATAAGGTCATAGATATCTTGATAATGGTAATAGAAGGTTTGCCTATGGCATTTGCATTTCTCGCATAACGCGGTGACATTGATGTCTTCCAAAGGCATTGTCTCCATCATGCTTTTGAGGGCGTACTTAAATTTCGCTTCAGTGATCATATATAAAACTCCTTATTCACTCCTTAAGCAAACAACAGGGTCTTTCCTAGCCGCTATCTGCGAAGGGAAAAGACCGCTAACGAAAGCAAGCAAAGCCGAGACAATAATCAAGATAACCGCGTGCAAAGGGTTAAGCTGCGCTATCTGGCCAAGGTTGTTAGACGGGAAAAGGCTATTGAGGATTCGATTGACCGGGATACAAGCAAGGCACGTAAGCAAAACGCCTGCGCAGCCTGCCACGAACCCAATGAACAGACACTCGGATTCAAAAAGACGCGCAACGTCGATCTTCTTCGCTCCGCACGATCGCAATATGCCGATCTCTTTTGTCCTTTCGACGACGGAAACGTAGGTAATAATCGCGGTCATGATCGAAGACACGAGCAAAGATATCGAAGCAAACACGATGAGAATAATCGAAACAAGTTGGACCAGCGTCCCTATTTCGCTTGTGAAGTCAGACATGATGTCGATATATTCGTTTCGAGAGTCCGGATGGGCGCTGTTCCAGGCATCAAGATAAGACTTCAAAGCTGTTTTGCTCGTTAAAGAGGTTGGGAAAATCAAAATTGAATCAACGAGCGCATAAGAATTCAGGGAGGTCAAAGAGTCGATAATATTGGTTTTGCCGGTCCCATCAAAGAAATCATAGCCTAGCGTAACCGAATCGCTTAATGCGGCTTCCATTACAATGGATTGGAAATCGATGGTCCCAAATTCGGATCCGAGGTTTTTGCACCATGACATATATGAAGAGGCGCCTGTCGTGTAGGTGTATTTGAACCCGCTCGAAGTCCGGCGCCCCGTCGCGGAAATAAAGCGGAAAGAGGAATTCAAATAATTCTTAAAATTCGACAGTTCGCCGGAAACGTCGTCAAAGCCGCTCCCGGCTTTCATCTTCGTTAAAGCACGGGCTAGATTATCGAACGCTTTTTGCAATTTGTCTTTCCCGTCCCCGCTTTCGGAACAAGGAATAATCCAATTTGATTTTTGATATTCCGCCAGCTTTTTGGTCACTTCACTTTGCTGGTCGGCCACCATAAGCTTGCTAAGAGCAGGGGTGTAGGCCAATGAGGAGGGCATAAGCTGAAGGTATGAGCCTCTAGTTGGGCGCAAAATTCCGACAATCTTGCATTTAATGGGCTTGTATTTAGCGTCATCGTTGTAAACATCTTTGGCTTCCGGCACATCAATGGCCTTGCAGGTCTTTGTGTGATTTTCAGGATCGCCATCCGTCACTTCGGCCTCATACGTTCCGTCTTTATTATCATCTTTAATTTGGACGGCAAGTTTGGTGTAGGCTTCCTGATTGATCGAGGTTGTTTTATCCTCGACGTCTTCCAAAGAAGAAACACCATAGAAGGATGAATTCGTATAGCATTTGAACTCAGCGTTAAGCATGTCGTCAAACGTAAGAGTTTTGTTGTCGTCATCAAGCGTCGCGTCGGAGGCATAGAACCCGAGAGCTTTCATGGTAGAAAAATCAATTCGGTTATAGGAATCGAGAACAAGGGCGAGTTCATTCGCCTCTGTAGGAAACTTACCGGCGATCGTATCATAAAGACTCGACATGTTTGCCTCATCGCCATACATCTCATGAAGAATGGTTCCCGGCAAAGAGGTTAAAGAGGCAATCGTATAAGAGGATGATTTAGCGTTCGTGTACTGGTTTATTTCACGAATCGTCCCAGAAGGGTCCTCTTTCAAAAAATGATAAGAAAGACTTTTCCTATAGTACATGACCGACATCGCAGAGCCATAGGCGGAGCAAGCTGGATCTTCCATGATCGCGTCTAAATAGGAAAAGTATTCGTTAGAAAAATTGTTGTAAATCGTTTCAGAAAACGATTTCCTGGAATCATAGACATTAACTATCCCGCTGTCAGGGTATTCGGTATACGTTTCGGCGCTTTCATAATGAGTCCGAGTCGTCACGGGCGAAAGAGAAATGGGAACGGAATTAGCCACGGAACGCTCGACGGACTCAACATAGCCTGAAAAACCATTATTAATAGCAAGAACAAGGGCGACGCCCAAAATGCCAAACGAGCAAGAAAGCGCAGTTAAGGCAGTCCGAACTTTTTTATGACCAAGGTTTTCAAAGCAAGAAACAAGGACGGACCAGCTAGAAAGAAAACCGCGTTTCAATTCATTTTGGCGTGAGGAGAGATCGCCGTTATCAATAGCTAGAGGGCTTGAAGACGGGCCTAAATCATCGGAAACGATTTGACCATCTTTCATGCGAACAATCCGATCAGAGTAATCCCTTGCAAGCTCTTCGTTGTGGGTAACAAAGATAACCAACCTATCCCGAGAGATGTCTTTTAAGACGTCCAGAACAAGTTTTGAAGACTCTGAATCAAGAGCGCCGGTGGGCTCATCGGCCAAAACAAAAGAAGGATTATTTACAATAGCTCTAGCTATAGAAACTCGCTGAAGCTGTCCACCGGACATCTGAGAAATTTTCTTTTTCTCAAAGCCTTCAAGACCCACTTTTTTAAGAGCGTTAAGAGCTAGGACTCTTCTCTCTTTTCTTTTAACGCCAGAAAGTTGAAGAGGAAGTTCAACATTATGAATGACGTTACGATAATTGACTAAATTATAGTTTTGAAAAATAAAGCCAATTTTGGAATTTCGATACACGTCCCAATCCTTTTGCTTAAAATCCCGGCCAGAAACCCCATCAATAAATAAATTTCCTGAGAATTTTTGGTCCAAACCAGCCATCAAATTTAGCAAGGTTGTCTTGCCACAGCCTGATGGACCAAGGATTGCGATCATTCCTTTTCGAGGGAAAGAAACAGTCACGTCCTTTAATGCAAAAAAGGGTTTCCCATCAAATTCATACTCTTTGGACACATGATCCAAACGAATCAAATCTGGGGAATAGGTTGTTTTTGAGGATTGGTTTTTATCCATACATCAAATATAACATCTTTCGAATATTGTGGTAGTTTTTTTATTTTATTAGACACAGTAAAGACTTTGTAAAATTGTTTACGAATCCTAGTAAAAACGATTTACCTTATAGAAATAACTGTCATTGAGCCCAAAGCTTACTTGGCTCTCAATTTTTCAGCAAAAAACCGCTTCAAAATGTCAGAACACTCCCTTTCACACAAGCCTTTGTCAATTAACGGGGGCATGTATGCGTTATTTGTATCAAACACATGATAAATTGACAAAATTGCACCCGCTTTTTTGTCCAAAGATCCAAAGCTCAAAAACCGGATTTTGCTTTGGAGAATGGCTCCGGCGCACATTAAGCATGGCTCCAACGTTACATAGAGTGAGCAGTCGTGCAAATCCCATCTTCCAAGGGATTTTGCCGCCGCTTTTATCGCATTTATCTCAGCGTGCGAGGATATATCTAATTTTTCCTCTCTTTCATTGTGTCCACGCCCCACAATTTCCCCATTTCGCACTACGACGGCTCCAACAGGGATTTCACCTGCTTCATAAGCAAGTTTTGCCTCTTTCAAGGCTTCCAGCATAAAACTGGCATCATTTCTTTTTTCCATAGGCCTAATAATAAAAAAACCACCGCACAGGGGCAAACGATTTAAGGCTGCTTGGTTCCCCACCTGACCTGGTTCGTCGCTCGTCTCTCGCGATGGCGATAGGATTATAACAAAATCGGTGATTTCCGCATTAAGTTTTATATAAAGCGGATAATGACAACCATTGATCCCTTTGCTTAATTTTTGGTGATTATGAGATCCAGAAGGGAGTGGGCAGCAAAATATTCGGATATCTCACATCTTTCTAAACTTATTCTTGGAAAAACGTTCTTAACCGGTTCTTTCGATTGTTTTACTGCAATTAGCAAGATTTTCTTTTGATGTTCTGCTTGTTAGCCCGTTTCTTTAAGAAATGCTGGCTCAAAGTGCAAAACGCCCAACGGTAATTGCCTGGCTTAAATTTTCTTAACAATGCAGAAAGAACGCTGAATAGGCTTGATGCGCTCTTCGAAACGGCCGATGAAAAGCGATAAACTCTCCAACGTGAAATAGCCCACTTGGGGTTTTTAGAAAAAACGAATCGGAGTGATTCCTGCAAAGAAAAGCAAAAGTCCGAATGATTTCATGCTTAAGGGACAGGGGCAGCGTTTTCTCATCGGTTGGTCTTTAAAGAGCGGCGGAAAGACAAATCGAAGGGGTAGAATGCCAGATAGGAACTTGAAGTGGCGTTTCGTTTTCCGTACAAAAAAGCGCCCTTCCGCTTAAGGAAGAGCGCCGAAGGCCGATTTGGTTTTACTTTTTGATGGGTTTAAGGACTTCCATGCCGCCCATGAACTTCCTAAGGGGCTCAGGGATGACGACGGAACCATCAGCTTGTTGGAATTGCTCGAGGATAGCAGGATAAACGCGAGAAGTCGCAAGACCAGACCCGTTCAAAGTGTGGCAGAACTGAACTTTGCCATCAGCATCGCGGTAACGGATCATGCCACGGCGCGCTTGATAGTCGCGAGCGTTAGAGACCGAAGAGACTTCCTTATATATATGCATGGAAGGAATCCAAACTTCGATATCATAAGTTCTCGCCATCGAATGAGAGCAATCGCCAGCGGCGAGCTTATCAACTTGATAGCAAAGACCAAGGCCCTCAACAAGGCGTTTGGCTTTGCCCACCATTTCCTCAAAGGCGGCATCGCTGCCTTCTTTGGTGGTGTATTGGACCATTTCGACCTTATCGAACTGATAGCCGCGAATCATTCCGCGCTCTTCGGTGCGATAAGAGCCAGCTTCTTTACGATAACATGGGGTGTAAGCGAAATATTTCCGCGGAAGCTCATCCAAGCCAAGTATTTCGTTGCGGTGGAGATTCACTAGCGCGGTCTCCGCAGTCGGGAGGAGGAACTTGCGCGGCTCAGTCCCTTCAAGCCAGAAGACGTCTTCTTTGAATTTGGGGAATTGGCCAGCGGTGTAGCCGGAGTCGTAATTCAAAATGTGGGGAGGAAGAATCATTTCATAGCCGTCAGCGATGTGATTCTCCATGAAGTAGTTAAGGAGAGCCCATTCAAGGCGGGCGCCGAGATTGGTGTAAATCCAGGTGCCGCTGCCGGAGATCTTGGCAGCGCGTTTGTAATCGATGAGACCAAGGGATTCGGCAAGCTCAACGTGATCTTTCGGGGTGAAGCCTTCGAATTTGGGTTCTTCGCCGAAGTGATAAATCGGCTTGTTGTTCTCTTTCTCACCACCGACGAGGTCATCGTCAGGGAGGTTGGGCAAGACTTCGATGAGGGATTTGATTTCCTCCTCGATTTTCGCAAGCTCTTGTTCGTTGGCTTTGCTCGCGGCGCTTAAGGCTTTCACTTTCGCGAAAATCGCCTGTACGTCGCCGCCTTCCTTCTTGACGGCGGGAACGGATTTGGAGAGGCGGTTCTGTTCCATTTTGCTCGCCTCAACCTCTTTCAGGAGCGCCAGACGCTTCTCGGAAAGCTCCTGGATCGGTTTGGGGTCGAAGTCCCAGTCCTTCTTTTTGAGAGCAGCCACGACATAATCGGGCTTCTCCAAGATTAATTTGATGTCGATCATAAGATCTCCTTAGTTTTGTAACGTCTCTTCGTAAGCTTCTTTTAGTTGCTTTGCAAAGCAAGGTAACGCGCAGCGTTCCGCGATGGCGTACCCCGCCATTATAATCGCCTTATCTTTTTCAAGATAGAGACGAGCAAGACCGAGAGAAGCCTCTTTTTCATCTTTGAACAGCAAGCAGTTCTTGCCGTTCTCTAAAATCGGATTCGCCTTTTGCTCTCCAATCGCGACCACTTCGGCTCCCGAAGCAAACGCATCCATCAAAGCCATTTGGTCCGGATGTTCATCATCAAGCAGCAAATAGGAGACGCAGTGCATCAAAGCGCTGCGATAGACGTCGTCTTCGACAACAGGTTCGTAAATAAGGTTCGATGGCGAACCTTTTTTATATTTGCTTGAGCTGATATAGAAAGGGAAATGCTTTTTTGCCCCGAAAAAGTAAAAATTCATCTTCGGAGTGAGCGAAGCGATCTTCTTCAGCGAATTCAAGGTCTTCTCATCATCATAGGAGCCCACGCACATGGCGAACTTCTTATCTGGTCTAACTCTGAAGTAGCGGGGGAAGATGTTGGCTTCCACGGATTTTGAGGAAAAACGGTCCAAATTGACGCCGACATCCAAAATCTTGATTTTGCTAGTTACCCCTTCGCTGCGGGCAAGGGTGGCCAAGCATTCCGTCGGAACGAATACGAGGTCAGCCTCATTCATCATGCGCACGGAACTCTCAGCAATCTTCTTTTCCCCGGCTTTGTCTTTAAGAAAGCTGGCTCTGAAGTCATTCTCACAATAGAAGCAAGAAAGAACGGTCTTGATGCCCTTCTTTTTGCATTTCAAAAGGAGCTTTTCGTCCAAAGGCGAGAAAAAGTGGGCAATATCCGTGGAAGGAGATGGCTCTTCTTCCCAGATAATGTCCACGGACTCGCAGGCGCCCTTAAGAGTCTTCCTTAAACGGGTGCTCTCAAAGGCGTCTACGCCATGAAGGTGTGGATAATGGATGCAAACCTTCATTGTTGAATCACTCTTCTTTCAAAGAATCATCCAAGGAATCGGGGGTGACGGGGTTTTCGTCGACGAGGGTCTCATCGACAACCTCTTCGGTCTCATTTTCGTCTTCGTCTGAAGGCTCTTCATGGGGAACGATGGAAATCGAAGCGACTTTTGCGGAGTTTTCAAGGGAGATGATCTTCACGCCTTGAGTGTTTCTGCCGGCGATTTTCACCTCGGAAAGAGGCGTGCGTATGACGATGCCGTTGCTTGCGATGACCAAGAGGTCTTCATCGCCGTGGACAGCCCTAACAGCCACGAGGATGCCGTTTTTCGCGGTCATGTTGAGGGTGGTGACGCCCTTCGCGCCGCGGTGGGTTAGACGATAGCCGTCATAATGGCGAGTGGAGCCGTCTTCGTCGGTGATGTCGGTATCGGCGGAGTAGCTGATCTTGCCATAGCCAAGAGAGGTGAGGACAAGGATCTTGTCGCCTTCGCCGGAGGTGGTGACGCCGACGACTTCGGAGCCGTCGGAGAGATCCATGCCTTTGTTGCCGGTAGCGGTACGGCCCATCGGACGGACTTCGTCTTCATGGAATGAGACGAGTTTGCCATTGCTGGAAGCGATGGAGATGATCTCGTTTCCGGTCGTGCGCTTGACGTCGAACAAATCATCGCCTTCACGCAAGCCGACGGCGATTTTGCCGTTCTGGTGTATCGAAGCATATTCCTGAATGGAAGTGCGCTTAATCAAACCGTTCTGCGAGACGAAGATGAGGTAATTCCCTTCCGGGTAATCGTCGCAAGGAACAATCGAGACGACTTTTTCGTCCTTGTCGAGGTTCAGGATATTCTGAGCCGGCGTTCCTTTGCCTGTTCTGCCGGAATCGGGGATTTGGTAACCGCGGATGCGGTAAACCTTGCCTAAGGTGGTGAAGAAGAGAATATCGGTGTGCGTTTTGGTGTGATACATGAGCCTCACGGTGTCGCCGGAGGTGGTCTTCATGCCCGTGATGCCTCTTCCGCCGCGATGTTGGGCTTCGAAGGTGTCATCGTCCACGCGTTTGATGTAGTTGTTGCGCGTGAGGGTGATGAGGATGTTCTTCTGCGGGATGAGGTCCTCGTTCTCGATGTCGCTCGCTTCATCCGTGATTTCGGTGCGTCTTTTATCGCCGAAGCGCTTTTTGACTTCTTCGATTTCCTCGATCATCAAATCAACGATGTTGTCTCTGGAGGAGAGGAGGCGATTGTACTCGGCGATGTTCGCGATGAGTTCATCGCGTTCCGCGGCGAGTTTGTCTTGCTCCATGCCCTGGAGGCGGCGGAGGGTCATGCCGAGGATGGCCGCGCACTGCTTTTCGTCGAGGCCAAAGGCTTCGCCAAGGCGCGCGGTGCTCTCCGCATCGTCTTTCGAGGAGCGGATGATGTGAATGACCTCGTCGATGTTGTCATGGGCCAAAATGAGGCCTTTGACGATATGGAGGCGGTCTTCATCGCGCTTTAAGAGGAACTTCGTTCTTCTGGTGAGGACCTCGACCTGGAATTCGACGTAACCATTAAGCAGAGGCACGATTCCGAGGACTTTCGGAGCGCCGTCAACAAGACAAAGGTTGATGACGCCGAAATTGGCTTGCAGCTGCGTGTGTTTCAAGAGGTTATTCGCAACGACTTCAGGGATGACGTCCTTGCGGAGCTCAATGACGACGCGAATGCCTTCTTTGTTGGATTCGTCGCGGACATCCGTGATGCCATCGATCTGTTTTGAGCGGACGAGGTCAGCGATATTCGCGATCATGTTGGCTTTGTTCACCTGATAAGGGATTTCAGTCGCGATGATGCGCGTTTTGCCGTTATCCATCTCCTCGATGTGGTATTTGGAGCGGATGGTGACGGTGCCGACGCCGGTGCGGTAATAATCCAAAATGCCCTTGCGGCCAAGGATGATGCCGCCGCTTGGGAAATCAGGACCCTGCATATAGCTCTGCATGATCTCTTCGGGAGTGATCTCCGGGTTTTTGGCGACCGCGATAACCGCGTCGATGGTCTCGCTGAGGTTATGGGGGGGCATATTCGTGGCCATGCCGACCGCGATGCCTTCAGAACCATTCACGATGAGGTTCGGGAAACGGCAGGGAAGAACCTCGGGCTCCTGCTCAGTGCCATCGTAGTTCGCCACGAAATTGACGGTGTCGCAGTCAATATCGCGGACGAGTTCGAGGGAAAGACGATTCATTCTCGCCTCGGTGTAACGCATGGCGGCGGCTTCATCGCCGTCGATGTCGCCGAAGTTGCCATGGCCATCGACAAGAGGATAGCGGAGGGAGAAATCTTGGGCCAAGCGGACCAAGGCTCCATAAAGGGCGCTGTCACCGTGAGGGTGATATTTACCCATGACGTCACCGACGATACGAGCGCATTTCTTATAAGGCTTATTCGGCTGCATGCCGGACTCGTTCATGCCGAAGATGATGCGGCGCTGGACGGGCTTGAAGCCGTCGCGGACGTCCGGGATGGCGCGAGCGATGATGACGGACATCGAATAGTCGAGGAAGGCGGTTTTGACTTCGTTGGCGACGTCTCTATCGGTCAAGCCAGGGATGATGCCTGAAACCGCGGCTTCGTGGCCGAACATCGCGTCTTCGCTTTGCATGCCTTCTTTCGACATGGCAAAAGAAGCGGCTTCCTCATTGATGTCCTCGCTAGTAGGAGTGCCCTCGTCGTTCTCCGAGGTTTCTTCTTCCTCGTCGATTTTTTTCTTTTCGTCGTTTTCCATTTTCATTCCTCCTATCAGAAGTCGAGATTCTTCGTGAATTTCGCGTTAGCCACAATGAAGTCGCGCCGCGGCTTCACTTCGTCTCCCATGAGGTTGGTGAAGGCTTGCTCGGCTTCGGCGGCGTCATTGATGGTTATGCGAATCATCTTCCTGGCCTTTGGATCCATGGTGGTCTCCCAAAGCTGCTGCGCATCCATTTCGCCAAGACCTTTATAACGCTGGAAGGGGTAGCCGGCTTTTAAGCCAAGCTGTTTCTTAAGGACTTCGAGCTGGGCGTCGTTATAGGCGTAATAAGCCGATCCTTTATAGTCGATTTTATATAGCGGAGGTTGAGCGATATAGACGTATCCGCCGTCAATGAGCGGGCGCATGAAGCGATAGAAGAAGGTGAGGAGCAAAATGCGGATGTGGTCGCCATCGACATCAGCATCGGTCATGATGACGATTTTGTGATAGCGGATTTTGTTGATGTCGAAATTCTCTCTGACGCCTGCGCCGATCGCGGTGATCATGTTGCCGATTTCGGCGTTCGCCCAGATTCTTTCTTCTCTGGCTTTTTCAACGTTGAGGATTTTACCCCTCAGAGGAAGGATGGCCTGGGTTTCGCGGTCACGCCCATTTTTCGCGGAGCCTCCTGCGGAGTTACCCTCGACGATATAAAGCTCGCAAATCTGCGGGTCACGGGAAGAGCAGTCGGCGAGTTTTCCTGGCAAAGTAGTAACATCCAGGGCACTTTTGCGGACTTTTTCACGCGCGGCGCGCGCGGCGTTCCTTGCTTTTCTAGCCATCGCAATCTTGTTGATGATGGCTTTTGCCTCAGTTGGATTCTCATCAAGCCATTGGCGAAGCCCTTCGCCGACGACGGTGGAGACGATCTTGCGGACCTCGGAGTTCCCGAGCTTCGTTTTCGTCTGGCCTTCGTATTGGGGATTCGGGTGCTTGACGCAGACGACGCAAGTAAGGCCTTCGCGGCAGTCCTCGCCGGCAAAGTTCTCTTCCTCTTCCTTCAGGAGTTTGTTGCGTCTAGCGTAATCGTTGATGACGCGCCCAACGGCGAGATTCAAGCCCTCGACGTGGGTGCCGCCTTCTTTCGTGGAGATGTTGTTGCAGAAAGAATAAATGCCGTCTTGGGAGTAGGAATCGGTCCATTGCAAAGAAGCCTCGGCGTAAATCTCTTCGGGATCGGCGCCAGGAACGAGGATGACCCCTTCGCGGCCGCGGCAATAAATCGGATCGTGATTGATGACGGCTTTGTTCTGATTGATGTAAGAAACGTATTCGCGGATGCCGCCGTTATACTGGAAGACTTCCGTGGTCGGAACTTCGCCCCTAGCGTCAGTCAAAGTGATTTTGATGCCGCCGTTAAGGAAAGCCATCTGGCGGAGGTGGTTGCGGATGGTCTCGTAGTTATAGACGGTCGTCTCGGTGAAGATGGTCGGATCGGGTTGGAAGGTAACGGTGGTGCCGTGAGCATCGGAATCGCCAATGCGTTCAAGGTGCTTCACCGGATGCCCGCCGTTTTCGAAGCGGATGAAATATTTCCCGCCATCGCGGCAAACGGTGACGTCCATCCAAACGGAAAGCGCGTTGACGACGGAGGCGCCGACGCCATGGAGGCCGCCGGAGACTTTATAGCCGCCTCCTGCGCCGAACTTGCCGCCTGCGTGAAGCACGGTATAGACGGTTTCAACGCCGGATAAGCCGCTTTTTGCGACGATATCGACCGGCACGCCGCGTCCGTCATCGGAAACCGTGATAGAGTCGCCTTTGTTGATGGTGACTTCAATATGCTTGCAGTAGCCCGCCAAAGCTTCGTCGATCGAGTTGTCCACGATTTCCCAAACGAGGTGGTGGAGACCCGCAGAGGCGGTGGTGGCAATATACATGCCCGGGCGCTTCCGGACGGCTTCTAAGCCTTCCAAAACTTGAATGTTGGAACCGGTGTATTCGGCGTCCGCTTTCTCCAAAGCGGCCTCGTCGTCGACCGTCTCCTCAATGTAGGTGAAGCGCTCTTCCTCAGGGGTTGAGGGGTTCGCGTTCCCTTTTTCTTCTTCTGCCATGCTAATTCCTCCTAGTGGCTTTATGCGAAGCGACATCGATGATCGATGCGCCTTCGACTTCTAGATCCGTCGCGGTCAGGAACACTTGCGAGAATCCCTTCAAAAGATTCAGCAGGTTATTCCGATGGCCGGGGTCGAGCTCGCTGGTGACGTCGTCGAGCACAACGATTGGTTTCTTCCCCTCTTCCTCGACCAGGAAGTAAGGGGCTAGCTTCAAGGCCAGCGCGCAGATGCGGTTCTCTCCCTGCGAGCCGTAGAGCGCTACGTCCTTCCCTTCGAATTCAAAGCGGAAGTCTTCCCGATGCACCCCATTCCCCGTGGAATGGTGGAGGCAATCGGCCTCATAGGCTTGTTCGTGGGCGTTTCTAGCCCTTTCGCGCAACGCCTCGCCTTCTTTCACGAACGGGCGGTAAACGAGCCGACAGGCGGTTGTTACGCCCCTTAGAGAGGCAAGGATGCTTGGGAGAACGGAGTTGAGCCGCTCGCAATAGGAGCTCCTCTTCTCGATGATGGGGGCTTCGACCTCGGCTAGCTGGTCGGTCAAAACGCCGAGGAGCCTTTCGTCGATTCGCGGTGCCTTAAGGGCCAGATTCCTCTCTTTCAGCAGCTTCGAGGCCATCGAGATGAGAGAGAAGTAGGCCTCGTCTTCTTTGCTCAGCGCGACGTCGACAACCGATCGCCTGACGCTAGGGGAGTCAAGGAAGAGGCCAGCGTCTTCCGGGCAGAAGGTAATGACGTTCGCGAAGTCCTTGAGCTCGCTTAGCCTCCTGCAGGGTTTGCCGTTGATGGAGACTCTCTTCAGCTGCTTGCCGAGAGCGATTTCAAGAAGCCGCTTCCGCTCGCCCTCCTCAACCCTTGCGAAGATGGTCGCGCTCTCTTGGCCGTCGCCGATCAAGAGGCGGTCGTCGCTCGTGCGCCAAGAACGGGCCAAGGAGATGTAGCCTATCGCTTCCGCCAGATTCGTCTTCCCCGCCCCATTAGGGCCGAGGATGACGGTCAGGCCTTTGCCGAAGCTAAGCTCAAGCTTCTCGTATCCGCGCCAATGCGAAAGGGCGAGATCGGTGAGAATCATGCAACGAGCGTCACGCAGATGCCGGAAGCAAGAACCTCGTCGCCAGGGCGAAGCTTCCTGCCCCTTCTTTGGTCGGGCTCGCCATTCACGAGAACTTCATTCTCCGCAAGGAAGCCTTTTGCCTGCCCGCCGTTTTGGATGATCTGAGCAAGTTTGAGAAGCTGGCCGAGCGTGATGTATTCGGTCGTGATTTTGACGGTGCGTTTCTCTTTTTCCATAGCAAATCCGCTGAAAAGTCCCAGCGCGAATATTTTATTACTATGTAATAAAAAGCGGTAGGGTTTTCTACCGCTTTAGAAACGAATTTTTAAGCCCTTTCTAGGCTCAGCAGGTGCGCATTGGGGTAATCAGTTCAACGACGGAAGGATTTCTACCGTCGCGGACCACGAAAGGCCTCATTTCGCCTTGGAAGCAAAGGGTCACGTCCGTGCTTTTGAGAGCCTTGATGGCGTCGTTCACGAAAAGGGCGTTGAAGCTGACCTTCAAAGCCTCTCCGTTGTAGCTATAGGTCGCGATGGATTCCTCGGCGCTGCCGGTCATGGCGTTTTGGCAGGAAACCGTGACTTCCTCGTCTCTCATTGTGAGGGTGACGATGGGATCGCGGTCAACGGACAAGACCGAAACGCGGCCCATCGCAGAAAGAAGCTCATTCGCGTTGACTTCAAGATAGTAGTTGAACGTCTGAGGGATGATGGCTTTGGTGGCGGGGTAATCGCCGGCGATCAAACGGCTGGAGACGGTTGTGTTGCCGAAGAAGAAAAGGATTTTTGAGTTGGAGACGCTCAAAGAGACTTTCTCTTCGCCTTCTAAGAGGTGGGTGATATCCACCAAGACGCGGGCGGGGGCGTTCACGCGGAATTTGATGTCCGCGTCAATCGGCATCGTTTTCTCGGCGAGTCGAGCGGAATCGGTGGCGATCGCGGAGAGCTCGCCGTCGCTTGCTTCCAATTTCAAAGCGGTGAGGACGGGGCGAGCCTGCTCTTTCGTGGAGGCCGCAAAGGCCGTGGCGTCCACCAAGGAGATGAATTCAGAGCAATCAAGGACGAAATTAACCCCATCGGATTCCAGATCGATGTCAGGGTATTCGTCAGCTTTCACGCAGGAAAGCTTATAAGAGGTTTTGCCATCGCCAACCTTTGCGATGGCTTCGTCGATCACGTCCACGGTGATTTGGTTCCCGCCCATGCGACGCACGCTTTCAAGCAGCAGGCGGGAATTCACGAGGGTCGCGCCAACCCCGACGTTACGAATGATTTCCGTGTCGCCGTTACGATAAGGGACGATGGAGCGAATGGTGATTTCGCTATTGGAACCGGTGACCTCCAAGCCTTTGTCGCTAAGCTCGAGTTTGAAGTTGTTCAAGGCTGGAATCGGATTTTTGGGGGCAATGGCGTGGCTCGCCGCGTTTAACGCTTTGAGGAATTGATCTTTGGAAACGGTGAATCGCATATTAATAATTCTCCTTATTTAAATTCGTTTACGAATATTATTTAAGAATAATAAGGCTGGTGGAGACTGTGGATAACCCTCCTTTTCCGCTAGGAAGAAGTTTACCACAGCCTTCCGTGAGCTTCATTGCTTATTTATAAAATATAAATAACTACTTAACTTTTAGGCGCTCGATGAGTTCGTTGACGGCTTTTTTCATATCGGGGTCGTTCTTCAATGATTTCTCCACTTTGTTTACACCGTTCATCACCGTCGCGTGGTCCTTGCCGCCGAAGGTTTGCCCGATTTTCGTGAATGGGGTGTCCAAGAGGGTGCGGATCAAGTACATGGCGATGTGCCTTGCCATCGCGATTCGGCTTGTGCGGAGCTTGCCTGTGATTTGCGCGGGCGGCAAGGAATAGTAATCGGCCACGACGGAGATGATTTTTTCTTCCGTCAGCTTTCCTACCTCGTCCTGTGCGGAGATCAAGGAGGATATGGCTTTCTTGGCGGTTGATAAATCAATGTGCTTTGTCGGCTCGAGGTTGACCGTGTAGAAGAGCAAACGATTCAAAGCGCCTTCGAGGTCGCGGACGCTTGAAGAGAAGCGCGAGGCCAAAAACTCTATCACGTCCCCATCGAAATCGCTCACATCGAGATTGTTCGCCTCGATTTTGGAGCGGAGAATCGCCTGTGAGGTTTCTAAGTCCGGCTTTTGGATCGGAAGAACCAATCCGCTGGAGAAACGAGTCTTAAGACGCTCGTCCAAGCCTTCTAGCTTGCTGGGGTCCTGGTCGCTTGTGATGACGATTTGCTTGCCTTGCGTATAGAGGCTTTGGAAGACGACGAAGAACATCTCCATCGTCTTCGCTTTGCCGATCAGGAACTGGATATCGTCAATCAACAGGGCGTCTACGTCGCTTTTGAAGTACTGAGTGAGGGTTTGGTCTTGCTTATACCCTGTGGCGAATTTGATGTATTCGTCCACGAAGTCGGCAGCGGAGATGTAAAGGACCTTGGCCATTGGCCGAAGGGTCTTGATCTCGTTGCCGATCGCTTGAAGAAGGTGGGTCTTCCCTAAGCCGGATTGAGAATGCAGAAGCAGGGGGTTATAAAGGTTGCCTGGGTTTCTGGAAATCATCAAAGACGCTTGGTAGGCTTCGCGATTGCTCGCTCCGACCACGAAATTGTCGAACGTGTAGCGGGAATCAAGCTTCGCCTCTTGGAAGAAAAGGGGCTTCTCGGGGGCTTTTTCCTTATTAGGCTGGGAGACGCCGGCGTTTTGGCTGAGAAAAGTGATTTTGTAATTCGTGGAGGTTTCCGCTTGGACGCATTCTTCCACCAAATTCGTGTAAGACTTCGTCAGAACCATCGTGGCGAGTTCGGAGTTGACGATGACCACTAAGGTATTCCCCTGGACGGAGTCGATGTAGCTGCCGCCGAAGAACGTGTCGTAGATGTGATTGTCGCTCAATTTTTTCTTGATGCGTTGCAGCGATCGGTTCCAGATCGCCGTGAGTTGGGAGATTGTTTCGGACATAAGCGGTTTTTCCTGCACAAGATTAAAGCATTTTCCACAATGTTTTTCATTAAGAATAAGCGTGTTTTTAATTTGTCCACAATTTGAAGGCGAAAAAGGCTAGAAAACACCTTCTTTTTGACTTTCCACAAAATGAAAATGTGAATAAAATGTGGAAAACTTTTACCGATTTTTGGTTTTGTGGAAAAAAGGGGTTGCAAACCTTAATTCTTCACTTTTAAGTTCCGGGGAAAAGCGCGAGGCTGCCAAAACATTTTTCTTTTATCCTCTTTTTAAACAAAGCTTTATCCAAAGGTCGGTGGATTCTGAAAAACGATCGTGAATTTGAAAAACATAATCTTTCTGCCACATGCGGATTCGATTTTCGCGCGCGTAAGGGCGCGTGCGTTTTTTATTGTTCTCGTGGGGGTCGGTTCGTATAATAGACACCGCTACCGCTGAAAAGGAGAAAATTTATCATGGGTAAGAAAACGTATCAGCCTTCCAAAAGGAAGCACATCAACGTCAACGGGTTCCGCGCTCGCATGTCCACCGCCGGTGGACGTCGCGTCTTGGCCCGCCGTCGCGCCAAGGGCCGCGCTCGCCTTTCCGCGTAAGCTTTCGTTGTGCCCGCATGAAGAGAGAGTATCGCGTTAAAAAACACAGCGAATTCGATCGCATCATTCATGCCGGGCGCAAGGTGAAAACCGCGCATTACACCATCTACGTCGAACGCAATCCCGATCAAGGCCATGCCCGCATTGGGCTAGCCGTATCCAAGCGCAATGGGAACGCCGTCACCAGGGTCCGCATCAAAAGGCAGGTCCGGGCGATGGTCTCCCGCTGCTTCGACGTTACCAGACGCTTGAACTTGATTATCGTGATTCGCCCTAGTTACAACTCGCTAGATGCTAAGGCCAACGAAGAAGAGCTCGCCAAAGCGCTTGATGAAATAAAGGACAACGCAATTGAATAAGCACAACTCGAAAAAGAAACTGCTGGGGATCGCAGGCGTCGGGCTCGCCGCCTTGCTTCTTTCTTCGTGCACGCAGAATTTCTGTTCCGATACCGATAAGGCTCAAATGCTCTATCCCTACGAACAGGGCGTTACGGTTTACGTCACAAAAGACGAATATGACGCTTTAAAAACGAATGAGTCCACCAAAGCCCTCATCGAAGAAGAAGAGGCAATGGTGATCGGGAGCACCACCGTCGCAGGCAAGGCTCTCGAGAATAACGACGACATCTACAAGTACGTTCCCGCCACCAAAAGCGAGACGGTCTACACCTATACCGCCAAAAAAGCTTCCTCTCTTTTGCAAGGGACGATTTTGACTAGCGCCGCCAAAAGCGGCTACGCCTTGCCCTCTATGCAGTTCTGGGCGGCGATTGATGACTACGCTTTGAAAGCCGCTCTTGTCCAAGGGGCTTATGAGAAGAACATCGTTTCTTCTGGCTACTCTTCCAGCAGCGACTATACAAGCAGCATCGCTAGCTTTGAATCTTCGTTGAAGATTGCCTCTTCTACGGGAGATAAAGCCAAAGACCAGGAAAAAGCAACCGCTATTGCCGCGGAAGAGGGCACTTTCTATATCAACCCTTATATCGAAAGCGATACCGACGGAAGCGATGCTACTTCAATCGATTACGACCATTCGCTTCTCCGTCGCTACGGATATTTGAAATTCTCCGGCATCAACAGCGCTTTGTTTGGCCATTTCGATACTTGGTGCGTTTCGCTTCAGCAGTCTTCTGACAAAGGCTTAGGAATCGATGGCTGCCCGACCTCCGCCTTCACAACGGTTTATAAGAACAACATCCAGTCCAAAGTCAGCAGCATCAGCACCTGCATCGCGACCCGCAGCGGAACTTATGGCCATTATGGTCCTAGCCGCGACTGGCAGGTCAACATCGAAGCTAAGGATTGGGGATATGCCTGGGGCAAAGGCTTCCTTGAAGGCCTCCTCGTCTATCCGATCTCTTGGATGGTCGATACCTTCGCCTTCGGAATGGATTCCTCTCTCGCTGGCTGGAGTCAGTTGCTGGCCCTTGTCTTCGTCACCGTGATCGTCCGCTTGCTCTTGATGGCCGCGACCTTCAAAAGCACGCTCGACCAGCAAAAGATGCAGAATTTGCAGCCTCAGCTTGCGAAACTGCAGGAAAAATATCCTAACTCCAACACCAACCAATCCGATAAGGCGCGCCTTAGTCAGGAACAAATGGCTCTTTATCGCCGCAACAAGATTAACCCGCTCAGCCAATTCCTGGTTCTGATCATCCAGTTCCCGGTCTTCATCTGCGTGTGGTCGGGTCTTCAGGGAAGCGCGGCCCTATCTTCGGGCCAGATGCTCAATCTTCGTTTGTCTGACACGATCCGCGAGACCTTGTTCAACGTTTCGGGCACATGGTATGCCAATACCACGGGCTGGTGGACCGCTTTGGTTCTCTTCGTCCTCATGGCTGGGGTTCAGATTATGGCCATGATGCTTCCGCGCATCATCACCAAGATGAAGACGAAGAACGTCACCAAGATGGGCAAGAACCCTGCGGCGAATGACGCGAACAAGCAAGGCAAGATCATGATGATCGTCATGCTGATCTTCACCATCTTCATGGGCTTCATGCTTCCGGCGGCCATGGGAATCTACTGGCTCATCGGCGGTTTGATGTCGATGGTTCAGACCTTGATTTCGCAAGTCGTGCTCTCTCGTAAATCTAAGAAAAGAGGATAAATCATGAAAGAATTCACTGCTAAGACCGTGGAAGAGGCCGTTGCCGCCGCTTCTGAGACGCTTGGAATCGACGCCAAAAAGTTGATCTATAAGGTCACGGAGGAAAAGAAAGGGCTCTTCAAAAAGAGCGCGACCATCGCGGTTTATGACCAAGATGACGCTGCTACTTATGCGAAAGAATACCTCTTCGGCTCCTTGAAGGCCCTTGGTGTGGAGACCACAATCGAAGCGAGAATCGAAGACGACATCATCAAAGTTTCCATCGATTCTCCCCGCAACCCCATTCTTATTGGCCGTGGCGGAAGGACGCTTCAAAGCTTGAATGAGCTCACCAAGCTCGCCGTCAGCAACAAGTTCCATCATCGCTATCGCGTCTTGCTCGATGTCGGCAGCTACAAGGAAGATAAGTACGAGAAAGTGACCCGCGTTGCCCAGAAAGCCGCGAGGGACGTTCTTGCTTCCCATATCGACATTCAGCTTGATCCGATGACCCCCGACGAAAGAAGGGTTATCCACAACGCCCTCTCGGATATGGAGCACATCAAAACCGAATCGACCGGCGAAGGCAGTGACCGCGCCGTTTGGATTCGCTACGTCGACTGACGAACCAAGGCGCTCGAAAGGGCGCCTTTTCTTTATAAGGAAAAGGAAACAGGTATAATCCTTTTTGCTATGAACGAACCGATCATCGCCCTTGCCACCCCGCCCTTGAATGGGGCTATCGCCATGCTGCGTTGCTCCGGCGATCGAGTTTTTGAAATCGCCGATTCGCTGTTTAGCAAAAACGTGTCGAAAACGGAAACGCGTTCCATTTTGGTGGGCAGCTTAAAAGATGGGGACAAAACGATCGACCAGGTTGTTTTGCTTGTTTATCCAGGACCAAACACCATGACGGGAGAGGATGTCCTTGAGATCTGCTGCCATGGGTCGATGCTCATCGTGGAAGAGATCGTGCAGGCGTTTCTATCTCGCGGGGCGCGTTATGCGACGCGCGGCGAATTCTCTTCTCGCGCTTTTTACAATGGCAAGATGGACCTTATCGAAGCCGAGGCGGTCAATGATTTGATTAATGCGACCACTTCGGAAAGCAAGAATCTCGCCCTGCTCTCTTTGAGCGGAGAAACAAGCAAACTCGTTACTCCTTTGAAAGAAGAGATAGCCTCTCTTCTCGCTTTGCTTGAAGTGAATATCGATTACCCTGAATATACGGATATCGAAGAAGCGAATTCTTCGCTTCTTGGGAGCAAGGCCAAAGAAATCAGAGTTCACCTAGCTTCCCTTATTGAGCAGGGGCAAGAAGGGAAAATCATTCGCGAAGGGATAAAGGTGGCTTTGGTAGGCTCGCCCAACGCCGGGAAATCAAGCTTGCTGAATGCTTTGCTTGAGCAAGATAAGGCTATCGTCTCATCGATCCCCGGAACTACGCGCGATATTGTGGAAGGGGAATTATCGGTGAAGGGCGTGCCTCTTCATTTGTTGGATACCGCGGGGATTCGCGCCTCAAACGATGAAATTGAGTCCATTGGGGTGGAGCGCTCCAAAAAAGCGATCGAAGAAGCGGATTTGGTTATCTTGGTCGTGGATGCCGGCAAAGGAATGGGCAAAGAGGATGAAGAAATCCTCGATGCCTCCAAAGGCAAGAAGACCATCGTCTGCTTCAACAAATCGGACCTTATATATAATAAGGATGAGAGAACCTTATATACTTCGGCTTTGAATGGCGATGTTTCAAAATTGAAGGAGGCTATTTTTGACTCGCTTTCCCTTTCCTCCTCTTCCTTCAAAACCCCATCTTTTTCGAATGCGAGAGAACTTGGGCTTTTGCGGGAAATCGACGGCTGTTTAAAAGAAGTGGAAGAAGGAGCGAAAAGCAATTTGGCCCCGGATCTCATCTCAATCCCATTGCAGGAGGCCTACCACTGCGTCCAAAAGCTACTCGGAATGGATCCAAGTCAAGATCTGGGCGATGAGATTTTCTCCAGGTTCTGCGTTGGTAAGTGATATGGCTATCTACTTTGATTCGCATTGTCATTTGAACGACGATCTCCTCTATCCTGAGCGGAAAGAGGTCATCGAACGGGCTTTAGAAGCAGGGGTCAAATCCCTTTTGGTGATTGGCTATGATGTTCCTTCCAGCAAAAGAGCGGTAGAGATCGCGAATGAGTTCCCTTGCTGCCATGCCCTTATTGGCTATCAGCCGGAAAATTTGGAAGGCGCGCTTGATAGCGATTTGGATATATTCCGGGAGCTGGCGAAAGATAAGAAAGTCGTTGGAATAGGGGAGATCGGCCTCGATCATCATTGGTATAAGGATCCGAAGGACCACGAAAATCAAAAAGCGTGGTTCATCAAACAGATCGATTTGGCCAATGAGCTCGATCTGCCTGTCTCCATTCACGCTCGAGAGGCTCTTGGGGATACATTGGAAGTTCTTAAAAAGCACCCGATAAAAAGAAATGGGGTTTTGCATTGCTATTCTGGTTCCGTAGAAAGCTTAAGGGAATTCGCAAAACTTGGAATGTACTTCGGTTTTGATGGGCCGATCACGTATAAGAACGCGAATGAGCCAAGAGCATGCGTGGAAGCTTGTCCGATTGAGCGGCTTCTTGTGGAAACGGATAGCCCTTATTTGGCCCCGGTTCCTTATCGGGGAAGTCGAAACGAAAGCAAAAACATCCCTATTTTGGTCGGGAAAATAGCGGAAATACGTAAAATGAGCATTGATGAGGTCGCGGAGAAAATGAATGAGAACTTCACCCGATTGTTCCGCGTGGAACTATGAGCAAAATACCTTATTCCTCCATAATTGTTGTCGAAGGAACCTCAGATGAGGCTTTCCTACATTCTTTCTTGGACGCCGACATCGTTACGACGAATGGCTCTGAGGTTTCACGTGAAACTATTGAGTATCTGCAAGAGGCTTCAAAGAAACGTTCGATCGTTGTTTTGACTGACCCTGATTCGCCGGGAAAACGAATCCGTGACCTTATTGCCGAGCATGTCCCTGGCGTGCTTCATGCTTTTGTGCGAAAAGAAAAATCGATCAAGCATCATAAAGTTGGGGTTGCGGAAAGCAGCCGTGATGAAGTGCTCCTTGCCTTGTCTCATATTGTCCCCGCCAATCCTCCGGTTCGGGGGACTTTGACTCAAAGCGATTTGCTTGATTTGGGTCTTGCCGGTTTGCCTGGCTCTGAGACTAGGCGCGCCCAGGTGGAGGATAAGCTGCATTTAGGGCATGGCAACGCGAAGACGTTTCTAAAAAGGGCGAACGCACTTAATTTGACTTTAAAAGATATAGAAGAGGCGATGAAATGAAGGACAGAGAAAGTTTCTTTGAAGAAGTGAATTCCTATAAGCTGCTTGCCAAAAAAGAGGTTGGCCAGAATTTTTTGATCGATGCTGACGCGGCAGAAAGAATCGTCTCGTTGTTGGACGTCCAAGAAGATGACTGCGTGCTGGAAATCGGATGTGGCGCGGGTTCTTTGACTTTCTTTCTGAATGAGGCGAAAGCTCATGGCGAGACCATCGACATCGATGAGGCGATGCTCGAGAAATGCCGGAAGGATTTCCAGAATTCGAATATGAACGTTGTCCAAGGCAACGCAATGAGATGGGATTATGGGAAATACAGCAAGATCGTTGGCAACTTGCCTTACTACATTACCTCTGGGATTTTGGAAAAAGTCCTGCTGGGTGCTTCCGAATGCAAAAAAATGGTCATCATGGTCCAAAAAGAGGCCGCGGATCGGCTGCTAAGCTCCGTGGGAAGCAAGGAGTATGGCCCTTTGAATATCCTTTTGTCGCTTTCCGGCTCGCTAAAAAAGGAATTCAAGGTTCCTCGCTTCTCTTTCGCGCCCGCCCCCCATGTCGATAGCACGGTCCTTTCTTATGTATATAAGGGTGACAGGGACCTCGAATTGCTTGGCAAAGTTTATTCGTTTGCCTCATCCTTGTTCCTGCAAAGAAGAAAAACGATCGCGAATAATTTAAAAACAGTGGTGAAAGACCAATCAAAAGCAACTAATATTCTCCTTGCGGCAAAAATTGACCCAAGCAAACGCCCTGAACAATTGACCCCTGAAGAGTATCTGACGTTAACCAAAGCAAGTTTATGATTAGCAAATCCTTCGCCAAAATCAATCTAAGCCTGAAGGTCTTAGGCACGAGAGAAGATGGCTATCACCTCCTAGAGATGGTGAATCTACCCCTGACGTTGCATGACATCATCGTCTTTGAGCGTCTTCCGAAAAACGTCGGCACCCATATAACCTGTGACGATCCCGGCCTTTCCGCTTTGAAGCACAATCTTTGCTCGAAGGCTTTCAATCTGATGAAGGAAAAGTATGGTTTTGAAGACCATTTCTTGATCAGGATTCATAAGGAGATCCCCTTTGCGGCGGGCTTAGGCGGCGGGTCAAGCAACGCTGCCACCGTTCTTCTTGGGCTAAATAAGATTCTTCATCTTAACGCGAGCATTGACGATTTGACCCAGATCGGATTAAAAATCGGAGCAGACGTTCCCTTTTTCTTGAAAAACAAGCCAATGGAAGTTGGCGGCATCGGAGAAACGATGAAGGAAATCGACGTTAAGAAAAACTGGAGCATCTTGCTTGTGAAGCCTGAGCGGGGCGTCTCCACCACGGATGTCTATCGTGTTTGCGACAATTTTCCCAAGACTGATGTGAACACTGCTTTGGTAGAAGAAGGCCTCGCGGAATACGACGAGAATAAGATCGCGCGCGGAATCGGAAATGATCTGATGGCCCCCGCGGAAAGCCTGCTGCCAGAAATCGGCGAAGTTTATTCTCTCTTGCGGAAATTCAATTTCCCCATCGTTTCGATGTCTGGCTCTGGCTCTTGCTGCTTCGCCATGTCGAAATCAGAATACCAATGCAAAGACGCCTATCACAAATTGGCGAAAATGGGCTACATTGTTCGTCTTACCAAGATCCTTATGTAAAGGGTCTTTTTTCTTTAAAGGAGATAAGAAATGCTGGATTGCACACCTTGTTACGGCCACGATGTCTATATTGATGATCAGCTTGTTGGATATGTTGAGCGTTTAGGGGATGGGGACGCTGCAATTACGATCTCCGGGAAGAATTTTGCCAGGCTTACGGGTGATGGAATCCTCTTAAGAAACGGCATCAAAATCGGTGAAATAGGCGAAGTTGGCGAAATTTACTTCAACACTAGGCAAGTCGGAGAAATAGACGCGAAGAACGATCTCGTGTTCTATGGCGATGAACTCTGATTAGCCTTAAAGCGTTAAACAGGTCTTTTTCTTTGCTTTAAGAAATCTTGGATTTTTGAAATTTTCCTTTTAAAAGTTACGAAAAATATAAAAAAGCACGAATTCCCTTTTGGGGAATCGTGCTTTTAGTTTCCAATCAAAACTAATTGCTTAGCTTATTTGGAGTGCTTAATCGCAGCTTGGGCCGCGGCAAGGCGGGCAAGCGGGACGCGGAAAGGAGAGCAGGAGACGTAGTCGAGGCCAACAGCATCGTAGAATTCGATGGAAGCGGCATCGCCACCAGTCTCGCCGCAGACGCCGATAAGGAGATCCTTATTGGAAGCGCGGCCACGCTCAACGGCCATCTTCACGAGTTCGCCGACGCCGTCGATATCGACGGTCTGGAACGGATCGAATTCGTAGATTTTGCGGTCATAGTAGTAAGGGAGGAACTGGCCGGAGTCATCACGGGAGAAGCCCATGGTGAGCTGGGTAAGATCGTTGGTCCCGAAGGAGAAGAACTCAGCTTCTTTGGCAAGCTCGCCAGCGCGGATGCAGGCGCGTGGGATTTCGATCATCATACCGACGTGGTAGACGAGCTTCTTGCCTTCTTTGGCCATTTCGTCTTCGACGGTGTCGATGACGGTCTTCTTCGCCCAGCGATACTCTTTGAGCTCGCCGCAGAGAGGAATCATGATCTCGGGTTCGATGTCCTTGCCAACTTTCTTGCTAGCAGCAATGGCAGCTTGGATGATGGCACGGGCGAGAACCGCATAGATTTCGGGATAAGCGACGCAGAGACGAACGCCACGGAAACCCATCATCGGGTTGGCCTGGTGGAGTTGGTTGATGCGGTCGCGGACCTTTTGTTCGCTGACGCCGAGTTGAGCCGCGATTTCGGCGATGGTCTTGTCATCGTGGATTTCGGGGAGGAATTCGTGTAGCGGGGGGTCGAGGAGACGAATGTTGACATGGGTGTCAGGATTCGCTTCGTACATCTGACGGAAGTCATCCGCAAGGAACGGACGGATCTTCTCGAGGGCGGCTTCGCGCTGCTCGGTCGTATCAGAGAGGATCATCTCACGCATGTGGAGGATACGCTCAGGGGCGAAGAACATACGCTCAGTACGGCAGAGGCCGATGCCTTCGGCGCCGAAACGGTTGCCGTTATTGGCGTCTGCAACGGTGTTGGCGTTGACGCGGACTTTGAGGCGGCGATATTTGTCGGCCCAGCCCATGAGGCGGCCGAAGTCACCACCAAGGTCGGCGGGAACCATCTTGATAGCGCCTTCGTAAACGAGGCCGGTGGTTCCGTTGACGGAGAGGATGTCGCCTTCGTGATAGACCTTATTACCGACGGTAACGGTCTTGGCTTCTTCGTTGACAACGATTTCGGTAGCGCCGGCAACGCAGCACTTGCCCATGGAACGAGCGACGACCGCGGCGTGGGAGGTCATGCCGCCACGAGCGGTGAGGATAGCTTCGGAATTGACCATGCCGATGATGTCTTCAGGAGAGGTCTCAGCGCGGACGAGAATGACTTTCTTGCCAGCGTCGTGCCACTCTTTGCACTCGTCAGCGGTGAAGACGATGGCACCGGTGCCAGCGCCAGGGGAAGCGGGGAGGCCGTGAATGACAGCATCGTGAGCTTTGAGGTCGGCGGTGTCGAAGGTCGGGTGGAGCAAGTCATTGAGCTGCTTCGGCTCGACGCGGAGGACCGCTTCTTTTTCGTCGATCAAGCCTTCGTCGACAAGGTCGCAAGCGATCTTGAGGGCGGCACGCGCGGTGCGCTTGCCGTTACGGGCCTGGAGGAAGTAAAGCTTCTCATGCTCGACGGTGTATTCCATATCCTGCATATCGTGGAAGTAATTTTCCATGCGGGTAATGGTTGCGAGGAATTCCTCATAGACTTTCGGCATTCTCTCTTTGAGAGCGTCGATGTGAAGAGGAGTGCGGACGCCAGCGACGACGTCTTCGCCCTGAGCGTTCGGAAGGAATTCGGCGTAGATTTTCTTTTCACCAGTGCCGGGGTCGCGGGAGAAGGCGACGCCGGTGCCGGAATCTTCGCCCATGTTGCCGAAGACCATGGTCTGGACGTTGACGGCGGTGCCCCATTCATAGGGGATGCCGTTCATCTGACGATAGACGTTGGCGCGGGGGTTGTCCCAGCTGCGGAAAACAGCGGCGACAGCTTCCTTGAGCTGAACATAGGGGTCGGTTGGGAAGTCTTCGTTGAAGATCTTTTTGTAGTAAGCTTTGTAATCTTCGACAAGAGCTTTGAGCTGATCGGTGGTGACTTCGGTGTCAAGTTTGTAGCCGTTGTCGGTCTTGATCTTGTCAAGCATCGCGTCCATTTCGGTGCGCGGATGGCCTTTCGCGATGTTGGTGAACATCAAAATGAAGCGGCGATAGGAATCCCAAGCAAAGCGCTCGTTGTTTGCGGCTTTGGCGAGTTCATCGACGGTCTTGTCATTAAGACCGAGGTTGAGGATGGTATCCATCATGCCTGGCATGGACTGGCGGGCGCCAGAACGGACCGAGACGAGCAAAGGCACACCGGTGCCCCCGCCAAAGGATTTGCCATTGATTTTTTCGACTTCGTGAAGATGGTTCACGATGTCATCCCACACGAAATCAGGGATAGCTTTCCCGGAATCGTAGTAAAGGGTGCAGGCTTCGGTGGAAATGGTGAAACCAGCGGGGATGTTGACCCCGGCGGCGGTCATTTCAGCAAGTCCGAAACCTTTTCCGCCAAGGATGTCCTTGCCGAGATGATACTCGTGGGCTTCCTTGAAGGAATAGACGTACTTCTTTTCTGCCATGTTGTCCTCCTAAAGACAATTAAGGGCTTTTATAAAGCCCTAGCGGTGGAATGGTAACACTTCCATGGCCTTAGAGGAACTACAAACGACCAAAAAACGGCAAAGTTCGCGAAAATAGGAAAAACGGACCCTTAAGGGCCCGTTTAATTTGATTTGGATGGTTCTATTGGTTGATTTTGTAAATGGCTTCTTTGCCGTTTATTTCATGAAGGTATTGCCAAAAGATTTTCATGATCATGTGGTTGAAAATCAAATGCACGTCTTCAGTTATTTGCATGTCATCTATGGGGGCGTGAAGATGGTAATCGGCTGCTTTCAGCAATTTGCCTCCGCTGTAACCAGTTACGCCAATGATTTTCGCGCCGATTTCTTTGGCGTAGTCGACGGCCTTTACGATGTTATGGCTGTTTCCGGATCCCGAGATGGCCAGCAATAAATCGTTTTTTGTGAGCCTATCTTTGAGTTGATAAATAAAGACGTTGTCGTAGGAATCGTCATTGGCAATAGCCATGATGGTCGGAATATTGTCGTTCAAGCAAACGAAATGGAATTTCTTGTCCAGATCATAGCAGGTCCCCTTTCCAAAATCGCACACCATGTGAGTTGCGGTTGAAGCGCTGCCCCCATTGCCGCAGGTATAGACGGTGCCTCCGCGGTTGTAGCAATCGAGCAACGCGTTCATGGTTTCGTTGATTTCCTCGATATTCAAATTAGCGATGACTTTCGTCTCAAGGTCTAAATAGTTTTTAATTTTATCTTTGAAATCCATAAATCATTGCTCCTTGTCGAGAATATATTTAACCGCCTCATCAATTGTGTTGCACACAAAATCGGGTTTGGCGTCCCCGTACTTTGCGTATGGGCGGGGATCGCCTCCTAAAAGCAGGATTGTTTTACACCCCGCATTGATGCCGGTTTGAACGTCTTGGCATGTATCGCCGATAAACCACGACTTTGAAAAATCGATGTTATATTTTGCTTTTGCTTTAAGCAACATGCCAATTTTTGGCTTCCTGCAGTCACATTGAATTTTTAAATTTGCTACCTCGCCTGGAAAACCTTTATCAGGGTGGTGGGGGCAGAAATAGATGTCGTCTAGATAAGCGCCTTCGTTGCCTAACAAGTCTTCCATCTTACAATGAATTTCATGTAGACCTTCAAAGGTGGTTTCTCCACGAGCAACAACCGGTTGATTGGTAATGCAAATTGCCAAATATGCTGATTTGTTTATCTGCTTAATGGCTGATGGAGCTTGGGGCATAAGCTTCAGCATTGAAGAGTTTGTTACGAAATTCCCAAAGACGTTTATGGTTCCGTCCCTGTCTAAAAAAATGGCTTTTTGCGGATTTTTTAAACATTTTGCGGAGATAATTCCCTTTTGACAATCTTCGATGACGGATTCGAACCTATCTGGAGTTCCGGCGTCTTTTACGTACTCGGAGCTTCGATACGCGTAAGCTCCTTCACAGGCAATCGTCGGGATCAAAAGATCTTTCTCGAAGTCCATTTTGATAGGTTCATCGTCGCCGAAAGTTTCCAAAAGCGTTGAGGAAACGCAATAGACCCCGGCGTTGGTCAGGTTGGCGTAAAAGAAGTCTCGTTTCTGATTTTTCGAGAGTATGTTGATGATTTTTCCTCTCTCGTTCGTGATTAGGACGTCGGAATCGTAAGGGTGTGAATTCGGATGTGAAAAAGCCGTGATGATTGCTCCGCTTTTCTTGTGGAAATTCACGAATTTTCCCCAATCTACATCGAGCATTAAATCCCCGAAGCAAAGAATGAAATCGCTTTTGATTTTGCGCGCCACCAATGCTAAAGCGCCGCCTGATCCCAGAGGGGTGTTTTCAACAATATAATCGATTTCGCAACCGAATTTTTTCCCGCTGCCAAAATAATCTTGGACGGCGGTCGTTTTCTTTGAAACCACCAGGATAAATTTTTTTATCCCGGACGATACCATGGATTCGATTTGCCATTGCAAAATCGGCTTGCCGCAGATTTTCACCATTGGTTTTGGCAAGTCGCCTGTAATTGATTTCAATCTTGTGCCGGCTCCGCCGGCTTGAATTAAAGCGATCATTCTGTGTATACGATGCTCACGCCCGATTGATCTAATTCGAACGGCATTTCCTTTAAATCGTGTAAAGCGGCGCGGATTTGCGTCCTTTTTGATGAATCCGGGACATAAAAGAGTAAAAACCCGCCGCCGCCTGCGCCTAGAAGCTTGCCACCCGTCGCGCCCGCTTCAATTCCTAACTCGTAGCAACGGTCGATAAGCGGACTTGTAATTCCAGACGCAAGGCTTTTCTTAATTTCCCAGCCTCTTTTAAGACAAGGGCCAATGGCGTCTACGTCATTGTTTTCTAAGCTCGTTTTTAAATCCCTCGTCATTTGGCAAAGAGTTTTGGTGGCGTTAATTTTTTCGTTTGCAGAAGCCAAGTTCTTAGTTTCCTCGCCGAGAATTTTATTCGCGTCGTGCAAGGCGCCCGTGTAGAACAGCATCATGGAAGATTCCAAATGATTGCGCGCCGATTTATTCATTATAATGGGCTCAACTTTAACGAATCCGTCGGGTTCAAATTCATAATAACGGAGGCCCCCGAAGGCAGCTGCGAACTGATCTTGCTTTCCAATTGGGTTGCCTAATTGATTGATTTCCACATCGCAGGCTTCTTTGGCCACTTTATAAGCCGAAACTGAATGGGAGTTATAAGCGTAAAGAGCCTTTAAAAGAGCGACAGTGAACGAACTTGATGAGCCAAGTCCTGTTCCGGCCGGTATGTCGGCCATCGATGTAATCTCGACCCCTTTTGTCCCGAAATCGCATAATACTTGTTTGAAAATACGATGCTGTATCTGGGATAAATCGTCTACGACTTCTGTTTGCGAGTACTTTAGCGTCACCGAATCCTTGTTGAATGCTTTGTTTATTGTGAGATAAACATATTTGCGGATGGTGGTCGACAAAACGCAACCTGTATATTTTTCGTAGAATGAAGGTATATCGCTTCCTCCTCCACAGAAGGAAACGCGGAATGGTGCTCTTGAGATAATCATTTTTTCGCTCTTTTCGGGGTAATTGTAGAGTCGCGCTGAAAGTTGGGCAACAAAAAGACTTTCTAAGCCCCTTTTCTACGAAAAGAACGCGCAAATTCACTAAATTGAAATCTTGAACTGGAAGAAATCTTGTTTCCGACTAAAATGGCGAATAACGTTATAACCACCTCGTTAATTGACAAATTTCTCATCAATTTTCTTATTTTGTTGAATTTTGATGGAATGCGCCTTATTTTCCCATGGTGTATCATTTACGACGGAAAAAGGAATGACCATGGATGATAATTCCGCTTTAATTCTCACTCTGGACTTTGGTACCCAATCCGTCCGCGCTTGTATATTCGACAGAAAAGGCAACCTTCTTGCTGGCGAAAAGGAAAGCTATGACCCTGCTTACGTTTCCCCTAAGCCGGGTTGGGCTGAGCAAGATCCTGATTATTACTTCGAATGCTTGAGCAAAGCTGTCAAACGCTTGACTGCCAAAAATGCTAACTTGGTTCCTTTTATTGCCGGCATTACGCAAACCTGCTTCCGCGATTCCGCCGTTTTGCTAGATAGAGACCGTCGTCCTGTTCGTCCGATGATTCTTTGGCTTGATCAGCGCACGGC
The DNA here is from genome assembly GCA_963614595.1 of Parasutterella excrementihominis. GTDB lineage: Bacteria > Bacillota_I > Bacilli_A > RFN20 > CAG-826 > Alloenteromonas. Next base: position 106,622 of record CAVECL010000001.1, on the reverse strand, counting down.
TAAGTGCAAAGAGCCTCTTCCTTGGTCCTCTCGTTTTTTATTCGCCCTTGTTGGCAAAACTGAAACGATTCACTTAAACCGAATCAGGACTGTTGCGAACTGGGTCATCGAAAATGAGCCTGAAAATTGGGCTAAAACAGATAAATACGTCGCAGTTTCCACGTATTTCCTTTACCGTCTAACCGGCATGCTTAGGGATTGTCCCTCAGATTTCACGGGTCATTATCCGATCAACTACTCCAAAAAAGCTTGGTACCCCGATCCGATGAAGCATTTTCAAGGTCGCATCTTCTCCATTCGGAAAGATCAGCTCTGCGAATTGGTTCCTAGCCAAAGTAAAATTGGTGAGCTGACGAACGAAGCTGCCTCTTTACTTGGCTTGCCTGCCGGCATACCTGTGTTTGCCGCGGGAAGCGATAAATCCTGCGAAACCCTAGGAACAGGCGTGGTTGACGGATCCGTTGCTTCCGTTTCTTTTGGAACGGCTTGCACGATCGAGGCCCTTACTAAGAAATACATTTCACCTTTTCCTTTCCTTCCTGCTTATCCTTCCGTCTTGCCTGAATGCTACAACTTGGATCTTCAAATTTATCGTGGATATTGGATGCTTAACTGGTTCCTAAAAGAATTTGGCGCCACGCAGATAAAAGAAATGATGTCTGATGAACTGACCCCAAATGTCTTCAATGAGCATCTCAAGGATGTGCCTCCCGGATGTGATGGCTTAATTCTCCAACCTTATTGGGGTTCTGAGCTGGAAAAGCCTGAAGTTCGTGGAACGATCATTGGTTTCTCGGACATGACCACGCGATTCCATGTTTATCGCGCTATTTTGGAAGGCATCGATTATGAGCTTCGCTTCGGCATGGAGCGGTTCGAAAAATTGCTTCAAACAAAATTCACGGAAATTCGCGTTTCTGGTGGCGGATCCAATTCAGACGAGGTTTGTCAGATTGCAGCGGACATCTTTGGGAAAAAAGTAGTCAAGGTGCAGACAAACGAAAACTCTTCCTTGGGCGCGGCTATTTCCGGCTTCCTCTCACTTGGTGTATTCAAAAATGCCAAGGAAGCGGTGGAAGAGATGGTCCACCCCGCGAAGGAGTTCATGCCTCGCCCCGAAGAAAAAGCAACCTATGATAAGCTTTATAAGAACGTCTATCTAAAACTATATCCAAAGCTTAAAGATGAGCTGAAGTATCTCTACCACTTCTCAAAACGCGAATGAAAAACCGCCTCACAGCGGTTTTTTAAGTGTCATCGCAAGAAGCGTGTCCTTGGAGACCGACTTCTTTGCTTTGTCTTCGGAAACTAGCAAGCTATCGATGAGTCCTGCGAATAGGTCGAAGAAGGCTGTCGCTATTTCTTTTGGGTTGCCCGCTATCACGTCGCCATCCTTTTGACCTTCTGAAATGAGCCTTTCGAATGTGCCTGGGAAGTCAAAGCGATCCTTAACTTCTTTTATGGTTGGCCCTTTGGACAACCCTCTTTCAATATCCAAGACGATCTTCGCCATATAGAGATTGGCTATATCTCCTGTTTGAATGGAATCGGCAATTTCGAAGAATTTCTTAAGACCGTCCACTCCGTGATAAGATTTCATGTCTGCGGCGCTTAGGAAAGGGCTGTTTGAACCCAAGACGAAATGACGAACAGTTACTTGGAAAGCGTCGTCTTTTGAAGAAAAGTAGTGGTAAAAGAGGCCGTGGGAAATTCGCGCCCCTTTGCTGATGCTGTCAGTGGTTACCAGCGCATACCCCTTTATCGCAAACATCTTCAATGAAACGTTTAAGAGGCGGTTCCTTCTTTTTTCCTTTAGGGCTTTATTTTGCTCTGTTGTCCTTGGCATAAATAATCTCCTTGTTTATGTATCGTAAAAAACGGCGGAAAATTGTCAATTAAAAATAATTCAATGCCTTGCGACGTCCAATTTCCGGTTTTGGCGTAAAAAAGAAATCACTCATTTTTATTACCTATGGTAATATCCTTTCGCTATGCGAACTCTCATTCTCTATACTTCCGCTACTGGCGGAACAAAAAAATATGCGGAAGACATTGCCGCCGGCGTCCAAGGTGACGTTTTTCCTTTGAAAAAGTACAAATGGAAGGACATCGATGATTATGACACGGTTGTTTACGGCGGTTGGGTCATGGGCAATAAAATTCAAGGCATCGATGATTTTTTGTCTCACTTTGACGAGATGGAAAAAAAGAATGTTTTGATTTTTGCTTCGGGGATGAACTTTCCGACTTCTGAGTCTAGGGATAGCCTAATCTCTACGAACGTTTTGGATATTTATCACGTGCGTTTCTACCAACTTCGCGGTTCTTTTGATTATTCGAAATTGCGCTTTCCCTATAGCCTCCTCATAAAGACTTCTCTTCGTCAGATGAAAAATGACCCCAATTTGGAAAGTCAAAGCGAAATGATGGAATCGCTTAAAGACCATCCTTTGGAATTCTACGATGCCCAGGGAATTGACAAAATCCTCTCGGTGCTGCATCGGCTTTCCGCCATCGGAAATCAAGCATGAAACTAGTTGTCGGTTTAGGAAATCCAGGGAAACAATACGAATTGACCCGTCATAATATGGGCTTTATGGCGGTGGATCGGTTTGCCATGATGTGCAAAGCTGATTTCGATCACAGCAAGTTCAACGGCGTTTATTCGATTGTGAAAGATCCCGCCTTTCCGGATTCGCTGATCATTGCAAAACCGGAAACCTTCATGAACCTTTCCGGCGATTTTGTTCGCCCCCTGATGGATTACTACAAAATTGAGCCGAGCGATTTGATTGTTGTCTATGATGATATGGCTTTGCCGCCTGGTAAAATTCGCCTCCGTCCCTCGGGAAGCAGCGGATCCCATAATGGCATGCGTTCCATTATCGCGAATCTAAAAACCGAAGACTTTCCTCGCATCCGCATCGGGATTGGCGAACCGCCTCACACCGGAGTTGATTGGGTTCTTGGAAAACCGTGCGGCGAAGAGAAAACGCTTATTGATTCCGGCGTCGAGAACGCGGCCAAAGCAATCCGCGATGCTTTGCAAAAAGGGTTCACCTACGCCATGAATCATTACAATAAGTGAGGGCGCCATGGATCAGAGTGATCTTCTATCAAAGATTTACGATTTAAATTTCACCACCCCCCTTTTAAATAAAAAGGGGTCTTTTGTAATCGATGAGGTATTAGGCGTTGGGCTGGCTTTTGCGGCAATTTTCAAAAAAAGACCTGGGAATTACGCGATTATTTGTTCTAACCAATATAACGCGCAAAAACTTTATGAATTTCTTTTGAATTTTGCCGAGGAAGACCAAATCGTTTTCTTTCCTAACGATGAGCTATTGAGGGCCGAGGCTCTCTCTTCTTCTAGGGAACTTCTTTCTCAAAGGCTTTACGCGCTTGGCCAACTTGGCAAGCCGGGCCCGAAGATATTGATAAGCCACCCTTCTGCCTTGCTTCGTTATTTGCCCTCCCCCAAACGCTTTCAAGAAGAAACGCTTCGTTTTAAAGTCGGCGATTCTTATGACTTGCCTACGTTAAAAGAGAAACTCGTAGATATTGGCTATCAAGGCACTTCTCATGTTGAGAAGAGCTTGCAGTTCGCCTCGCGCGGCGATATTTTGGATATCTATTCCGTCTCTTATTTGGATCCCGTTCGGCTTGAATTTTTTGGGGATGAAATTGAATCGATCCGCTTTTTCAATCCTAGGTCGCAAGAGTCCAATAGGAAGGTGGAAGAAGTTTCCGTTCTCCCTGCTAGCGACCTTTTCTTAAATGACGACGAACTGACTTCCTTCGCCAAAAGAGGAAAGGAACGTCTGCAAAAGGATTGCCTCTTGCTTAAGCCGGAATCCGCCGAAATGCTTCAGCAGAATTTCCCGATCGCTCTTGAAAACTTCATCTCCAAAAATTATCGAAATGAGCTCTATCGTTACTATGGCTTTGCTCTTGGCGAGGCTCATTCCGTTCTTGAATATTTCAATCCGGACCTTGTTTTTGTCGCGAATAAAGAAACCTTCCAAAAGGCTACGAATCAGCTTTATCAGGAGGCATCGGATTATTTGTCGGAGTCGTTCTTAAAAGGGCTGAACCTCTCTCGGCTTAGTTTGTATATGAGTCCTGACAAGGCGTTTGGCGAAAAACGAAATGTGGTGTACGGCTCTTCTTTTGCCGATTCTAGCGACGCGCAAGAGTTCTTGGTTCGTCCTATTAACGTGCCATCTCGCAATTTGGCTTATGTTATTCAGCTCATTAAAAATTATCTAAACGACAACGACTCCCTTTTGATTTCCCTTCCTGACCCTCACCAAAGAGCGACGATTGTTTCTTTTTTGAATGACGCTGAGCTTTCTTATGAGGAAGTGGAAGGCCTTTCTTTGCCCTCCGGGACGAAGATTGGACTAACGAGCAGGCCCGTAGCTGAAGGTTTTGAAATCCCAGCTTTAAAGGTTGCCTGTTTGACGAGCGCGGAACTGTTCGGCCATCGTTCCGTTAATACAAGATTCACCGCAAGATTTAAAAATTCCCAGGTTTTGCGGAGTTATGAAGATCTGAGACAAGGAGATTACGTTGTTCATGAGCATAATGGTATCGGCCAGTTTTTAGGCGTTGAAACCATAGAAGTTGATGGCATCCACCGCGATTTTCTTCATATCGCATATGCTGGCAACGAGTCTCTATATGTGCCTCTTGAGCAATTCAGGCTCGTTAGGAAATATGCGGGGAGAGAAGGCGCCGCCCCAAGGCTTAGCCGTCTTTCAAGCGGCGATTGGAAAAAACAGAAGGGAAGGATTCAGGAAAAGATTGATAAATTGGCGGAACGGCTAATTGCGTTATATGGCGCAAGAGCAAAACTTCGCGGCTTTTCTTTCGCTGAAGATGATGACTTGCAAAGACAATTCGAAGATGAATTCCCTTACGAATTAACCCCTGACCAGCAAAAGGTCGCGGATGAGATTAAGCAGGACATGGAATCTCCTGAAATCATGGATAGGCTTGTCTGCGGGGATGTTGGCTTCGGCAAGACGGAAATTGCTTTCCGCGCGGCTTTTAAAGCCATTGATTCGGGGAAGCAGGTCGCGATGCTGGTCCCGACTACGCTTCTAGCCAGGCAGCATTTTGAGGTTGCCCAAAATCGTTTCGCTTCTTTCGGCGTTCGTTTGGGGCTGCTGTCCCGCCTTGTTTCCTCAGAAGAGCAAAAGAAAACGATTAATGGTTTGGCCGATGGAAGCGTTGACTTCGTAATCGGCACTCACCGACTGCTTTCCAAAAACATCGTCTACAAAGATCTCGGGCTACTCATAATCGATGAGGAACAACGATTTGGCGTTGAGCAGAAAGAAAAGATAAAAGAGCTGAAAAAAGACGTAGACGTCCTCACTCTTTCCGCTACTCCGATTCCTAGGACTCTTCAAATGTCCTTGGTTGGTATCCGCCCGATTTCGGAAATAAACACCGCGCCTCCTAGCCGCATGCCGATACAAACCTATGTCACTCCATTTAAGCAGGACGTTGCGGATGAGTTGGTTGAGAAGGAGCTTGCACGTGGCGGGCAGGTATTCTACGTCCATAATAACGTCGAGACGATTTATAACGTTGCGACGAAGATGGCGAAAAGGATTCCTTTTGCCAAAGTCGGAGTGGTCCACGGGCAAATGGACCGTCAAGAGTCCGAGGACGTAATGACCCAGTTTTATGATGGCGAGATCAATGTTTTGGTCTGCACTTCCATTGTGGAGAACGGAATCGACGTTCCAAACGCAAACATGATTATTGTTGAAGACGCAGATCGTTTTGGCTTGGCTCAGCTTTACCAAATCAAGGGTCGCGTCGGACGCGGCAATCGAATCGCATATGCCTATTTGATGTATAAGCCATCAAAAAACATGAACGAAGACGCCTCTAAGAGGCTTAAAGCTATTCAGGAGTTCACCGAATTGGGGAGCGGGTACAAAATTGCTCAGCGCGATTTGATGATCCGCGGAGCGGGGGACATCCTGGGGCCAGAACAAGCCGGCTTCATTGACTCGGTTGGCTTGGATTTGTATTTGAAGATGCTCAATGAAGCGGTGGATGAGAAAACCAAGGGCATCAAGCCAAAAGAAAGAACCTCGCGTAAGCTTTTCAACATCGATGCTTATATCCCTCGGCAATACGCTAACGACGCTGACAAGATTGAGCTTTACCAGGAATTGGATGATGTCGAAACAAAGAAAGATCTTGATGCTTGGACGGGAAAAATGAAGGACATTTATGGCAAAATCCCCGCAGAAGTTGCCTTGCTTATCCAAAAGAAGCGTATTGACATCCTTTTGAATTCTCCTGAATTTGAGTCACTTGACGAAAACGGAAAGATGGTGGATTTATATCTGTCTGATCTCTTTTCGTCAAAAGACGGAATGGGATATGAACTTTTTAACGCCTTGAGCGGTTATCTTGAGATTTTCAGGATGTCCTATCTGCAGAAAAAACTGAGGCTTATTTTGACGAAGCGAGAGAAGTGGCTTGATGATTTAGAGCACATTATGACCATCATCCATCAACTTGCTGTGAAACATGGATTGTGTGACTAATCCCTAAAAGGGATTTGTGATAGGATTAGCCACGTGAGAATTGACAAGTTCCTTAAAGTTTCTCGGCTCGTGCTTCGAAGAGAAGTCGCTAAAAAACTTTGCGATGACGGGGATGTCCTTCTCAACGGCAAACAGGCGAAGCCGTCGAGCGAAATCCTGCCGGGCGATACTTTGGTTCTTTTGCTAGGAAGAAGAAAGGTAATCGTGGCAATCAAGGAAATTCGCCCATTCGCCTCAAAAAGCGATGCCGCCAGTTTATACGAAATTATTTCCGATGAATCGATAGGAGGAACGACTCATGCTTGAATTCAAATTTGACCCCAAGGCAAATTACATTGCAGCAGTAAGCTATGGCTCTGATTCCATGGCGATGCTCGATATGCTTCAGAAGGAGGGCGTTAAGCCAATCGTGGGAGCAATCGATTATCACAAGTTTGACTTCTCAACGGAGGATATGACTAAATTAGAGGACTATTGCAAGGAAAAAGGACTCATTTTCAGGCTTTTGGATACAACGACCTTACCTCAGGACGAGCAACTCCATTTAGGCGAAACCTTCCACGATTGGGCCAAACGGATGCGCTACGGCTGGTACAAAAAACTTTACGATGAATATAACGCTTCGGCCCTTTTGCTTGCCCATGTTCAAGACGACATGATCGAAGCTTACCTTAAGGCGCTTGATCACAAGAAGAAGGGGAACAGCGTCAGCTATAGCAAGGTCAGCACGCTGAATGGGATGCTCATCATCCGCCCGGTCCTCGAATACACGAAACAAGATCTTTTGGACTATAACCTCGAGAATAATGTCCCTTTCAATCCGGGCACCGAACACGCTCTCGATCAGACGACTCGTTCCGCGATTCGCAAGGATCGTGTATCGAAAATGAATGAAATTGAACGGGAGAACATCCTTTCTCAGATGATGAAAGAGGCGGATGAGAACCTTGGGCTTATTAAGTCTGTTGAAACGATTAAAAACGACGACGAAGAAGCCGGCGAACTGGAAATTCGGCCTTTGATCGCCTTGTCGAAAGACGATTTCGCTGCCGCTCTCATTAAGTTCGTTCAAAAGGTTCCGACCGTCACTTTGACCCCGAAGGACTTCGACGCCATTCGCTCCTTCTGCCTTGATGTGACCACGAACGCCGTTTATCCCTTGAAAGACGGTTTCTCTTTGGTCAAGGACTACGATGTATTGACGCTAGAGAAGAACATCAACGTCATCCGTTACTCCTATACCCTTGAAGCTCCGGGAAAATTGGATGTCGACGAATTTTCGATCGACTTCTCCATGGGCGCGGAGGATAGAGGAATTTCCGCTGAGGATTATCCTTTGACAATCCGTAATGCCTTGCAGTCTGACATCGCAAAAGTCCACGGTTATGTCGAGCCAGTTCGCAAGCTTTATTCGATGTGGAACATGCCGATTGACATCCGCGAAATCTGGCCCGTTTTCTTGAACAAAGACGGCAAGATAATCTATGTCCCACGCTACCGCAGGAACTTCTCGGAATATCACGTCTCGAAGTTGATTGTGAAAAAGCCTGCGATTGATTAAAAAATCGCCCAATTTTCTTGCATAAACGCGAAATTGCTTTACATTTACACACGCTTTAAAAATTAAAGTGCTTCCTAATATTTAGGAAGAGAAAGGATAAAACTATATGAACGACGGAAACGCGCCTCGCAAAAGAAGCATATTCTCCTACCTGCTGCCCTACGTTTTGATTGCCGCCACCATTGGTGTTTTTGTTTATCTGATTGTCTCCCGCCTTTCCTCTGGAAACGAAGTTTGGGCCGAGTCCGATATTGATACTTATGTTGGGTACAAAGTGAAAACCGAAACTTCTACAGGCACGTCCGGAGAGACCATAGAAATCAAAGAATACGCCTTGGGCAATTATGCTGATGCCGAGAAGAAAGTTGTCAGCGTTGACGTTTCGCAAAATTACCGAGCCGTTAATATCAGCGGGACTTATATCAACAGTTCCGCGAACTATGTGAGATTCACCGCGGTTATTGGCCAAAGCGAATGGGAAGAGGCATTCGAGGTTTCCGGCGTTAAGCATATCTCTTATCAAGAACTGTTCCGCTCCGTGATCGAGGAAGCCAAGGTTCACTATGAGGGGAAAAACGTCTCGATCAAGATGTCGACCTCGGATGCTTTCCAGGTTTCTTGGTGGGACACCTGGGGGCCGACCATTCTCTCGACTGGCATTGTTCTGATTCTTGGCGTCTTCTTATTCTGGAGGTTGAATTCCTCCGTGAACGGGGCGAATGGGCAAGTGATGTCCTTCAATAAATCTCCCGCGAGGAGAGCGGACTCTTCCAAAGTTCGCTTTGCCGATGTCGCCGGATGCGACGCCGAAAAGGCCGAGATGGTTGAGCTTGTCGCCTATTTGAAAGATCCTAAGAAATATTCTCAGTTTGGCGCTCGCCTGCCCAAAGGCGTTCTTCTTATCGGTCCGCCCGGCACGGGTAAAACCTTGCTTGCGAAAGCTGTCGCAGGCGAAGCCGGCGTCCCCTTCTATTCTATTTCCGGCTCTGACTTTGTCGAAATGTATGTCGGCGTCGGCGCGGGACGTGTCCGCGATTTGTTTAAGAAAGCCAAACAAAGCGCTCCTTGCTTGATCTTCATCGACGAAATCGACGCCGTTGGCCGTCAAAGAGGCGCCGGCCTAGGCGGAGGAAACGACGAACGCGAGCAAACCCTTAACCAGCTTCTTGTCGAGATGGACGGCTTCGAAGCCAACTCCGGTATCTTGGTAATCGCCGCGACGAACCGCGACGACGTCCTTGACCCCGCCCTTCGCCGCGCCGGACGTTTCGATCGTACTATCACCGTCTCTCTTCCTGACGCCGCTGGACGTGAGGCAATCCTCAAGGTCCATGCTAGAAATAAGAAGATCAACCCAAGCGTTGACTTCAAAGCCCTCTCGAAGCGCACCGTTGGTTTTTCTGGCGCCGATCTGGATAATGTTCTTAATGAGGCTGCTATCTTAGCGGTTCGTGAGAACAAACCCGATATCGGCATGGCTGAAATTGATGAGGCGGTGGACCGCCGCATCTCTGGCCCCGCCAAGAATTCCAAAGGACTCTCCGCCCATGAAAGGGAAGAAGTCGCTTACCACGAAGCGGGCCATGCCGTCATCGGCATCAACCTTCCTTATAGCGATAAGGTTCAAAAGATCACAATCATCCCTCGCGGGAATACCGGCGGCCACGTTCTAATGACGCCGGAAGACGATCGTTTCCTGCTCACGAAGAATGAAATGATCGCTCGTATCGTCGGCTTGCTAGGCGGCCGCGCCTCAGAAGAAATCTTCTTCGGCGATGTGACGACCGGGGCAAGCAATGACATCCAGGAAGCCACCCGTTTGGCCCGTTCCATGGTCACGGAGTATGGCATGTCCGATCTCGGCCCGATCCAGTATGAACGCGATACCGGATCTGTCTTCCTCGGCAGAGATTATGCTTCCACTCAAAAGAACTTCTCCACCCAAGTCGCTTATGAGATTGATAAAGCGGTTCGCGAGATCATCGAGAACGCTTATAAGAAAGCACACGATCTGTTGATTGAGCACAAAGACGAAGTCATCTTGATCGCAAAGACCTTGCTCGACAAGGAAACCATCACCGCGGAAGAGATCGACGGTCTTATTCATGGGAAGCCCGCTGAGACAAAACCCGCTTCTGGCGAACCTGCGAAAGAGGATGTCGCTCCTGTGGAAGATCCTTCTATATCCGAGGGAAAACCTGAAGCGGTCAACCCTGAAGAAAAGCCCGCAAATCCTGATCAAAATCCCAAAGAGACAGGCGAATAAGAGTCAATGAAAATTAAGCGTCTTGCTGTTGCTGGACGCTTTTTTCTTTGCCTGTTTTCCTGTATAACTTTCCGGCTATGAAAATCGGAGATGTCGAAATCAAAGGACATGTGGTGCTTGGCCCAATGGCTGGCATCACTACGCTTGCTTATCGCGAGTTCATGAAGCCCTTTGGGGTCGGTCTTTCTTATAGCGAGATGGTCTCTGACTGCGGGTTGGATTATAAAAACAAAAGAACCTATGAATATTTAGCGACGTCCAACGAAGATCGACCTGTTGGAATTCAGCTTTTCGGCTTTTCCTTGGAGCATGCCGTTCCCGCGATCAAGATTTGCGAAGAGAAATGCGACTACGACATCCTCGACATCAATCTCGGCTGCCCCGTTACGAAAGTCGTCAAAACTGGAGCGGGATCAGCTTGGTTAAAAGATCCCGATTCCTTATATCTATATATAAAGGGTATCGTGGAGGCTTCCCATAAGCCCGTGACCGCGAAGATACGTTTGGGCTGGGATGAAGAATCCGTGAATGTTTTTGAGGTCGCGAAAAAGCTAGAAGAAGCAGGGGTCGCAGGGTTAACGGTCCATTCGAGAACGAGAGCCCAAGGATATTCCGGCTTCGCGGACCATTCTCGAATCGCCGGGTTAAAAGAGATTCTTTCGATTCCCCTCATCGTTTCGGGGGATATATTTACTCCAGAAGACGCGAAGAAGGCTATCGAGATCACCCATGCGGATGCCGTCATGGTGGCTAGAGGAGCGGTGGGACATCCTTATTTGGTCACTCAAATAAACCATTATTTAGATACGGGGGAACGCCTCCCCGATCCGACGCCCGCCGAACAAGCCAGGTACGCCTTGGATTTTGCCCATCGTCTCATCGCCTTGAAGGGCGAGGCAACCGCGGTAAGGGAGCTAAGAGGAATCCTTCCCCATTTCTTTTCGGGCTATCCCGGTTTTAAAAAACTTCGTAACGAAATCACTTTGAATATAAAAACATCTCGTGATGTCGAACTACTTTTAGATGGCGTAATCAAAAGAGGCAACTGCTAAAATATCGCGTTATAAAAAGATTAAAAATTAACACACGGTCTTCTGTTTTTAATTTTCAACAAAATTACGTTTTCCCCTTGACATAGTTCTAAATTTAACCAAAATAGTTCCCGTTTTCGAAAGGGGCATTATGAAGAAGAACAATGCGATAAAGCAAATCAACGATCTTCATGCGGCGCTAAGAAATTTGTTCCGTCGCAGCTATGCCGATATGGTTCCAGAGGGCCTCACCCCGCTGGAAGGGAGATTTATTGGCTATATCGGCGATCATCAGGACGAGCCCGGCGGCGTCATCTCAAGGGACTTGATCGAAGAATTCGGCTTGCGAAAGCCCACGGTTTCCGAAACCCTCGCCACTCTCATTAAGAAGGGTTACATCTTATTTATTAAGGACCGCGAGGATGGGCGTATGAAGTCCATCGTCCTCACGGAGAAAGGCCGCGATTATTACGCTGCGGCTTCCCCCATAATGGAAGGCTTCGACTGCTCATTCAACGATGTGCTCACGGAAGAAGAGCAGAAGCAGCTCGAAAATATCTCAAACAAGCTACTATCCGCAATCAAAGAAAGGAGCAAGAAAAAATGAACCAGAACGAAGTTTCCAGCCACGAAAAGGCCTTAGCGGAAGCGGAAGCGAGGAACGATGCTGCGATCAAGCGCAGCAAGACCTTGCACATCTACCGCTCCCTCGCCAAATATCTAAACGGCTATTGGATCTCGGTTATTCTCGCCTGGGTTTTCGTTGCTTTCGAAGTTGTGTGCGAGGTTCTCGTGCCCTTCTTCTCCCAAAACCTAGTGGACGCTCTTTCGGTCAGCAATGCCGCGGACGTAGAGATGGCCACCATTTGGACTTACGCCCTCATCATGATGGGCATGGCCGTTGCTAGCTGCATGTTCGGCATTCTCGCAGGCTTCGTGGCCGCGAAAGCCGCCGCGGGCTTTGGCAAAAACCTCCGCAAAGCGATGTATTATCACATCCAGGATTATTCCTTCTCGAACATCGATAAGTTCTCGACCGCCTCTCTCGTCACTCGTTTGACGACCGACGTCACGAACATCCAAAACTCGGTTCAGATGATTCTCCGCATGGTTGTCCGTGCGCCGATGATGATGATCGTCGCCTTCGCGATGGCTTGCGTGAAGTCTTGGCAACTGTCCATGATCATCTTGATCATCCTGCCTTTCCTCGGCGCCGTTCTATTCGTGATTTCGAATGTCGTCCACCCTGTTTTTGTCCGCGTCTTCAATGCCTATGACGACCTTAACGCGGAAGTTCAGGAGAACCTTAACGGCATCCGCGTCGTCAAATCCTTCGGCAGAGAAGCCTTCGAAGGAGAGAAATTCGGCAACATCTCTTATTTTATTTACCGCAATTTCATCAAGGCCGAGAAGATGCTTGCCTTCAATAATCCTGCGATGCAAATCGCGATTTATGCCGCGATGCTCCTCGTCTCTTACTTCGGAGCGACGCTCATTAAGGCCTCTGGCAACGATCCTTTGAAAGGTTTCACAACCGGAGCCCTCACCTCCCTGCTTTCTTATATCATGATGATTCTAAATGGGCTCATGATGGTTTCGATGAGTTTCGTCATGGTCACCATCTCAAAGAACTCTGCGGAGCGCGTCACCGAAGTTATCGTCGAAGAGCCCGATATTGTCTCCCCTGATAATGCGGTGAAAGAAGTGAAAGACGGCTCGGTCGATTTCTGCCATGTGAGCTTCCGCTACAGCGCTTCGGCCGAGAAAGACACCCTACATGATATCGACCTCCACATTCCTAGCGGTTCCACGGTCGGCGTGATTGGCGTCACGGGCAGCGCGAAGTCCACTCTCATTTCTCTTATCGCCCGTCTGTATGACGCGAGCGAAGGCGAAGTGAAGGTGGGCGGAGTCAACGTGAAAGACTATGACCTCGTTTCTTTGCGCGACGCCGTCTCGGTCGTCTTGCAGAAGAACGTTCTCTTCTCCGGCACCATTAAGAGCAATCTTCTTTGGGGCAATGAGAACGCGACGGATGAACAAATTCAAAAAGCGGCGCATTTAGCTTGCGCGGATGAATTCATCAACGCCTTCCCGCTTGGCTATGATAGCCCGATCGATGAAGGCGGAACTAACGTCTCCGGCGGTCAAAAGCAACGCCTTTGCATCGCTCGCGCTTTGCTTAAGAATCCCAAGATTCTGATTCTCGATGATTCTACTTCCGCGGTCGATACGCATACGGATTCCGTCATTCGCCAAAGCTTTAAGACGGAGATCCCTGAGGTCACCAAATTCATCATCGCCCAGCGCATCCTTTCGATTAAGGACTGCGACATCATCCTTTTGATGGACGATGGCAAGATCTTGGCTAAGGGAACCAACGACGAGCTTATGAAGAATTCCCCGGTTTACCGCGAGATTTATGAAACCCAAATGGGAGGAGGCGACTTCGATGAGCAATAAAAAAGAAATGCCGGCGATGCATGGCAAAAAGCTTTCCGGCAAAGACGAATTGCGCATCCTTCATCGTTTGATGAAGATGATGCTCAAGCAATATCCATGGCAGCTTCCTTTGGCGGGGCTAGTCATCATTCTCTCCTCGATGGCAGGGGTTGTCGGCAATGTGTTCGTCGGCCAAATCGTCATCGGTTATTACATCCCTGGCTTGCTTGGCAAAACCGGTTCCTTGACTGGCATCTGGGCAGGCATCTTCGGCGGGCTTTCCTTCGAGCAAGGAATGATCGTGATGGCCGCGGTTTATCTTGTCGGCATCATTTCCGCCTATCTTTACCAAGTCATGGTCTCCGTGATTGGCCAAGGGTTCCAGAAAAAGTTCAGAGACTCGGTCTTCACCCATATGGAGACCCTTCCTCTTTCTTATTTCGACACTCGCACCCATGGCGACATCATGTCGATTTACACCAATGACATCGATACCCTTCGCGAGTTCACTAGCCGTGTTCTTCCGATGGTTGTGCAATCCATCGTCACGATGGTCATCGCTTTTATCGCGATGGTCTCCTCTTCTTGGCTGCTCACTCTCGTCGTGTTTGCATTCTTCGTCATCATCCTAAGCGTCGTCTTGTATGTCACTCACCAATCCGCGCGTTTCTTCATCGCTCAGCAAAGGGCTCTTGGGGCGACGGATGGCTATATCGAAGAGATGATCTCCGGGCAAAAGGTCATCAAGGTCTTCAACCACGAGGAACAGGCAAAAAAAGGGTTCGACGAACTCAACGACGCCCTGTGCCTTTATACGACCAAGGCCAGTCAATTCTCGAATATCCTTGGCCCGATCACCAACAACCTTGGCAACATCCAATATGTCGTTCTCGCTTTAATCGGGGGCATCTCCATCGCTTCTGGCTTCTGCCTAAGCAACGATTCGAGCGCTTCCTTCGTCGCCCAAATCGGCATCGTTGTTTCCTTCTTGACCCTTGGGAAGCAGTTCACTATGCCAATTGGCCAGCTTGCTAACCAAATCAATATGATCAATATGGCGATGGCGGGCGGCGAGCGCATCTTCGCCCTTCTTGATGAGCCTAGCGAGGTTGATGACGGCTACGTCACCTTGGTCAACGCGGAAGAAGGCAAAAACGGGGAACCCGTTGAAGCCGATCACCGCACGGGAAAATGGGCTTGGAAACATCCCCATGCCGAAGATGGGACAATCACCTACACTTGGCTGAAAGGCAAGATCAACATGTACGACGTTGACTTTGCCTACGTGAAAGACAAGCCGGTTTTGCATGGGATTACGCTTTACGCGGAGCCTGGCCAAAAGGTCGCCTTCGTTGGCCCAACAGGCGCTGGCAAAACCACAATCACCAACTTGCTCAACCGTTTCTATGACATCGCGGATGGCAAAATCCGCTTCGACGATATCAACATCAACAAAATCAAAAAGAAGGACCTCCGCCGCGCGCTTGGCATGGTCTTGCAGGAAACGAACCTCTTTACCGGCACGGTGAAAGAGAATATCCGCTATGGCAACCCCGATGCCACGGACGAAGAAGTGGTGGAGGCGGCTAAGCTTGCGAATGCCGACAACTTCATCCGCATGCTTCCCCAGGGCTATGACACCGTTCTCCATGGCGCGGGGGCCGGCCTCTCTCAGGGTCAGCGTCAGCTGATCTCTATTGCTAGAGCCGCCTGCGCCAACCCGCCGGTTTTGGTCTTAGACGAAGCGACTTCCTCCATTGACTCTCGCACAGAGAAACTCGTGCAACAGGGAATGGACGCCATCATGAAAGGCAGGACGGTCTTCGTCATCGCCCATCGTCTTTCCACCATTCAGAACTCCGACGTTATCATGGTTCTTGAAAAAGGCTCCATCATCGAGAGGGGCAACCATGATGCCTTGCTTGCTGAAAAAGGCAAATACTTCCAGCTCTATACAGGCGGGCAGGTCACTGCTGCTGAGTAAAGAAGGGACTCGCGAAAGCGGGTCTTTTTCTTTACTTCCAGCGTTTCTATAATGACTTCATGATCGCGGACAAAGAAGTGGAAGCCTATTTCCACGCCGAAGCAAAGCGGCAAAACGAAGGCATCGAATTGATTGCTTCAGAGAACTATCCATCCGTAGACGTAAGGGAGGCATCTTCCTCCATTTTCATGGCGAAATACGCGGAAGGATATCCCGGGCATCGCTATTACGGCGGTTGCGTGAACGTTGATGCGGTGGAAGAAATCGCAATGGAACGGGCTAGAAAACTCTTCCGCGCAGCTTATGTGAATGTGCAGCCTCATTCGGGCTCGCAAGCAAACTTTGCCGCCTATCACGCGCTTATTAAGCCAGGCGATAAAGTTCTTTCTTTGACTCTCAATGACGGTGGTCATTTGACTCACGGGTCTCCCGTTTCTTTTTCTGCGCAGACATACCGTTTTGCCCATTATCCCCTCGGGGATGATGGACGGCTCGATTACGAGATCATCGCGAGCAAGCTAGAAGAAGAGATGCCCGATCTCTTTCTTGCCGGTTACAGCGCCTACCCTTACGCAATCGACTTCAAGAAGATGAGGGAACTCATCGATGCGCATAACGCAAAGCATTGCGCCCATTGCTGCTTTATGGTGGATATGGCCCATATCGCCGGCATCATCGCCTCTGGCCTTTGCCAAAATCCCTGCGATTACGCGGACATCGTCACCACGACGACCCATAAGACTCTCCGCGGTCCGCGCGGAGGCCTCATCATGACGAACCGCGAAGATTTGATAAAACCAATCAAATCCGCGGTGTTTCCATATACCCAAGGAGGGCCTTTGGAACACATTATCGCCGCAAAAGCCGTGAATTTCCTTGAGGATTTGCAGCCTTCTTTCGTTTCTTATATGAAACAGGTGCTTATCAACACGAAAGCCGCCTCAGACGAATTGGCCAGGAAAGGCTGTGTTGTCTCGGGGAGCGAGAACCATTTGTTCTTGCTCAATGTTCTTGACTCCTTTGGCCTTACGGGTTTGGAGGCGCAAAATCGCTTAGAAGAAATCGGCATCACCACGAACAAAAACATGATTCATGGGGATAAGCTGAAGCCCAATGAGACCTCTGGGCTTCGCATTGGTTTTGCTGCTTCAACAACGCGCGGTTGCAGCGAAAAGCAGGCGATTGGAATCGCGGACATCATTTATGAGGTTTTAAGCGACAAAACCTTCGAACCTTCAAAATACACTGCAAAAGTGGGCTCAATTGTCTCTACTTGGAAAAACGTGATGGATTTACGCCAATTATAAAATCCCTTTAACGGGATGTTGCTTCTTCTCCCTTTTTTGCTTTGGCTTTTTCTTCGGCGACCAAGGCGTTGGGGTCTGCGACAACCTTATGAGGAATTGGTTTCCAAGTCACTTTCATGAACAAACAGGCAATGTTGATGAAAATGCCCGAGATGTCATAGAAAGGCCAGACAAACGTAATGAGGACAGCTTGCCACCAAGTGAAGTGGACCTTTCGCCATTCCCTGATAAGGACGAAGCAGGATGTGAAAAAGCCCCCAATGTAGGTTCCAATCAGCGTTGACAAAAGATAATTTAAGAATGAGCCCCAAGCGGGTTGGCCGGTCGCCAGCATTAAAACAAGAGTGACAATTTGGTAGAGCAAGGGCCAAAGGAAAGAAAAAAGAGAATAGGGGAAGGTATCCCAATAGGCATCGTACTTTTGCCAGGTTGGATGTTTGAAAAAAGATTTAAATAAACGTGATCCGGCGTGCCACCAATTCACGAGGCTTCCCTTTGCCCATCTTAGTCTTTGGCGAAAAGAAAGACGGATGGTTGAGGGCTGCTCGTCGTAATAACTGGCTTCTTCGCAAAAGCCTAAACGCGCCCCTGCCAAAACCGAGTTCACTGCGAATTCGGTATCCTCAACCATCTCATGGCCGTGCCAGCCATCTTTCAACAAGGTGGAGCGAACCATAAAGCCTGTTCCGTCTATGGCTTGCGCGGTTACGCCAAGAACTGCGCGGGGCCTAGACAGGCACAGGGTGTTTCTATAAAAGTTAATTCCATTGATTCCTGTAATCCAATTCTCGCTTAAATTCTTGATGTTGCGGTAGCCTTTGCAAACGTCGTATTTGCCTTTAACCATCGCGTCGTCCATTTTGCTTAGATAATCAGGGGCTAGAACGTTGTCGGAATCAAAGAAAACGTAGGCAAAATAATCGTTCTCAAGATCAACGGTTTGCTTCATCTGGGCGAAAATCCATTCAAGGGCATACCCTTTTCTGGCGTGCTCGGGGTCTTGCCTTTCGTAGACGCGGCATCCTTTTTGCCTCGCGATTTCGGCGGTTTTGTCATTTGGGCTGCAGTTGTCCGCCACAAGATAGATATCGATGAGCTCTTGAGGATATTCTTGGGCACGGATTGAATCGATGAGGTTTCCGATGACCGTCTCTTCGTTTCTCGCGGAAAGGACGAAGGCGTAACGATTCCTTCTTTCTTCTTGCTCCGCGAAGATTTTCGGCTTCGCAAAAAAGCCAACGAGGGTGTAGATAAAACGATGGAAGTTGAGAATTCCGAGGGTGAGAGTGACGACCGAAAATACGAGTTGAACGTATGCCTGCGCGGGAATCGGCTGATTGTTTTCGACCGCTTTCATCAGGAGATCGATGCCGAGGAAGCCAAAGAGCCAGTCTTTGCAGAAGTTGATAAATTCCATAGCCGAACCGAATTCTAGCCTAATAGATTCCTTCTTGCCACTGCAACACTGGTCTTTATGCCAATAATCTTCAGTTGGTTTGGGCGCTTGCGTTTAATTTTCGCCTCAGTTGGGATAAACTACTTCTCGCACCGAAGAGGTAAATCGCATGGAAGAAAAACTTACTGATCAAGAGCAGGCGCGTCGAGCGAAACTCCCTCGATATGAGGAATTGGGAATCGATCCTTTTGGGTCTCGTTACGATTGGAAGGACCGCATTTGCGATCTCCGCGAAAAGTATGGAGAGCTTACTCCGGAAGAGCTGGAAAGCAAAAACATTGCCGTCGACATTGCGGGTCGCATTGTCTCGCTCCGCAAAATGGGCAAAGCCGCCTTCTTTAATATTAAGGATGAATATGGCCGCATCCAGGTTTGGATTGGCCGCGATGTCGCCGGAGAAGAAAACTACGCCGTCTTCAAATTGTCTGACCTTGGCGACATCGCTGGCGTCCAAGGCACTTTGATGAAGACCCAGACTGGCGAATTCACCATCCGCTGCACTAAATACACGCACATCGTGAAATGCTTGAAGCCTCTCCCTGAGAAGTTCCATGGTCTCACGGATACCGAAGATCGTTTCCGCCACCGTTACGTCGACCTCATCGTCAATGACGATTCCCGCAAGATGGCTCTTCTTCGTCCCCGCATCGTTAGAGAAATTCAGCATTATTGCGACAGCCTTGGTTTTGTTGAGGTCGAGACTCCGGTTCTCTCTCCGATTCTTGGAGGCGCTTCCGCTCGTCCGTTCGTGACCCATCATAATGCCTTGGACAAAGACTTTTACCTTCGTATCGCGACCGAACTCAATCTTAAGAAATGCATGGTTGGCGGCATTGACCGCGTTTATGAAATCGGACGCATCTTCCGCAATGAAGGCATTGACACCAGGCACAACCCTGAGTTCACGACCATCGAGCTTTATCAGGCCTATGGCGATCTCCGCTCGATGAAGGAATGGGTCGAAGGCCTCTTCGAGCGTTTCTGCAAAGCCCTTGGCAAGACCACCTTCCATTGGATGGGCAATGACATTGATTTCTCAAAAGGATTCCGCTGGGTTTCTATGGCGGAAGCCATCCAAGAGAAGACTGGGGTCGACTTCACCAAAGAAATGACTTTTGAGGAAGCGGTGGAACTCGCCAAAGAGCATCACGTCCCTCTTGAAAAGAGCTGGAACAGCGTCGGTTACATCATGAACGCCTTCTTCGATGAGTTCGTTGAACGCACCCTTATCCAGCCGACCTTCATCCATACCTATCCCGTTGAGCTTTCTCCCCTTACCAAGCGCAGCAAGGATCCGCGCTTTGTTGAGAGGTTCGAGTTCTTCATCGGGGGCACCGAAATGGGCAACGCCTATAGCGAGCTCAACAACCCCTTCGATCAGAAATCTCGTTTCGACGCTCAGCTTGAGGCGAGAAAACGCGGGGATGAGGAAGCCGCCGATATCGACTTCACCTTTATTGATGCCCTTGATTACGGCATGCCCCCGGCAGGCGGCATCGGCTGTGGCATTGACCGTCTTTGCATGTTGCTTGGCGAGCAAGATAACATTCGTGAAGTCATTCTCTTCCCGACGATGAAGGACGAAAAATAAGGCGCTTCTGCAAAGCTTTTACTTAAACCACCGCAAAAAGGTGGTTTTTTCGTAAAGAAAAAGAGCCCGCTTTCGCGAGCTCATTGTGGCGCGGATTAGAAGAATCTTTCGACGAGGTCGTGCGAGTATTCGCAGGTCTCGTCCATGTCGCCATAGGACATGATTTCGCCGGCGTAGAAGGTGTTGTTCTTGCCTTGCATGGCTTCCACTTTCTCATACCATCCTGCGGCGTAGTCCTCGGAATAGACGTGTGGGAAGTAATAAGCTTGATAGCGGGTAAGAATAGCTTCTTTTCCATCGACGACTCTGATCGGGGCGCCGAGCTGTTTCATATCCTCGGTGATGATCTTCTCGGTTCCTTCGTAAGGGATTTCCTTGCCGTCGTTGTAGGTTTTGTGATGGCGGAGCGTATAGCTCACGATCGGCTGATCGGGTTCATCCGCCCAACGATGATAGTAGATCATGACGTGAGGCATTCTCTCCGGGACCATATTGTCGACGATGTAGTAAGAGACATCCGGATACTTGTCGGGCTCAACCTGGAAGGCTTGGGTGTCATAACGTTCATAGTCGATTTTGGAGAAGAGCGTCTTTTCGTCGTCGGTGACGTCGAGCCATTTGTCGAGTGAGATGGCGTTCGGATTGTTGAGCGGGTTCTTCTCGGTTGCGATTTGAATCGGGCAGGTGATGATGATCTTGTCGAAGACTTCTTCTTTGCCGTTGACGGTGAGGGTGACTTTGTCGCCGCGAACGACTTTAGTGACATCGCTATTAAGGACGGCAGGGTGCTTCAAGTGATCGTTCAGGGCTTCGAAAATCGACTGCGTGCCGTTTTCCCATGTCCAGAGGTTCATCTTGACGAAATTCATCATCGTCTGGAAATCGAGATACTTAAGAACATAAGCGGCGGGGATTTCGTCGAAGAAGCCGTAGCCGAAGGAAGTGAAGGGCTGAATCCAAACTTCCTGGACCAGCGGGCAACCGACTTTCTCACAGAAATCTTTGAATGGCATCGAAAGATCTTTGAGGTTCGGGTTGGTTCCGGAAACCGGTTCGCGGCCCGGGGTGACGGCGTAGCCTTCATAGCGGCCCTCACTGACGCCGATGTGGCCGGTCAGATCATAGCCTTTATAGGTGGTGGCGAGGATTTCGCCGAACTTTTTAATCTGCTTCTGAAGTTTTTTAAGGTGAAGAGCGGCTTTCGGATGCTTGAAGAAGTATTTGGCGGGGCTCTTCATGGCGGAAGCCGTGTCCCAACGGTAGTCAATACGTCCGTCGGGGAACTTGTAGTTGCGGGCTAGCACTGGTCCTTTATGCTCAACGCCGGCAAATTTCTCGATGTCGGAGATGGCATAATAGGAAGGAACGCCCATAATGGCGCCCATTTCGTAACGCTTGCCGTTGAAGGTGGGGGAGAAGCACTTTCCGCCGACGCGGCCGCTTCTCTCATAGATGACGTAATTGTCGTATCCCTTCTTTTCGAGATACATACCAGCCGAAAGACCGGCTGGGCCGCCACCGATAATGGCGATTCTGATGTTTTTGTCCATTTATCATGGTCTCCTTTTTAGATTTGGTCTTATTTTAAGACATTATTCAAAGAATAAAAGTAAAACGGGATAATATTACCGATATGGCGATATCAATTCGAATATCATTGTTCTATGGGCGGATTAAGGAAACGCTATTCTTCATTCTTGGCTATGCTGCTTGACCAAAAGCAGGATTCCCATGCTTTGATTTATGAAGAGAACGGCGTTAAAAAATATCTCACTTATGCGGAATTAATCCGCAAAATCTATGCATTCCCCATAAAAGAAACGGGAACTGCGGGGATTTTGATGGATGGGAGTTTATCATCCATCTTAGCTGTCTTCGCCTATGCCTCGAAACGTAGACAGATTGCTCTGCTTTCTCCTTCTGAAGATCTTGACTCTCTAAAAGGCAAAGTCAAAGCCGCCGATGTGAATTTTATTCTTGGACCGCGTGAGCTCAAGGACGCGCTGGAGGATTCCTTAGTCACCAAAGAAGCAGCGCAGGATGGGAAGATTTTGTTTTTTACTTCGGGCACGACGAGCAGCAATAAAGCTGTTTGCCTAAGCGAAGCGAGCTTATGTTCGTCCGCTTATAATGGAGCTTCTTTACTGCCCCTTTCCCCGGATGACGTTCTTTATTCTTGCTTGCCCTTCAACCACGTATTTGGCTTTGTGTGCTCCTTACTTTGGGGTCTTTCTTGCGGCGCCTGCGTCGCTTTAAGCCGCGGGATTAAACAAATGTTTGGGGATTTTGCCTATTACAAGCCAACCACGGTAAGCTTAGTTCCCCAAATGGCGGCTTTCTTTGCCTCAAAACATTTATTTAATCCTGAATTGAAATTGGTTCTTATCGGCGCGGGCGACTGTTCTGACTCCGTTCTTCAATTGATTTCAAGTCAGGGCATACGAGTTTGCTTTGGATATGGCTTAACGGAAACGAGTTCCGGGGTTGCTCTATCGATTGGCAAAGACCCGCGGGCCATGTCGATTTGCCCTGACGTTAAGGTGGCTCTTAACTCAGATGGTGAGATTTTGCTGGACTGCAAATCCGTTTTGATGAACGGCTATTACAAAGATGATGCTTCCACAAAAGAAGTGCTTCATGACGGAATTCTTTCTACGGGCGATTTAGGATATTTCGATTCCGAAGGGCTTCTCCATATCAAAGGGCGGAAAAAGGACATTCTCGTTTTGGATGACGGAACCAAGATCTATTGCCCTGAATACGAAAGCAAGCTCGCCGCTTTCCTGGGGGGCGACAAGGATTTTGCAATTGCGAAAAACAGCAAGGAGCAAATAGTCCTGGCTTTTGGCAAAGCCACCTTGCAGGACAACTATTCCTCTTCTATAACCGCTTTCAATGAAACCGTCCCTTACTCAAATCGCATTGCGGTTGTGCTTTATTTCCCTGGGCCTTTGCCGCGCACCCAAACAGGGAAAATAAAGCGTTGGGCTTTGCAAAAGATGATATAAACTAGATAAGGAGTAACCTATGACCCGCGAAGAGATCAAAGAAAAAGCCATCGGCATTATTCATAGCAGCGTGCCGGATTTAGACGGGGTTGAAATCAATGAGTCTTCCAACATCAACACCGATGCTAGCGTTGACTCAATGTCCTTTATTTATCTCATGACTCAAATCGAGTCCGCCTTTGATATAAAAATCCCCCAAAATAAATGGGCCAAGCTTTCCACTTTTTCCGCGCTGGTTGACGAGATTTCGTTCCGCTTGGCCAAAAAGAAGTGACCCATGCTATCGAAAAGCATAAAAATTCTCACGGAGCATTGTGACCCCACTAGGAAGCTTCGCCTTTCCTCCCTTTTGAAATTTCTTCAGGAGATTTCAATTGAAGACACTGAAAATCTGGGCTACCCGCGAGAGAAAACCTTGGATAGGGGGCTGCTTTGGGTTATCGGCAAACAAAGATTGGTCATCAACCGCCTACCCGAATATGACGAGTCTGTTCAAATCGTTGCTTATCCCGGCGAAAGAATTCCTTTCTTGTTTCCTCGCCATTGCAAGATCTATTCCTCTTCGGGCGAATTGCTTGTTTCTTCTAGCGCAGCCTGGACTCTCATCGATGAGAAGAGCCGTTCGATGATCGATCCTGAGGCGCATGGAATCGTGATTGACGGCAAATCGGAAGGCGATGAAGTCGGCTTCCAATTCCCGTTTAAGGGCTTCGAATTAACAAAAAAAGCCACTTTTGCGGCGAAATGGAGGGATTGCGACCTAAATGGTCACATGAACAACACGGCATATTTGGATGAAGCGGAGGATCTGATTCCCATGGGCTTCCTACAAACTCATGAACCCTCTTTGCTAGAAGTTGCTTACAAAAAAGAGATTCCTCTTGGGCAGGAAATCCCCGTTTCCTTTGGCGAGGAAGACAATGTTTATGTTTTTTCGTCCGCCTCGTTCTTCATCCGTCTTGGCTTCAAAAGGTAAAATGGAAAAAATTTGAATATTTTTCTTCAAAGTGGGGAATTCCAATGAGTTCCCCTTTATTTAATGGGTGAGGGAAAGGTTCAACCCTCATCTACGATGATGGAGCTTTGTTTCTTGTAATTGGCTCCTCCCTTCCGTATAATGCGCGTGCCTTCTAAGAAGGAAGAAGGCAACACATTCTCTTATGGTCGCACGAGATATATCGATGCGATCCAAAGACCGAAATTAGGAGGTGCAACAATCATGGGAAAGTACGAAATCATGTACATCCTTACCGCGACTCTTGATGAGAACGCCCGTAAGGCCGAGATCGAGAAGCTCCATGGCATCCTGACCGCTCAGAAAGCGACCGTCAACGATGTCAAAGAATGGGGCGTCAAAGATTTTGCTAGCCCGATCAAAAACAACACCAAAGGTTACTATGTGGTCATCAAAGTGACTGCGGAACCCGCGGCGCTCAAAGAATTTGATCGCCTTGTCAAACTTGATTCCAACGTCATCCGTCATCTAGTTACTGTCGAACACAAATAACTAAGATCAGGAGGATTCAAGAAATGATCAATTGTGTCGTACTCGTTGGTCGCCTTACGCGCGACCCCGAACTCCGTAAGACCAGCTCAGGGATGAGCGTGGCTTCCTTCACCCTCGCCGTCGATGATTCTTATCGCGGGCCTAACGGAGAAAAAGTGACGATCTTCATGCCGATCTCGGTGTGGGGGAAGTCCGCCGATAACGTCGCCAAGTTCACTCGCAAAGGTTCTTTGGTCGCCGTCAATGGGCGTTTAACGCAACGTAAGTACACTCGCCGTGACAATGTCGAAGTGACTGCCACGGAAGTCTCCGCCTCAGCTGTCGAATTCCTTGACCCCAAGGATGCTTCGCGCAGCGCAGGCAGCAATTCGGGATATGCCCCGGATATGGGCTCATCGGAGCCCGCTCCGCAGGTTAATCCCCAAAACGAGAACAAGAACCTGGACGGCATCGACGTCGTCGATGACGATCTCCCCTTCTAAATTCTCGTAGAAAGGAAATTAGAAAATGCCATTCCGCAAGATGCGTTCCCGCAGGAAGGCCTGCTATTTCACGAAGAACCACATCGACTACATCGATTACAAGGATGCCGAATTGCTCGGCAGATTCATCGGTGCTGACGGTAAGATTCTTCCTCGTGCCATCACCGGCACCAGCGCGAAGTACCAGCGCCAGCTTGCTAGCGCCATCAAGAAAGCTCGTTTCATGGGCCTTCTGCCTGACGTTAAGTAAGATTAGCCAATTTGTGGTCGCAGGGACCTAACGTCGCTGAATCGCACAGAGACGGCGTCCGCGCGACGATTCGATAATCTTAGACAGAAAAGACCTATCCCGAACAGATGGGTCTTTTTTCTTTTGCGGGCTCAGAAACGAGCCCCATAACGAGCCTTTAACCCGTTCTTGAAATAGCAGGAAACATCGGTATGGTATACGCGGAAAACGTATATTTCATCGATGTTTTTTGGTATAATTATCCTATGAAAAGGGCATTTCCCAAAACGAGCAACGGCGAGCTTGAGGAGGCTAACGCTGCTAAGCTCGGGAAAAGGAAAGGCGGACCATCGAAGAGCCCGGCTAAGCTCACATCCATAATTCTGCGCATCACTCTTTACGCCCTCCTTTTCGCTGGAGGGGCTTTTTCAGCTCTAATTTCCTCCTTTGCGGATAACGCTCGCCCGAGCGAAGAAGAGACGATCATAAAGAGCTCGACTGGTGTTTATGGGCTTTACTACAACACGCTTCTAGTGAGCGATCAGGTCGACCTATCGAAAAGGGAGCCTGATTCAGAGATCGCTTTGCCCCATACCTGGTTTGGGGTAAAGGAGAAAAGCGGTGGCAGCCTCCCTTTCTATGGATATGCTTCTTATCTCACCCAAATCGAGCTTTCCGCTGGAACGAAGATCACTTTCAAAAAAGAGCCTGTCGACGTCGCCTTCGCCGTCTATGTCGAAGGAGAGAAAATCGCCGGGGCAGGAACGGTGGGGAAGAGTTTCTCCGAAAGCTCCCCGGGCTTTTCCTACCAAACCGATGAGGTCTATGAAGCAAAGAAAAGCGGGAAGGCTAATGTGATCATCGAAGTAGGATATAACTTCGTGGGAGGACTCTCCTTCGCGCCGAAGTTCTATAACGTCTCCTACCATGATTCGGAGCAAAACGTGGTTACTTCGCTCTCTTATATCGTCCTCGTCTGCTACTTGGCTTTATTCGTGGTGGAACTCGTCTCTTATTTCAGGATCTACGACTCCACGATCTACACGGTGAACATGGCGGGATCCCTCTTCTTTATGGCGCTCTTCTCGCCCCTGATGAATTCCATCCTTATGAGTTTCGGCTGTTACTTGCCCCCCTTCATTTTCGGGATTATCGGGTTCCTTTTCTTCTGCCTCTTCCTTCTTTCCATCCTCCAGTTCTTTCAATACACCTATCGATCGAAGCTCCCAACAAAACTGGTTGCACTGGGGGTGGCTTTCGCGGGGCTTGCCACCATTCTTTACGCCTCTTTGATCCCCTTGAGGCTGCCGATTGTCGCTTATGGGGTTTACGCTCTCGTATATATCTATCTGCTAATCAAGATCAGCTACTTCTCCAAGCTCAAGAATCAGCTCGACATTACGGGGGTTTTCACCAAATGCGTCTTCTATTCCGTCCTGGGGATGGAACTATGCATCGTCTCTTCTTGTTCTAGTCTCTTCCCTCTCTCCTCATCCAAGATATTGCTGGCCTATCTTTTCCTCGTCATCGTTTTGTTCCTTGCGATTTACGTCGCCTTCATCGTGAGGACCTACCGCCACGCGATGAACGAGCTGAAGTCCGAGCTGCAGAACAAGGATTTGAGGCTTTTGGTCCTGCGCGACCAGATCAAGCCCCATTTCGTCTTCAATTGCCTGGGGACGATCAAGGCCCTCTACCACCAAGACGAAGGGACGGGCGACCGGGCGGTGTCTTTGCTCGCCGATTAC
This sequence comes from Parasutterella excrementihominis, assembly GCA_963614595.1. Lineage (GTDB taxonomy): Bacteria > Bacillota_I > Bacilli_A > RFN20 > CAG-826 > Alloenteromonas. The sequence continues at coordinate 79,435 of CAVECL010000001.1, read as the reverse complement.
CTCCGCTACGCCGTCGACGTCTCCGCCTCGAACCTCATTTCCTTCGAGAAGGAGCTCGACAACGTCTATAATTTCGTGGAGCTTAAAAACCTAAGGACGGAGAAGCGATTCGAAGTCCTCTACGACATCGACGTCCAAGACTTCGAAGTGCCCGTCCTCTCGATCGAGCCCTTCGTCGAGAACGCGATCAAATACAGCAAGGTGAACGAGAAAGAAGGCGGGCGCATCGAGATATCGACCTACCAGGACGAAACCTCAATCTATGTGGAAATCAGCGACAACGGAGTCGGCTTCGACTCGAAGCAGGTCAAAGAGAATTCCTCAGGCATCAAGAACGCGCGGGAGAGGTTCGCTTTGCTGCTCAACGCCAAGGTGGAAGTGAAAAGCGGGATTAATGAGGGAACGAAGGTGAAGATAACTCTCCCCAAGGAAAGGAAGGCCTGATATGAAAGTGATTGCGGTGGACGACGAGATCTCCTCTTTGCAGATATTCCTGAAGGAGATCGTCTCTTTGGACAACCTGGAATGCAGATTTTTCAAAGACGACGAGAAGCAGATTCTGGATTACGTGAATCATAATGAGGTGAGCGCCTCTTTCATTGACATCAATATGCCGGGGATAAACGGGATCGACCTCGTCAAAAAGATCCTCCACATCCATCCGGGGATGAAGATCGTCTTCGTGACCGGGATCAAAATGACGGAAAAGGACTTGCCTTCAGAGATAAAATCAAGCGTCCTCGGTTTCATCTACAAGCCCTATACCTTCTTAAGCGTGAAGCAATACATCGATTTGATCAGTGACAGCTGCTCCTACATGGAGGTGAAGATGTTCAATAGCTTCGATTGTTTCCTCGAGGGGGAGGCCATCCGCTTCTCCAGCGCGAAATCCAAGGAGCTCTTCGCTTTGCTGATTGCCTATAATGGCAAAATCCTCGAGATGAGCGATGCGATCTCCCAACTTTGGCCGGACGTCCCTTTGGACAACGCCAAGAGGCTCTACCGCGACGCGGTGTGGCGGCTAAGGAGGACCCTAAGCGAATACAACTTCAGCTGCGTGAGCTTCTCTAGGGCCCAACTCACTCTCCTTAAAAGCCGCATTCATTGCGATTACTGGGATTTCCTCAAGACGGGAGAAGGCAATTACAGCGGGGTTTTCTGCAAGAGCTACGAATGGGCGTTGGACTACCAGATGGAGCTTGATATCATCGCCGAGCGGAAAGGCTTGACCCGTTGATTTTCCTCGCCGCCGCTTCTCTTGCCGGGCTTTATGGACGAAGCACCCTTTAAAGCGGGAAATGCTTTAGGGAGCTCCTCTCTTATTGGGGACTCATTACACTTATGCAGAGGGGACTAGGCGCGAACGTCCTCCCTTATTCTTCTTAGAGCGTCTTCTTCAAGGATCCGACATCCATGAACGCGCCTAGGCGTCTAGACGAAACAGCCATCATCGTCTTCATTCAATTCGCGTCCATGTCTTTGAAGCGAAACGATGATGTTTTCTTTTTCAAAAACCCGCTGGGTCTTTGGCACTTTTTTAGCGCTTCCTGGCCTAACCTTTTTCCATTCCGCATAAATAAGGAGTAAGGAATAAGGAAACATGAAAACAAAACACAGCATCTTGTTCGGGCTAGGCGTTTCGACGCTTCTAACGATGGCGTTGGGCTCTTGCAGCCTCCAGGGAGGCACTTCATCCGAGGAAAAGCCGACTTCCTCTGGCTCTTCTAGCGCGCACGTCCATTCTTTCGGGAACTATCAGAGCGACGAGAACAACCATTGGAGAGAATGCTCTTGCGGCGAGAAGAAGGTGGAAGCCCACACTTTCGGAGACCACAAGGATGTGATCAAGAAAGCCACGGAAAAGGAGGCCGGGACGAAGGGCTATAGATGCGCCTACTGCCGCTATGTCAAAGACGAAGTCAGCTACACCACGGGCGTCAGCGATGAAGACTGGGATAACGCTTTTAAGTTCGAAGGCGATTTCACTTTGACTTACAAGGCGGATGTCTATTACAAAAGCACCGGCGTCACACTCATCGAGGATGATGATATCTACGTCAAAAACGGAGACATCGTCTACTCAAAGAGGAAGGGCGACGGAAACACGCGCGAATACTATTACACCAAATCAGGCCAAGATAGCGACGCGAAGTATTATGTCTATTCCAAGACAACCAGCAAAGACAGCGAAGACGAATCATATTGGACAAAGGGCGAGGACACCGGCAAGAAGATCGATCAATTCAACCCCTTTGACCTGAACGCTTATTTCTTCAACTCTCGGCTTAGCGTTGCCAACACTTATCGTGATTATGATGAAGTTGATTGCGGTTACAACGTCAATCCGAAGGGTGACATCATAGAAAGCTGGTCTATTTTTTTCGAGGATGGGAAGGTTACCAAGATGGTGAGATACTCTTTCGATAAGGATGCGTATAACAACGTCACGACTTATACCTTTACCTATGAGATCAGCGCCGGGGCCGAGACGTTGACCTTGCCCCATGGCCATACCTTGAATGATTCTTATACAAGCGACGCGACGAGCCACTGGTACTCTTGCTCTGAATGCGACGAGAAAGTCGAGAAAAGCGACCACGCTTTCAGGAACATATTGGATTTGAACTCGTCTAACGAGGTGACGAAGGTTTGCAGTGTCTGCGGCTATTCTGCCGATGTCGAAGACTCTTCGAGCGTCAGCGTCGATTCTGTGCTTTATGGGCAATATCCTCAAAGCTATGTTTCCGATTCTTCGTTGCTGGCCTCCTTGGACGCTTTGACTTCCCCCGAGGGAAATGGCTGGTATCTCTTAGACGGCAGCTACTACGCGAAGAAAACCGCGAAACCCTTTAACAGCCGCTATACCTTCGACGACGGGACGAAGATCTCAAGCGGCACCTCATATTGGTTCAAGGTTGAACCCATCGAATGGACCGTTACATCATCCGACGGGAATCAATATTCGCTCGTTTCAAGGATGCTTCTCGATACGCATATATACAACGAAAACTATAGTGATAAGAAAAATGGGTACTACGCGAATAATTATGAAAAATCGGGGATCAGAAAATGGCTCACTGGCGATTTCAGATCTTTAGCCTTCCCAATCACTCCTAAGCTGCAAAAAGTCTATGTGGACAATTCGGCCAAAACGACTTGGTGGACAACAAATGAATACGCTTCCGGCGGCACGAATGATTATGTCTATCTTTTAAGCGCCCAAGACTACAAAACCGCCAAATTCTCGTTGGGTTCCAAGGTCACGGACTACGCTATAGCAAGTGGAGCGATAATCGAGACCGGTCAAAACGCCAACTATCGGAATGGCTATTATTGGACGCGTTCGCCAGATGCGCACAGTTCGTATTCGGCTAATAAAGTCGACCCCTATGGCTATATTGCTTATACGTCGGCAGTCAATTATGAAGGGTATTGCGTCAGGCCGGGAATCACGGTTAAAGCAGCCTAATAACGGTTTCCTTAGCAGCCTATTATGAATACGCTCCCCCATTAAGGAAGCGTAATCAAAAGGTCTTATGAATCAAATAAGGCGGACCATTGCTACAGGCCGCCTTTTTGAGTTGACTAGGAAATTGCATTTGATGGTTTGAACACAAAAAACGGCCGACGAGCACCGCTCTGGCCCCTATCTCTCGACTTTATAGACGAATCCGCCCTTGATTTGGTCGTGGACGTCCTTCGGGACGAAGGATTCCGCGTCGCAATGCGGGCATGTGAACGCCGGGTTCTCGTCTAGCGACGGATCGAACAATTCCGAAAAGACGTCGAGGGGCATGGGCTCCTCATGCCCGCATTCGAGGCATTTCATGTCGACGTGGCCGCCGTCTGCGTGGTTCACTCTGAAGTTGTGTATCATGGGCTGTGTACTCCCGATTTTGCTCTTGTGAGTTGGCGTTTCGTCGACGGCGAACCGGTCATTTATAAATAAGGAGGGGTTTTATGAAAGCGCATAGGCATGAAATAGCTGCCATCTTAGCAGGCGGATTAGCGGTGATCTCCGTCTTGGTGACTTTAGTGAGTGCCTTTTTCTATTTCGTCACCTCACAAAGCCAAAAATTTTATTCCTACCCTTTTTATCAGCAAATCGCCCTTTTTATTTACCAGTCCCAGGAAGATGCTGGCCTCGCCATTTTTCGCATCCCTGGAATTTTCTTGCTTGGGGGATTTGCGGCCTTCCTCATCCTCCTTTTGCTTATCGCGTTGCTTGTCGTGTTGTCGGATTTGCTGTTCTCCAAAATAAAGGAAAAGAGCGACCGGAAATTCAAGAAAGCAAGTAAAAAATACAAAGTGCAGAAATTCAAAACGCCTTCCCCGCTGATGTTTGTTAAATGGGGAGTTGTTTTGCTTTACCTAGCCGCGATTTTCTATTTCGCGGGATATTACTTCAACGATATCCTCAACCCCATCGACATATGGATGCATTACGTCTTGCTTTACATGTACTCGATCCTCGGCGGAATCTTCATCAATTTTATGTTTAACCTCGGCAAACCTTTGCGGACGAACCGCTACCTCGAACTCACCGCATTGGTCTTACTCGGCGGAGCATTCGCCTTAGCCTATTTCTATCTCGATTTTCTCGGCGTTTCTTTGGTTTATTACATCCATTCTTGCATTCTTTTAGGCCTAATAGCCGTCATCAATGCCTTTGATTTTTGCTCCATAACCGCCCATAGATGCCCAGAATGCCATGGAAGGTGCGAAGAGACGCTTATCAGCAGTAAAACAACCACGTGGGATGGGGTCGGGTTCGAGGATCGAATGAGGAAAGTGGGGACAAGAGAAACAACCTACACGATATCCACCGATAGAGGAGACGTCATAGGCGAAGCAAAAGGAAGCGAAGACATTTACGAGCATTACACCGGAACGTACGACACAGAAGAGAGCTCGATCGAAAATCTCTATGACTGCGTATGCGTTCATTGCGGCCACAGCGAAAAAACACAGGGAATCATTCGCAGTTCTCGCAGAGTTTAATTGGACGACCCACGATTATATTGGGGCCTCAAAAGAAGCAAAAAAACATAAAAAATAGGCAGTTTGTAGAAGCAAGGTCACAAAAGCGCGCGTTGCTCGACCGCACCGGCGTCCAGGGCGACTTCTCCGTCATCGGAAGCGAGTTCGTCAACTTCGTGGTGACCTTGGCCACATGCAGAATGCTGAGGAAGGCCGGGATGGCCGGCCTTCTGGGCAAGATGTCCTACGCCGAGCTGCTCGATGACCTCTCCTCCGCCTGGCGCAGGGTCGACGCGCCGTCAGACCCATCCACGGGCGACGGATTCTGGGTCCACACGCTCAAGACGGTCTTCGAGGAGCTGGAGGCGCTCGGGCTGTCTTAGCTAGTACCGAAGCCGGAGCCGAAAAAGCGGGGCCGCAAGCCCAAGCCGAAAGACGGCTACGAGCAAAATACCAAGCGCTCCGTTGGCCGCCCGCGCAAACAGCGGCCTTCAGACCAAGGCGTTCTATAGTCCGGCTGATTGGGGAACTTTTAATCGAAGGGAAAAAAGAAAGCCGTTAGAAAAGCCTTCCCTCTCGCATGAACTCCATAAGGTTCTCGTGTTTTATGCCGTCTTTCTTCTGCAACAAAAAGTCGGTGGTCAACAGATATTTCGGGTAGTTGTCGCTGATAGAAAGGAGAGAACGGTACTCCCTATCCATGGTCTTTGAATCGCCAAGGATCGTGTAGGCCACCTGAACGTAAGAGCAATCCAAATTCGGGTCGCGGAGGACGAAGTCGCATTCTAGTTTCCCTATCTTGCCGACGTAGGTTTCGTATCCCTTCGACCTCGCGTAGACGTAGACGATATTCTCAAGGCAGGGCCCATAGGCGGAGATGCTGTTTGGATCGGTCAAGAAAGTAAACGAGAGGTCGGAAAGATAGTATTTTCTCTCTCCTTTTAGGGAACGCTTCGACTTGAGATCGAAGTTAAGGCAGGGGTAAAGGACCTTCGCATCCTCTAAGGCGCGGATATATCTTGTCAAAGTGGATTCTTTGATTTTGAATCCCCCTTCCTCTAGGCCCTTCAGGATATTTTGCTTGCTCGTGGGTCTAGCGAAGTTGTTGATCAGGTAGTGCATGACAATGTCGAAGCTGTCGCGCTTCCTTATTTTGATCCGACGGTAGATGTCTTTCTTTAGAATCTCATCGACAAGGGCCTTCACGTAAGCCCTCTTTGAGGTTAGGCTAGGCAAAAGGAGAGTCTCAGGGAAGCCTCCTTCCTGCAGGTAGTTCCTAAGTTCTACGGCGAGGTTGGGGTCCAAGGGGCGATGATAGAATTCCTTCATCTGCAAATACTCTTCGAAATTGAGAGGGTAAATCTCAAACTCGATGTAGCGCCCGGTGAGCTTCGTAATGAGCTCGCCGCTGAGGAGATATGAATTGCTGCCGGTGATGAAAATCGAGTAATCGCCCTCCTCACGGTAGGCGTTGACAACCTCCTCATATCCATTCACATTTTGAATCTCATCTAGAAAGAGGTACTTCGTCCCCTCCGCATGGACCTTCTCATCGATGAGGCGTTCCAACTGGTCTGGAGTCTTAATGCCTCTATTCCCCTTGGCATCCAGGCTTAGAAAGAAGATGTTGCTTTCCTTCACCCCTTTTAGGCGAAGCTCCTCGGCGATGAGACTCATGATTGATGACTTCCCTGAGCGTCTCACCCCCGTGATGACCTTGATGAGGTCGTTCACATGGTAGAAATCGCGGATTTTGGAAAGGTAGTTTTCCCGTTTAAATAAAGGCATAGGCGGATTCCTCCTCGGTTTCATTATACTCAATATGACTTTCATAGATACGAGTTAACGGGGGGTAATTTGACAAAAACGCAAAGTTGCCCCCCTTTTAAGATCTGCTTTGCAAGGAAACAAACCTTTGAATAGAAAAAGACGCTTCCTTCGAGGAAACTCTTATCGAGTTCATCTATTCTCCTTGTTGGCCTCAGTGTGGGTCTAGCCTTCGCGATAGGTATGAACATGGGCTGGGACAGAAGAGTTTTCTTTTTGCGGAAGCAGAATCGGCGGCGGAGGCTTCGCTTCTTGAGGTTTATTCTGACTTCCCGTATACGAAGGATTCGTAATATTCAAAAGCGTGGTAATATTCGTCAGCGTAAGTTTCCGCCTCTTCCCCTTCCGCCAGCACAGAAGAGGGAATTCTTCCATGAAAGCGTCAATCAAGGAATCGGTCAATGATTTAGCCTTTTCTCTGCATAATCGTCAACTTTGAAGACATCTCCTTTTTCTGGTAACAAGCGACGCTAACGATTTCGTAAGAGTCCCAAAAGGATCTGGAAGACAAGAAAAAAATCTCCAATCGCGTCTGCTTCGACGCCAAATTGCCCCTCCTAATCCAGAGGCTTTTATTTTGCTCTCTTTTGCCGTAGCATTTCCGCATGTCAACGACCACGCTTATCGGAATCATCGTCGCCATCGTTGTGGTGGCGATTACCATCGCCGTGGTTTTTTATCTGCTGTCCCTCAAAGGCAAAAACGACGACGAATAATTGCCTTGCCGAAAACAGCCGTTTTTACCCGTCTAGATTTATTTTTTCTTTGTCCTAGGAGAGAATAGCCCTTAGGGCTATAATTTGCCCATGGCCAGTCAAAAACCCCGCAAATCAAATTCCATTAGCGCCGCTTTGCACCGCACCAGAGTCGGCAGTTTTATCGTAATCATTGTCGAACTCGTCCTCTTGGGCGGATCGGTCGGGCTTTATTACCTTGATTGGCCCGAAGGTTTCCGCGACTTCATGAAGATCGACTATTGGTTCATCGCCTTCACCGCCGTGATCGTCTTCAATCTTTTGGTGATGTGGACTTCCGAGCTTTTGATCGGACGCATCCGCCAGAGAAACGACGTGGATGCCGCCTCGATCATCGGCAACGATATTCAGGAAGCCTACAAATTCGGTCAGATTGGTCTAGTGGTCACGGATGATTCCGATGTCGTTCTTTGGACCAACACCCTCTTCAGAGAAAGAAACATCGACTTGCTCGACATGAACATCTTGGATTGGCAACCGGGTTTGAGGGATATCAAAAACGCTCCGGCGGATACCACGGTCAAAATCGAAGTGAATGGCAAGACCTATTCCGTGAAATACCTCGCGGATGCGCATCTATTCATCTTCCGCGACTCCAGCGATTATGAATCCATCTTCAATTATTCGAAGGAGCAGGCGCCCGTCATCGGGATCTTGATGATGGATAACTATTCCGAAATCGCCGGCAATGCCGAAGATGACAACAACGACGTCATCACCAAGGTTCGCGGAGTGATATTCGATTATGCGAAAGAGTTCGGCATCTTGCTTCGCCGCTTCCGCAGCGACTCTTATTTCATCGTCACGAATTACGCTTCTCTTGAGAAAATGGAGGCCGATGGCTTCTCCGTGCTAGAAAAAACCCGCGCGGTGGGCAAAGGGGAAAATGTTATTCCAACCCTTTCCTTGGGCTTGGCTCACGATTTCCCGGACGTAACCAAACTTCACGATATGGCGTCTAACGCGATTGACATCGCGATGAGCCGCGGCGGCGATCAGGCGGTCGTGTCCACATATGGGCAGGACCTTAAATTCTACGGCGGAAAAACCGCGGCGATCGAAAACACGGGCCGCGTGCAGTTCCGTTCCGTCGCCGATTCCATCATCGGCATTATCCGCGGCGCGAGCAACGTCATCGTTTCCGGCCACCTCGATATGGATATGGACGCTTTGGCGGGATGCCTCGGCGTCAAAGCCCTCTGCGACTTCTGCAAAGTGCCCTGCAAGATTGTCTTCGATCCTAAATTGACCGAGAAGAAGACGCGTTACGCATTCACGGGAAGCTTCTCCAAAACAGAGCTGGACAATATGACCTTGACTCCAAAAGAGGCGGCGGATGCCGTTCGCCCTTCGACCTTATTCATCGTCGTTGACGTATCCGTCCCGTCTCGCGTCATGGGACAAAAAGCCCTTGAAAAAGCGACGAAGGCCATCGTCATCGACCACCATCGCAGAGGCGAGCAGTTTGTCGAAAAGCCGGTTCTGACTTACGTCGACCCGTCCGCTTCCTCCACTTCAGAAATCCTTGCCGAATTCATCCATTACGCAACCGCGAACCCGCGCATTGAAATCAGTCAAACATATGCGACTTTGATGCTTTCAGGCATCTTCCTCGATACCAACTTCTTCAAGTCGAAGTCAACGGGAATCCGAACCTTCGAAGCCGCGGAGATTCTGAAAGAGTTCGGCGCGGATAACCAACTGGCGGATGACTTCCTCAAAGACGAATACGAAGAATATGCCCTGGTCACCAACATCGTTTCGACCTTGCGCACGCCTTACACCGGCGTTGTCTACTGCGTCTCGGACGAAAAAGACATCGTTGATCAGGCTTCCATCAGCAAAGTCGCGAACCAATTGATGCAACTTAAGGGCATCAACGCCTGCTTCGTCATCGGCAGAACGGGAACGAACGAAACGAAGGTCTCCGCGCGTAGCGATGGCTCGATTAACGTTCAGCTTCTCTGCGAGAAGATGGGTGGCGGCGGGCACTTCGGCATGGCGGCTGCCTCCTTCCATGATTTGCCTGTTGCCACGGTGGAAAGCCGCTTGCTCGATACGTTAGACACTTATCTCAATGAAGCGAAATCAGATATACAAGGAGCAAAAGAATGAGAGTGATTTTAACTGCTGACGTCCGCAAGCTCGGACGCAAAGGGGAGACCGTGAATGTCTCTGACGGCTATGGGGCCAATTATCTCATCCCCAAAGGTTTGGCCGTTCCTTCTACGGCGAATAGCCAAAAAGAGCTCGCAAAAGCCAACGCCGAAGAGGCCGTCCGCCAAAAAGAGCTCAAGAAAGAGGCCGAGGAGCTTTCGAAGCGCCTTGAGCACATCAACGTCGAATTCAAGGCGAAGATGGGGAGCAATGGCCGCATGATCGGGACCATCTCCTCCAAAGAGATCGTCGAGGGCATGGAGAAGCAATGGAACATCAAACTCGACAAGAGAAAGTTCGTCGACAAATACCCCGCGAACGCTTTCGGGTACACCCGTTTGAAAATCGAACTCTACAAGGGCGATGAAGGCGAGGTCTATGGCGTCGTCAATGTCCACATCTCCGAGGAAAAATAATGAGCAAAGGCGCCGAACTCCCGCATAACCTTGAGGCAGAACGCTCCGTTTTAGGCGCGATGCTGATTGCCCCTGACGCCTGTTCCGTTGCTTTAGGCGGGCTGGAGGCGGAGGATTTTTCGGACGTCGATCCGCGCAACAAACTTATCTTCAAAGCGATGAAGGAACTCACGACCTCTGGACGTCCGGTCGATGTTCAAACGGTCATCGATGAGCTCATTTCCTTGAAACAAGACAAGGAAGTTCCGACTTCCTATTTGCTTGATTTGGTGAACGCGGTCATCGTGCCCGATAACATTGACCATTACATTGAGATGGTCCATGAGCAGGCGGTCCTTCGCGATTTTTTGCTCGAGACGGAGAGAATCCAAAAAGATTACACGAAGGGCGTACCAGATATTGGCGAGTTTATCGAAAGCGCCAACGACAAAATCACGGCGATTGCCTCTAGACGCAACGTCAAGGGCATGAGCAAGGCAAGCGACGTCGCAAAAACGGTTAACATCCGCATCCAGCAGAGCTCCAACGCGGACAAGCGCGGGCTTGTCGGAATAGACACGGGCTTCCGCACCTTAAACGATTTCGTCCATGGCTGGCAAAAAGGCGATTTGATCATTTTGGCCGCCCGCCCTTCCGTTGGCAAAACTGCCTTGGGGCTCAATTTCGCTTATAACGCCGCTTTGAAGAGCAAATGCACCGTCGCGTTCTTCTCCCTTGAAATGTCCAACGAACAGATCATGGAGAGGCTTATCGCTTCTCGCTCCTCGGTGGAAGGGGAGAACATCACAAGCGGCTATCTTAACCAAAACCAAAAGATTAAAATCGCCAGCGCCGTCGAGGAAATCGCAAAGCAAAGCATCTTCCTCGACGATTCCCCTGACTCAAAATTAGGCGATGTCGTCTCAAAAGCGACGAAGCTGAAAGCAGAGCATCAGGATTTGGGCCTCATCGTTATCGATTACCTTGGCCGAATCAGGACCACAGACCGTCCCTCCATGGACCAAAGGCAGCAGGAAGTCTCTTATATTTCCGGCGCTTTGAAGCAGCTTGCGCGTAATTTGAACGTCCCCGTCATCTGCTTAGCGCAGCTAAACCGTGACGTGGAAAAAGGCGACAACAAGATTCCGACCCTTTCTTCTTTGCGTGAATCGGGCTCCATTGAGCAGGATGCGGACATCGTGCTTTTGCTTTACCGCGCGGACTATTACACCGAGATGGGCATTTCCGTGGGCAAGAAGAACAAGTACGGAAACAAAGACGAAGAGAATGAGGAACCCGTGGGTCCGAAAAACCAAACGAGCGATACTTCGGAAGTCTCCGTCATCGTGGCCAAGAACCGCAAGGGAAAGACCGGGAAAGTAAATCTCGTCTTCCAAAAGAACTTTTCTCGTTTCTCCGATCCCTCGAAAGAATTTCAGGATAGACAAGCCGCTTTGGAAGAGCGAAGGCTAGGAAACAACGAATGAGCGTACGCTTCGAATTCATCGGTTCCGGCTCCAAAGGCAACGCGACTTTAATTCAATGTGGCTCGACCTTGATCCAAGTGGATATGGGCGTTCCTTTGAAACGGCTTAAAGAAGGCCTCGGGGCTTTGGGGAAAACGATTGAAGACATTGACGCGGTGCTTATTACCCACGAACATCATGACCACGTCGGAACCTTGAATCTATTGAAAAAACGCGGGGTTAAAGCCTATGCCACGCGCGATACGATCCCAGACGATGTCGACGTTGAAATCCGTCCCGGGACGGGCTTTTCAATCGGGGAGATCCAAGTCAAGGCCTTTTCTTCTAGCCATGACGCGAGCGATCCTCTGAACTTTGTTTTTTCTTTTGGGGAAGAAACCATGGCTTACGTCACTGACACCGGCACCATCAAAAAAGAAAACAAGAAGCTGCTAAAAGACCACACCTATTATCTTTTTGAGTCCAATTATGACAAAGAGATGCTCCGCCTTTCGGGCCGGCCAGCCTCTTTGCGGGCTAGAATCAGAGGAAACCACGGCCATCTTGGAAACGAGCAATCCGCGGCTTATATGTGCGAGTTCCTTGGCCCTCATACAAAGAAAATCTATTTGGCTCATCTGAGCGAAGACTGCAATCGCCCCGAGATTGCTTTGTCCACTTACAAAGAAGTCTTTGAAAGCAAGGGAATCGCCTTCCCGATGGAATGCGTGATCCCTTTGAAGCAATGGGAACGCGTCGAAGGCGGAGACGATGAAGATTAGCGTCTACTGCGTCGGCAAACTCAAAGAGAGTTATTGGAAAGACGCGGTGCAAGAATACAAAAAGCGCATAGAGGGCTATGCGAAAATCGATATTTTCGAAGCCCCTGATTTTCCCACGCCCGAAAAAGCCTCTCCTGCCCAAGAGGAAGAAATAAAAAACAAAGAGGGCAAGAAGATGCTTGAGAAAATTAAGCCCGGCGATTACGTGATCGCCCTTGATCTCAACCAGAAAGAATACACCTCCGAGGAATTCTCCTCCCAAATGGAGAAGTGGCTTGTCGCTGGAGGGAGTTCCGTCTCCTTTTTGATTGGCGGTTCCCTTGGCCTATCCGAAGAATGCAAAAAAAGAGCAAACGCTTCCGTTTGCTTTGGCAAGATGACGTTCCCTCATCAACTCGCGAGGGTCATGCTGTTAGAGCAGATCTATCGTTCCTTTAAGATTGCCCATCACGAGCCTTATCACAAGTGATCAGTCGATTAAGCCGTAGTGACGCATTGCTTTGGCCCAACCGTCTTCGTCGATGGAGTCGGTAACGTAATCGGCGATGGCTTTGGTCTCTTCTTTCGCATTCCCCATCGCCACGCCAATGCCCGCGTAGAGAAGCATTTCGATGTCATTGAAGCCATCTCCGAGCGTCATCGCGTTCTTTTGGGTGTATCCGTAATATTGGAGAACCGACATGATGCCTTTCGCCTTATCCGAATCCTTAAGCATCACATCAACCGCGTATTCATCCCAACGAGCGAACTTGCAGTCGTCGAGATGCGGGGCGATCAGCTTTTCTTCAAACTCATCGATGAAAGCGATCATCTGATAGACCGTGCGGTCGTAATGGTCGGGGTAGTGGCGTGGCTGAGGAAAACGAGTGCCGTATTTCTCGTGCGCGGATATGACGCGGTCATCGATCATATTGATGTGGCCCTCCGTCTCTTCGATGAGGGTGAGCCCAAATTTCAGTTTCTTCGCGAATAGAACCATTTTATCCACGACGACGGGGTCAATCGGATAACGGTAGATGATGTTTCCATCGATGATCGCATTGCTGCCGTTCATCGTGACAAGGCCATCCGGATTGAAAATGCTGAGGATGCCGCTTTTGCGGATCAGATAATAGTTTCTGCCGGAACAAAGGAAAACCTTAATTCCTTTTTCTTGCAGCTTCAAAGCGGCTTGTAAAGCGGATTGAGGAACCTTGTGCTGGCGATGGGAAAAGAAAGTCCCGTCGATATCCGTGAAAACGATTTTGATGTCTTTCGCTTCCTGGCTAACCATTGATATATGTTATACCAACCGCGTTTCGTTTGGGGAGAGGGTGTTAAGGGCTTTCAAAAGGATTTTTGCTATTTTTCTTGTCTTTTAGGGACCAAATCTTTGCTTTCCTGGGATGAAAGGAGATGAAGGTGATAAGATAAGGCAAGCATATGGATTACACAGAATTCTCTTCTTACAAGCCTTACCAAGATCCTCTTAACAATCTCGTCCATGCTTATACGGATGAGGAAGGAAACCTTTTCTATGTCGAGCCTGGTTTTTATGACGGTTTGCTCGGTTTTGAGGAAAAGCGGCCCGAGGCCTTTGAAAGGATCATGGAAGAGATCGATAAGACAATCAAGCGGCTTCATAAGGTTGTCTTTACCGCGGACTTTGAGAACCCTTGGATTGACCGCGAAGGGTTCGTTTACCGTGAGATTGCGGATATCACGGATCCCTTGCTGATCTTCGTGGAAGACAAATCGCGTGGCAGCGATTACGGAGACTGATATGGAAGCATTCCTCGTTTATTCCATCGCAAGAGAGAAAGACGCTTCGTTCCGAAAGGAAATCGATTTTCTTTTGTCCTCCGCCAAAGTCAGCGGAGTAACGCTCACTGCGCTTTCTTTCGCGGAAGCGGAACGCTATTTTTACGCTTCTTATTTGGATTGCGGCTTCATCTATTTTTATGATGAGGATCCTTATTTGATGAACCTTGCGATGAATCTAGGAATCCCTTGCTTCGGGCATCCCTACTCCTCTGCCTATTGCCAAGACCTTGGGCTTTTCTACAAGAAGATGGAAGACTACGGAATTGCTCATCCTGGCTTTTACAGTTTTCCGAATCTTAAGAACGAAAAGCCAAAAGGCTTCTTCACCTTTCTTTCTTCTTCCATCAATAAAGCGGGGATCGCCTATCCTTTTTATATAAGGAAAAAGAGCGATGAGGGTTTTGCCCCGAAGCTTTGCGTGTCGCCCATTGAGTTCAACGAAATCCTTAAGAAGATGAAAGATTCCGCGTGGGTGGTGGAAGAATACGCTCAGGGTCCTGTTCTCTTCGCTCTCACCATCGGGAAGCGCTGCTTTGGCGTTTTGGAAGAGAAGGGCGGGAAGCTAGTCAGCTCTACTTTTGACAATGCTTTCACGAGGTCTCAAGCTGTGAAAATCGCTTCTTTGCTGCGCGCTGAGTGCGCGCTGGTTTCTTTTAAGTACGTTGATGGTCGTCCTCTTGCCTACGGGGTTTATCCTGGCAAGTATTTCAGGGCCTTCGCCGCGAATTTCAATAACCAACCGGGCGAAGCCCTCTTCGCGAGGCTCAAGGTCGTTTCGAAAAAGTTCAATCCCTATTTTTATGTGGGAAGCCGCGAGATAAAGAAAAACCGAAATGGAGCCAGGCTCGCAGGATCTCTTCATCCGCACGAAAATAGAGACTAGGGTTTTGCGCGGTTTTCAAAGAAAAAGCGCCGAATTGCAAGGTTCGGCGCTTTTGCTTCTTATGGATTACTTCCCTTGAGGGGAGAAGGCTTTCATTGAGGTCCACATGATTCTCAAGCCGTAGAGGAAGAGGAACATGAACATCGATAGGGAAGATAAGCCGCTTGTGTTGGCGAGCAAGAACCCGAGGCCCAACGCGAGAATTGCAGGCGCCGGAGCCGCCCAATAGCCAATCTTTTGGCATTGCCAGAAGGTGATGATGCGATAGGGATTCCTCTTGCCGCGGGTGACGAGGAACAGCACCAAGCCAAGGAGCAAGATGACGCCCGCGTTGATGCCGGCAAGAATTCCGACATTGCGCCAGGCAAGATTGATTTTTGTGGTCTCGTATCCGAGAGTTATGAACTCTTGATAGTTCTTTTTGACCGCGGCCACATATTCTGCCGGGCTATCCGCGAAGGAAACGCTTGGGGTAAGGGCCAATAGGTCTTTTCCTGCTAGGCGATCATAGGAGTAATTTACCAAAGCGCTCGTGCTATTGGTGCTTACGCTAACTCTGCGGTTATATACCGCCATGGAGAAGCCTGTATCTTTGAACACCAAAATGGAGACGCGGTAAGTGGTAGAGACGGCGTCGGGCACTTCGCTGGTAACGCCTTCGCTGTCCGTGACGGTCGTGGAGGATTTGATCGTGTTTTTGGAAAGAGCATCTAAATAAGAGGAATTCACGGAATCGCTGCTAAATTGAACGCGGAGGACTGGCTCATCCGTCACGCTGTCTTTATATTCATAGTAGCGATCATCGCCAGTGCCGGCGTTATAGACCGCTTCTTTCGCCGCATCGCTAACGACGAGTTTGCCCTCATCGGTGATTTTAACGGAAGCGTCCGCGGCTTTAAGAATGCTTTGGAAATTCGCTAAGCCATTTTCGATGCCGCCAACCGAGCTCGTTCCAAGAACGCTTTCCCCCATGTTGACCTGCATGGTGTTCACGAAACTTGGGACTAAGGTAATCAAGACGGAGCATACCGCCAAGATAATCGGAGTGTACCAAGGATATTCTCTGCCGGCCTTGATGCACATCTCGTTGTTAATCAATGTGCCAAAACCGGTTTTTAGTTTGTCTTTAGTCTCAGGAGACAGCCTTATTTTTTGCTTGTTTTTCTTGTTGTTCCCCATTTCAAAAATCCTTTTTGCTGAAAGCAAAATAAACAATACACGCATAATCGCCTCTTGGAAAGAAGCAAAGGCCGTTATAATCAATGCATGCGCATGAGAAAAGTTTGCCGTTATTTGTGTTTCGCTTCTGGCGCTCTTTTCTTGCTTACGCCTGGGCTGGTTCTTCTTGGCTTAATCAGGGCCGTTTTCCCAAGCGGCGAATGGCTTTCGCTGGATTCAATTAAGGTTCTTTTTGGGGGGAGCGAGCAATTGACGAACGAAGGAAATCTCTTCTCGTTCACCTATCGTTTGAATCCCTTTTTTATCGCGCTGATTTCCATTTGCTTTGTTGCGGGATTTGCTTCTTTTTTTGGGTTAGATTGCCGCAAAAACCTTGTATTTTCTTTAATTGCAGGGTTTTTAGTCCTTGCTTTTAGCGTGCTGGGGGTTTTGACTTTTCATTGGATGAATCCTGGCTTTCCTCTGGACGGGATTCGCGGAGGCGTGGGATATATACTAAGTATTTGCTCCGCTTCTATAGGGATAATTCTTTTGATCCCATCAATTCTTTTTGCTCAAAAGAAAAAATAAATTTGGAGATAAGCATTTACCGACCTATAATACGACCACCGGTAAACAACATCTTCTTTTGGGGCCGTACAGGTTTTGACGGAGGGATGTCTGGCCCCGGCTGCAGTGGGTTGGCGACCCTAAGTGCCAAACAACAATAACTGACAACAAAACTGTCAAACCTTGGATGCTCGGTGCCTCGCATCGCGCTTCCGCCGCTCTTGCCTAATTGAGCCCCTCTAGATAGGGCCCCGCCTCTTGCGGGGAGAGCACGTTCACCTCTCGCTTCTTGCCTTACGAGGGGATGGGCGCAACACAAGGCAATAAGCTTCTAGCTTGGCTGGGCAAAGGAGTCGAAAATCTTACAGCCGCCTCCAAAGAACGTTGGTTCTCGTCGCCCTTTGGAGTAAAAGGCGAGGACTAAACTGTAGACGCCTCGGTGGGATGCTCTTCGGACCAGGGTTCGATTCCCTGCGACTCCACCAAAAGACCGGTAACGTCAATGCGAAAGCGTTGACGTTTTTTCATTTGTCATGGGCTTATATGCGATTTTTGATAATTTAAATAAAAAATACATGCATGCCCCGACTATTTTTGAAAAAAACGGCCTTGTTTTGTTGAATTAAGTGATGAAGTTACTAAAATATGGCTCGATTGGAGGCAATTGTTATGAAAAAATCAAAAATTGCTAAATCGACTTGGGTAGGACTTATCATTTCCTTCCTCTCCCCCTTCTTCATCGGTCTCATGGCCTGCTGCCATGTGATTGTTGGCGGATCTGCCACCATCAGAAACGGAATCACCGTCTATACCGGCATCCGTGGCAACGCGCTCAATTACTTCAACATGTGGAACTACTCGAAGTTCCCGAACATCGTCGGCGTTCTCGGCGTGTTCATCATGATCTTCGCCATCATCATGCTCGTCTTGGAAGCCGTCATCATCTGCATGAAGAAGAAATACAAGCTCCTCATCAACGCTTTTGGGCACTTCCTCGACATCGCTTTTATTCCTTATTTAATCCTTCTTCTTTACACCCAATACATCGCGGGCCTCTTAAATGAAGGGTCCATGCTCTCGATCTTCGTTGGCTTATTCCTCACCATCATCGGCTACATCGTTCTTACCTTCTCCTATGGCGAGCTCCTCACCGTTAACGTCAAAGAAGAGAAGAAGGAAGAGCCCAAGGAAGCTGCTCCTTCTCTTACGGAAGCTGATGTTAAAGCGATCGTGAACGCCTGCATTGCTAAACTCGACCTTGTTGACGAAACCAAATCCAAAGCCATCGCCGATAAAGAAATCGACGCCCATATTCAGAACCTCCATTCCGCTAAAGAAGAGGTTAAGGATGAGCCTGTTGAAGCTCCCGCTGATGAACCAGTTGATGCCGGGGAGCCCGAAGAAGGCGAAATTCCTCAAGATGACCACTTCGCCAACCTCAAGAAACGCCGCCGCGCTAAGTTTGAGACTCGCCTCAAAGGCGCCGATCAAGATCTTCGCGACAAATACTATGAGCTCCGTGATTACATCCGTGCCTATGATGTGAAAGATCGCATGTCGATTCCCGGCATGACCTTCTCCCTCCACCGTGACCGCTATGTCTTCATCACCATCTCCGGGAAGAAACTCAAAGTCTACTACGCTTTAAATCCTAATGATTATCAGGACAGCACCATCCCGGTGACCGCGAATACATCCAAGAAGTTCGAAGATCTTCCAACCGAATTCAAAGTCAAATCCGACCTCTCCCTCAAGAGAGCTAAGATTCTGGTTGATGATGTCATGAAAGCCAAAGGCATCAGCAAACCCGAAGGAAAGAAGTAAATAGCCTTCTAAAAACCGCGATTTCCTTGCAGAACCGCGGTTTTCTTTTGTTTTGCAAAAGAAAAAGCCGTCGCTATTTCGACGGCTGATCTTCCACTTGAATCGATTGAATGGTGACTTCGTTTCCTTCTATGAGGTAAGTTTCTTCGCTCCCGCAATGGGGGCATTTCTTGCCGCTTGGGAGGGTTGGATAAGTCTTTGTGCAGGCTTTGCAATACGTCGTCGCCTTTGTGACGATGATGCTCAGCTTGCAACCACTCATATGTTTGGAGCGGTTCTCACAGGCCCATTTCCACACGTCTTCTAGATAACGCGGGACGACCCCGGAGACTTCTCCAAGCTCGATTGTGACGCCTTTCACGGAGGAAATTTGCTTCTCCTCCGCGAAAGCGTCAACTTCTTTAATGATGTGGAATGCGATTCCGAGCTCGTGCATTAGCGCTCGATGGGCGGAATGGCGTTGCCCGTGTGCTTGTTCGGGCTGTCCTTCATGGCTTTTTTGAAAGCCTTTCTCTTCTTGGCAAGCTCTCTAGCTTCTTTCGAGCCGCTGTGGAGCATGATCTTCACGCCGCGCTTCAAGGCATAGGGGATGAGACCGGGGATCTTGTCGTCGCCGTTTCTCATCGTTGTGGCCTTCGGGTGATCTCTTACCAAGTGGATGGCGTCGAATTCGCAACGAGTGGTGCAGATACCGCAGCCGATGCACTTATGAGGATCGACGACCGAGGCGCCGCACTGCAAGCAGCGGGAAGTTTCGATCTTGACCTGCTCTTCGGTGAGGGTCTTGCTGAAGTCGCGGAAGGAAGTCTTGGCTTCTTCCCCAGCTTCGGGAGCGGCGGGCTCTTGGCGGCCTGCGTTATCGTAGTTGTCGGGATAGAGAATGTCCTTCTTGTCGAGAGGGATGAAGTAGCGTCTGTCGCGCCCGATGGTGAGTGAGGCATTGAAGGGTGATACGAAGCGAGCGAGAGATTCCGCGGCTTCATGGCCTTGCCCAATGGCATCGATCACGAATTTCGGGCCAGTGTAGACATCGCCGCCGACGAAGATATCGTCTTGGGCGGTCTGATAGGTGAATTTGTCGGCGATAGGATAATTGCCGTGCCAGAAGGTGACTTTGCTGCCTTTGAGGAGGTCGCCCCAATCGATGGCTTGCCCAATGGCGAAGATAATCTTCGTCGCAGGGACTTCGATCGTGTCGTTCTCATCATAAACAGGGGAGAAACGCTTGGTCTCAGGATCGATGGTGCGAACGCACTTCTTGAGGATGATGCCTTTGACTTTGCCGTTTTCGTCCACCAAGACTTCCTTCGGACCCCATTGCGGGTTGACCTTAACGCCTTCCTCTTCGGCTTCCTCGATCTCGTCTTTCGTCGCGGGCATGGTGTCCTTGGATTCAAGGCAATACATGGAGACGCTCTTCGCGCCGAAGCGATGAGCTGTGCGGGCGCAGTCGATTGCGACGTTGCCTCCGCCGATGACGACGCAGTCGCCGTCGATCTTCTGATCTTGATTGTCGTAGGCGCCTTTGAGGAAGGTGACGGCGATTTCGGTGCCATCAGCCGTGTCGTTAGCAACGCCAGGGCGTTTGCCGCCTTGGCAGCCAATCGCGATATAGAAGGCTTTGTAACCCTGTGCGCGGAGTTCATCAAGGGTGATGTCCTTGCCGACATCGACGCCGCATTTGATTTCGACGCCGAGGTCACGTAGGACTTCGACTTCCGCGTCGATGACGTTCTTCTCTAATTTATAAGAGGGGATGCCGTACATCATCATGCCTCCCGGCTTCTCGTGTCTTTCGAAGACGGTTGGGTGATAACCCTTAACGGCAAGGTAGTAAGCAGCGCTCAAGCCCGCGGGGCCGGCGCCGATGATCGCGATCTTTTCCTCGAAGTCGCCGTAAACTTTGGCGATGACCTTTTCGGGGATGGAACGGGTCTTGGGGTCGAGCTCACGTTCAGCAAGGAACTTTTTGACGGCGTCAATGGCGACGGCCTGGTCAATGTCGCCTCTAGTGCAGGCGGTTTCGCAACGCTTGTTGCAAATGCGACCGCAAACGGCCGGGAAGGGGTTCTCCCTTTTAATGAGAGCAAGGGCCTCGTCATAACGGCCTTGGTTGGCAAGCTTCAAATAGCCTTCGACGGCGACGTGCGCGGGGCAGGCAGTTTTGCAAGGTGCGGTGCCGGTAGGATAGGTGTTATAGCGAGCGGTGTCACGGTAATTCTCGTCCCAGGCGTATTTCCCCCAACGGTTGTTGTCGGGGAGCGGAGCGACGGGGTAGGTCTGAGCGGAGCCATCTTTCTTGCAGAGCTTCTGACCGAGCTTAACGGCTCCGCCAGGGCAAGATTCGACGCAGCGGCCGCAAGCGACGCAGTTTTTGGGATCGACTTTCGCGGTGTAGGCGCTGCGAGAGAGATTCGGGGTGTTGAAGAGCATGGACGTGCGAAGAGCGTTGCAGATCTTCACGTCGCAGTTGCAGATGTCGAAGATGTGATCCTCGCCATCGATGTTCGTGATCTGATGGACGAAGCCGTTGTCTTCCGCCTTTTTCATGATGCGGAGGGCTTCTTCCTTAGTGATCATCTTGGCGCGGCCGGTTTCGACGGCGTAATCCGCCATATCGCCGAGCTGGATGCACCAATTCTCAGGATCGTCTTCGCAGCCTTCGCCTAATTTGGCCCTGGAATAGCGGCAGGAGCAAATGCCGGAAGCGATGTGGCCATCGTATTTCTTAAGCCAATAAGAAATCTTTTCGAGTTTGACGGCTTCCTGATTGCTTTCGATTGCCTTTTCGACCGGGATGGTGTGCATGCCGATGCCGTCGCCGCCTTCGGGGACCATCGGAGTGATCGCCTCGAGGGGGAGGAAGGTCATACGTTCAAAGAAGTTCGCAACCGGCGGATTGGCGTCCGTGGCTTTCTTCGTCGAATTGAAGAGTTCCGCGGAGCCGGGAACGAAGAATGAGAGACGATATCTCTTCTCGCGAGTCGGATTGGCGTCCTTGATCGGGCCATCGTCGTTATAGTGGTCGCCATAGTCATATTCCACGATGCCGTGCATAACGGCGCGATGGACATATTCTTTGACTTTGAGTGGGTCGGGATACATCTTCTTGCATTGTTCGATGATCTGATCCATGGTGTACCATTTGCGGAGTTTCATCGTGAGAAGAACGTCGACTTCTTCTTCGGTGAGGACTTCGCGAAGGCCCCAGTATTCGGGAGAATTCACCGTGCAGCCCTTAAGCTTGGTTTCCACGTTGTCGGTGATTTTCTCAGCGAGTTTGAAGTACTTCTTTACGAGCGCTTTCTCTTCAGGAGTAGTAGGCTCAACCCCTTCGTACTTGGATTGGGTGTCTTTGGTGAGACGGAAGATCTCAGGCATGTTTCATTTCCTCCAATATTGGATTGCTTTGTCGAAATAGTCGGCCGCTTCCTTGATCCCTTTTCCGGTTTTAGCGGAGATGGGCAGGATGGCTGCGCCTGGTTTGCAAGAGCGGATGAACCCGGCGACTTTGTCATAGTCGAAGTCGAAATAGTCTAGCGTATCCATCTTGTTGATGAGCACTAGGTCGCAGTAGCGGAACATCTTTGGGTAGTTGAACGCCTTGTCTGTTCCATCGGCGACGGAGAGGAGGGCAACGTTGAGGTGCGAGCCTGAATCAAATTCAGCAGGGCAAAGCAAGTTCCCGACATTTTCCAGGAAGAGAAGGTCAACCTTTTCCTGGAAAGCGTTTAGGCCTTCCTTGACCATGTCGCAGTCAACGTGGCAAAGCGAATCGGTGTGAATCTGGACGGCGGGGCAAGACGTGAGTGTGGAAACCTTCTCAGCGTCGACCTCGGAATCCAAATCCGCTTCGATCACCCCGACGCGGTAAGACGAGCGCAGAGCCTTGATCAATGCAATCAAGGTGGTTGTCTTTCCTGCTCCAGGGCTAGACATGACATTGACGAGATAGACGCCTTTGGCTTTGAGCTCGTCGCGGAGCTCATCGCCTTCCTTACGGATGGCTGAGAAGACGGAGGCGTTGAGCTTAATCGTCTTCATTTTTCGTCATTTCATCCCTTCGCTTGATGAATATTTTAGGACCGCCAAAATCGAAAATCCACATATTACGTGCGTACGCGCGCATGTTAAGAAAAATTAACTTGAACGCGAAAAACGTCAATGAAAAATCAAGAAGCCGTTCAATTATGAACTTCTTTGCAACGTAAAGCTGAAATGAACGTTTTGCGATAAGGCGAACGGAATAAGAAATTACTCCCATAATTTATTGATATTTCAGTACGAGACGGCAGTGGCGAAGGCGACATCAGAAGAGCCGTTTCTTAAGATGATTAACATAATCGATTTGTAAGGGAAAGAAAATGATATGTTGGTTGAGACTGTTAAAACGTCACCCAAAGCATCAAAAATTGTTATTCTTCTATGGTTTTGGGAGTCTCTGCTTTGCGAAGGGCTTCGGCGATAAAAAATAGGATTGCGGCAATAATAATCGTAGGCATGCCTAGTAATGTCTCATATGCCCCGAGGACGCTTGCCGCGCCCTAGAAAGTCGTGTCATTGAAGAGCGAGACGATTGCCATGAGGACGATGAAACTCATCGGCATCTCGGCCATGGGGCGTTTGCCTTGTTTCGAAGACCTATTCACGGGGTCCTGTTATAGGCTTATTGCCTATAGGCAGCAGGACTTCGCGAGAGCTTGCAGAAAAACTTTTTCTTCCTTTGAATTCGAAGTTTTAGAATAGACGCAGCAAAAAGATAGGAGCTAGGTATGTTTTCTTCCCCAAAGTGGCTTCAAAAGGCCGTATTCTATGAGATTTATCCACAGTCTTTTATGGATAGCAATGGCGATGGCATCGGCGACTTAGAAGGCATCTGCCAAAAACTGGACTACATAAAAGATATGGGCTTTAACGCGATTTGGCTCAATCCGATATATGAATCCCTCTTCTTCGATGCCGGATACGATGTGTCGGATTATTTGAAAGTTGCGAAGCGTTATGGCGGCAACAAAGCTCTAACAAAGCTCATTGCAGAGTGCCACGAAAAAGGCATCCGCCTTATTTTGGACTTGGTTCCAGGGCATACCGCAATCAACCACAAATGGTTCAAGGAATCTTGCAAGGCGAAACAAAATCAATACACCTCTCGCTTCATTTGGAACAAAGACATCTGGAACGTGGACCCGAAATTCAACTGGATTAGAGGATTCTATGAGAGAAACGGGGCCGCGATGATTAACTTTTTCTCAATCCAGCCAAAACTAAATTTCGGCTTTGAGACCATAGAGCATCCTGAATACGAGGAAACCGTTGATGGCGAAGGCCCGCAAGGAACAATCCACGCCATAGAGGATGTCGTCCGCTTTTATTTGAGACAGGGCATTGATGGGTTCCGCGTGGATATGGCGGGCTGGCTTGTCGCTAGAGACCCTGAAGGAAAAGGGACGTCTCGCGTTTGGAGGCAGTTCTTCAAAGACATAAAAGAGGAATACCCCGATAGTGCTTTTGTCTCGGAATGGGCAAATCCCGTGATGTCTTTAGACTCTGGATTCGACATGGATTTCATGCTTCATGATATGCATTATGACACTTTCGGGCTTCCTTTTAGGGGCGATCACCCCTTCTTTCAAAAGGACGGGGACAACAAGACGATGGTCAAATATTTCGATCTGGTGGGGCCCCTCGTTGAGCTTGCCCAAAATAAAGGAAGATATTTGGCTGGCATAAGCGGCAATCACGACACTGTCCGTCTTTCTGAATGGCTTGATGAAAAAGAAGCGTCCTTGGCTTATTTCTTCATGGTGACCATGCCTAACGTTCCTTTCTTCTATTATGGCGATGAGCTGCTCATGCATTACTTAAAAGGCATCCCTTCTGTCGAAGGCGGCTACCAAAGAACGGGATCCAGGTCTCCGATGCAATGGGATACCTCTAAGCCTAGCGCCGGCTTCTCCAAATCCAAAAAGACCTATATTCGTCTCGATCCGCATAGGAAAGGGCTGTCCGTTGAGGAAGAAACCAAGGATGAGGGATCCTTGCTGAATGCCTTGAAAAAACTGCTTGCGTTCAAAACGCAACACGTAGCTTTGGATAACGACGCCTCATGGACGCCTGTTGCTAGTGGCGGCGATGGCCATGTTGCTTATGAGCGTGCAAAAGATGGCGAAAAACTTTTGATGGTCATTAATCCGAGGGCTGAAGCAAAACTTATTGATTTGGTTGGAAAAGGGATTGTTTATAAGAGCGGTGAAGCTGAAGAAAAGGCCAAAGGCCTGAAAATCGGACCTCAATCTGCGGTGATTTTAAGACTTTGACCTTAGTTTTGCGGCTCTTTTAACCAATTGTAAGCGTTAGCGAAGCAAGCAATCGGCCGTCGCCTCATTGGTGGCGAAGGCGATGTTATAAACTGCGACGATGCGCATAAGCGCTTTTACGTCGGGATCGTGAGGCTGGGCTTGGAGGGGATCCCAAAAGAAAACGATCTTTTGAATTCCTCCTTTTGCGACTTCCGCACCGATTTCAAGGTCGCCGCCAAGAGGACCGGACTTGAACTTCGTGACTGGGCGGCCAATCGCGTCTTCTACCATTTTGGCAGTGTGGCCGGTGCCGCAAAGGTCATAGGCCTCCAATTCGTGTTTGTGCTTCATGGCCCAAGCGACCATTTCGGCTTTTTTGTTGTCGTGGGCGATTAACGCCAGCACAGGTTTTTTGTTTTCCATCCCGGGAATTATAGCAAACTTTGTTTCGTGCGCTTCCTGGCAATGAGAGATGCCTTGACGATTCCGCTTTCAACGTTGCTCATTAGCGCATCTTTGTATTCTCTTTTACCATTTTTTATTCGTTTTTTGCCTTGTTTCTTCCCTAAGGGAAGCAAATAGGAAATGATTAGGTGAATGGAGGCAGCCATCAGGCTTAAAGTCGCTTGCTTGGCGTAATTAGAAACATGAGATTCATCATCGCGAAAGACAAAAAAGAATTGGGAACGAAAGCAGGGGATGCGATCCTTGCTTTGGTAAAGGGCAACCCCGAGGCTATTCTCGGCCTTGCCACCGGCTCCAGCCCTCTTGAGATTTATGACCGTATGGCGGAAGGCTATAAGGAAGGCGTTTCTTTTGCGAAGGTTAAGAGCTTCAACCTCGACGAGTACATCAATTGCCCCATCGAGAAGGAAACCTATCGCGCCTTCATGGAGACCAATTTGTTCTCCAAGATCGACATCGACCGTAAGAATACGCATTTCCCTGACGCGAACAACCCTGAGGCTTATGATGACAAAATCGCCGCCGCTGGTTATGTTGACCTTCAAATTCTAGGCATTGGCAGAAACGGGCACATCGGTTTCAATGAGCCAGGGACTTCCCGCGATTCGAAGACGCACCTTATTCCTTTGACGGAAAGCACCAGAAAAGCGAATGCCCGCTTCTTCTGCAACGACATCAACATGGTCCCGACCGAGGCTGTTTCCATGGGCCTTGCCACCATTATGACCGCCAAAAAGATCATCCTTGTCGCTAATGACACCACCAAGGCGGAGCCGATTGCTTGCTTGCTTAGAAACGAAAGCACGCTTGATGTGCCCGCGAGCGTTTTGGAAACTCACCCCGACTGCGACATTTATTTAACCGAGGATGTCTATCTTGCCGCTAAGGCAATCAACGGGGAGGTCAAGTAAGGATGATTAAATTCGGGACCGGTGGATTCCGTGGAATCATCGGTGACGACTTCAACAAAGCCAATATCCAGGCGATTGCCCAAGCGCTTGCGCACGTTGTTCACGAGGGCAAGGAAATTAAGCCTGTAGCTTTGGGCTACGACAATCGCTTTATGTCTGACTTCGCGGCGAGATGGTTCGCGGAAGTCTTAATGGGCAACAACATCCCCGTTATGTTGACCGCCACTTCGGTTCCCACTCCTCTTGTGATGATGATAGTCCGCGATAAGGGGCTTGATTATGGCATCACCATGACCGCAAGCCATAATCCTTATATATACAACGGCGTGAAGCCTTTCCTCAAAGGCGGCGCAGACGCGGACGCAACGTTTACCGAGATGCTCGAAAAGCGCATCGCCGAAGTCAAGGAAATCAAAACATTGAGCTTCTCGAAAGGGGAAAGCGCTGGGCTTTTGCAGGTTATTGATTATATCTCCAACTACGTTTCTTGCATTGAGACGTTTCTGAATCCCAACGCCTTCCATAGTCCTTTGAAAGTCCTTTTCAATAATTTGAATGGCGTTGGAGCCCGTTCGATTTTGCCTTTGGCGAAAGATCTGGACTTCGCTAAATTCGATGCGCTCAATACGGAGCATGATGCTTTTTTCTCCTTCGTTGACCCCAACCCAACCCGCGAGAACATGATGGGCGAATTCAGGGAGAAAGTTCTAGAGGGCGGTTATGACATCGGCATGGCCGTGGATAGCGACGCAGATCGTCTTGGCATTATTGACGAAAAAGGCAACTACGTCGACGCGAATGAAATCATGGGTTGCCTTTATTACGGCTTGATCAAATACCGCGGCATGAAAGGCGACATAGTCAAAAACGTCGCCACCTCCACTTTGATTGATGGCCTTGCGAAGGCTTTTGGTTACCGTTGCATTGAGACGGATGTTGGATTCAAGTTCATTTCCGCCGCCATTAAAGAGAACAATGCCTTAATCGGCGGCGAAAGCAGCGGCGGTCTTACTATCCGTGGCTATCTTTACGGGAAGGATTCATCTTTCTCCGGCGCCCTTTTCCTCAATCTTATTGCCGCGATGGGAAAACCTGTCTCGGAAGTTGTGAAAGAGGTTAAGGAATTCGCGAATTATCACCATGAGTTCGTCGAAGACGCAGTGTCTTTTGAAGGGGAGCCCCAAAAAGTCATGTCCTATATTGAAAGCAATGACTATTCCTTCGCCTTCCCTTGCCTGAAGAAAGAGCGGATCAGCAACAACATTCGCTTTTGGTTCGATGACAATTGCTTCATGCTCATCCGTCTTTCCGGCACCGAGAAAAAATTCCGCGTCTTCGCTGAGATGAAAGACGTCCCTTCCGCCAAAACAAGCATCGCCTCTTTGAAATCCTTTATCCAAGAAGCCGAGAAGGCCAACGGTTAAAATTGGTTCGCTTTTATAATTTTTATTTTGGAGACACGTGTTTCGTGATATCTTTTCTATAACGTTAATAAATTGAAAGTGGCTGCGGCCTTAAGCGTCTTTCGAAAATGAAGACGCTTGAACCGTTGCTAGCTCTTTCCAAAAGGGAGAAAGGATCTTAACGAAGAATGCACGAACTGATAGCTGTTACCGAGGCAGTTGAGGAGGTGGAGCGCGTTGCCAAGGAGAAGAAAATTAATAGAGTCAAAGCGATTGTTTTGCAAGTTGGCGAAGCGAGCGGGTATTTACCTTCTTTCATTAACTGGTGCTTTCCAAGCGTCATCAAAGGCAAACCGTTGTTCTGGGGCTGTCAGCTCCGCATCGTCCGTACGAAGGGCGAGGCTTTATGCGGCCAATGCCGTTCCCATTACAATGTTGTGCTTAATAGAGGCATTTGCCCTAAATGCCGCGCCAGCGATCCGCAAATGATCAGCGGTGATGAGTTTCTAATCAAAGAAATCGTTTATTGAATATCTGGGTTCTGCGGAGTTTTAGATACCCAAAGCCGTTCCTGTGGACTCTTTTTGCTTTCTCAGTATCTTTGGGAACAAAAGCGAACAAACGATGAATGAGACGATGCCGGAGACTCCGTCTGCGATCGGTTCCGCGATAAAGGCGAGTTCGGCATTTCCGCTTAGCCAAGGGACAAGGAAGGTCAAAGGCAACAGCAGAACGAATTTACGGTTTATGGAGAGCCATATCGAATACTTGGCTTGCCCAAGTCCCGTAAGCCCATCGACCAAGGTATATTGAAAGGTCAGAACGATGATTGGGATCATATACCAACGGATGTATTTGGCGCTGCTTGATATGACCCCGTCGGCGTTGCTATATCCCGGCGAAAAGGAAACGAATAGCTTCGCGAAAGGTTCTGCGAGGAAGAACGATAGAGCGAAGCAAATCGAGGTGAACACCAATCCGCAGACAGTGATTTGAATCTCTGCTTTTTTGACCAATTCCGTTTTCCTTGCCCCATAAAGATAGGCAAGGATCGACTGGGTTCCGCTTGAAATGCCTAGCAACGGCCCCGTCACGAGAGAGAAGAAAGCTTGAACGATGGTTGCACATTCAATCAAGAAATCCCCGTTGCCATTTGAAAAAGACTGCAATGCGCTGTTGAGCCCAATAAGAATGACCGAGTCCGTGGCCAAGATGATGAAGGGGGATAGGCCGAGTTTGATAATCTTCCATGCGATGGCGAAAGAGAATTGACCGACTTTGATTTTGATGGGGGAGCGCAATAAGAAAATCAAGCCCAGCGAGAGAGCGAAGGCCCAGGATATGGCCGTGGCGATAGCCGCTCCTTTGATGCCCATGTTCATGGTGTACATAAGCAAAGGATCCAAGACAATATTGAGAACCGCTGCCGACAAGGAGGTGATCATGGATTGGATAGAGCGTCCTTGAGCGATTAAAAATTGTGAGCAGCCGATGGAAAAGAAAGCGGGAATGGTTCCGATTAAGAAGTAGAGCATGTACTCTCTGGCATAAGAATAGCTTGCCTCGCTGGCTCCAAAAGCGAATAACATCGGCTTTAGCAACAAATAACTTAGCCCCATGATGACTAGGCTCAAGGCGCCTAGCATCACCATGCAATGGAAGAGGATTTTTTCGGCATCCTCTTTGCGGTTTTGGCCAAGCGACATCGAGAAGAGCGGAGTGGCTCCTAGCACGGCCAAATAAGCAAAAGAGGTGACCAAGGTGGTGATGGGCGAGCAAACGCCAGCTCCGATTAAAGAAATCTCGCCGTTTGTGGGAAGATTGCCTATGTAAATGCGGTCCACGATATTGTAAAGGACGGTAATCAGCTGAGAAATCATCGCCGGAATCATTAAATGAATCACGTTCGGGAACGTTTTTGGGCTTCCTAAATCGATGACCTTTCTCTTCATGTGCGAAATTCTACGCCTTCTATAAGATTTAGAGAGGGCGTTTTGAGATAGAATAAGCTCAACAGGAGTTAACCGATGGACAAAACTAAAATCTACGAGCATTATGAAAAGCTAGACAACGATGCTTTGATCAAAGAAAAAGGCATTCAACAGGCTAAGAAGGAAGACGCCTTCAAAAGGCATGAAGAGGCCGCTAACGCGATGACGTCTGGAATCGTTATGTCCGCCATTGGCTTGGTGTTCGTTTGGCTTCTCCCCGTTTCCATTCCCTTGCTCGTCATCGGCATCCCTAAAATTGTCCGCTCCGCCAAAGCGAGGCACGCTGTTAACGATGAATGCGAGGAAGCCGTATACCGTCTGTCCTCTTTAGACGAAATCATGGAAGCCAAAGACGTCAAGATAACCCCGGAAGAAGTGGAAGGCGAAGTCTTGGACGCTGAGAAAGCTAATTGAACGAAGGCTATGAAAATCATCGGAAAAGCAATTCTGCTTTGCTGCTGCAGCGCTTTGCTCGCTTGTTCTAACGCAGCGGAAAATAAAACGGGTTCTGCATCTGAAAACCCTGCAGAAACCTCATATTCCTCTAAAATTGCCGATAGCGAAGAATCAACATTGCCCCTTGAATCTTCTGAAGAAAAGATTCACGCGGCGAGTTGGAAGCTTACCGGCGATGCTCTAGAAGAAACGAAAGAGTCGAAGTACTTAGAAGACTTCGAATTTTCGATTTCAGACGATGGCGGCAGTCCCGTTTCTTTTTATGGAGATTACGTTCAACAAGGGAATGGCGAATATGAGGGGATGATGCAATTTAAAAAGAATGGCATTGGCTTGCTTGAATGCCGCACTCTTTTAAATGGCGTTGTTACGTTGGATGTTTATAAGAAAGTCTCAACTTACGGCGGGGAAGACCATGATTTCACCGGCGTTCCTGATTTTTACGTTTCTAATGATTTGACCAGCTGGAATGCTTTGAAGGGAAACGAAGAAGAAGGCCCTTCCAATAACCTCCTTTATACCTTTGAAGTCGCCAACGCGTATTTTAAGTTTACGACCAAGACCGGAAACGCATTGTATTTAAACTCCGTTTCTTTTAGCCCTTCTCTAATATGAAAAGCCAAAAATCCAACAAAGAACTAGACCTTATCGACTTAGGGCTTCGCGATGCATATTTTGCCTGCCACCTTTTCGCTTGCTCTGTCCTTTGCCTTATTTTCGGACTCGCCCTTTCTTGCCTCTCAAGGCTATATGAAAGCCTTGCTCCATTTCTTGCTCTTTTGCTTATTGGCTTATTCCTTGCGACGGCCTCGCTTGTTCTTTTCGCTTTCGGATTCGCGTTCCTTAAAAAAGGGAGAAAAGCTTCTGATAATTTTTCTTTGCGCTGCCCGATTCAAGACAAGAAAATCATCAGAAACGGGTATGTTGTAAGCGGCTTTCTTATCGCAATCGGCATCGTCGTTTTGATCGCGGGATCGCTTTTCTTCCCGAGCTTGCCGATTCACGGGACCGCCCTTCTTCTTGGCTCTTTCGTCGCGCTTCTTTATGCCTCTTTGCTTCTTATTGCAACAATCCGCGATCAAATGATCGCAAAAGCAGCCCAACAATAACTTTCCTTCTTATTTTATTTCCGACTTTCAAAGGTTTTTTCGGTTCTTTTTTCGCGATCGATAATTCGTGAAAGCTTACGCGCACACGGAGGAATCCTATATAATTTTCCTAACACAGGAGAACTGATTTATGGACGAAAAACTTCAACCGTTGTTTGAACCATGGAAAATCGGAAATTGCGAAATCAAGAACCGCATTGTCATGACCTCCATGGGCGGAACATCCCTTTTTGGGTGGATGGAAATTAACCACTTTGATAAGGAGGCTGCGAAATTCTTGCTTGATAAAGCCGAGCACGACGTCGGTCTTATCCTCCCTGGCATTCAGCCGGTCTATAACCCGATGCTTGGGCAATGGCTCTATAAGAAAAAGAGCATGTACAAGAAAGTTAAACCCTTTATGGATGAGATTCATTCTCACGGCGCAAAACTCTTTGTCCAACTTACCGCGGGCTTTGGTCGTAGCTTCACGATTTCTCCGACGATGGAAAAGCTTTACACCAACAAGTTCCTCCGCGCCTTGTCAAAACCCGTCATGAACTTTGACAAGATTTGCGCCTCTTCTTCCCCTAGCCCCAATCGCTGGTCTGACAAAGTCCCCTCAAGGGAAATGACCATCAAAGAGATTCATCATTTCATCGAGGCTTTCGCCAAGACCAGCAAATTGCTTAAGGAAGCTGGCGTTGATGGCGTGGAAATCCATGCGGTTCATGAAGGCTACCTACTTGATCAATTCACCCTTCGATACGTGAACAAGAGAACGGACGAGTATGGCGGCTCTTTTGAGAATCGTTACCGTTTCCCCGTCGAAATCGTAAAAGCCATCAAGAAAGAGTGCGGCGAGGACTTCCCTGTTTCTCTTCGCTATTCCGTTCTTTCAAAAACCAAAGGGTTCAATTCTGGCGCTCTTCCTGGCGAAGAGTACGTCGAAGTTGGGCGCGATATGGCGGAAAGCGAGAAAGCCGCTAAGTACCTCCAAGATGCCGGCTATGACATGCTTAACTGCGATAACGGAACCTATGACGCTTGGTATTGGGCGCATCCTCCGATATATATGCCTGAAAACTGCAACCTCGCGGAAGTCGAGCATATCAAGAACTTTGTTTCGATTCCCGTTGTCGCGGCGGGAAGAATGGATCCTTTTGTCGGAGCGGAAGCCGTGAAAGAGGGCAAGATCGACGCGGTTGGCTTCGCCCGCCCTTTCTTGGCGGATGGTGCTTGGGTCACCAAGCTCAAAGACGGTCATCCCGAAGAGATCC
The DNA here is from genome assembly GCA_963614595.1 of Parasutterella excrementihominis. GTDB lineage: Bacteria > Bacillota_I > Bacilli_A > RFN20 > CAG-826 > Alloenteromonas. The sequence goes on along the minus strand of CAVECL010000001.1, from coordinate 46,942 downwards.
GTCCTTGCATTTGCTGTCACAACGGCTGTTTCAATATGTGCCATTACAAAGGCACGAGCAACGATCAAACCTTGGAAGATTCTCTCCATATGGCTCGTTGCGCGGTGAATGCCGAGACGATGAACAGCGTTTCTCACCACATCGAAAAAACCGCAAAACCCAAGAATATTGTTGTGATTGGCGGCGGTATTGGCGGAATGGAAGCCGCTCGCGTGGCTGCTCTTCGCGGGCATAAAGTCTCGCTTTATGAAAAGAGCGACCATCTTGGCGGCGTGTTTGTTCCCGCAAGCCAGGCCTCCTTTAAAGGTAAGCTCCGCGATCTGCTCGCTTGGTATCGGTTGCAAATGAAAGAACTTGGCGTCGACGTTCATTTGAATTCCGAAATCAAAGATCTTTCTTCTTTGAAAGCCGACGAGTACATCGTGGCGACTGGTTCCAAGCCTAGAAGATTCCCACTTAAAGGCGGCGAGAAGGCTATGGATGCCATTGATTATCTTATGGGCAAAGAAGTCGGTCAGAAAGTCGCCGTCGTCGGTGGCGGTCTTACGGGATGCGAGGTTGCTTATGAACTCTTCCTCTCCGGCAAAGAGCCCCTCATCGTCGAAATGAAAGACGACTTAGTAAAGCAAACCGGGATTTGCATGGCGAATTCGCAATATCTGCGAGATTTCTTCGCCTGGAAGAAAGTGCCCGTCTACCTCTCCTCAAAACTTAAGGAAGTCAAAGACGGCAGTGTTCTCATGGACACTCCGGAAGGAGAAAAAGAAGTTGCCTGCGATTCCGTGATTCTCTCCGCGGGTTACGTTTCGACTCCCGCTTTCGCTGAAAGCAAGAACATCCATCTCGTCGGTGATTGCTTAAGCGTGGGCAATCTTCGTTCCGTCATTTGGAGAGCCTACGAAGTCGCTATGAAACTTTAAAAAGGAGGAATACATGTATCAACCAAAAATGAAATTGACCCAAGAGGAGAGCGATATCCTCGCTGGGAAACAGGGCGAAACCCGTGCAAAAATGATGGAAGTCCTCGTCCGCTATGGCGATGTCTTCAACGCGGATTGCCTCAAAGAAGTCACTTATAAGAAGGCTCATTTCGTCACGAGCTTTGGCCTTGGGCTTCTCAAAGCCGTTTATCCTTTGATGGATGAGCTCATTGCGGATGGGTGCAAAGTCGAAGGCGGATTTACGATGGACCCTCGTCCGCTTGATTTCACCTCCGTCCATTGCAACCCGATTGAAAAACTCGTCTTTAAGTCCTTCATGTACAACAAGCAAGCTCTTTACGAAGAGCAGCTTAAGAAAATCGGCCTGGAAGATGCTGACAAAGCCTTCTCTTGCACCTGCTATCTTAAAGAGATGGGGAATACCCCGAAAGAAGGCGACGTTCTTTCTTGGAGCGAATCCTCCGCGGTTGTTTATGCGAACTCCGTTTTAGGTGCTAGATGCAACCGCAACTCCGGTATTCTTGACATGTTCGGAGCAATCCTTGGCAAGACGCCGAACTTCGGCTTCATCACAGACGAAGGCAGAAAGGCCACCTGGAAAATCGTGCTCAAGACCACAAAGAAGCCCGAGGCGCAAATCCTTGGCTCCGCAATTGGCATGAAGGTTATGGCGGAAGTTCCTTATGTTTATGGGCTTGACCAGTACCTCAAGGATCTTCCTGATGAAGACACGATTGCCTATCTCAAAGATTTCGGCGCGGCCACGGCGAGCAATGGGGCGGTTGGCCTTTATCATGTCGATAAGATTACTCCTGAGGCAAAGCGCTTAGGCGAGGCTCTAGTTTGCGCCGACGCGAAAACCTATGTTATTGACGACGAGGAACTTGAACGCGTCTATAAATCTTATCCTTTGATGTGGAAGTCTCCGAATGAGAAACCTTATCGTTGCTTCATCGGCTGCCCTCATTTGACTTTGAAACAGCTCGAGGATTGGGCTGACAAAGTTGAGGAAGCCTTAAACGCTTCTGGGAAATCTAAGCTGGTTATCGATACGGTCTTCACGGCTTCTCCTGCGGTATTGGAGGAGTTTAAAAAGGAAAATCGCTGCAAAACCCTCTTATCTCGCGGCGCGCATCTCTCTTATATCTGCCCGCTTATGTATGCGGACAACCCGCTTTGCGCCAAGCATCCTTTACTGACCAATTCGAACAAGCTCCGCACCTACACCAAGGCGCGTTATGAGAAAGACGAGGAGATCCTTGCTTTGATCTCCGGAAACAAGGAGGTTGCCTAATATGAAAAGCTTCAAAGGCAGAGTGATCGCGGCTAGCGATTGGAAAGGCGAAGCCGTGGTGTCCCACGAAGGATTCAACACCTTGGCTTCCTGCCAGACCAGCGCTTTGATGCCGACGGCGAAAAAGATCATCGTCTCCGATCAAAATAACAAGGACCTTTATAAGAAAAACATCACAGGCAAGGCTCTTTGCATGCCGGAGACCATCGGTTCCACGACTGGCGGCATGATTATTCAGACCATTGCAGTTAGGAATCTTGCTCCGAAGGCTTGGCTCTTTTCCCATCCCATCGACCCCCTTTCTTCTTCCGGCATCATCCTCTCCAATGTTTGGAACGATGCGGGATTGATCGCGATTGACAACCTCGGAGATGAGTTCTTGGCGACCATTAAAGATGGCGACCAAATTGAAATCAAAGCCGACGGGACTGTCATAATTCTCTAAGCCGACTTGTGTAAGGAGCGCCTGGCGACGGGTGCTCCTTTTCGTAAAGTGTAAGAATAGTGTAAGAAAAAGTGTAAGAATAGTGTAAGAATAATTTTTTACTATTTGAATGGTGCTTATTGTTTTTGAATTGTGCACGATTCTTTTTCATGGGTTAAAGATGAAAAATATATCCGATATAGCCGAATAAATTTTATGCATGCACAACTTTATTTATTTAGCTTTCATTTCTAAACTTTTATTTTTGGCATTTTTCTATTTGAATAATTTAGCTTTTTTTGACCTAAAAAAGAATAAAGTGTAAGAAAAGTGTAAGAATAAATTTCCTTTTAATCTCCTTCGTACTATTATTTGTATGAGCGGGAGGGATGAAAAATGAAGATAGATAATTCTTATGAAACGGAGACCCAAGAGTTTAAGACTTCCTTGGGCGAACTTGATAAAGGACTGCTCAGTCTTACGGCGATGCTTAACAAATCAGGACATGGGAAAATTTATTTTGGCGTTGCTAATGATGGAACAATCGTTGGCCTTAAGGACTCTATTGGCCTTGAAACTACTAAAAAGATCTCATCTCGTGTCTCGGAACTTATTAAACCGGCTATCCTACCTGAGGTCCTTACCGAACGCTACGAAGATAAGATTTATATTACTGTCGAGGCCACCGGTTACAATAAACCTTACTCTTGCTCTGGAGATTATCGTGTAAGAGTCGGAAGCGAGAATAAAAAGATAGATCCGTCAATATTGAGCGAGCTCGTTCTTTCTAATTGCACAATTCTTATGGAAAACATCGAATCCATCGATCAGGACTTGACGTTTGAGCAATTAAAAGGACTCTATCGCGCACATCGTTTGACCGTGAATGAGCCAACGTTTCTGTCAAATTGCGGGCTTCTTACAAAAAGAGGGACCTTCAATTATTTGGCTGAAATTTTAGCGGATGTGAATAATTGTTCCATTAAGGTCGTGCGATTTAAAGGCATTGACAAGAGCGAAATGATCAGCAGGAATGAATTCGGCTATAAATGTCTGCTTGTCGCAATGCAAAACGCCTTTGATTATGTTTCCTCGTTAAATGAAGTTAGGGTTGAACTAAGACAAGGACTTGAAAGAAAGGAAAGCCACCTGTTTGATGTAGAATGCTTTTCAGAGGCGTGGATAAACGCATGCCTTCACAATAAATGGATTAAGAATGCCCCTCCGGCTATTTACATTTTCGATGATCGCATTGAGATAATTTCAATAGGCGGATTGCCTTACGACTTTCCAAAGAAAGATTTCTTTGCAGGCGTTTCTAGGCCGGTGAATGTAGGCTTACAAAAAATCATGGGTCAGCTGGATTTTGTGGAGCAAACAGGCCACGGCGTACCTAAAATCGTCAAAGTTTATGGGGCTGAGGCTTTTGATATTGAAGAAAGTCACATTACCGTAACAATACCATTTGCTTTTGAGCCGTCCTTTAAGGCGATTAACGTTGATTCCCTTTCTCCTTCTGAAAGATCCGTTTTCGAGGCAATAAAAAATAACCCTACGGCCACCATCCCTGAACTTTCAAAGATGGTCGAACTAGGGACGAGCCGCCTATCTAGCATCATCAAAGAGTTAAAAAAGAAAGGCAAGCTTGAACGCGTTGGGAAAACCAAAGGAGGTTACTGGAAAGTTTCCTAGACTTCCTGGCACTATATGAAGTCCGCTTTTTGGGACATCCGCCTTCTGAAACAGTTTTTCGCCCCTACCTTGTCTTTTGCCCACAAAAAGAAATGCTAGAATTAAGAGAAGAAAGAGGCAAGGCAAGTGGATTTGAAAGATTTTGATAAGGCTATCGTCGTTTCCGATAAAGATTATTTTCCGTTGCTCTATTCCTTTCGAAACTCCCATCCGGAACTTCAGATGAAAATCTGGAATGAGGAGGACTTGCTTCGCCGTCTTGCCTGCAGCTTCGACAAAGGAAAAATGGATCCTATTCCTTATTTATTAAAGAAAGGCATCACTTATCCTAACGCGAAGAAATATCTCAATTTGATTCGCATCGCCGATATCAGCCAGAATGAAACATTGGCTGCCTTGCATAAAGAACTTAACGAAAAAGGTTACCTGAAATTTGATGAATTGGGCCAGAGAGAGGTTTCGTTAGGCCGCGTTTTCCTATTTGAAAAGCAAGAGGATATCGAGCTCCATTCCTTTCTCAAAAGGAAAGAGATCCCCTTTGGCGATCTTTCTATCCAGGACTTAGGAATCAATCCTCCTTTACCTAAGGGGTCCCATCCTCCCATTTATCTTTTCGAAGACAAGTTCTATCAGTTTTCCTATCTCTTTTCTTGCCTGAGGCAACGATTGCTTAATCATCCAGAGGAAAGCCCCCGCATCGTTGTTTTAAGCCATGACTGCAGCGATCAGTTTTACGCGGAACTTGGAGCGTCTTTATACGAGGTTCCTGCGTCTTTTAACGTGGCCGTGCCGCTTCTGAGCCATGTGAAGGTCAAAAAGAAAGTGACCGCCATCCATTCATCCAAATCATTCTCTTTCACCGAAGAAGAAAAGAAAGACGAGGACATAAGCGCCCTCTTTGACTTGGTGAGCCATTATGGGCTTTCTGAGCTCGAAAGCGATTTCGCCTACGCCACCTTGCTTGACGTTCTTTCCGCGAATGAAGTTAGGCTAGAGCCTAAACCCGGCGTTGCGTTTACAAGTTCCTACATTCTGGATCCAAATCTTATTTTCTATGTGACCAACTTCCAATATGGCGATTTTTATTCAATCATCGATGACAAAAACGTCCTTTCCGATGACGAGTTATTGAAGGTCTCTGCGAATCCGAGCTATGTGAAAACCGAATTGGATAAGCGCAAGAAAAACAATTTTCTCAAATATAACAACATTGTTTTCCTCTCACGCGTTGCAAAGCACCTAACCGACAAAATCTACGATTCGCCTTTTTTGAAAGAGTTAGGCTGGGAAAAAGCGGTTGAGAAAAAGCGGTGGAATGAGAAAGGGGCATTCACCTCTGCTTCAGAGAAGATATACCGCGCCGATCAACTGGATTCCCTCTTTTACCATAAGCCTTATGAAGATCTTCTCGGGTATGACCATTCTTATAAAAAAGTGAGCGGGAAGCGGTTGATCAAGAATGAGAAATGGTCCGCTTCAAAGCTGGAACGTTTCATCTTTTGCCCCTTCCGATATCTGCTCGATTATTATTTCCCGTCTGATCCTGACTCTTCTAGAAACATGGCCTCTGGGCAGCTTAACCATTTCATGATGGAACAGCTTTACAAAGATGATTTTGACTTTGATTCCCGATTCGAAGAAGGTGTGAAAGAATATCGAAAAACCTTCGAAAAGAATCACCAGCCCTTTACCGCGGAAGAAGAGGGATTCTTATCTATATATAAATATTGGCTTAAGAAATGCATGGACGGTCTGCGCCTTATCAGAAAAGAAGACGGCTTCAATGCAACCGAAGAAGCGGAGCAAAATATTTCTTATACCTTAAAAGGAGAGAATGGCGAACGATACCTATTCTCTGGGCGAGTCGACAAGATCTTGTTCACGAAAGCGGAAGACAAAACTTACTACACGATCATCGATTACAAATCAGGAGCCGAGGACTTTGAACTGAAGAATGTTTTCCTTGGCGGGTCCACCCAGTTGCCGCTTTATACCTTGGCTTTAAGAGACGAAACGTGCGCAAATCTGACAAAAGGCGCCACTTTTGCGGGCTTTGGCATTCACCATTCTTATCAGAAGAACATCAAAAAGCTCATCAAAGACGATGTGATTGAAGAAGGCGTTTGCATTAAGGAACTAAAGTTTAAAGGTCCTTTATACGAGGGCACGGACTTCTGGAGCGGCCTCGACCCAACCGCTTTTAAAAAAGGCGGGAAGGAACTTAAGAGCGCCCTTGGGGACTATTTCACCTCTAAAAATCTCTTCAGCGAAAAAGACGATTGCAACCTTTTGGATAACGACGTTCCGTATACGATGGACCAACTTTTGGAAGACGCTCGCTTGGGCTTATTAAGCACCATCAAAATGATTGAGGACAACGAATTCCCCATTCGTCCGACCTCGCCTGACTTAAATGGCGATAATCGAACCCTTACCTGCAATAGATGTTCATTCGGGGATATATGCTATCGCAATAAAGCACGCGACAAAGTTTCTTATCGTGACCTAAAAATCGAGCATTTCGCCTCGATGGGCGCCGAGGAGGAAGATGGCGATGAAGATTGATAAAAAAGATTTTAACCCGGAGCAATACGAGGCGATCGTTGCCTCTAGCAATGAGAATATTTTGATTTCTGCCGGGGCGGGATCTGGCAAGACAAAGACGCTGTCCACCCGCGTGAACCGGCTTATCGTCGACAAAGAAGTCGACCCTAGCGCGCTGCTGGTGCTGACTTTCACCGACAATGCCGCCCACGAAATGGAAGAAAGAATCGTGAACTCGTTTACGAAGAGCGAGGATTCGGAGGTTCGCGCCTTAGGCGTAAAAATGCTCTCCTCCCATATTCAGACATTCGATTCTTTTTCCCAATATCTGGTCTCCACCTATGCAAGTAGACTCGGCATTGGCTCGTCCATCTCGATTCTCGACGAGTCCATTGAAAAGAGCAAAATTAGTGTTTTCCTAGATGAAATATTCAAAAGTCATTACGAAAACCCCGCAGAACACGATTCTTTCGTAAAAATGCTTACGAAATATAACTCTTATGGCGACAGCAATACCAAGAACGTTGTCCAAAACGTGTATCACAATTTGCAAAAGCTCATGCCTAGGGCAAAGCAAGATTTCTACAAGGATTATGATGAGCGTTATTTCAGCAAGAAGAAGTTCCTTTCGATGAGACATGAGCTTGTCGAGATTTGGAAAAAGAAAATTGTCGGCGTTTTGCTTCGATTCTCTTATAAATGGAATTACGAACAAAATCTTACGGAAATCGAAGACGTGAATGAATTTTTCGCTAAGCCCACGTTCTTCCAAAGCCCCGTCCACGTTGTTACCGGCTATGACTTTTTGGATGCGCCTTACCAAGAGGTCTATTCCATGCTTGGCCTCGATGATGATTCCTTCATCGCGAAAGCCAAGTGGTATCACGAAGAAAAATTCGCGAAAAAGTTCCCCTTCCCCAAAAAGAAAGAGTTGGAAGGCATTGAAGACGAACGGGATCTTAAAGGACTCCACGCCCTGCTTAGCCACGTCTTCGACACCCAGAAGGCGACGCTTATTGACGCTAGCAAGCTTTTGAACACGGCGGATGAGGATTACCGGGCGTATCTTGATAGCCAAAATGATGTCCGCATCATTCTTCAAATCGTTCAGGAGCTGGAAGCGAAGCTCTCATCCTATAAGAAAGAGACGAACTGCTTTACCTTCGCGGACGTTTCCTCAATGTCTTTGCGTCTTCTCACAGAACCCGAGTTTGAGGATATCGCCGAAGCGGTCCGCTCCAGGTTTTCTTATATCATGGTGGATGAGTATCAGGACACGAATGATTTCCAAGAGGCCTTCTTGGATTCCCTTCTTAAGCCAAACAAGAATGGCAAAAAAGCCCATCTGTTCTGCGTAGGCGATCCTAAGCAAGCCATTTACGCCTTCCGCAATTCAAACGTGAAGCTTTTCATCAACCGTCAGGAAAGGCTAGAAAAAGATCCGGAATCGAAAGTAATCCACATGAACAAGAACTATCGCTCCGGCCCTCATTTCTTAGAAGAGGTGAATTATCTTTTCAAGCACTGCATGAGGAAAGACCAAGGCGACGTCGATTATCTTGATCCTGGGGAACAACTTGCTTACGACGGGTCTACCTACAAAAAAGAATATTCCTACTTTGGCATCAATCGAATCATCTCGGCTCGGGGAAGAAACAGGTTCGTTGAACCAATGGATTTTGAAGTCCACGCTATTGTGGACGACATCAAGAACAAGATTAAGAACGGCTTTCCCGTCTATGAGCGGAACAGCGATACGATTCGGCCCTGCAAATATAGCGATTTCGCGATTCTTTGCCGCACGAAGAACAGCTTCCTCTCTTTTCAAAAAGCCTTTCAGGAGAACGGGATGCCTTTAAACGTCAAAGTGGATACGAACCTTTTGGATGTCAATGCCGTTCTCGCCTTTGAATCTTTGGTCGGGATGCTGGATGCGATAAACCGCAACGATAACAGCGACCTCCCTCATCTTTTTGCCTCTTTGGCGAGAAGCTATCTTTTCTCCTACGATGACGCGAAAGTATTTTCGATCCTTGAGGGAGTTCAGGATAAAGAAGATCCTTATAAGCGCATTAAGGACGACGACATCTATTTGCTTGTTCTCAAATTTAAGGAAGCCCATAAAGACAGCTGCTTCCGCGATATCTTCCTCGACTTGATCGACTCTTTCGGCGTTGTCAAAAACCTTTCTTCCGTTGGTAACGTAAGTGATAACATCGAGAAACTAGATTCTCTTTTCTCCCTTGCGCTTACCCAAGAGCAAATGGGCGAGGGGATTCAGGAGTTCGTAGACTTGTTCTCTTCAATCAAACGCTACGCCTTGCCCTTTGATTCTGAGACCTCCCTAAGCGCGGAGAACTCCGTGGATCTCATGACCATTCATGCCTCCAAGGGACTGGAGAGGCAAATCGTTTATATGCCAGTCTCGCAATGCAAATTCACCCGTGGCTATCAAGGCGATAAGCCCGATTACGATTTCGATAAAGACCTAGGCATTCTTTTGCCTCGTTATACCCTTTCCCCTTGGCTAGAAAAAGACGGGGACAAGCCTCTTCGGCAAAGCCTTTATTCTTTGCCCTATCTTTTGCATAACGCTAGGTCGGAGAAGTCTGATCCGGACTTCGACGAGCATATTCGCCTCATTTACGTTGCATTGACCCGCGCGCAGAACTCTCTTTGCATCGTAGGCGAAAACATTGAGGATAAGACGAACGGAAAGGGAAACCTTTATTACCTGCTTAACCAGATGCCTCATCGCAAGGTGTTTGAGCCAAGTCTTTTAGCCAAATACCATGATATGTTCGGAGAGCTCTACCATAGTTACGAAAACGCGGTTAAGCTGCAGAACAACGCCTCTTTCTTGAGCGAAAAAGAATTCGGCGAAGGCATCAGCGGAGAGCTGCTTGAAGAACGCTACCCCATCTATAAGGAGATGCGCAAGGAGTTCTTGCTTGGGAAGATAGAAGAAACCATCAATGAATGCCTAAAGGGGATGACGGGAAATCTCTTTGACCATTATCTTGAGCTTGCTTCGTGCGAGTCGAAACCGAATGACTTTTTCTCCGCTCTTTATGGCCAAGTTCACCCTCAACTTGGCTTCATCTCCGATTATCGTTCCTTCGTGGAATTGCAAAAAGAAGTGTACGGAGTTGATGAAAAGACCGCAGAAACCCGTTTAAATGCCTTTATCGATGAAAGCACTGGCCATTCCGCGGCGATGAATATTGATGCGCTATTGCCCGCTTATGCTTATCTGATCGATAAAGCCCCCTACGTGCTCAGGGACTCTTATGAGAACGGAGATCTTTTCAAAGATCCGGTCGAGGTCTATCAATACAAGCCTTTTGCCTCTTTCGATAAGGACTCCATCTCCTTAAATGAGCCTAAAGGCGACCAGATCGACGACACTCCCATTGTTTTTGCTCCGACTCTCAAGAAACGGGCGAGCAAGAAACGCGTGATTCTCGATCCCGATGACCCGGTTAAGGAAATCTTGGATTACGGAACCAGGCTTCATCGCTATATGGAGCTTGTCGATTTTAAGAGCAAAGACACCTCTTTTATCTCTAGCGAGGAAGAAAGAAGCCTGATTGACAAAGTCCTTGGCGCCTCGATATTCAAAGACGTTGAAAATTTTAAGCTTTATCAGGAGTATGGCTACTTCGACAGTCAGTTCCTGACCACGGGTTTTATTGACCTGCTGATGGTAAGCGACGAGGAGATTCGCATCATTGATTATAAAACCAAGCGCATCGATGACCCGGCTTACGTCGATCAATTAAGGACGTATCGTCGCAACGTTTGCTCTTTGTTCAAAATCGCCCCTTCAAAGGTAAAAGCCTTCCTTCTTCCCTTGACCGGCGAAGAAGCCACTCAAGTCGATTTGGGTTAAACCCGATTTGCCCTTTATATGTAGAGCAGGAGGTATTTCTTATGGAAATCGCAATTCTTGTTACCGTCGCCGTTATTTCGCTTGCTAGCCTTGGAGCATCCTTGGGCGTTTTGATCCTGGTCAATAAGCGGAGCAAGGGAGGCCCTTCCCCGCTGAGCCCCGAATTTGAGCGAGAGCAAATCCGTTCCCAGCAAGAGGTCAAATCCAGCGTGGACAATATGCAAAAGACCCTTGAGCTTCAGATGGAGAAGCAAATCGCCGAGTTGAGCGCCAGGCTTTCGGAACAGCTCAAAAACGACAGCCAGGGAAACAATGACCGCCTTTTGGCTTTTCAGAGCCAGCTCTCTGATTCCGTTTCTTCCCGCTTTGCCGAAATCGCTCAAAAAGAAACGAGTCAAATGGAGACCATCACCCGCACCCTTGGGGAAATCTCCGAGAAGGACAGCAACCGGATTTCCGGTTTCCAGGCCTCGCTCACTCAGACCGTCAGCGAGCAAATCAAAACGATGAACGAAAAACTAGAAAGGTCGCTCAAGGAGATCAATGACAAAGTAGATGTATCCCTAAAAGAAGGATTCAAGGCCACGAGCGAGTCGATGGTCTCTTTGCAAAAGTCATTAGGGGCGGTGGAGGAAGCTCAAAAGAACATCGCCGATTTGAAAAGCGACATCGCTTCGCTTAACGGCATCCTCTCTTCAAACCAGCAAAGGGGAAGATTTGGGGAATGGCAGCTGGAGCTTCTGCTTGAGAATATGTTCCAGGACGGGAAAGACAGGCTCTACGCTCTCCAATACCAGTTGGCTGATGGCCTTAAGCCCGACGCGGTTATTTTTTTAGACGGAGAAGCGCATCATCAAATGGCTTGCATAGACTCCAAATTCTCCCTTGTCGGCTATGAATCTCTTTTCGATCCTTCAGTTAAATTGAGCGAAACAGAAACCTTGAAGGCCAAATCCGAGTTTAAGGCGGCCCTTAAACAAAGGATTGAAGAAACCTCCAAATACATCATCGCCGGCAAAACGATCAGCAACGCTTTGATGTTCATTCCTAGCGATGGCGTTTTCGCGTTTGTGGAAAAGGAGTACCAAGACCTTGTTGAACTCGCGAAAAAGAAAGGCGTCGTGATGGTCTGCCCTTGCATCTTGACTCCGTTGCTAGGCTCCTTCCGAGTGATTCAAATCGACGCGGCGAAAAGCGAATCGCTCGCTCAAATCAACGCCGCCCTCAATTCGCTTGCAGATAACTTCAAACGTTTCGTCCCTCGTTGGGTTGCTTTGAACAAGGCCATCCAGGGTCTTACAAAGAAGAGCGATGAGTTCGGGACTACAGTCAACAAAATTGGGAAAGATTTCACGAAGGTTGCAAATATTGATTTTTCAAGCTCCGCCGAAGAAGAGTCGGAGGACGAACCTTTGGAAATCGAAGAAACGGAATAAAATTACCGAAATACCAAAAAATGGACGAATTCCCGCAAAAACCCGGTATTTTGTTACCGCGAGAGACCTGAAACGCCATTAATTCGGTAAAGCGATATTGGTAAAACGTTCTTTTTATTGCGCGCCCGTTTCGCGAATTTAAAATTACCTCGTTGTCTAAATTAATTGTCGACCCTAGTTTTTGGAGGAAACCTTTATGACAATTCGCGCGGATGTGCGCAAAGGGATTGAGGAGATATGCGATGGCTACGCAAACGAACCCTCCCCCTTGATGATGATCCTGTCGGCCATCCAGAAGAAGTATGGCTACATCCCTTTGGAGGTTCAGGAAGTGGTCTCGCAGAAGACCGGGATTCCCGTCGCTGAGATTTATGGCGTCGTGACCTTCTATTCTTTCTTTTCCCTCAAGCCGAAAGGAAAGTACGTCGTTGGAATTTGCTTAGGCACTGCTTGCTACGTTAAGAATTCTCAAGCCGTCTTGGACAAATTCACCGAGAAACTCGGCATCAAGAGTGGCGAAACCACAGAAGACGGTCTTTTCACGATCGAAGCGATTCGCTGCATCGGCGCCTGCGCCCTTGCTCCGGCTATGTCGATCAATGGCAAGGTTTACCCTAAGGTGACCCCTGATCAAGTCGGAAGAATCATTGATGAATATCGCAATAAGGAGAACCTCGATGCTTGACCCAATCAAAACCCCGGAACAGCTTGAGCAAAACATTGCTTCTTGCGAAGAGGCTTTTAAGAAGAAAATCAGTGGCTTTGGCGGCAAAAGAAGCGTCATGGTCTGCGGAGGGACTGGCTGCTTGGCCAACAACTCCGAATCCATTCTCGATGAGCTCAAAAAGCAAATCAAAGAACACGGATTGGAAGACAAAATCGAAATTAACCACGTTGGTTGCTTCGGTTTCTGCTCGCAAGGGCCTTTTGTGAAAATCTATCCGGAAGACACCCTTTATCGCGCCGTTAAACTTGCCGACGTGAAGCAAATCGTCGAAGAAGACCTGCTCCAGGGCAAGGTTTGCGAGAATCTTCTTTATGTCGATCCCTCCACCCATCAAAAGGTGCAAAGGCAAGACGACATCAATTTCTACAAAAAGCAAATCCGCGTCTCTCTTCATGGCTGCTCGCTCATTAACCCCGATTTCCTTGAGGAAGCCCTTGGCTATGACGGCTTCAAGGCCTTGAAAAAAGTCTTGACCGAGATGACTCCTCAGCAGGTCATTGACGAAGTTCTCGCCTCCGGCCTTCGCGGCAGGGGAGGCGCAGGTTTCCCAACTGGCAGGAAATGGCAATTCGCCGCGAATGTCCAAGCAGACCAGAAATACATCGTCTGCAATGGCGATGAAGGCGATCCCGGCGCGTTCATGGACCGCTCCATTTTGGAAGGCAATCCCTTCGAAGTCATCGAAGGCATGATGATCGCTGGCTACGCTTTCGGAGCTAGCGAAGGCTATTTCTATGTGCGCGCCGAATATCCTGTCGCCGTGGAAAGACTCGAAAGAGCCATCAAAGACATGGAACAGGTCGGCTTGCTTGGCGATAACATCCTTGGGACGAACTTCAGCTTCCGCGCTCACCTTCGTTTGGGCGCCGGAGCATTCGTATGCGGAGAAGAAACCGCTTTGCTTAATTCCATCGAGGGCAAAAGAGGCATGCCCCGCCCCCGTCCTCCTTTCCCCGCCATCAAAGGGCTTTGGGGGAAGCCAACCTGCGTCAACAACGTCGAGACTTTGGCTCAAGTTCCCTACATCATTCGCGTTGGCGCGAAAGAATACGCGAAAATTGGCACCGAAGGCAGCAAAGGAACAAAGGTTTTCGCCCTCGGCGGCAAAATCAACAATGTTGGTCTAGTCGAAGTTCCGATGGGCACCACCCTCCGGACGCTCATCTTTGATATCGGCGGAGGCATACCCGGCAACAAGCGCTTTAAAGCCATTCAAACCGGCGGTCCTTCCGGCGGGTGCTTGACCGAAAAAGACCTTGATACCCCAATCGATTATGACTCTCTCGTGGCCAAAGGATCCATGATGGGCAGCGGTGGCGCGATCGTCATGGACGAAGACAACTGCATGGTCGACGTCGCTTCCTTCTATATGGACTTCATCTGCAATGAGTCCTGTGGCAAATGCTCTCCTTGCCGCATCGGCACGAAGAGGCTTTATGAGATGCTTCAGAAAGTCACGAATGGCACGGCAACCGAGCAGACCCTCAAAGATATGAAGTACTTGGCCACCGTCATCAAGGATGGTTCCCTCTGCGCTCTTGGGCAGACCTCGGCAAACCCCATCTTGTCCACAATGGTCAATTTCCCGGAGGAATACGAAGCCCACGTCAAAGACAAGAAATGCCCTGCTCATGTCTGCAAGAAGCTCATGCAGTACTACATCGATCCGGATAAATGCAAAAAGTGCTCGAAATGCGCCCGCAACTGCCCGGCTAACTGTATTAGCGGCGTCCCCGGAAAGGTGCCCTATGTCATCGATCAGAGCAAGTGCTTGAAGTGCGGCGCCTGCATGAGCGGATGCCCCTTCCACGCAATCGAGAAACGCTGAGGAGAAAGAAAATGGAAAACGTTAACATCAATATCGAAGGGCGCGTTTATAGCGTCCCAAGTAACCTCACCGTCTTAGAAGCAGCGCGTAAAGTTGGCTACAACATCCCGACCCTTTGCTATTGGAAAAACGGCGAAAATTCGCTTGCTAGCTGCCGCGTCTGCTTAGTGGAAGTCCGTTCCGCTAGAGGATCGAGGCTTGTAGCCAGCTGCGTTTATCCCGTCACGGATTGCCAAGCCGAGAAAGGATTTGAGATCCATATCTCTTCCCCGATGGCCATCAACGCCAGACGCACCTCTGTCGAGCTATTGCTCAGCAACCATTCGCAAAACTGCCAGACTTGCGTGAAAAACGGCCGCTGCGAATTGCTTCACGTCGCTGATCTCGTCGGCGCAAGAGACCATCAGTTCGAAGGAGAGAAAACCCCTGCCTGCTATGACGATGCAGCCCCTGGCATCATCCGCGATACCAGCAAGTGCATTCTCTGCGGACGTTGCATCGAACGCTGCAAAAAAGCGCAAGGCATTGGGATCCTTGGTTTTGAGAAACGCGGTTTCTCCACGATTGTCGGACCTGCCTCGAACCGCTCTTTCGCTAGTGTCCCATGCATTCAATGCGGCCAGTGCATCGAAGTCTGCCCGACGGGCGCTTTAAGCGAGCATCGCGAAATCGGCAAAGTTGATGAAGCCATGATGCAAGGGAAATACGTCGTCGTTCAGACCGCCCCCGCGGTACGCGCGGCGATTGCAGAAGAATTCGGGCATAAGATCGGTGAAGAAAACGGGACCGGAAAAATGGTCGCCGCGCTTCATCGCCTTGGTTTTAAGAGGGTTTTCGACACGAATTTCGCCGCCGACCTCACCATCATGGAAGAGTCGCAAGAGCTCATTAACCGTATTAAATCCAATGGGGTCTTGCCTCAGATCACTTCTTGCTCGCCTGGCTGGATCAATTATCTTGAATACTTCTATGGCGATTTAATCCCGCACGTATCGACTTGCAAATCTCCTCACGAGATGGAAGGCGCGATCATCAAAAGCTATTTCGCCAAGACCCATAATCTGAGACCCGAGGACATCTTCGTGGTGTCCGTCATGCCCTGCACGGCGAAAAAAGGTGAGGCCCAGCGTAAAGAAAACGCAGCGGTGGAAGGACTTCCCGACGTTGATGCCGTTTTGACAACTCGCGAGCTAGCCGTCCTTATCAAGCGGGCCGGTTTGCTTTGGGATGAACTTCCCGAAGAAGACTTTGATCAGGACTTGCTTGGCCAATATTCCGGAGCAGGCGTTATCTTCGGCGTCACCGGTGGCGTAATGGAAGCAGCCTTGCGCACCGCTTACCATTCTTTGACGGGCGAAGAATACGGGCCGATTGACTTCGGCTCCGTTCGTGGCCTTGCCGGAGTGAAGGAGGCGGAAGTCACCATCAACGGGATGGCCTTAAAGGTCGCCATCGCTTCCGGCATGAAGAACGCGAAGCCTTTGCTGGATGAAATTCGCGCTGGGAAATCCCCTTATGCTTTCATTGAAATCATGGGTTGCCCTGGCGGCTGCATCAATGGCGGTGGCCAACCGTTCGTAAAGCCGAACCTTCTTGCTGGGAAAGAGGCCCCCGACATCTTGGAAACCTATTGCCAAAAGAGAGCCGACATCCTCTATTCGATTGACGAGAAGTCGACCATTCGTCAATCTCACAACAATCCCGACATCAAAACCCTCTATGAGAGCTTCCTCGGCGAGCCTTGTGGCGGGATCTCCGAGAATCTTCTGCACACCCATTACAGGGCGAACAGAGAGAAATTCCCCGGGAAATAATCAACAATGTCTAGAAAAGCGCTTGCTGAGAAGCGGGCGCTTTTTAAATTGGCCCTGATGCTCTCTAGGCAAAAACGAAGCGTTAAAGCGCCGCGATCAATTCAGCTAAATCGTTTGGGGAGGCGACGACATACTCGCTTTTGCTTTCTAACTCCTTCGTATAGAAACCATATCCCCATTTGACTAGGACGCTTTTAAGCCCTGCGTTATGGGCGGTTTCTATGTCAAAAGAGGAATCGCCTACGTATAGGGTTTCTTCCTTGCTCAAAGCAAAGCGATCAATCAAGCGCAAGGTAGAAGTGGGATCCGGCTTCGGGGCCTCGCCTTCCTTTTGGCCTGAGATGCCTCTAAAAAGCCCAGGCAGATAATGGGGGACGACAATCTGGGCTAAAGCGTCTGGCTTATTTGAGACGACGAACATGCTGATGCCTTGGCTTTGGAAAGAACTCAAGACTTCCATCAGGCCGGGGAATGGTTTTGTATTGTCTTCTTGGTAGGCTTTATAAAGAGGCATGTAAGTTTGCTTAAGCGAAGCGAAACGAACGGGGTCATCGCCCTTATCCTTTAAGGCTTTCTTCACCAAACGATCCGCTCCTCCGCCGATTAGGCTCTTTGCCTCATCCAACGTGAAAGAATAAGAATACCCCTCAATGCGAAGAGCGTCGTTGATTGCTCTGGTGATGTCTGGCAGCGTGTTCAGCAAGGTGCCGTCTAAGTCAAAAACAAGGTTCCGAATCATGACCCCGTTATTATAAGGTCAATCATCGTCCTCATCGTCGTTAGAGTCGCATTCGTCGAGATTCAGCGTCTTTTTGACCCATTTCGCGTAACGGGCGAAGATATAGGCTGCGCGTTTGTAGGTTATGCCCATTTTTTCCGCGGCTTCTAAAGTGGTGAATCCATCCAGACGGTATCTCATGATGTCGATTGCGAGAGGGTTTATTTTTTTCGGAAGATTCGTGACTTCCATAATCGAATCTTTGTAGTTCATATAATCTTTGGGGTCGTCAAGCGTCCCTTCTCTGGAGACGACGTCAGAGAGGACAAGCGAAGAATCGCTCCTCACGTTCAGCTCATCATCAAAAGAATCCGTGACTTTGACGCTAGATTTGGAAAATCTTTTGTCGATTCGATTAGCCATCACAAAGCCAAGGCAACGAATTAGGAAAGAGTTCAAAGACCCTTTGCTGAATTCGTAGGTTAATATGGCGTCATTAAACGCATGGAAGAAAATCTCATTGATGTCAATGTCGTCGAAGAAAGATTTCATCTTCTGCGATGCGGCGTGACACAAAGAATGCCGCGTCGCGTTTTTACGTGCAAGCAAAACGTCGAGGGCGATGAACTCACCCATGCGATACCTAAGCAGGAGTTCTTCGTCAGAAAGCCTTGCATAGGTTGTTGAAAGAATGTTCGGCATGATTGCTCCTTAATAATTTGGGGGCAAGAATACCATTAGCGATTTCGAAGAGAAGAGATCTGAGCCAGGAAAATTCCGGTGGCAACGGAGGCGTTCAGCGAATTGACGTGGCCGACCATCGGAATTTTCGTAACGAAGTCGCTATCGCGCAAGAGAAGGCGAGAGACCCCGAATCCTTCGCTTCCAACAATTAGGGCAATGGGACATTTATAATCAATCGCGTCATAGGAAGTATTCGCACTGCCGTCGCTGGAAACGATCCAGAAACCATTTTCTTTCAGCGTTCTGATGGTCTGGGAGAGGTTAGAAACAGTAGCAACCTTCGCATAGCAGATCGCGCCGGTGGAAACCTTTGCAACGGTGCTGTTTAAAGGCACTTCATTTTTCTTTTTCATGATGATCCCGTCGACGCCAAAAGCGTCACACGATCTAAGGATTGCTCCTAAGTTATGGGGATCTTCAATACCGTCAAGGATCAGAAGAAGAGGATACTTGCTATTCTTAGAGCCTTCGATCAGCTCCCCAATAGAATAGTTTCGCCACTCCTTGCAAATCGCTACGAACCCCTGATGAGATGGGTTTTTCGCAATTCGCGTCAAATCGGCTTCATTGGCTAGTTCGACAGAGATCTTCTTCGCTTGGGCCATTGCCACAATTGGATCTTTTTGGAAGCGCTCAAGCGTAATAACTTTCGTAGCGCATTCTGAGGAGACGGCCTCACGAACGGTGTTCTTACCGCATACAATTCTATTCATAATCTAACCTCTATGAAAAGACCCAATTTCGTCAATCAAAATACGCCCTTCTCAATAAGCTTGGCTCTGAGCAGGTCACTTCTTTCGAAGTCATGCATGTCTTTTGCTTTATTGTAGTCGTCAAAAATTTTTCTTGTTTCTTCATCAATCAAGGGCTCATCGACCTTGATTCCGAGAGCGAAGAAGTAATCTTTCAAACGTCCATAATTAGCTTTCAAGGCCTCTAAATCCAAGGGACGTTTCCTTAGATTTTGGTTGGCGTCCTTAATCTCCGCGTAGAGCACGCTTAAAGCGTTAGGCGTATTGAGGTCGGCGCATAGTTCGTCGAAGAAAGCATCTTCGTTTTCGCCTTTGATTTTGTCTAATTCTACGCCTGCGATCTGAAGTTTTATCGACAAAGACCGGAAAGCGGAAGCAATTTTCTGATAGGACTTCGTCGCTTCGGCGATGGTTTCGTTTGTGAAGGACAAAGGAGCCCTATAATGGGTGTTTAGCACCATCAGGCGGAAGGGCATCCCGCCATATTGGGCGATGACGTCTTTAGCAAGGATGACGTTCCCTAAAGACTTGGACATCTTCTCGTTGTCGATGTTGATGAATCCGTTATGAAGCCAGTAATGCGCAAGCTTGTTATGGCTGTGGGCCTCGCTTTGCGCCATCTCATTTTCATGGTGGGGGAACTTAAGGTCAAAACCGCCGCCGTGAATGTCAATATATCCGTTCTGGTCTTTGAAAATCGAGGCAATCATGACGCAGCATTCCGTGTGCCAACCGGGCCTGCCCTTGCTCCAAGGGGTCTCCCACTTGATGCCTTCTTCGGTCTTCTTCCATAAGGCGAAATCCAAGGGGGATTCCTTCTGAGAGTTCACTTCGATGCGGGCGCCCGAGACGAGGGATTCCGGCGTATTCCCCGAGAGGCAGCCGTAATCCTTGTCCTGACTCACTCTGAAATAAACGTCCCCGTTGCTTTCGTAAGCGTTGCCGTTTTTTATGAGATCGTCGATATAGGAAATCATTTCGCCCATGTAAACGGTCGGCTTGGGCGTGAAATCAGGCTGCAAAGCATTTACTTGATCAACGGCTGCGCGGAATTCTTGAATGACTCCCTCTGTCAGCTCTTTCTCGCAGATCTTAAGTTCCTTGGCGCGGTTAATGATTTTATCGTCGACGTCCGTGTAGTTTGAAACGTAGGTGACTTGATAGCCGAGCGAAAGGAACAGCCTTCTCCAAGTATCGAAAACGATCACGGGGCGCATGTTTCCAATATGCGGGGAGTTATAGACGGTAGGTCCGCAAACGTACATGGATACCTTGCCAGGAACCAGAGGATTGAATTCTTCAATTTTGTTTCCAAGAGAATTAAATAAGGTGACTTTGTGCATGGGCTTATCTTACCATCCCTCATTGTCCTTTTCTCATTCCGCGATTGATTTTTCCTTTCAGGAAGTGCTTTCTTCGCGGAAAACGTTCTTAGGAACTAGAAAGCGCTGATTTAAAAAAGCCCGCAAAAATGACTTTTATTTTGGTTCTGCGAGGTTTTTGGCAAATGCTGTTCATTTATTTCCTCGTTGGTTGACGCTGATGCCACAGACTAGCTAAACAAGGCTTGTTCTTCTTTTTGCCAATCGTGTTCTTGGGTCGCGAACGGTTTGCTCTGCTCCTGTTAATAATGGCTCTACCAATTTATTGGTAAGTCTTGACGAACTTGAAGTTGGCCTTTATGATTTTGCACGCTGAAAGTTGAATGATGGTTTATGGGAAGGGAAAAGGTTTTTTTAATCTGCTCTGAGTGCTTGGCTAGGAACTATACTGTTACCAAGCGCAAAGACTCGTCCGAGCGTCTCAGCTTCAACAAGTTCTGCCCGCACTGCGGGAAGCACACGCTTCACAAAGAAAGCAAATAAAGGAGGAAGTCAAATGACCACACCTGGAAAGTACATCAAAGAAGTTGGCAAAGAAGCCAAACGCGTCCGCTGGCCCAAGAGGGAACAGCTCATCCCGATGATCGTCGTGGTGATCGCCATCTCCCTTTTTGCCGCAATTTTCCTTTCTTTGGAGGATTTGACCGCGGCTTCGATGATCAACCAGCTCAAGGCCGCTTTTGGAGGCAAATAATTTATGGCAAGCAACATTGGTGAAAAACATTGGTACATCGTTACCACCTACTCGATGCACGAATCGAAGACCGCCGAAAATCTACGCAAACGTATCGAGACCATGAACATGCAGGATTACATCATGCGTGTTCTCGTCGCCGAGCAAGAGGTTCCCGTTCTCGATAAGAACGGACTTCCTGCGACCGTCAAAGACAAAGAGACTGGCGAGATCAAGCCGAAAACCAAGATGAAGAACCTTTACCCTGGTTACATCTTCATTGAAATGGTCATGACGGATGAGTCTTGGTACATCGTCCGTAACACCCCGGGGGTCACTGGCATCGTCGGTTCCTCCGGCGGCGGACAGAAGCCTGCTCCGGTTGCCCGCGAAGCCATCGAGCCCGTCCTTAAGAGAATGAACATCATCGATGAGGACATGTACGCTCGCTATGCGGTGGGCGATCAGGTCCGCATCATTCATGGCGCCTTTGAAGGAACGGAAGGAACTATCACCTTCATTGATAAGGATACCCACGCCGTCCGCATCGAGACGACCTTCTTCGGCCGCGTAACCCCGGTCGACGTCGAGTTCTCTGAAATCGAGAAGATCTGATCATCGATTTGCCTTGGGCCTCTTGCGAAAGGGGCCTTTTTTGACGCTTCAAAAGGCCTTCCCTTTCGCTTTCAACTTAGTAGGTAATTCAGCCTTCTTTCCGCTATAATTTGGCCAAGGCAGGTAATCTTATGGACCAGTTTATTGTTTCTTTGGCTTACAAATACAACGGTTGGGGTCTCGCTCTTTATATTTTTGTCGTTTCCCTCATTGCGGGATTCCTTGCGGGGATAATCGGGATTGAACGTGAGATGAAAGGCCAGGCCGCGGGGCTTCGCACGCACGTTCTGTTGTCTGTTGGATGCACGCTGCTTATGGTAATTTCCGTTTTCGGCATCGGCATTGCCTCTGGCCAGATCGATTTGTCTTCTGGGTACTTGAACGACAGCCTTCTTTCATATGACACCTCACGCATTGCGGCTGGCATCATTGCTGGGATCGGCTTCGTTTGCGCTGGCACGATCATCCGCACGGGGTTATCCGTCAAAGGCTTAACGACTGCCGCCACCTTGTGGGTTTGCGCCGGCATCGGCATGGCTTGCGGCTGTGGCCTGGTTCTTGAGGCAATCGTCGTGGCGTTGGTCACGATGGTTCTTCTTATAGGGCTTCTTTACATTGAAAAGTTTTTGGGCAAACGCAGCCCTCAGGTCACCATCACCGTTCAAAAGAACGTCACGATGGTAAGAGACATCCGTCAGCAGGCGGATGCCAATGGGCTCGTTGTAAAAAACATCGGCACCCATACGAAGAAATTAGAAAATGGCGAGGAAACCCTCGCCATCAACGTTTTGTTCGCCCTTCAAAGCGGGCAAGCCGCCCTAGAGGAGTTTTGCGAGTCCTTCACGAACCGCGAAGGCGTGATTTCCGTGGAGAAGCATCATTTCAAAAATCCCGTAGGTGAATAAATCAGTCTCCAATCGTCGCGCGAATTCTTTCAAATTCCTCTTCAACGGAAGCGAAGTAATAACGGGAATCCAGCTCGGTGAAATTCACGCCGAAATGGGATTTGAAGATTCTCTCGAACGTGCGGGTGAAATTAAGGAAGATGATTTCCGCCGTCCTTAAAGGGGCGCATTCTTTGTTTTGGTCAGAAAGAAGGGTAACGATCGCGTCGATTGTCGCGAATGCTAACAGGCCGGCTTGATCGGAAAGGGCGTGGGCCAAATCGGGTTCGCTAGGAAGAATCCAATTGTAATAATCGCGGAAGGGGGTGCCTCCTTTTTCATAGGTCCCTTTATCCATGTTAAGCCTCAAGGATGTGGCTTTTTGGGCGAGCGTCTTCGCGCTGTAATCCGCCAGCAGATTTTCGTACACCGCGCGCGTGACGTCTTCTCCGGCATCCTCTTCAGCGAAGAGGTTATCGAATAGGTAGGATGCGGCGCCAAGAATATTAAGCGCCTCTTCGCGCGTTCTTTTTTGAATCTCCATTCGCAGCCACGATGTGGTGGTGTAGTCGAAGGTGTCAATCAGCTGTTCGTAGCAATCAAGAGCTTGTTTCATGTCAATTATTCTAATGGCTTTTGGCCGGGGCTTATAATGCTTTTGTGAAGTATCTTATCGTCAGCGACATCCACGGGTCCGAAATCGGAGGGATCCGCTTGAAAGAAGCGATTTCTAGAGAAAAGCCCGATTGCCTTATTCTATTAGGCGATTTGCTCCACGGCGCTTATGATCCAGACCCTTTTTTCATCATTGGCATTCTCAAAATGCAATCGATCGGAATCCTTGCCGTTTGCGGCAACTGCGACGACCCTTATGGCGATAGCGAAGCCTTAGGAATTGAATTGCCTGATACTAGAGAATTGTCTTTCCAGGGCTACAAGGTCTATCTTCAGCATCGGCCTTTTTACGCTAGCTTTGAAAAAGGTTCCATTTTACTGAATGGGCACACCCACAGGAAAACCCTTTATGAAGAAGGCGGCGTGATTCATTGCAATCCTGGCTCGATTGCGTTGCCTAGGGACGATTCGGCCTCTTATGCGACCATGAATGAGAATTCAATTGCTTTAGTGAACGCGATGAATGGCCTCGTAATTTCAAAAATGCCGATAAACTCGAGAAAAATAATTTCACAATAGATTTATATCTGACCAAAACCATGAAAAAAAGAGAAGTTTTGGTCTCAAATAATGTCTTTTTTGGGCAGTTAAAAGGAGATTTTGGTTTATGGAGCAGTCTAAATTAATTGGCAGAAAACCTGAATTGAAGACCCTCAATTCTCTTATTGAATCCAAGAAGCCTGAGTTCGTTGCGCTTTATGGCAGAAGAAGAGTAGGAAAAACTTTTCTTGTTAAACACTTTTTCAATGGGCGTTTTTCCTTTTATTCAACAGGCGTAATCTCTGGTTCCCGCAAAGACAAACTTGTTGCTTTTCATATTTCGCTGAAACACTATGGCTGCACAGAAAAAGAGCCACCGGAGAACTGGTTTGAGGCATTTGAGAGGTTACGCGAACTTTTGGAAAAGCCTTATTGCTACCGTGAAGGCAAAAATCAAAAGAGGATCGTATTCCTAGATGAGCTACCTTGGATGGATTCTCGACGTTCCGATTTCAAAGCCGCTTTCGATTTTTTTTGGAACACCTATGGTTCCAGCCAGGACGATCTTGTGCTGCTTGTTTGCGGCAGCGCGACCTCTTGGATAATCAACAATATCGTGAAGGATACCGGGGGCTTTTATAACCGCTTAACGAATCAAATTCATCTGCGCCCGTTCAATCTTAAGGAATGCAAAGCTTTTTGCTCTAAAAAAGGATTGAATCTTAAGGATGAACAAATCCTGCGCGGTTACATGGTTTTTGGCGGCATTCCCTACTATTGGGATTTGCTTGACGCGACTTTAAGCCTCGATCAAAACATCCAGAATCTATGTTTTGAGGAGACCGGGCAGCTTCGCTATGAATACAATGCTCTTTTCCACTCCCTTTTCTCTTCGAAAGGTGAGCATCGGGCGGTGATAGAGGCCCTCGCGAAAAAGAAATACGGAGTGCTACGCAACGACTTCCTCAAAGAAAAGGATGTCAAAGGGGGCAGGCAACTGACCGAGGCTCTTGAGGAGCTTGAGCAATGTGGCTTCATTCGCAGATATCGGAACCAAAAAACCCAAAAGTCCAATCTTTTTTATCAAATAATCGATCCCTTCGTCCGCTTTGCAAACACATTCCTTATTCAAGGAAAAACCGATTCTTGGATGAAATATATTGGAAAGCCTTCTTATTTTGCATGGGTTGGAAATTCCTTTGAACTCCTTTGCTTGAACCACATCAAAGAGATTAAAGAGGCTTTGTCTATCGGAGGGGTCGAAACGAGAGAATATTCTTTCCGCAGCAAAAAATCGACGCCAGGGGAGCAAATTGACCTTTGCATTGACCGAGCCGATGGGGTTATCGATCTGTGCGAAATGAAATACACGGATGAACCGTTTATTTTGGATGCAGATTATATGGAAAACCTTCAAAACAAGATTTCCGTGTTCCGAGAGGAAACCAAAACGGATTCTGCGATTCATTTGGTTTTGATTTCAGCGAAAGGCGCAAAAGGGAAAAATCTTGATAGTGCCGCAATGACTGTGCTAGACAAGCAAATATTCTTTTGAAGACCTCGAAAAGCATTTGCTCCGAATATGAATAATTTTTCATATTGTTGTTGTCTTCTCCAAGATTGCCTGTATAATCGGCCTTGTAAATATGAAGCATTATTCATATTAAGGAGCCCTTTATGTCAAAAATCCCAAACGAAGAGACCATCGATAAGATGGAGAACTTGCTCAACATCGCAAGTGATTCGACAAGGCTAAAGATTCTTTATGCCATTTCGGATGCCGAGAAGTCCGTCTCAGAAATCGTGGAGCTTGTTGGGGCGTCCCAGTCTTTAGTCTCCCACCAACTTCAGGTGTTGAGAAACGCCCATCTTGTTTCGACGAGAAAAACCGGTACACGGGTCTTCTATTCTTTGGATGACGACCACGTGAATCGCTTGCTCACGCTCGTTTATGAACACGTGAACGAGCAGTGAGGAGAGAAGTATGGCCCACGAACATCATCATGGCGAAGAAGAAGCCTTTGAAGAACATGAACACGAAGAAGAACGCTCCAAAAAGACCATCATCATTCTAGTTGCCCGTATCGCGGTTAGTTTGGCTTTGGCTTTGCTTGGCCAGTTCCTGTTCAACGAAAACAATTTCAACCTTTGGGTCAACTTAGGCGTCATGGCCTTAGCCTACGTCATCATTGCCTATGACGTCTTGTGGGAAGGCGTTCTTTCCATCGTCAAAGAGCACCAGCCTTTTGATGAGCATTTGCTCATGACCGTCGCCTCCTTGGGCGCCTTTGCTTTGCGTTTTTTCGGCCCAGATCATAATGAATTCTTCGAGGCGGTCTTGGTCATGCTTCTCTATCAAGTCGGCGAGGTCTTTGAAGATTTGGCCGCGGATAAGTCCAGGGAAGCCATCACCTCTGCCTTGGATCTCCGTGAAGAAGAGGCGAGAGTCATCGATGGGGAATCCACGATCCTAAAGAAGCCAGAAGAGCTTCAGATTGGGGACAAAGTAGTCATTGGGGCCGGAGAGAAGGTGCTTTGCGACGCTCTGGTCATCTCGGGCTCTGGCTCTACGGATGAAAGCTCCTTGACGGGAGAATTCCTGCCCATTGAGAAAAAAGAAGGCGACCATGTGGTCTCCGGGACGATTCTTAAAGAAGGCTCTTTGGTCATCTCCGTCGAGAAAGAATACAAGGATTCCACGATTGCTAAACTCCTTGATTTAGTAGAGCACAGCGCCTCCAAAAAGAGCCGCGCCACGAGATTTATCACGAGATTTGCGCGGATTTACACGCCAATCGTCACCGGTTTAGCGCTACTCGTCGCCGTGATACCTCCTCTATTCTTGGGCATCGACAATCCATCCGTTTGGAGCGGGTGGATCTTCACCGCGCTTGAGTTCTTGATCGTCTCTTGCCCCTGTGCGATTGTCATCTCCGTGCCTTTGGCTTACTTTGCCGGCCTGGGTCTTGCTTCAAAGAAAGGCGTTGTTGTCAAAGGAGCGGAATACTTTGATAAAGTCAATGAACTTAAACTCGTTTGTTTCGATAAGACAGGAACTTTGACCGAAGGCAAATTCGCCGTGACGGAAGTTTGCTCCGTTGGCTTTGACGAGAAGGTCTTCCTTGAATATCTCTCCGCGGCGGAGTCGCGTTCTACTCATCCCATCGGCAAGGCAATCCTTGCCTATGGCGGACTCAAAAACAAAGCGAATGAGGTTACTGAGTACAAGGAAATATCGGGCTATGGCGTTTCTGCGACTTATCAAGGGCATACTTTGCTCGCGGGCAAAAAAGAGCTACTAGAGAAAAACAACGTACCCGTGGATGCGAATTCCTCTTCCGGGTCCATCATTTATTTGGCCGTGGATGGGGCTTATGGCGGTTATATCGTTTTGAACGATTCCTTAAGACCCAGCAGCAAAAAGATGGTCGATGGGCTTAAGAAATGCGGCGTGAAGACGATGCTGCTTTCCGGGGACAAGAAAGAGAATGTCCAAGCGGTTTCTATGAACCTTGGACTAGATGAATGCCACGGCGAGCTTCTCCCTGCGGAAAAACAGGATATCCTGAAAGGCGAGATTGCTAAAAATGAAGGCAAAGTCGCTTTCGTTGGCGATGGGATCAATGATGCCCCATCCATCGTTTTGGCCGACATCGGCATTGCGATGGGTGGCCTTGGCAGCGACGTTGCCGTTAGAAATGCCGACGTGGTTTTGATGCAAGATGATCCTTCTAGAATTCTCACCCTGATAAAGGTCGCGGATAAGACAAAGAAGCGCGCGATTTTCAATATCGCCTTCTCCCTTACCGTTAAGGTGGGCATCATGGTTGCATCCATCATCGGAACCAGCACAGGCTTATTCGAAATTCCTCTTTGGGTTACGGTCTTCGGCGATTCTGGAGTCGCGATGCTTGCCGTGCTTTCCTCCTTGCTGCTTAGCTATTCGAAAGTTGACTGAGCCTGGAAGATTAAGAATGGCTTAATGGCTTGAAATAATACCCTCTAGCCAATTTGAAGGCTTTTTGCGAGGATTTCATTTCGATTTGCGGAGATTTTTCGATTTTTGGCAGGGATAAATCGTTTTCTTAAAATTGGTTTTCAATCGGCTTTGATCGCAAAGGATGAGACGTTTCAGCCGCCACTGGGGCGGCGTTGTCTTAGCGAAAGGGCGTTTGCGCATTGGCCGGAAAGATTTCGAAATTCCCTGTTGCATGTCCATACGCATACGCGCATAATATCACCCGCGTGCACAAACGTGGGAGGGCTCGACGAGGCCCGCATCACCACTGCATGCTAAAAATCCATAAGGAGGATTTCACACATGAAGAAAGTCGTCAAAGTCGTGAAGATGGAACTCCCCGGCGGGAACGCCCATCCAGGACCGAAGCTAGCTTCTGCTGGCGTGAACATGGCGAAATTCTGCACCGACTTCAACGCGAAGACCGGCGACAGAAAAGGACAGACCGTCCCCGTCATCATCACTGCCTACGAAGACAAGTCCTATGACTTCGTGATCAAGACCAGCCCCGCGGCTGAATTGATCCTCAAAGCCGCCGGCATCCAGAAAGGTGCTGGAAACGCCAAGCAGACCGCTGGTTCGATCACCAACGCTCAGCTCGAAGAGATCGCTAAGTACAAGATGCCCGATCTCAACACCGAAGACCTCGAGGCCGCGAAAAAAATCATCGCCGGCACCTGCCGTCAAATGGGCATCGCCATCAAGTGAGGACCGCACAATGAAAAAAGTCAGCAAAAACTACAAAGCCGCCCTCGCCAAAGTGGACGCCAACAAAGTCTATGACATCGCTGAGGCCTGCAAACTCGTCAAGGAAACCTCGGTCACCAAGTTCGATGCTTCGGTCGACCTCTCCTTCCGCCTCAACGTCAATCCGACCAAAGCCGAACAGCTTATCCGCGGAACCATCTCCCTTCCTCACGGCAACGGCAAGACCAAGAAGGTCCTCGTCGTCACCAACACCAAACTCGAAGACGCGAAAGCCTCTGGCGCCGACTTCGTGGGCGGTGTCGATATGCTCGAGAAGATCAAGACTGAGAACTGGTTCGGCTTCGACATCATCGTCGCCACTCCGGACATGATGGGCGAACTCGGAAAGATGGGCCGCGTGCTCGGCCCGAAAGGCCTCATGCCTAACCCCAAGACCGGCACCGTCACCATGGACGTCAAGACCGCTGTCGCTGAAATCAAGAAAGGCAAGATCGCTTACCGCGTTGATAAGGATGGCAACCTCTCCATGGGCGTTGGCCGCGTCTCCTTCTCTGCCGAAGACCTCGCCGACAACATCAATGCCGTCTGCAACCAGATCGCCAGCGCTCGTCCGGCGACCGTCAAAGGGACCTACATCGAAAAGGCCGTCGTGTCCACCACGATGGGACCTGGTCTCAAAATCACCTTCGCTTCCAGAAGCTAAGGCAAACCAAATTCGGTGAATCGCTTCCTATACCTAAGATAGCCGGGGGCACGTGCCTTAAAAGTCCACCCTGCTGAGGTTAATGAAACATCACAACCCGCTAGTTATTCGAAGCATCACATAGTCGTCAAGAAAGGAGGTAGAAACGTATGAATCAGCAAGCTCTCCAAGCCAAAAAGGAAGCCGTCTCTGAAATCACCAAAGGTATTCAGGAATCCGGCTCCGTCACGGTCGTTTCCTACCAAGGACTCACCGTCGCTGAGATTCAGGAGCTCCGCAAGGAACTCGCGAAGGTCCACTCGACCATGGGCGTTTACAAGAACACCCTCGTCAAGCGCGCCATCGCCGATACCAAAGCTCCGAACCTCGACAGCGTTCTCGAAGGCCCGAATGCCTTAGTCTTCTCTAAGGAGCTCTCGGATGGCCCGAAGGTCGTTGCCAAGTTTGCCCGCAAGCACGAGCATCTCGTGATCAAGGGCGGCATGGGAGAAGGACAAGCGTTCGATGCCGCGCAGATGAAGGCCATCGCCAAATTGCCGGATCGCAATGGATTGCTCTCTATGTTCCTATCGGTGCTCAATGCGCCAATTCAAAAATTCGCCGCGACCATCAAGGCCGCGTCGGAGAAAGACGGTGGAGCCGCTGCTCCTTCCGCCAACTAAGCCAATGGAGGTAAATCAAAATGGCTAAGCTTACCAAAGAAGAGATCGTTGAATCCCTCAAAGAGTACACTGCTCTTGAACTCGCGGACCTCGTTAAGGCTGTCGAAGAAGCCTTCGGCGTCACCGCTGCCGTCGCTACCGCTGCTGCCGCTCCCGCGGAAGAAGAGGAAGTTAAGAAAGGACCCTCCGAGGTCTCCCTTATCCTCAAAGGCATCGGTGGTGGCTCCAAAGTCGCCATCATCAAAGCCGTCCAGGCCATCACCGGCCTCGGCCTTATGGATGCCAAGAAGCTCGTCGATGCGCTTCCCGCTCCGGTCAAAGAGCACATCTCTCCCGTCGAAGCCGAAGAGCACAAGAAGGCTCTTGTCGCCGCTGGCGCCGAAGTCGAAATCAAGTAATTTCGCCTTCTGAAAATCGTTTACCCGAAACCCGCTCAAGGACACGTCTGCCTTGGGCGGGGTTCTTGCGTTTCTAAGGAGCATTTCTATGAGCCAATATTTCGACAACGTAGAGACCTTGGCTCACCAGGACATCCATTACGAATTTGACCTCTTAGGCGAGCATTATCGCCTGAAGAGCGACGCAGGGGTCTTCTCCAAAGACGGCCTCGACGATGGCACTAGGTTGTTGCTTGAAACCATCGCCAAGACCGACCTTGGGACGAACATCTTGGACTTAGGGTGCGGAGTCGGACCAATCGGACTAATCCTGGCCCGCACTGACTCGTCCCGTCACGTCGTCCTAGCCGACGTGAACGACCGAGCCCTCGAATGCGCGAAAGCCAACGCTTCCGCCCTTGGCGTGTCTAGCCAAGTCGAGATCGTCCACTCAGACGTCTACAGCTCGATAAATTCCTCTTTCTCCACTATCGTGACCAACCCGCCTATACGCGCGGGTAAAAAGGTTACGTACGCGATGTACGCGGGCGCATGTAGCCACCTTAATGAAGATGGTTCCTTGATCCTAGTCATCCGCAAACAGCAGGGCGCAGAATCCTGCTTCACCTACCTCAAAACGCTTTTTAAGAAAGTTGAGGTAAAAGCCCGCCATAAGGGCTTTCACATTCTCATCGCGCGCAAATAAGGAGTAGCACATGCCACAAGAAGAAAAATTTGACCACCAGCTTCTGAATTACAAAGACCCCAATGGCGTCCCCTATGCCGTCGGGGCGAACGGCCGCATCAATTTCTCCAAGATCTCCGGGAAGCTCCCCCTTCCCTACTTGGTCGAAATCCAGACCGATTCCTATCGTTGGTTCCTGAAGCAAGGCCTCGACGAGGCTTTCCGCGAGATTTTCCCGATCTACAGTTTCTCGGGCAAAATCCAGATCAACTATGTCTCTTCGCGCCTCGAAGAGCCTAAATACACCCCGCTCGAATGCAAGGCGGGCGATTTGACCTATTCAAGCAAGATCAAGGTCGCTCTCCGTCTTGTCCTCGAAAACGGCGAAATCAAAGACGCCGACGTCTTCATGGGCGAGCTTCCGCTCATGACCGAATCCGGCACTTTCATCGTCAACGGCGCCGAACGCGTCATCGTCTCCCAGATCGTCCGTTCCCCGGGCGCCTATTTCCAAGACACCGTCGACAAAGACGGCAAACACATCTATAACGGCGAGATCATCCCCGGACACGGCACCTGGCTTCAATTCGAAAGCGACCCCAAAGGCGTTCTCTATGTCCGCATCGACAGGCAGAGAAAGATGCCGGCGACCACCCTTTTCAAGGCCCTTGGCATTGACAAAGAAGACGCTCTCACCCAGCTTTTCGGCAAAAGCGACAACATGCTTGCCACCATCAAGAAGGACGACGGCATCAAGTCCAGCGCCCTCGCTTTGATCGACATCTTCCAAAAGCTCAAGCCGGGCGAGCCGGTCACCTCCGAAGGGTCGATTGACTTCCTCGTCACCAAGTTCTTCGACGAGAAGAGATATAATCTCGGCCCTGCCGGACGTTTCAAATACGCGCAGAAGCTCGGCCTTTATGAGAGGCTTCCCGGCCGCGTCTTGGCCGAAGACCTCATCGACAGCCATTTCGAAGGCTGCACCACCGATGACGTTGGCCACATCTTCAACGCCGATGGCGAGCTCGTCGAACCCAAGATTCTTTTCAAAGCGGGCCATAAGCTCACCAAAGAAGAAGTCGACTCCCTCAGGGACAGCGAGTTCTTCGAAAGAGGCAACTACGAGCAGAAGATCAAAGCCAACGAGAAGATCGACAAGTACAGCACGGTGAACGTCATCCACGTCTACGCCCAGGACAAAGAAGGCGAGGACGTTGTCCCGATGGTCGGCACCGATCTTAACCTCACCCTCAACAGGGTCACGATCTCCGACATGGTCGCCTGCTTCTCCTATTTCTGCAACATCCAGTCTGGCCTTGGCCAAACCGATGATATCGACCACCTCGGCAACAGGCGCATCCGCTGCGTCGGCGAGCTTCTCCAGGAGCAGTTCCGCAAGGGCCTCTCCAAGATGACGAAGACCGTCCAGCAGAGGATGTCCATCAGCGATTTCGAGTCCATGACTCCGCAGTCGCTAGTCAACATCCGTCCTCTCACCTCCTCCGTTCGCGAGTTCTTCTCCTCGAGTCAGCTTTCGCAGTTCATGGACCAAGTGAACCCTCTCGCCGAGCTCACCAACAAGAGACGCATCTCCGCGCTTGGCCCCGGCGGACTTACCCGCGACCGGGCCTCCATGGAGGTCCGCGACGTCCACTACACCCACTACGGACGCATCTGCCCAATCGAATCTCCTGAAGGCCAGAACATCGGTCTTATCAACAACCTCGCTTGCTATGCGAAGGTGAACCAATACGGCTTCATCGAGACCCCCTTCCGCGAGGTTCTCCATATGGACGATGGCCGCTCCTACGTCGTCGAAGGCGATTTCAAAGACGACGGCAGCGTCGAATACAAGGCCAAGTACCTTTCCGCCGACGCGGAACGCAACCACTACATCGCCGAGTCGAACATCCGCCTTGGCGAGGCTTGCCATTTGAAGGACGTCTATCCTTCCGTTGACCGCGACTGCCTCGTGAAGGAAATCCTCGACGAGAGGGTCGTCGCTAGACACGACGAAGACAATCTCGAAACCGAGAAAGAGAAAGTCGACTATGTCGACGTCTCCCCCCGTCAGATCGTCTCCATCGCCGCGGCGAGCATTCCTTTCCTCGATCACGATGACGCGACCCGTGCTCTCATGGGCGCGAACATGCAACGTCAGGCGCTTCCTCTTCTTTCTCCTGAAATCCCCTATGTCGGGACGGGCATGGAGCAAATCATCGCCCGCGACTCCGGCCTTGCCGTGGTCGCGACGAAGGATGGCGAAGTCGTCTACATGGACAGCAAGAAGATCCAGACGAAGAGCGGCAAGGAAGTCGTCACCTATGACCTCCAGAAGTTCGATCGCACCAACAACGGCACCTGCATGAACCAGACCCCGATCGTCCACGTCGGCGATAAGGTCAAAATGGGCGACATCATCGCCGACGGCCCCGCCATGAGACATGGCGAGCTCGCCCTCGGCCACAACGTCCTCGTCGCTTACATGACCTGGCACGGCTACAACTACGAAGACGCCATCATCATGTCTGAGCGCATGGTGAAAGACGACGTCTACACCTCCATCCACATCGAGAAATACGAGATTGAGTGCCGCGACACCAAACTCGGAAACGAAGAGATCACCCGCGACGTGCCCAACGTCGGCGAAGAGGCGAAGGCCTTCCTCGACGAGAGGGGCATCATCATCCCCGGCGCCGAAGTGAAAGAAGGCGACATCCTCGTCGGCAAGATCACCCCGAAGGGCCAAACCGAGCCGACCCCGGAAGAAAAGCTCCTCATGGCCATCTTCGCCGAGAAAGCGAAAGAAGGCAAAGACAGCTCTCTCCGCGTCCCCCATGGCGGGGCTGGCATCGTCCACGCGGTCAAGATTTTCTCCCGCAAGAACAAAGACCCGCTCCCGCCGGGAGTCAATACCGTCGTCCGCGTCTACATCGTCCAGAAGAGAAAGATCTCCGAGGGCGACAAGATGTCCGGCCGCCACGGTAACAAAGGCGTCATCTCCAAGATCCTCCCGGTCGAGGACATGCCTTTCCTTGCCGATGGCACTCCGATCGACATCCTCCTCTCCCCGATGGGCGTTCCTTCCCGTATGAACATCGGCCAGATTCTCGAAGTCCACTTGGGCCTTGCCTGCCGCAAGCTCCAGATGAGAGTCGCTACCCCCGTCTTTGACGGCGTCAGCAACGAAGAGCTCTTCGACATCATGAAGAAAGCCGGCCTCAGCGAAGACGGCAAGACCGTCCTCTATGATGGCCAAACCGGCGAACCCTATAGCGAGCGCATCTCCGTCGGCGTCCAGTACATGATCAAACTCGTGCACATGGTCGACGATAAGCTGCACGCCCGCGCCACCGGACCCTACTCCCTCGTCACGCAGCAGCCTCTTGGCGGCAAAGCGCAGAACGGCGGTCAGAGGTTCGGCGAGATGGAGGTCTGGGCCCTCGAAGCGTATGGGGCTGCCCACATCCTCCAAGAAATGCTCACCATCAAATCCGACGACCGCGTCGGCAGAAGGAAGACCTACGAAGCGATCATCAAAAAGCTCCCCATCCCCAAGCCCGGCATGCCCGAGGCCTTCAAAGTCTTGGTCAAGGAACTCAAAGGCCTTTGCCTCAACGTCAACCTGTACAAGAAGGATGGCGGCAGGATCGATCTCGACGAGCTCACCAAACAGGCGCTCATCGAGGAGAAGAAAGTCAATTCTTCCATCCGCAACGCCATGTCTCCGAAGGAAGAGGAAGTCGATCCCACCGCGACCGTTGAAGTCACTACCGATCTGGTCGCGGAGGAAGGATTCTCCGTTTCTGACAAGCTCCCTGGGAGCGAAGAATAAAGAAAGCGAGGAATAAACAATGTCTGATGAAATCAAAATTGAAGATGCTGTCGTGACGGAAGAGGAACCTCGCCTCCCCCGCCATGAGCACCACGTCGAGTCCTTCGACGTGAATGACCTCGCCTCCGTCTCGGTCGGCCTTGCTAGCCCCGAGATGATCCGCAGCTGGAGCAAAGGCGAAGTCACCAAAGCCGAAACCATCAACTACCGTTCTCAGAAACCGGAGATGGGCGGCCTCTTCTGCGAGAAGATCTTCGGCCCCGCCAAAGACTATGAATGCCACTGCGGAAAGTACAAAAAGATCCGCCACCAGGGCATCACCTGCGAAAAGTGCGGCGTCGAAGTCATCTCCAAAGACTGGCGCAGAGAGAGGTTCGGTCACATCGAGCTCGTCTCCCCTTGCGCCCACATCTGGTATCTGAAGTCGATCCCCTCCAGGATGAGCCTTGTCCTCGACATGACTCCGAAGAACCTTGAGGACATCATCTATTTCGCCGCCCACGTCGTTCTTTACGCGGGCGACAAGAAGAAGCCCAACGGCGATTCCTATGACACCATTAAGTACAAGGACTACCTCTCTGAGGCCACCGCCCGCGTCGAATTCACCGAAGCAATCAAGGAAATCCTTGAGACCATCGATGAGAGCAACAGCGACTACTCGAAGGGCCACGAGCTCATCGAGAAGATGCAGAACCCCCAAGAGACCTTCGACTTCTACACGATCAGCCAATACATCAACAAGTACACCGGCGCCGAATTCGGCGAAGGCGCAGAAGCCATCAAGGAGCTCCTTCATAACGTCAACCTCGAAGATGAATTCAACGCCATCAACGAGGCCATGAAACACGCTTCGACGCAGACCCGTTTGAAGCTCTCCAAACGCCTTGAGGCCATCAACGCCTTCAAGGATTCCAATCAGAAGCCTGAATGGATGATCCTCGATGCCCTCCCCGTCATCCCGCCCGATCTCCGTCCGATGCTTCAGCTTGACGGCGGACGCTTCGCCGCGAGCGATCTCAACGATCTCTATCGCCGCGTCATCAGCCGTAACAACCGTCTTAAGAAGCTCATCGACATGTCCGCCCCATACGTCATTCTCATGAACGAGAAGCGTATGCTTCAGGAAGCCGTCGATGCCCTTATCGACAA
The DNA here is from genome assembly GCA_963614595.1 of Parasutterella excrementihominis. Classification (GTDB taxonomy): domain Bacteria; phylum Bacillota_I; class Bacilli_A; order RFN20; family CAG-826; genus Alloenteromonas. Next base: position 11,290 of record CAVECL010000001.1, on the reverse strand, counting down.
TGGCCGCCGCACCAAAGCGGTCACCGGTCCCAGCGGCCGTCCGCTCAAGTCCCTTTCTTCAGGGCTTAAAGGCAAGCCGGGCCGCTTCCGTCAGAATCTTCTTGGCAAGCGCGTCGACTATTCCGGACGTTCCGTCATCGCGGTCGGCCCGAATCTGCGCATGTATCAATGCGGCTTGCCTCGCGAAATGGCGATCCAACTCCTCCGCCCCTTCATCGCGGCGATCCTCATCGAAAGAGGGGAAGTCTCCGCTCATAAGGCCGCGGATAAGATGATTGACCGCTACGACCCGAAAGTCTTCGACATCGTCGAGGAAATCATCTCCGACCACCCGGTGCTCCTTAACCGCGCTCCGACTCTCCACCGCCTCTCGATCCAGGCCTTCCAGCCTGTGCTAGTCGACGGAAGAGCCATCCGTCTCCACCCGCTCGTCTGCCCTGGCTTCAACGCCGACTTCGACGGTGACCAGATGGCCGTCCACGTCCCGCTAAGCCACGCGGCCCAAAAAGAAGCCGTTGAGCTGATGCTTGCTTCCAACAACATCCTCGGCCCGAAGGATGGCAAAGCCATCGTCGTTCCTAGCCAGGACATGATCCTTGGCAACTTCCACCTCACCACCGAAGAGTCCCGCAAGGACTTCCAGGATAGGGCGGATGCTCTCCGCGCGATCGAAACGAAGGAAGAAAAGCAAAAGACCGGCGTCTTTGAGCGCAAGGCCGTCCTTGAGATGGCTGAAAAGAACCTCGAATGGAAAGAGATGGAAGGCAAAGTCTTCCATAGCGTCGCCGAGATCCGCACCGCTTATGAATCGGGCGTCGTCTCGCTTCATAACCGCATCGCGATCCCCGCGAGCGCCATCCATAAGGACCTTGGCTCCGGCATCCCCGCGGATGTTTCGAAGAAATACCTCATCACGAGCGTCGGCAAGATCATCTTCAACGAAGTCTTCCCCGACGATTTCCCCTATATCAACGACGTTCCGCACCCCAACGAATCCCTTGACTACATGGAAGAGTGGTTCGTTAGCCCCGCGGATGTCGAAGCGAAGCTAGGCAAGGACTACAAAGAAGATTCCTCTCTTTCTCCGCTTGCCCAGTATATCGATACGCTTCCGCTGAAGAAGCAGATCGGCAAGAAGCAGCTTGGACCTCTCATCGACATGGTCTTCAAGAAGTACGGCGCTTCCAAAACTAGCGCCGTCCTCGATAAGATCAAAGACCAGGGCTTCTACTTCTCCATGATTTCTTCCGTCACCGTCTCCATCGATGACATCAAGGAAGGAAACATCGGGAACGCGAAAGCCAAACTTGTCGCCGAAGGCAACAAGAAGGTCGATCAGATCGAGAAGTTCTACAAACTGGGCTTCCTCACCGCGAAAGAGCGTCATAAGCAGATCGTCGACATTTGGGCGAAGTGCACCAAAGACGTCGCCGACGAAGTCAGCAAGGCCATGAAAGAAAACAAGCGCAACCCGCTCGTCATCATGGCGGACTCCGGCTCCCGTGGCTCGCTTGATAACTTCAAGCAGCTCATCGGCATGAAAGGCCTCGTCGCCAACCCGAAGAACGAAGAAATCGAAATCCCGATCGTCTCCTCTTACCGCGTCGGCTTGAAGGTCTCCGAATACTTCAACAACACCCACGGCTCCCGTAAGGGCGCCGCCGATACCGCGCTTAAGACCGCGGACTCTGGCTATCTCACCCGCCGTCTGGTCGACGTCTCGCAAGATGTCATCGTCCGCGAAGAGGATTGCCACTGCGACCATGGCTTCATGGTTCGCGAAATCCGCAACACCGCTCAGGACAAAGTCGTCGAGACCCTCGATGACCGCATCTCCGGCCGCTATGCGATGCACGACATCATCAATCCGCAAACCGGTGAGATCATCGTCGAAGGCAACACCATGATCAGCGATGATCAGGCCAAAGCCATCGTCGCCTGCGGCATTAAAGAGGTTGAGATCCGCACCATCTTCACCTGCGAAACCAAAGACGGCGTCTGCCAGCACTGCTATGGCAAGAACATGGCCACCGGCAGCCTCGTCTCGATTGGCGATGCGGTCGGCATCATGGCCGCTCAGTCCATCGGCGAACCTGGCACTCAGCTCACCATGCGTGTCTTCCACACTGGCGGTATGGCTGGTAGCGACATCACGACCGGTCTCCCCCGTGTCCAGGAACTCGTCGAAGCGAGAAACCCGAAGGGCGAAGCCTGCGTCTCTGAGATCGCGGGCACCGTCACGAGCATCACTCCCGAAGACGAGCGATACAAAGTCGTCATCTCCAATGACCTTGAGCAAAGGGAATATGAGACCAATTACGGCGCTCACCTCCGCGTCAAAGTCGGCGACAAGATCGAAAACGGCGGCAAGATCACCGAAGGCGCCATCAATCCTCGTAAGTTGCTCGAGGTTGGCGGCGTGGAGAAACTTGAGGTCTATATCCTCAAGGAAATCCGCAAGGTCTATCACGCTCAGGGCATCGGCATCTCCGATAAGCACCTTGAGATCATCATCCGTCAGATGCTCCGCAAAGTCGTCATCGTCGATGGCGGCGACACCAAGATGCTTCCTGGCTCGAGAGTCGATATGGACCGCTTTACCGAAGAGAACGCCGGCGTGCTCCTCAACGGTGGCAAGCCCGCGATCTGCGAGCCGCTCGTCCTTGGCATCACCAAAGCCGCGCTTGAGACCGATTCCTTCCTCTCCGCCGCTTCCTTCCAGGAAACGACCCGCGTCCTAACCGATGCCGCGGTGAAGAACCGCACCGATGTCCTGCACGGTCTCAAAGAGAACGTCATCACCGGTAAGCTTATCCCCGCCGGCACTGGTCTAGCCTCCCCCGAAGAAGCGGAAGAAGCCAACGCCTTCTCCGTCTCCGAGGCGATGAAAAAGGTCAAAGCCCAATACATCGAAAAGCACGACCGCGCCGATCAGGAAGACTGATGTCTGCCTTGCCCGTCTCCGAAAGGGGACGGGCTTTTTTTGACTAGGAAATTGTATTTGCAAGCATTGATTTTTCCCGTAACAAAAACTGCGATAACGCCGCGAATAATTCCGTGAATAAGATACTGCCCCAGCATGGTAGCCACACAAACACCAGGTTGATCTTCGTAAACATGATTTCGGCGCTTTGTCTTCAAGCAAAGTCGTTAGCGCAAAAAAGCCAAATTTTGCATTCGAAACAAGCCATTCTTTGTATTGAAAAGAAGCCAAAAGTTGTATTTGGAATGATTTATTCCGGCAAATACGATATTATTGACCTGGAGGAATTTCCAATGAAAGAAACCTATATCCCTCGCTTATTTGACAAAACTTTGGAGTTCGCTCTTCGTTCGAAAGGCGCCGTTCTTGTCGTCGGGCCGAAATGGTGCGGCAAATCAACCACATCCGCTAGACAAGCCAAAACCATCATCGATCTCACGATCGAGGAAACCAAGTCGCAATACGTCGCCTTCGCGAAAGCCTCCCCCACTTTGTTCCTTCAGCAAGGGGAGAGACCCTTGATGATCGACGAATGGCAGGAAATCTCTTTCATCTGGAATTCCATCAAGGAGCAAGTGGACAAAAGCCGATCCTTCGGCCAGTTTATCCTCACGGGCAGCGTCAGCGAAAAAGAGAAAGTCAAAAGAGGGGAACGTCACACCGGGACGGGGCGGATTGTGAGGAAGATGATGAGACCGATGTCCCTTTTCGAAAGCCACGACAGCAACGGAGGGGTCTCTTTGAAGAGTCTTTCCGAAGGCGAATTCAAGCCTTGCTTTTGCTCCGTCTCAATCACGGATTACGCCTTCTTCATTTGCCGCGGGGGCTGGCCGATGGCCATCGGACAAGAAGAGGATGTAGCTTTGCAGCAAGCCAAGGATTTCTATGACGCCACCGTGAACGAGGACATTTTCTCTTTGAAGGACATCGCCCTGAAAAAAGACGTGGCGAGGGCGAAGAAATTGCTGCGCTCCTATGCGAGAAACGTCTCCTCGGAATGCCCTGATTCCCTTTTTCTAGCGGACGTGTCCGCAAGTGAGGGCTCCTTTAATGAAAGGACTTTGGGCAAATATCTCCTCGCTCTCCAAAGGCTCTATGTCACGGAGGAACTCGAGGCCTGGAACCCGAATCTGCGGAGTAAAATCGCGATTCGCAGCAAGCCGACCCGTCATTTCGTTGACCCCTCCATCGCTTCAAGCGCCTTAGGCGTCACCCCAAAGAGCCTGTTCAAAGACATGAGGACTTTCGGATTTCTCTTCGAATCGCTTTGCGTCAGGGACCTCCGCATCTATTGCGATTCCATTGGGGCAAAGCTCTACCATTATCGCGACAAAGCAGGTCGCGAAGCAGACGCGGTGATTGAATATCCTGATGGAAGCTATGCCCTCGTCGAAGTCAAGATGGGCGACCGGGGAGACATCGACAAAGCCGCGAGAAAGCTTCTCGCCCTCTCGGGCGACATCGACGAGGAGAAAACGGGCAAGCCGGCGTTTCTTATGATCATCACCATGGGGGTGGCCGCTTTGAGAAGAGAGGACGGGGTCTATGAAATCCCGCTTGCCTGCCTAAAAGATTAGACGCCAAAAGGCACGTTTTTCGAGGCGTTTGCCGAAAAAGCACATGCCTGCAAAGACGGAATAAACAACGGTGCCATCGAGGCAAAATCAATAATCGAAAACATCGGTAGCGCCACAAAAAGCGTTCGTATTGAGAAGCTGATCCCCCAGCACGTGAGCCATACGAACCAACGTTGATTCTCATAAACGTGGTTTCATCGCCTTGGGCCTGTTACCTAATACAAGCATAAAAGCGAACCACCATTCCCAAACAATCGTTTCGTCGAAAGAAGTTCACCTCACTTGGCGCTTCAATCAGATTGCTCTATAGATGGCTATCTCTCAAACTTGAAGGCAAAACGAACAATAGAAGTTCGCAAATACGTTTATTCATTTGGCAGAAAGAAGCTATCCTCGGCATCTTTTCGCTTGTTCCGCTGAAGCGTCAATCTAAAGGCTTACCCAAGACGGGCGCATGCGATTTGCATTAGCATTATCACGCTTAGGCGACGGATCGCTTTACCCCCAGTTAGATATAAGATTTAACAGGGTCGTTCCGGTTAAAACATCTATAAATCAGGCTTCGCCGACTGTCTTTCCGCTGAAAACGTCGTCGTTGTCTTTCATCTCTTCATTGATGAATTTCTCGAGGCTTTCGAAGGCGAAATCGCTTTGCAATTTCTCGGAGGTCGGCTGGATTCTGATTTTTCTCTTGTCGATGAAGAATTCAAAGAAAGAGCTAAAGAAAGCCGAGTCGAAGTAGTTGTTCACGTAGATGGTTTTTGGGATGGTGATTTTTTGCAAATCATCGGTGAGGAGATCGGAGAGATTATCAAAAGGATGGAAGTTCTTGGCTTGGCCTAGCCTGCTGATGTGGACATAACCGGTTTCATGATCGCATAGGAGCGCCACAAAGCCTAGATTGATGATCCTCTCATCCTCTTCCGCCGCGGCGGAAAGGCTAGGGATGCATCTTACCGTGGCGTCGAAAGCGCCGCTATTTTTGACCTTAAGGATCGTGTCGCCGTAGCACGCGTCATCGAAGTCGTAGGGAAGGTTGCCGTCGAAAGCCTTGTAGACATCGCATTCGTATACGCTGTATTTGCCATCATCGAGAACGATGTCATAGAACTGATTGTTTTTGATTTTGCTTTGCTTCGTCTTGGTGAAGCTGGCCAATTCACGATTGGCGCACCTAAGGTAGTTCAATGCTCTTAGGGCAATGGACTTCGGAAGATAAGAACGCATGAGCGTGCTATAGCTGAGATAAGTGGAGGTGAAGTGATTATGGCTTTCGTAAGTGTCTTTCAAGTTATCGAAGTCATAAGTACCCTTTTCGAAATAGAAGGTAAGGACCTTCGCAATCGAATTCGTCATCGCCGGATCGATGCGGAGCCTGTCTTGGTTCTGCTCCAAAAGGAAATTGTCCCCGTAGCTGTCGCTAGGATAGAAGGATACCCCATAGATACCCGCGGCTTTGCCTAGGATCGTCATCGGGACGACCTCGTAATCCGCGCCGAGACGGAAAAGAACCGTGTCAGAGTATTTCTTCTCGTAATGCTTGGACTCGAAGATACGAAGTTCCTTTTTGATTTCCCTATATATTTCAGGATCGGGCTCGACTTCGATCAGGCCGAATAGCTCCGTGAACTGGGTGATGTTTTCGGCTAAGGCAAGGCGGAGCTCTAGGAACCACTCCTTTTCTAAATGGGCTTCTTTAACAAGGGAATTCCATTTCGCTACTGAGCAGGTCTTAAGCACTTCGTGGAACGCCTCAGGATGCTTTCCTGCGAAGGTCTTTCTTGCCGTGTCCCAGCATTTCTTCGCCCCGCAGAAAGAACAGAGGTCGTCGTTTTCGTCGTATTCCTTATCGCTCACTTTCCGATCAAGGATTTTGCTCTCCGAGATGGAATAGAACAATTCTTTCGCTGGATGATCAATGAGCCTGATGATGAATTCGTCGATGTCTAACATATGCGTTTCCCTCTTTCCCCTATTTTAGCTATGGTAAGAGGCTTCCTGTAGAAAAACTTTAGTAATGAAAATCCCGCAAAAACAAAAGATAGCCCTGTTTTGCGGGGCTATCTAAGCTTTGCGGGCGGAGAAGGCGACGCTAAGCGATTTTCAAGCCCGAGAGATCAAGCGATATTTTCGCCTTCAGCGGCTTTCTCTTTTCGTAGAACATCGTCATGTAAATCGGAAGATAGAGAACCTTCTTCTCCCTTTCTACGTTCGCATTCGAGAAGACGACGGCTTTCTCAATCCCATAGTCAGGATTCGCAAGCAAGTTGTTCAAGGCGGAATGTCTTTTATAGTCTTTTCCGGATTTGACCTCAATCGGGAGAAGGGAGCCCTCATGTTCGATCAAGAAATCAACCTCGCCCTGCTTCTTGCTGGAGTAATAATGGAGGTCATCGAAGCCGTGCGCGGTTAGCTCCTGGGCAACCGCGTTCTCAAAAATCGCCCCGTAGTTGATGTTTTTCTCTTTCGCCAAAAGCTTAAGTTGGATGTCTGTGTCCATCAGGGAATAAGAGAGCATCCCGATGTCGCAATGGAATAGCTTCACGAGCCTGCTGTTCGTGGAAATCGCCAAAGGGACCTTCGGCTCATCCACGTTGCAGACGGGGATGGCCACGGCGGCCTTCTTGAGCCACATAAAGTCGTCTTGGATGTCCGAGATTTTTCTTCCTCTCCCCACTTCGCCGAGGGTGAAACGTTTGTTCTTGCTGTTTAGTTCCTGAGGCAAAACCTTATAAATCGTTTCAAGATGCACCCTTTGCTCGACGGGCGCGTACTTCGTGATGTCCTTCTTATAATAATCGTCGATCTTCGCGTGGACCTCGTTCACCCAGTTCAAGTCGTTATGGGCGACGAATTGCTGAACCGCTTCGGGCATCCCCCCGATAAGAAGGTATTTGTAAAAGGCGTCGATAAGGCTTTCATGGATTTGCTCATCGACTTCTTTTTCCTTCTCAAAGCAGTCGCGAAGATAAGGGAAGAGCTCCTCCCCCAAACCTACGGCGCGCAGAAACTCCTCAAAATCCAAAGGATACATGCTGAACTCCTCCATGTACCCCGTGGGCCAGGAGGCGGTGTTCTCGTTGAGACTCACCCCAAGCATCGAGCCTGAGAAGATGTAACGGTACTTGCCTTTCTGAACCAGGAACTTAGAAAGGGTGATGAGATCTGCTTTCTTCGCATATTGGATCTCGTCGAAGAAGATGAGGGTTTTCCCTTCGATGAGTTTTCCTTCCCCCAAAGAGGTGATGCGGAAAAGAAGGTCTTCCGCGTCTTTCGCTTCTTCGATCACGGGGATCCAGCCTGGCTTCTCATAGAGGTTGATTTCGATGAAACTCTCGAAATGGGATCTTCCCCATTCCCTGACAAGGTAGGACTTTCCGACTTGCCTGGCTCCCAAAATAAGCAAAGCATCGTCTTTTTCCAGCCATTCATCCAACTTTTTTTCCGCTTTTCTCTTCAGCATAAAAGCCCCTTTGCAACATTTTCCAACTAGACTTTAGCCTTTTTTGCAACATTTTCCAACCTTAAAACAGTGCTTTTTGCAACATTTTCCAACCGTTAGGAAAAACGAACACGCCGGATTTCCTTCGGCCAGCCCATGCTTGCAAAGACTTGGAAGCCATGGTTAGCGCCGGCACACTTCGAAGTATAGCAACGGCCCAGAGCATAAACGGCGTCTTCGATGGAGCTCGTATCGAGAATCTGCTTCCTTGCACTAGGACCGTTCCAGGGAGGATGTCCAGAGTTGTTGCGATATGTTCGCCTTTGCCTTCAATCACCACGGCACCAGACAGAGTTTCGTCAAAGGTCTTATTTAGCTCGCGATTTCATCCCGCAAAGCGATGAGATGACGTTAAACCACGAAGGAAAGTCCATGAATGGTTAGCTTTTACCCTACGCGTGCAAAATTGGATTTTTAGAATGATTTCTTGTTTTCTCAATCAAAGTATCCATGGTTCCTAGGATGCTGACTATGAAATGAGACAAAGTGCAATTGCTTAAAGAGGGCTGCGCTAATATATGAACCTTAAACTTTTCAGCAGTTATACTACCGCGCCTCATCTTTTGACGCCCTCGTTGAGCCTCTTTGTTTTAATCAAATACAACCTAGCCAAATCAGAATCTAGCATGACTTGTTTCCCTCTGATTGCGAAAATCAGATCCTCAATTTTATTTTCTTTTCCATGAGAAGAGGCTGGAATCGGCGAATACTTAGCCATGTCTTACACTCCTTTTATTTTGGCTTGAGGTCGCAAATTGCGACCTCAAATTTTCAAAACGTTTCTTATCGGATTTTTTGTTCTCTCAATTGGCTTCCTTTGCCTTCAACGAAGAAATAGATCCTTCACCCTATATATAAAAAGGAAAAAGGAAAAATTCCCAAACCGAACGAAAAATCTCTGCCTAGCCACGCCGAGCGTATTCCTCTTTCAGCAAAGAGGATGACGCCTGGTTTGACTCCATTAGCGAAAACGGTTGATGAGGGGCTTAATCGTTGCCGCTTTTGCTCTTTGACGGATACGCCAACGCAGGACTAATTAAGGGAGCTTTCGGAAATAAAGACAAACTTAGCATTTTGAGGCTCTTTTAAAACAAACGACTGATTAGCCCATAGATTAGAAAGCCTGTGGGAGAGAGATCCCGCATTTCTACGCGGTCTCGCCGCAATAGGCTTGCCAGACGAATAGAAAAGGTTCCGCCAGTTCTGCAACGGCTGTCATTCCTGGCCTGCGCGAGCGGAGCTGCGCTTCTTGAGGCAGTGATTGGACTTGTTAATTCTCTCAGATGGGTTTTGCTTGTCCGAGGGCCCATCCGCTCATCTTGACGGGGCAGGCCTCCTCATCGAGCCCGGCGCGGAGCTGGCCGTATGGGACCCCGTCATGGATTATCTCCGAGGCTTTCAAAAGATGAGGCGGCCTTGCTTTTATAGAGGTTCCTTCGTCCCCTTCCGCTTTATTGTCTCACTTGGCCTCTTTGACGTCCCGCTTTTCCAATCGTAAGAAAGATTCCTACTGGCCAAACCCCTCCTTCAAAAGGAAGAAGAACATATAAGGTGGGACCTTATAAACCCCGTCTGAAGAAGAGTAGCCCTTCGGATGGACGATGTAGCCAGGAGCGATCTTCCCTTTGAATTTTTCTTTGAACCTGGCGAAGGAGCAACAGGTGTAGTTCTTCGAGGACTTCACCTCAATCGGATAGACCTTTGCGTGGGTCTTGCTCTCACCGGAGACCAAAAAATCGATCTCGATGTCATTCCGCTTGGCTTCGGCGCTGAAGTGATTGTAGAAATAAAGCTTCCTCCCGGTTGAGGCGATCATCTGAGCGATCGCGTTCTCATAAATCATCCCCTCGTTCAGCGAGAGCTTGTCGTTCATGATATCCCTATAGATGCCCTCGCTTAGCAATTCGTTCTCCGAGAAGGCGAGACTTACGAGCAAGCCCGTATCCCCCATATAGCATTTCACCTGAGAATCGTTTTTGTTAAGCGAGAGCCCCACGCTTGGATCGTTGCATTTGTAGCAATCGTTGCAGATCATGGAATCTTCCAGCCAGAAGAAAGGGTCGACGAACCGCTTGAAGGTGGCGCCTTCCTGAATGAGGGAGAGAGTCACTTTCTTCTCGTGACGAGATAAATAGGAAGGAATGTTCTCGAATAAGGAGGCGACTTTCGTGCCGTACCTTCTACTTGCCTTGGAGATATCGTCGCGATAAAGGGAGAGGATGAGCCTCTTTTCCTTATCCGCTTCAAAGAAGCTGCCGGCGTTCTCGAAGTAAGCGACGACGCTTTGAGGCATGCCCCCGACGAGCATATACTCCTTGAAACGTCTCATGGCTTTCTTGTGGTAGGCCTCTTCCAAAGGCTTCTTCCCCGCGGCGCATTCCTGAATATAGGAGGAGAGAACCTCATCCTTCGCCGCCCAAAGGAACTCTTCGAAGTCAAGCGGATACATCTTCAGTTTGAGTTCTTCAGACGGGATCAGGATCCCTTCCACGTTCTCTTTGATAGAAATCAGAGACCCCGTCTCGATGAAATCGCATCTTCCGTCCTCAACAAGATATTTGATGGCTTCCCTCGCACGGGGAAAACGCTGGACCTCATCGAAGACAATCAGAGTTTCGTGCGGAAAGATAGGGACGCCGTACTCAAGCGAGATGTTCTGGAAGAACAGATCGAGGTCATCAAGATTGTTCAAGAAATTGTCTTTGACGGATTTCCTTGCCTTCGCGAAATCGATCACGACATATGATCTGTAATTCTCGCGGGCGAATTTCTTTGCGATGGTGGATTTGCCTACGCGGCGCGCGCCCTCAATCAGGACGGCAGATTTTCTTTTGCCGTTTTTCCATTCGACAAGTTTGTCGTAAATTTTACGCTTAAGTTCCATCGATTGGCCCCCTCAGGATCATTATGTTGAAAAATCAATAAACCGCAAGGTATTCTTTTGCAAAACCTCCAATAAACCGCAAGGTATTTTTACCATTTTGGGCAGTTGCACTTAGTATGTGTTTATGGGCCTTTTGAGTTCTTTTACCAACATCATATCTTGTTAGATGAGGCGCGCCTGGGCACCGATGGATAATGACGCGATGGGGGCCATAAACGGCTTGTCGAAGACAGAGACGCTCATGGACCTTGATCTCTCCCGTTGCAAGGACGTCTCCTCCTTCGTCGAGAGGCACAGGAAGCTCTTCAGTGAGGAAAGGCCGTCAGCGGCCCTTGGATACCTAA